>CAZKUK010000030.1:0-39694 GCA_964555915.1 uncultured Mycobacterium sp.
CGGGGGCGGCAGCCGGTGCCGCAGCCTCAACCTCGGCGACCTCGGCGGCGGGGGCCGCGGCCTCCACCTCCACACCCTCGACCACCGGAGCCTCGGCGGCCGCGATCTCCGCCGGCGCCTCCGCGGGCGGGGTCACCACGATCGCCTCAGCCACCTTCTGATTCAGCCCGACGAGCGCGCCGATCGGGCCGACGGACAGGCCCGGATCGGTGATCGGCGCCCCTAGGCCCAGATCCGCGGTGAATGCCAGACCGTCGAACATCACGCCGGCCACCGGGTCGGCGTCGGCGCCTTCCTCGGGCGGCACCGGGCTGATTCCCGTGCTGAGAATCCCGGGCATGTTGAACCCGAGGTTGCTGATCGAGTCCGGGAGGGTGACACCCACCAGCGACAGCACCGGGGCCAGATTCAGGAATTGTCCGCCGTTGAGGAAGGCGTTGACCGCATTCGCCGGGATGTTGATCAACTCGTTGATCGCGCCCTCGAAATCAGACTGCCCCAGCGCGTCGACGATTGCTCCGACGCTGTTCACGACGGATATCACCGGTGCGACCACCGGGCCGATAGCGCCGAGCAGCACTCCGCTGATGGGCGAGGTGGTGAAGTTGAGGATCGGCTCGATGGATTCATAGAGGTCCCCGAGGACATCGGGCAGAGTGGCGAAAACAAACTGCTGACTCACGCTGATGTCGAAACCGGGGCCGAGGTTCACCTTGGCGACGACTGCGGGCGAGATATTCGTCGGATCCTGTGCGAACGGCGCCCCCAGGGCGTTGCCCACATTGCCGACCACCTGTCCGAGGATGGTGCCGATATCGGGTAGCTCGGAAAGGTACGTTCCGAAGTTCGTGATCACCTGCGTGATGATCGGCAACGGAGTCGCCGTACCTGCAGTGATGAGTCGTTCGACGTTGAGCGCGGCGGTCTGGAAGGTCTCGACCCACGGTGTGATCGGGTCGATCGAGGCGGCGAGGTCCACTGCGAACGTGCCTCGCAGTTCCGGCGAGAGAGCCGGTCCCTGCGTCAGCGGCTGGACTGGCGCCAAGGCGATGGCGCCGGCGCCGAGTGCTGCCACCCCTGCGGTGAGATATGAGCGAACTGTGACCGTCCGAGCCGTGGTGTTCATTGCGGATCCCCTAACCCTGTGAGACGACTGGTGGGGGAACGTTAGCGCTCAGGGGTTTCTCAGCGTGGGGAAATGGAAAATAAACCTAAAGGTCACGAAGCGTTAATGCGTGCACGCGGAGCGGTCTCGGGTCGCGATCCGGTGCTAGCTCGCCGGGGTGGCCCGGAACCGGGTGCCGTCGTCGAGACCGGTGAGGGTTTCGACCTGTTCGGCGCTCAGCTCGAAATCGAACACGTCGAGGTTCTCGGCGAGATGAGCCGAACCGGAAGCGCGCGGGATCACCACATTGCCCAGTTGGAGGCTCCAGCGGATCAGCACCTGGGCGGCTGTTCTCCCGTGCGCCGATGCCACGGCCGCCACGGCCGGGTTTGTGAGCAGGGTGCCGTTGCCCAGCGGGCAGCATGCCTCGGTGACGATTCCGTACCGCTCGTGCTCCGTCCGTAAATCGGCCTGGTTGAGCAGTGGATGCAGTTCGACCTGGTTGACCACGGGGGTAACGAAAGACAGGTCGATAATGTTCGACAGATGCTCGGGGGTGAAGTTGCTGACGCCGATCGAGCGGGTGTGGCCGACCTCTTTGGACTTCATGATCCCGGCCCAGGCGTCGATGTACTTGCCGTTCTCCTCGGCCGGCCAGTCGATCAGATACAGGTCCACATAATCCATTCCCAGCCGTTCGAGGCTGGCCCGGCAGGCATCCTGAGATGACTGGAAGCCCTGATCGGCGGTCGCCAGTTTCGTGGTGATGTACAACTCCCCGCGGGGGATACCGGAGGAAGCGACCGCCCGGCCGACGGCCTCCTCGTTGCCATCGGCCCCGGCGGTGTCGATCAACCGGTATCCGAGTGCCAGTGCCGCCGCGACCGCGGTCTCCGCCTCGGCAGGCGCCAGCCCGGCAACGCAGAGACCGATGGCCGGGATGGTGTGGTCGTCGTTGAGCTTGACGGTGGGAACCGCGGCCGTCGGTGTCATGTCACCTGCCTGTGTAGTTGAGAATTTCCGGTGGATAGCAGTCACCGACTTCGGGTGAGGATAGTACGAGACCGCGATCCGATGCCGCTGGCACCGCCGGGCGTAGGCTCCGGCACATGACAACCGTCAAACAACGGGCACTTGCTCTCGGTAACCGGCTGGGTGTCGTGTTGATCCCGCGACTGCCCGTCACCGTCAAGCGATTTATCGCCGGCGGCCGGGCGATCACCATCGACGGCAACACGCTGGACCCGTCGGCCCAGTTGCTCCTCGCTGCGAACAAGGCAGCCGGTGTCAACGGGCTGGTGGTAGCCGACGACGCAGCCGCGACCCGTGCCCACAATGACGCCCTCACCAGGACTCTGGACGAGCGGGATGTCCGGGTGGCCGCGATCCGGCCGGTTGTCATTCCGGGACCGGCCGGCAGCATCGGCGCGCGGCATTACCGACCTCCGGCCGGAGGACCGCCGGCCCCGCTAGTCGTGTTCTACCACGGTGGTGGCTGGGTGTTCGGAGGTCTCGATTCGCACGACTCCGCCTGCCGGCTGATCTGCCGCGATGCCGGGGTGCATGTGTTGGCGGTCGACTACCGGCTGGCCCCCGAACATCCGGCGCCGGCCGCCGTCGATGACGCTTACGCCGCCTACCGGTGGGCTCGCGAGCATGCCGCCGAGCTGGGCGCGGATCCCCGGCGGGTCGCGGTGGCCGGCGACAGCGCCGGCGGCAACCTGGCCGCCGTCGTGTGCCGACTGGCGCGGGACGCCGGGGACCCTTTGCCGGCGTTGCAATGGCTGATCTATCCGGCCACCGATCAGCGCGGGCTGACCCGGTCCCGGAGCTTGCTGGGCGACGGATTCCTGCTTACCAAACACGATATGGACTGGTTCACAAACCGCTACCTGGAGCACTCCGGCCTGGACCGCACCGACCCGCTGGTCTCCCCACTGCTGGCCGATGACGTCTCCGGCCTACCACCGGCGCTGCTGGTCACCGCCGGGTTCGATCCGTTGCGCGATGAAGGTGAGCAGTACGCCGCCAAACTGCGGGAGGCCGGCGTTGCCGTGGACCACCGGCAGATGGCCTCGATGATCCACGTCTTCCTCAACCTCAATGTGCTCGGTGGGGCGATCGCGGCGGCCAACGCGGAGATGATCTCGGCGGCCCGGGCGCACCTGACCCACAGCTGACCGGCCGGCCTCGCTGCAGCGGGAGCGGCCGCCGGTACGCTGGAGACGCCTGCAACCACCGAGAGCGAGGATTAGCCGACCGTGGCCACCAAAAAGAAAAGCTCGGCCCGCTATGACCTGAAGGCCCAGGACCGCAAGCGCGATACGGCCATCAAGGTGGGCCTGACAGCGCTGGTGGTCCTGTTCGCCGTGGGCTTGGTGCTCTACATCGTGATGGGCAATGAGAAGAAGTTCTCCGGCGAGACCCAGGCGGTACGGGTCACCTCCGACAAGCTGATCACCAAAGACGGCACCGACGAGCCCAAAGCGGTTCTGTCGGTGTTCGAGGACTACCAATGCACCCACTGCCGGGACTTCGAGAAGACCTTCGGGCCGACATTGAACAAATTGGTGGAAAGCGGTGCGGCCGCCGTTGACTACTACATGCTCGCGATCCTCGACAGATCCAGCAAAGGCTATTCCGCCAGGGCCGCCAACGCCGCCTACTGCGTCGGAGACGAGGACAAGGACGCCTTCCTCCGATTCAACTCCGCGCTGTTCGCCCAGCAGCCGACCGAAGCCGCCGGCGTGGGTCCCGATAACGCTGCTCTGATCGAGACCGCGCGGCAGGCCGGCGTCGTGGGCGGTGTGCCGGAGTGCATCAACAAGAATCGGTACACCGATATGGTCAAAGGTCTTGCCGCCGCGGAGAAGGTCACCGCGACGCCGACGATCAGGCTCAACGGTCAGGACATCAGCCCGGCGAATCCCGATGACCTGATCGCTCAGGTCCGCAAGATCGTGGGACCGGTGCCCGGGCTCGTTCCGTCGCCATCGCCGGCGCCATCGCCCAAGCCCTCGCCGGTCCCGGCGTCATGACCCTGACCACGTCGGCGCCGGTCCCGGCCGACGCTTCCGGCGTGGACCGCGGCGCCGGGATTCAGGTGCGCCCTGCGGGCTCCTGGTGGATCCTGCTGGCCGGGGTGATCGGGCTGGTCGCATCCACCGCACTGCTGGTGGAGAAAATCGAGACCCTCAAGGACCCCAAGCACGTCCCGAGTTGCAGTATCAACCCGGTGCTGGCCTGCGGGTCGGTGATCAACACTCCGCAGGCCGCGGTCTTCGGCCCCCCCAACCCGCTGTTCGGCGTCGTGGCCTTCAGCGTGGTGATCGTCACCGGGGTGCTGGCGGTCGCCAAGGTGTCACTACCGCGCTGGTACTGGGCGGGGCTCACGATCGGCACCGGGCTGGGAGTGGTCTTCGTGAACTGGCTCGCTTACCAGAGCCTGTACGAGATCGGTGCGCTGTGCCCCTATTGCATGGTGGTCTGGGCCGTGACGATCCCGCTGTTCGCCGCGGTCGCCCCGATCGCGCTGCAGCCGTTGGCGGCGAACCCGGTCGCTCGTGCGCTCTACACCTGGCGGTGGCCGCTGGTCACACTGTGGTTCACCGCGGTCACCCTGCTGATTCTGGTCCGCTTCTGGGACTATTGGTCCACCCTGCTCTGAAGCGCCCGCCCCGATGACCCGGATTGTCGCCGGAGTTGCCGGCGGTCGCCGGCTGGCGGTACCGCCGAACGCCCGGCCCACCACCGACCGGGTCCGTGAGGCGCTGTTCAACGTCCTGGCGGCCCGATTCGACCTCGACGGACTGCGGGTGCTGGACCTCTACGCCGGTTCCGGCGCGCTCGGTCTCGAGGCGCTGTCGCGCGGGGCGGCGTCGGTGCTGATGGTCGACAGCGACCGGCGGGCAGCCCAGGTGATGGCCCGGAATATCGCTGCTGTCGGGCTGCCCGGCGCGGCGGTGCGCCGCGGTCCGGTGGCGGCCGTGCTGGCTGCCGGTCGGCCGGATCCGGTGGACCTCGTCCTGGCCGACCCGCCCTATGACGTCTCGCTTGGCGAAGTGCAGAACACCCTGGTGGCCCTGTCGCGTGGCGGGTGGTTGGCAGCGGGCGGCGTGGCGGTGTTCGAGCGGCCGGCCTCGGCGCCGGAGTTGGTGTGGCCGGACGACTGGTTGGTGTGGCCGGCCCGCCGCTACGGGGACACCCGACTGGAAGCCGCCGAATTGCGCACCGGCCCGTAGCGGAACTGCTGCTAGCGTCAGCGGTCATGAGCGGTGCCGTCTGTCCCGGATCTTTTGATCCGGTCACGCTGGGGCATATCGACGTGTTCGAACGTGCCGCCGCGCAATTCGATGAGGTGATCGTCGCGGTGCTGACCAACCCGAACAAAGCGGGCATGTTCAACACCGACGAGCGGATCGCGATGATCTCCGAGGCATGCGCGCACCTGCCGAACCTTCGGGTGGAGTCCGGCCGGGGCCTGGTGGTCGACTTCGTGAAGGCCCGCGGACTCACCGCCATCGTCAAGGGCCTGCGCACCGGGACGGATTTCGAGTACGAGGTCCACATGGCGCAGATGAACAAACACATCGCCGGGGTGGACACCTTCTTCGTGGCCACCGCACCGAGGTATTCCTTTGTTTCCTCCTCGCTGGCAAAGGAGGTGGCCGGTCTGGGCGGCGACGTCTCCGGACTCTTGCCGGAATCGGTGAACCGACGTTTGCAGGCCAAACTCGCCGGGCGCTGATTGGCGACACACCGTGGCGCCAGCGCTGTCACAGGCGTAACAGCAGGCACACTGGTCACTACCAATGTGAGATCTGGAGGGTGGCGCCGTGTACCGAGTTTTTGAAGCGCTCGACGAGTTGAGCGCGATCGTCGAAGAGGCCCGCGGTGTGCCGATGACGGCCGGTTGCGTGGTTCCCCGGGGCGATGTCCTGGAGTTGATCGATGACATCAAAGATGCGATCCCCGGCGAGTTGGACGATGCGCAGGACGTTCTCGACGCCCGCGATTCCATGCTGATCGAAGCCAAGGAGCACGCCGAATCCGCGGTGTCGGGAGCCAATGCCGAAGCCGACTCGGTACTCAGCCACTCCCGCGGCGAGGCCGATCGCCTCCTCGCCGACGCCAAGTCGCAGGCCGACCGGATGGTGGCCGAGGCGCGCCAGCACAGTGAGCGCACGCTGTCCGACGCCCGCGAGGAGGCCGCGCGACTGGCGGCTACGGCAAAACGCGATTACGAGGCGGCAACGAGCCGGGCCAAGGCCGAGGCCGACCGGTTGGTGGAAAGCGGCAATATCTCCTACGAGAACGCCGTTCAGGAGGGCATCAAGGAGCAACAGCGGCTGGTATCGGCGACCGAAGTGGTCCAGGCCGCCGCCGCCGAGTCCACCCGGCTGATCGACACTGCCCACGCCGAGGCGGACCGGTTGCGCGGTGAGTGCGATATTTACGTCGACAACAAGCTGGCTCAGTTCGAGGAGTATCTCAACGGCACCCTGCGGTCGGTGAGCCGCGGTCGGCACCAGTTGCGCACCGCGGCCGGCACGCACGATTACGTCCAGCACTGATCAGTCCGGCCCTGATCGCTCCACGGCCGCGGTAGCCGGCAGACCTGTCGTATCTGACGGCGCCGTTAGGATCGCCCTATGGCGACCCCTCCGAACGCGAAACACCGGCTCGGGCCCGGTTCGGCCCTGGTGCTGGATGTGTCTCGGCTGGGTCGGCGCCCGGGCTCCATGCAGACCGTCCGTCAGGCGGTGGCCAGTCCGGCGCGAATCGGTTTGGACCTCATCGCGATAGACAAGGGTGCGCGGATCGACCTCGATCTGCGCCTCGAGTCGGTATCGGAGGGGGTGTTGGTCTCCGGCACTGTGTCCGCCCCGACCCGGGGCGAGTGCTCGCGGTGCCTGCAACCGATCACCGGCGCGGTCGAAATCGAGCTGACCGAGCTATTCGCCTACCCGGACAGCGTCACCGAATCCACCACCGAGGACGACGAGGTGGGGCGCGTCATCGACCACACCGTCAACCTCGAGCAACCGATCGTGGATGCCGTGGGTCTGGCGCTGCCATTCGTCCCCCGGTGTTCTGCGGACTGCCCGGGGCTGTGCCCGCAATGCGGGATCGCGCTGGCATCCGCCGACCCCGGTCATCAGCATGAGCAGATCGATCCGCGCTGGGCCAAGCTCGCCGGACTGGTGCTGAACGATCGCGACGAACCCGAGGGGCAGCCGTCATGACCTCCGGGGCGTTGATCACCGCACTCGGCGTCGGGCTCCCCGAGGAACTTCTGGTGCTGGCGCTGACACACCGCAGCTACGCCTTTGAAAACGGTGGTCTGCCGACTAACGAACGGCTTGAGTTCCTCGGTGACGCGGTTCTCGGGCTGGTGATCACC
Organism: uncultured Mycobacterium sp.; assembly: GCA_964555915.1. Taxonomy (GTDB): domain Bacteria; phylum Actinomycetota; class Actinomycetes; order Mycobacteriales; family Mycobacteriaceae; genus Mycobacterium. The sequence goes on from CAZKUK010000030.1 coordinate 7,509, forward strand.
GATGAGTTGTTCCATCGGCACCCGGACCGCCCCGAGGGTGACCTCGCCAAGCTGCGATCCAGCATCGTCAACACCCAGGCGCTGGCGGGGGTGGCCCGTGGTCTGACCGAGGTCGGACTCGGGGGGCATCTGCTGTTGGGCCGGGGCGAGATCACCACCGGCGGCGCCGATAAAGCCAGCATTCTGGCCGACGGGATGGAATCACTGCTCGGGGCCATCTATCTGGAGCACGGGCTGGAGACCGCCCGCGCGGTCATTCTGCGGTTGTTCGCAGCGCTACTGGACACCGCCGCAACCCTGGGTGCCGGATTGGACTGGAAGACCAGCCTGCAGGAGTTGGCCACCGACCGCGGATTGGGTGTTCCGCGCTATGAGGTCAGCTCCGAGGGGCCCGACCATGACCGGCGGTTCTCGGCCGTGGTCTACGTCGGCGGCCAGGTCCGCGGTGCCGGAACCGGACGGACCAAGAAAGCCGCGGAGACCGATGCCGCCGCTCAGGCCTGGACGGCCTTGGACTCGGCTCGGGCCGCGGGCGGGGCGGCCGCCGAGTTGGATGCCTGAACTTCCCGAAGTCGAGGTCGTGCGGCGTGGACTGCAGGAACATGTCGTCGGCAGAACCGTCATCGACGTGCAGGTTCACCATCCGCGTGCGGTCCGGCGCCACGAGGCCGGCGCGGCGGATCTCACCGCGCGGCTGCGTGGGGCGTCCGTCACCGGAACCGGCCGCCGCGGAAAGTACCTGTGGCTCGATCTCGCCGATGGGAACACACTGCTGGTGCACCTGGGGATGAGCGGGCAGATGCTGTTGGGGCCGGTCGCAAACACCGATCACCTCCGCATCGCGGTGGCCCTCGACGACGGCTCCGCGTTGAGCTTCGTCGATCAGCGGACCTTCGGAGGTTGGCAGCTGGCCGAGTTGGTCAGCGTCGACGGCAGCCGGGTGCCCGGGCCCGTTGCGCATATCGCCCGTGATCCGCTCGACCCCCTGTTCGACCGCGGCACCGTGGTGAACGTCTTGCGCGGCAAGCACTCCGAAATCAAACGACAGTTGCTCGACCAGACCGTGGTGTCCGGGATCGGCAATATCTACGCTGATGAAGCCCTGTGGCGGGCGCGGGTCAACGGCGTGCGTATCGCCGAGAAGCTCACCCGTCGCAGGCTCGGAGAGGTGCTCGACAGCGCAGCCGAGGTGATGCGGGAGGCGCTGCGTGAGGGCGGTACATCATTCGACTCGCTGTATGTCAACGTCAACGGTCAGTCCGGCTACTTCGACCGATCGCTGAACGTCTACGGCCGCGAGGATCGCAACTGCCGGCGCTGCGGCACGGTGATCCGGCGGGCGAAGTTCATGAACCGCTCCTCGTTCTACTGCCCGGCCTGCCAGCCCCGGCCGCGCCGGTAGTCTGCGGCCATGACCGATCTCTGGGTTGAGCGCACCGGCGTCCGCAGCTACACCGGTCGAAGCAGCCGGGGGGCGGAGGTATCCATCGGCTCGGTGACCGACGAGGGTGTTTTCACACCGGGTGAGCTGATGAAAATCGCCCTGGCGGGCTGTGCCGGACTGAGCAGCGACCAACCGCTACGACGCCGACTCGGTGACGACTATCCGGCCGTCATCCGGGTCTCCGGCGCGGCCGACCGGGATCAGGAGCGCTACCCGCACCTGGCCGAAAAGCTCGAAATCGACCTGTCCGGGCTGTCCGCCGAGGACCGGCAGCGGCTGCTGGTTGTGGTCACCCGCGCCGTCGACCAGGTATGCACTGTCGGCCGCACGCTGAAGTCCGGCACCGAAGTCACCTTCGAGATCGTCGAGAACGGACCAGTCCGAAATGGCCCGGTCTGAAATGGCCTCCCGTGGAACGGCCCTGCCCGAACAGGTCCCGTCTGAACCGGTCAGGCTGACCGCCTGGGTGCACGGCCATGTCCAGGGCGTCGGTTTTCGCTGGTGGACTCGGTCCCGGGCGTTAGAGTTGGGGCTGACCGGCTATGCCGCCAACCAGCCCGACGGCCGGGTGCTGGTGGTCGCGCAGGGCCCCCGACGCGATTGCGCGCAGTTGCTGGATCTGCTGCGCGGCGGTACCACCCCGGGCTCGGTGGACACCGTCGTCGCCGACATCGGCCCCGCCGGCGAACCCATAGCGGGTTTCCGCGAGCGCTGATCGGGTCTGGTACCGGTGGGGGTATCCTCGACGGGGACCCAACGACTTCGACCGCACCGGGAGATTCCATGTCCGACACCGCAGCACCCCATGTCATCCCGCTCGACTCCAGCGGGCTCGGGGACCGCAGCTATATCGCCCATGACGGCGCCCGTGCGCTCGTCGTCGATCCGCAGCGCGATTTCGACCGCATCGAGGAGCTGTTGGCCGAGCACGGCCTGACACTGACGCACGTCGCCGAAACCCATATCCACAACGACTACGTCACCGGTGGTCTGGAACTCGCGCGCCGGCACGGAGCAACCTATGTCGTTCCCGGCGATGTCGATCTCGCCTTCGAGGCGCACGTCGTGCGCGGTGGTGACACCTTCGCCGTCGGTGATATGACGGTGGACGTCATCCACACCCCGGGGCACACCCCGCACCACGTCTCTTTCGCCGTGCGCAAAGACGATCATCTCGGCGCGGTGTTCACCGGCGGTTCGCTGTTGTACGGCAGCGTCGGCCGGCCCGATCTCGTCGCACCTGATCTGGCTGTGAAACAAGCCCACGACCAGTGGCACTCGGTGCGGCGACTTGCCGACACCCTGGCCGACGCCACCCCGATCTACCCAACCCACGGCTTCGGCTCGTTCTGCGCGGCCACTCAGGCACAGGGTCTGTCGTCCACCATCGGCAACGAGAAGATGATCAACCCCGCTCTGACCGAGGCAGAGGAGGAGTTCGTGGCAAACCTGCTGGCCGGTCTCGATGTCTTCCCGGCCTACTACGCGCACATGGGACCGGCCAATGCCGCCGGTCCCCGGGATGTCGACCTGTCGATGCCCGCGCCGGCCGATCCTGGTGTGCTGCGCGAGCGCATCACCCGCGGTGAGTGGGTGGTCGATCTGCGTTCACGGAAGGTCTTCGCCGCCGGGCATGTGCCCGGTGCGCTGAACTTCGATCTCGACGGTCCCTTCATCAACTACCTCGCGTGGATGCTGCCCTGGGGTACGCCGGTGACATTGCTGGGTTCCACGCCTGAGCAGGTGCACGCCGCACACCGCGAGTTGGTCCGCGTCGGAATCGACAACGCCGTCGGCCAGGCGACCGGTGGCCCGGACGCCTGGTTGGCGGAGCCGGCGGCGGCGCGGCGTATGGCTCAGGTCGACTTCCACGGTGTTGCCGCGGTGCTGGCCGCCGATCCGGACGCCTACCTGCTCGACACCCGGCAGATTCTGGAGTGGGAGGCCGGTCATATCGCCGGCGCAGTCCTCATGCCGTTCTATGAGGTCCACGATCGGCTGGCGGAAATTCCCCGGGACAGGCCGGTCCATGTCTACTGCGGCTCGGGGTACCGCGCCGCCGCCGTGGCCTCACTGCTGCAGCACCATGGTTTCGGCAATATCGTGCACGTCGATGATGACTTCGCCGATGCCGCCGCCGCCGGGCTCACAATCGTGACGGATGACGCCCCCGAACGTGAGCCGGGTTGGACGTGGATCGCGTCGCGTGCGGCGGTCCGTGAGTACAGCCCCCGGTCGGCGGCCGATGTCCGCGGTTAGCCGGGGTCCGGCGTAGCGGGGTTGCCGGAGCCCGGCACCGGCCGCCGGTACGCTGACCCGACGTGTATCTCAAGAGTCTGACGCTCAAGGGCTTCAAGTCCTTCGCCTCGTCGACGACTCTGCGTTTCGAGCCGGGTATCACCTGCGTCGTGGGGCCGAACGGTTCGGGGAAATCCAACGTCGTCGACGCGCTGTCCTGGGTGATGGGCGAACAGGGCGCCAAGACGCTGCGCGGCGGCAAGATGGAGGATGTCATCTTCGCCGGCACCTCCTCCCGGGCGCCGCTCGGCCGGGCCGAGGTCACCCTCACCATCGACAACTCCGATAACGCCCTGCCCATCGAGTACTCCGAGGTGTCGATCACCCGCCGGATGTTCCGCGACGGCGCCGGGGAGTACGAGATCAACGGCAACAGCTGCCGGCTGCTCGATATCCAGGAGCTGCTCAGCGACTCCGGTATCGGCCGCGAGATGCACGTCATCGTCGGCCAGGGCCGGCTCGCGCAGATCCTCGAATCCCGACCGGAGGACCGCCGCGCTTTCATCGAGGAGGCCGCCGGTGTTCTCAAACACCGGAAGCGCAAGGAAAAAGCGCTGCGGAAGCTGGATGCCACCTCGGCGAATCTTGCCCGGCTGACCGACCTGACGACCGAGTTGCGCCGCCAGCTCAAGCCGCTGGGGCGTCAGGCCGAGGTGGCCAGGCGCGCGGCGACCATTCAGGCCGACCTTCGCGATGCGCGGTTGCGGCTGGCGGCCGATGACCTGGTGATCCGCCGTGCGGAGTTCGCCGGGGCCGACGATATCGAGACCACGCTGCGTCGCGAACACGACGAGGCTGCCGCGCGGCTGGCCGAGGCGTCGGCATCGCTCACCGCCGACGAAGCCGCGGTGAACTCGCTCTCGGCGCGTGCCGAGGCCGCTCAGCAGACCTGGTTTCGCCTCTCCGCGCTCGCCGAGCGGGTCAGTGCGACGGTGCGCATCGCCAGCGAGCGCACCCAGTATCTGGACACCGAGCCAACGGCGGGCGCCGGCCCGGACCCCGAGGAACTGGACCTGCAGGCAGAGCAGGTAGCCGAGCAGGAGCGGGGACTGGTCGCTGAGCTCGAACAGGCCAGGGTCCGTCTCGACCTGGCCCGCACTGAACTCGCTGAGCGGGAGACAGCGGCGACCGAAGCCGAGCGGGCGCACCTCGCCGCCGTCCGGGCCGAGGCCGACCGCCGGGAGGGTCTGGCCCGGCTGACCGGCCAGGTCGAGACCGGCCGGGCCCGGGTGGAATCCATCGATGACGGAGTGGCGCGGCTGACCAGCGGTATCGACGAGGCCGCCGCCCGCACGGAGGCGGCCCGGGCCGAATTCGAGATCGTGCAGAGCCGGGTCGGCGAACTCGATCAGGGTGAACTGGGCCTCGACGAGCACCACGATCGTGCGGTGGCGGATCTGCAGCTAGCCGACGAGCGGGTGACCGAACTGCAAAACGCCGAGCGCGCCGCCGAACGGCAGGTCGCCTCGTTACGGGCCCGTATCGACGCACTCGCGGTGGGTCTGGAGCGCAAGGACGGGGCGGCCTGGCTGGTGGCAAACCGCAGCGGCACCGGTTTCCTGGGGACCGTCGCCAAACTGGTCAAGGTGAGCCCCGGATACGAGACCCCATTGGCGGCGGTGCTGGGGGCCGCCGCCGACGCGGTGGCTGCCGAGGGCTTCACCGCCGCCCGTTCGGCCGTCCAGGCCCTCAAGGATGCCGACGGGGGCCGTGCCGCGATTGTGCTGGCGGACTGGCCCGTCGCGCGCGCCGAGAGCACGACGCTGCCGAAGGGGGCCCGCTGGGCTGCCGACCTGCTCGAGGCGCCACCCCGGCTGCAGGGTGCCATGGCGGCGATGCTCGCCGGCGTCGCCGTCGTCGAGGATCTCGCGGCCGCTCTGGACCTGGTGGCGGCGAGCCCCGCGCTGCGCGCTGTGACCCGCGACGGAGACCTGGTCGGGGCCGGCTGGGTCGACGGCGGTTCGGACCGAAAACCCACCACCCTGGAGATCGCCGGACAAATAGAGCAGGCGCGCGCAGACCTCGTCTCCGCGGAAACCCAGGTGGCCGAACTGGCTGCCGCACTGGCAGGTGCGCAGGCCGAGCAGTCCAGCCGCCGGGATGCGGCCGAACAGGCGCTGGCGGCGCTCAACGAATCCGACGCCGCGATATCAGCGATCTACGAGCAGCTCGGTCGGCTGGGGCAGGAAGTCCGTGCCGCCGAGGATGAGTGGCGTCGTCTACAGGCGCAGCGCCAGGATCTCGAGGCTGGTCGGGTCCGGACGGTCGAGGAGCTCGCCGGGCTCGAGGCCCGGCTGCAAGCCGCTCAAGAGTCCCAGACCGTCGTCGATGCCACACCTGGCGAGCGCCGGGAGTTCCAAGCCGCCGCGGAGGCGGCCCGGGTCGCCGAGGTGGAGGCCCGGCTGGTCGTGCGCACCGCGGAGGAGCGCGCCAATGCCGTTCGCGGCAAAGCGGATTCGCTCCGGCGCGCCGCCGCGGCCGAGCGGGAGGCGCGGATGCGGGCGCGCGCGGCCCGCGCCGCGCGCCGGCACGCCGCCGAGGTGGCCGCAGCGGTAGCCGACGGTGGGCGACGGGTCGCCGGGCATCTCGCGGGTGTGGTGGCGGCCGCATCCCGGTCCCGCGACGAACTGACCGCCGAGCGTCAACAACGAGCCGCAGCGATGGCCGCCACCCGCGAAGAGGTGACCGTCCTCACCGCGCGCATCCGCGAGCTGACCGATTCGCTGCACCGCGACGAAGTCGCCAAAGCCCAGGCGTCGCTGCGTATCGAGCAACTCGAACAGATGGTGCTCGAGCAGTTCGGTATGGCCGGTGACGACCTCATCGCCGAGTACGGGCCGGAGGTGTCGCTGCCGCCGTCGGAGTTGGAGATGGCCGAATACGAGCAGGCACGCGAGCGTGGCGAGGACGTCACCGCGCCGGCGCCGATGCCGTTCGACCGGGCCACCCAGGAACGCCGCGCCAAACGCGCCGAGCGGGACCTATCCGAATTGGGCCGGGTCAACCCGTTGGCGCTGGAGGAGTTCGCCGCTCTGGAGGAACGCTACAACTTTCTGTCCACCCAACTGGAGGATGTCAAGGCCGCCCGCAAGGACCTACTCGATGTGATCGCCGATGTCGACACGCGGATCCTGCAGGTGTTCACCGAGGCGTACGCCGATGTCGAGCGGGAGTTCTCCCAGGTGTTCGCCGTGTTGTTCCCCGGTGGCGAGGGACGGCTCCTACTCACCGACCCCGCTGACATGCTCACCACCGGTGTCGAGGTTGAGGCGCGGCCGCCGGGGAAGAAGGTCAAACGGCTGTCATTGCTTTCAGGTGGTGAGAAGTCGCTGACCGCGGTGGCAATGCTGGTGGCCATCTTCCGGGCCCGGCCTTCACCGTTCTACGTCATGGATGAGGTGGAGGCCGCCCTCGATGACGTGAACCTGCGGCGTCTGATCGGATTATTCGAACAGTTGCGGTCCCAGTCCCAGCTGATCGTCATCACCCACCAGAAGCCGACCATGGAGATCGCCGACGCCCTCTACGGGGTGTCGATGCAGGGGGATGGAATCACCGCGGTGATCTCCCAACGGATGCGCGGGCAGGATCTGGCGGAGAGCACGCCGTCGTAGCGGATTCGGAATGTCATAGGGTGGTTCTATAGTCGAATGCATGTTCGATAACGAACTCCGAGCCGCAGATGACGCAGCCGTTGTCGCCGCCATCGAGCGATGGGCAGGCGCGGAAGCGGCGGCGGCTGCGCGGCGGCTTGCTGCTGTCGCGGAATTAGCGCGCCGCCGATGCCAGGACGATGACCGAGCTGACTGGGCCTGCGATTCCTGGGACGCTGCCGCCGCCGAGGTATCGGCGGCCCTGGGCATGAGCCATGCCCGCGCGTCAGGGCAGATGCGCCTCGGTCTGGCGCTGAGCCGGCGTCTGCCCCGGGTCGCCGCGATGTTTTCCGATGGTCTGGTGAGCTACCGAGTGGTCGCAGCGATCGTCTGGCGCTCCCAGCTGGTCGAGGATGACGATGCCCTTGCCGCCATCGATGCCGCGATCGCTGATGACTCCCGCACATGGGGCCCACTGTCGGACCAGAAGCTCGAACAGGCCATCGACAACTGGGTCGAGCAGTTCGATCCCGGGGCGCTGCGCCGCACCCGCGCACAGGCTCGCAGTCGCGAAATTCGGATCGGCGACCGTGACGGCGAATCCGGAACCAGCGCAATGTGGGGGAGGCTGTTCTCCACGGACGCGGCGATTCTCCAGCGGCGACTGACCCAGATGGCCTACGGAGTATGCGACGCCGATCCGCGTACCGTCGACCAGCGCCGGGCCGACGCCCTCGGCGCACTCGCCGCCGGTTCTGACCAACTGATGTGTCTGTGTGGTTCGGTTGCCTGCGATGCCGCCGACAGCGGAGGTTCTGCCTCCGCGGTCGTGATCCACGTCCTCACCGACGCCGTTACGACGCCGAGCAATTCGGATCCCAATGTTTCCGGCCGGCCGGAATCTCGGCCGTACACCCGCGGAACGAGCCTTTGTGAGTACCTCGCCGGGGATCCCGAACCCGAAGCGACGTGCCCGGTATCGACATCAATCCTCCTGGGGGGCGGGGTCATTCCGAGTCCACTGCTTGCCGAACTGATCCGGTCCGGCGCCCAAGTGAGGCCCACAGGCGCACCGTCCAATCAGCCCGAACTCCGGTACCGGCCGTCTACTGCGCTTGATGAGTTCGTCCGACTGCGGGATCTGACCTGTCGTTTTCCCAACTGTGACAGACCTGCAGAGAGGTGCGACCTAGACCACGCCATCGCCTGGCCGCTCGGGCCGACACACGCTTCGAACCTGCGAACTCTGTGTCGTAAACATCACCTTCTGAAAACCTTCTGGACCGGTGAGCGCGGGTGGACCGACCGGCAGTTCCCCGATGGAGTCATTCGCTGGACATCGCCGACGGGGAGGGTGTACACCACCGTTCCCGGAAGCCGACTGCTCTTCCCCGATTGGGACACCATGACGGCTCCGGTGCCGGCCATTCAACCCGCTGATGAGTCCGCGAACAAAGGCTTGCAGATGCCCCTTCGCCGCCGACCGCGTGTCACCGAGGAAGCCCGCCGCATCAAGCGAGAACGCGCGTTGAACGACACCCGTGTCGCCGAGCGGACGAGGCCGCCGCCGTTTTGACGAGTGTCAGCCGTTGACTCCGATGGCGCGGAGCCCTTCCAGATCGGCGACCCCGGAGCCGTAAAGGCAGACCCTAAGTTCTTCGATAAATCCGCCAAGAAATTCGACCACGGCGTCCTGCGACTCGATGGCCGGGGCAAGCAGCGGCCGAGCCAGCGCCACGGCATCGGCGCCCATCGCAAGCGCCTTGGCTGCGTCCATACCGGAGCGGATCCCACCCGATGCGATTAGCGGCATATCCGGTAGCTCGCGGCTGGTTTCTACCAGGGCGCGGGCGGTGGGGATACCCCAGTCGGCGACCGCCGGGAATCGCACCTCGCCGTAGCGGACCAACTGCTCCACCCGGGCCCAGGACGTGCCGCCGGCTCCCGCGATATCCACGGCGGCAATCGACATGCCACGCAGTCTTCGCGCCGCCACCGCGCCGATCCCGTGGCCGACCTCCTTGACGATGACCGGACAGTCCAGGTTCGCGGGTAGCCGAGCGAGCCGGTCGTACGAGCCGGTGGAGTCGGTGTCACCGGCCTCCTGCATTGCCTCTTGCAATGGGTTGATATGCACGGCAACGGCATTCGCGCCAACTCTGTCCAACGCCGCGGCGAGCATTGGGGTCAGCGTGTCCGATACCTGCGCCAGGCCGATATTGCCGATCAGCAGGATGTCGGGGGCCAGGTCGCGCACCTCGAAACTCACCGCCGCTTTGCTCGCGGTCTCGTCATCGCCGAGCATGATGCGCTGAGAGCCCAGCATCATGCCGACCCCGAGTTCTTGAGCGGCACCGGCCAGATTGCGGTTGATGGTGCGCGCCAGTTCGGCGCCACCTGTCATGGCGCCGATCAGCACCGGGGCCCGCAGGCCCGTGCCTAGGAAATGTGTCGACAGGTCCACCGCGGACAGGTTGGTCTGGGTCAGAGCGTTATAGGGAAGCTCCACCGATTCGAACCCGGTGCTGACCCCGGCGAATTCCACCGCATGGTGCAGGCAGGCGTCGATATGACGCAGTTTGCGACCGGCCGTCGTCATCGGGCGCGATCCCGAGCGGGTTGACGGGGGTGTCGGGGGCGCGACCGGTAACCCTGGAACAATGACACGGTGTCCCAGGGTTTCTGGATCGCCATTGCGGTCATCGCCGTCCTCGTCATCATTGCGCTCGTCATCGGATCGATTCTCTACCGCCGACGGAAGGTTAGCCTGCGTGGCGTTTCCGGCGCCGGGGTCGAGGCTTCCACACCCATCGACCGCTCCGGTGGCTACACCGCCTCGTCGGGCATAACTTTCACACAATCGTCAGCACCGGCGACCGTTGAGCCGCCGCCCCACAGCGACCCGGGTTTCGGTTCCGGGTTGCCCGGCGTCGGTGACGATGCCGCGATCCCGCGGGATTCCCTCAAACGGCCCATCGCCCAGGTCCAGCTGCCCGAACCGGAGGTTGCCGACGCGCACACCGAATCCGAGGCCCCGCCTGTCGCGCCGCCCCCGCCGCCCGTCGCGCCGCCCGAGGAGATCGCCCCGGCCGGGGAGATCGTCGAGGAGATCGCCGAGGGGATCGCCGAGGAGATCGCTCCGCCCGCGGTCGATGTGGTCGACATTTCACCCCCGGCCGGTCGGCTTGAGCGGCTGCGCGATCGTTTGGCGAAGTCGCAGAGCGCTTTCGGTCGCAGCATGCTGGGCCTGCTCGGCGGTGGCGACCTCGATGAGGCCTCCTGGGATGAAGTCGAGGACACCCTGCTCGTGGCCGACTTGGGGCCGACGGCAACCGCATCGGTCATCGCGAATTTGCGCTCGGCGATGGCCAGTAGCACTGTGCGCAACGAAGCACAGGCGCGTGATGTCCTGCGCGGAGTGCTTGTCGATGAGCTCAATCCGGACTTCGACCGCTCCATTCGGGCGTTGCCGCACGCCGATAAACCGTCGGTGCTGCTGGTGGTCGGGGTCAACGGGACCGGCAAGACCACCACGGTTGGCAAACTGGCCCGGGTGCTGGCGGCCGACGGTCGCCGTGTGGTGCTCGGTGCGGCCGATACCTTCCGGGCCGCGGCCGCCGACCAACTGCAGAGTTGGGCCGCCCGGGTCGGAGCGGAGGTTGTCCGCGGTGCTGAGGGGGCGGACCCGGCTTCGGTGGCTTTCGACGCGGTGGCCGGGGGTATCGCCGGGGGTGCCGATGTCGTCGTGATCGATACGGCGGGTCGCCTGCACACCAAGACCGGCCTGATGGATGAGCTCGGCAAGGTAAAGCGGGTGGTGGAGAAGCGGGCCGCCGTCGATGAGGTGCTCCTGGTGCTCGACGCCACCATCGGTCAGAACGGTCTCGCCCAGGCCAGGGTGTTCGCCGACGTTGTCGACATCACGGGAGTTGTTCTCACCAAGCTGGACGGAACCGCCAAGGGTGGCATCGTTTTCCGCGTTCAGCAGGAGTTGGGGGTGCCGGTGAAGCTGGTCGGACTCGGCGAGGGACCCGACGATCTCGCCCCGTTCGAGCCGGGTGCCTTCGTCGATGCCCTGCTGGGCTGATCCCCGGCATGTGAGAGCGCGTAACAACAGCGAAACCCAGGACGCCCATCCGTTCACCTGCCCGAAACACGTGGGTGTGGCCCTGGAAACAACCACTGCGCAGTGTTCTCTCCTGAGTCGTCGGGGTACGGCGATCTAGAGGAGGGATCTGCGAGTGGACTTATTCCCGGTGATGGGAGTGCCGGACACCGGTGACACGGCATGGATGCTCATCAGCGCCGCGCTGGTGTTGCTGATGACGCCGGGGCTGGCATTCTTCTACGGCGGTATGGTGCGCGCCCGCGGCGTGCTCAACATGATCATGATGAGCGTCAGTTCGATGGGCCTGGTCACGGTGCTCTGGGCGCTGTACGGGTACTCGATCGCCTTCGGTAACGACAAGTTCGGTCTCTTCGGCGACCCGAGCCAGTATTTCGGGCTGAAGGGGCTCATCAGCGGTGACGCCGGGGTTGAGGTTCTCGCTGACCCGGCCGCCGGTATCGAGGCGATCGAGGCGGTGACGATCCCGCTTGCCGGGACCATCCCCATGACGGTATTCGTGGCGTTCCAGTTGATGTTCGCCATCATCACCGTCGCACTGATCTCCGGCGCGGTCGCCGATCGGCTCAAATTCGGTGGCTGGCTGGTGTTCGCCGGGCTCTGGGCGACATTCGTGTACTTCCCGGTGGCCCACTGGGTGTTCTCCTTCGACGGCTTCACATCGGAGACCGGCGGGTGGATCGCCAACAAGCTCGAGGCCATCGACTTCGCCGGCGGCACGGCCGTTCACATCAATGCCGGTATTGCGGCGCTGGTGCTGGCCCTGATCCTCGGAAAGCGGCTTGGCTGGCCCGCCACCCCGATGCGTCCGCACAACCTGCCGTTCGTGATGCTCGGCGCGGGCCTGCTGTGGTTCGGCTGGTTCGGCTTTAACGCCGGCTCGGCGATCGGTGCGGGTGGTGCCGCGGGCAGCGCTTTCATCATCACGGTGGTGGCGACCGCGGCAGCCATGCTCGGCTGGCTGCTGACCGAGCGGATCCGGGACGGTCACGCCACGTCGCTGGGCGCAGCCTCGGGTGTCGTGGCCGGCTTGGTGGCCATCACCCCGGCCTGTGCTTCGGTGAACGTGCTGGGCGCGTTGGTCATCGGTGTGACGTCGGGCATCCTGTGTGCGCTGGCAGTCGGCCTGAAGTTCAAGTTCGGCTTCGACGACTCGCTGGACGTGGTCGGCGTGCACCTGGTCGGCGGTATGGTCGGGACCCTGCTGGTTGGCCTGGTGGCCACCGAGGAGGCTCCGACAGCCATTGATGGTCTGTTCTACGGCGGCGGGTTCGATCAGCTCTGGCGGCAGGCGGTGGGAGCCTTCGCGGTTCTCGGGTACTCGGCAGTGGCCACGGCTATCTTGGCTTTGCTGGTGAAGTCCACCATCGGACTGAGGCTGGACCGCGAGGCTGAGGCGGCCGGTATCGACGAGGCTGAACACGCGGAAACCGCGTATGACCTCTCCGTCCCCGGCACCAGTTCGGTCTTCCCTCGTCAAGGCTCGGAGGTTTAAGGGAATATGAAGCTGATCACTGCGATCGTCAAACCGTTCACGCTGGAAGACGTCAAGACCGGTCTGGAGGAGATGGGCGTCCTGGGTATGACGGTGAGCGAGGTCCAGGGTTACGGCCGGCAGAAGGGGCACACCGAGGTCTATCGGGGCGCGGAATACTCGGTGGACTTCGTACCCAAGGTCCGAGTGGAGGTCGTCGTCGACGATGCCACCGTCGAGAAAGTGGTCGATGTCATCGTCACCGCCGCGCGGACCGGCAAGATCGGGGACGGCAAGGTGTGGGTCAGCCCGGTGGAAACCATCATCCGGGTCCGGACCGGAGAACGTGGGACCGACGCGCTCTGACCCCACACCACTCGGTGGGTGTTTCGCGCAGCGAGGGGACCTCGGATGACGAAGCGGACGACGAGCTCCGCCGCCGGTGGGTGGGAGCCACCGGCGGCGGAGTCGCCGCACCCCGCCACCGACCTGGTGGCGGCGTGTCGGCAGCTGCTCTCCGGGGCCCAGCGCCATCTCGATGCTCCGGCATTGCGTGAGGCGCTGTCGGACCTGCACGAATTGTGGCTCACCGCCAAGGCCGGCGAGCTGGGTATCACCGAGGGCAGCGGGTTCGCCATCGTCGCAACCGGTGGCCTTGGACGGCGGGAAATGGTGCCGTACTCCGACCTCGATCTCATGCTCCTGCATGACGATATGCCCGCTGAGGCGGTCACCAAGGTCGCCGAAATGTTGTGGTACCCGCTGTGGGACGCCAACATTCGGCTGGACCACAGCGTGCGGACCGTAGCCGAGGCATTGCAGGTCGCCGGTTCCGATATCTCGGCCGGTCTGGCCATGCTCGAGGCCCGCCACATCAGCGGCGATAGCAACATGTCCGCACAGCTCGTCGACGGGGCCCGGCGGCAGTGGCGGGTCGGAATAGCCTCCCGATTCGACGATCTCGTCGCCCAGACAAGATCCCGGTGGCAGCGCAGCGGCCAGATCGCACACCGTGCCGAACCCGACCTGAAATCGGGGATGGGCGGGTTACGTGATGTCCAGTTGCTCAACGCGCTGGCAATCGCCCAACTCGCCGACGTCTATCCCAGCCTCGCGCCGGACTCGCCGGCCGGCTCGTTGGGCGCGGCGCACCTGGCCATGCTGAACGTCCGCACCGAGTTGCACCGGGTATCCAAACGCGGCCGCGACCAACTCATGGCACAGTACGCCGACGAGATCGGGGCCGCGCTGCGGATCGGGGACCGTTTCGACCTGGCGCGGTTGCTATCCGACGCGGCCCGCACCGTCAGCTACTACGTCGATGCCGGGATGCGGACCGCGGCCAACGCGCTGCCCCGCCGCGGGCTGGCGGCCCTGCGACGCCCGCTGCGCCGCCCCTTGGACGAAGGGGTGGTCGAACAAGCCGGGCAGGTGACGCTGGCGCGCGACGCCCGTCCACAGCGAGACCCCGGCCTGGGTATTCGAGTGGCGGCCGCTTCGGCGGTCACCGGTATTCCGATCGCCGCCTCGACGCTGGCCCGGCTGGCTGACACCGCACCCGAACTGCGCGGCCCCTGGCCGCGCGATGCGCTGGATGACCTGCTGGTGCTGTTGTCCGCGGGTCCCACAACGGTGACCACCGTCGAGGCGCTGGACCGGACCGGACTGTGGGGCCGACTCTTTCCGGAGTGGGGCGCGGTGCGTGATCTGCCGCCCCGGGACCAGGTGCACATCTGGACCGTGGACCGCCACCTTGTCGAAACAGTCTCTCGGGCAAGCGCATTCACCACCCGGGTGTCACGCCCGGATGTGCTGATACTGGGGGCGTTGCTGCACGATATCGGCAAGGGGCGAGGTGGTGACCACAGCGTCGTCGGCGCGGAACTGGCCGTACAGATAGGGCAGCGCCTCGGTCTGTGGCCGTCCGATGTCCGGTTGCTCTCGGCCGTCGTGCGCCACCATCTGTTATTGCCCACGTCGGCCACCCGCCGTGATCTTCAGGATCCGGCGACCATCGGTGCCGTCGTGGACACCCTCGGAGGCGATCCCGTGCTGCTGGAGTTGCTGCACGCCCTCGCAGAGGCCGATGCGCTGGCAACCGGACCGGGTGTCTGGGGTGACTGGAAGGCTGCTCTGATCGGGGATCTGGTCCGCCGATGCCGTTCCGTCATGGCCGGTGAGTCGCCGCCGGAGCCAGTACCCGTACCGGACGAGCACCTCTCGCTGGCCCGCGATGGAGCGGTCCACGTCGAGATGGTGGCAGGGGAGTCGCCGCACTCCTATGCGGTGACCATGATCGCTCCGGACCGACGGGGTCTGCTGTCCAAGGCGGCCGGCGTTTTGGCTCTCAATTCCTTGGGCGTGCACTCCGCGGCAGTCAACAGTGCCCTGTTGTCTGGGCGGCGCTCGGCGATCAACACCTTCATCGTGTCCCCGCATTTCGGTTCGCCGCCCCCGGCGGAGTTGGTCCGTCAGCAGTTCAAACTCGCTCTGGATGGCGATCTGGACGTCCTTGGGTCGCTGCAGAAGCGTGACCGGGAGGCCGATCGGTACGGCACCGCCCAGACCGGTGAGCCCGGGCCCGCCGTACCGGGCGCGGTGCCGGCCCCACCGCGGGTGCTGTGGCATGAACCCGAACAAGGCGACAGGCAGCTGGTGGAAATCCGCTCCGCCGACCAGACCGGTCTGCTCGCAGTGCTCACCGCGGTGTTTGAGCGGGCCGGTGTCGATATCGCCTGGGCCAAGATCACCACGATGGGATCGACGGTCATCGACGTCTTCGCCATCACCCCGCCTGGCTCCGGCGCGGCGCGGGAGGCACTCGAATGCGATCTGTACGCGCAGCTGCCGTCCCCGCCGCCACCAAAGGCTGTCGCCGAAGCCGGCTGAGCCTCATCCGGCCTGCCGTAGGCTTACCCCGTGTTTGAATCGCTCTCCGACCGGTTGACCGGGGCGCTGGCCGGCCTACGCGGCAAGGGCCGACTGACCGACGCCGATATCGACGCGACCGCCCGGGAGATCCGGCTGGCGCTACTGGAAGCGGATGTCTCGCTGCCGGTGGTGCGCGAGTTCATCAACCGGATCAAGGAACGCGCACGTGGCGCCGAGGTCTCGGGGGCCCTGAACCCGGCTCAGCAGGTCGTCAAGATTGTCAACGAGGAACTCGTCGGAATACTCGGCGGAGAGACTCGTCAGCTGACCTTTGCCAAGGTCCCGCCGACGGTGATCATGCTGGCGGGTCTGCAGGGTGCCGGTAAGACCACGCTGGCCGGCAAGTTGGCCATGTGGCTGGCCGGTCAGGGGCACACCCCTCTGCTGGTGGCCTGCGACCTGCAACGTCCGGGCGCGGTCAGCCAGCTGAAGATCGTCGGTGAACGTGCCGGCGTCAGCGTTTTCGCCCCGCATCCGGGGACGGCGGCCGACGCCGGCGAAACCGAGGGCGCCGGCCCGGGGGACCCCGTCACCGTCGCCGCTGGTGGCCTGGCCGAGGCGAAGGCCAAACACTTCGATGTGGTGATCGTCGACACCGCGGGGCGGCTGGGTATCGATGATGTCCTGATGGCACAGGCTGCCGCGATCCGCGATGCCGTGCGGCCTGACGAGACGCTGTTCGTGCTCGATGCGATGATCGGCCAGGACGCCGTCGCCACCGCCGAATCCTTCGGTGCCGGTGTCGGATTCACCGGCGTGGTGCTGACAAAGCTCGACGGCGACGCCCGTGGCGGTGCCGCGCTGTCGGTGCGGGAGATCACCGGGGTGCCGATCCTGTTCGCCTCCACCGGGGAGAAGCTCGACGACTTCGATGTCTTCCACCCCGACCGGATGGCCAGCCGGATTCTCGGTATGGGCGACGTCCTGTCGCTGATCGAGCAGGCCGAGCAGGTCTTCGACGCTGAAAAAGCCGAGGAGGCGGCGGTCAAGATCGGCTCCGGCGAGCTGACGCTGGAGGATTTCCTCGAGCAGATGCTGGCCATCCGCAAGATGGGTCCGATCGGCAACCTGCTCGGCATGCTTCCCGGCGCCGGTCAGATGAAGGATGCGCTGGCAGAGGTCGATGACAGCCACCTGGACCGGGTGCAGGCCATCATCCGCGGCATGACCCCCCAGGAGCGGGCCGATCCGAAAATCATCAACGCCTCCCGGCGGCTTCGTATCGCCAATGGTTCGGGGGTGAGCGTCTCGGAGGTCAACCAACTTGTGGACAGGTTCTTCGAGGCCCGGAAGATGATGTCGCAGATGGCCGGCGCGATGGGCATGCCGTTCGGGCGGCGGTCATCGAAACGCACTGCCAAGAAGGGCAAGAAGAAGGGCAAGAAGGGTCGTGGCCCGACGCCGGCGAAGACGCGTAATCCGCTGATGGGTGGCGGAATGCCAGCGGGTTTCCCGGACCTGTCGCAGATGCCGGAAGGTCTCAACGAGCTGCCACCCGGGCTGGCCGATATCGATCTGTCGAAGCTGAAGTTTCCCGGCCAGAGGTGAGCGCCGAGCGGCCGCGCCCCCTGCATGTTCGGGGTCGCGGACTGCCCGATGGCCAGCCGGTCCAGTGGTGGATCGTCGAGGGGATTCTGAGCAGCGATCCGGTTGCCGGGGCGGAGACGATCTTCGGATCCGACAGCGCGGAGGGCTGGATCCTGCCGGGCCTGGTCGATGCGCACTGCCACGTCGGTCTGGGCCACCGGGGCGTCGTCGAGTTCGATGAGGCGATCCGTCAGGCTGAGACCGAGCGCGGCGTTGGCGCGTTACTGCTGCGGGATTGCGGGTCGCCGGTCGACACCCGGAGCCTGGACGATCATCACGATCTGCCCAGGATCATTCGGGCCGGAAGGCATCTGGCGCGCCCGAAGCGGTACTCCGCTGGTTTCGCCCTTGAACTCGAAGACGAATGGCAGTTGCCCGCCGCGGTGGCAGAGCAGGCCCGCCGCGGCGACGGATGGGTAAAACTGGTCGGCGACTGGATCGATCGTTCGGTGGGGGATCTGGCGCCCCTGTGGTCCGATGAGGTCCTTGTCGCGGCCATAGCCGCTGCGCACGAGGAGGGGGCCAGGGTGACCGCGCACGCATTCTGCGAGGACTCACTGCCCGGTCTGATCAAGGCCGGTATCGACTGTATTGAACACGGCACAGGTCTGACCGCGGATACGGTCGCGATGATGGTCGAGAGGGGTACCGCTCTGGTGCCGACGCTGATCAACATCGAGAACTTCCCCGGATTTGCCGATGCTGCCGGCAAATACCCGCGCTACGCGGCGCATATGCGCGATCTCTACGCCCGCAGCCGGGACCGGATCGGTGCAGCCCGAGAGGCCGGCGTGCGCATCTTCGCCGGCAGCGATGCCGGTGCCTCGATCGCGCACGGGCGTATCGGTGACGAGGTCGAGGCGCTGAAGGGCATCGGTCTGACGGCCACCCAGGCACTTGGGGCGGCGTGCTGGGACGCCCGGACGTGGTTGGGTCGTCCTGCGCTGGCCGACGGCGCGCCAGCGGACCTGCTGTGTTTTACCGAAGATCCCCGTACCGGGCCCGGGGTCCTATCGCATCCCGATCGGGTGGTGTTGCGCGGTCACATTTTCTGATGCCGGGGCGGGCGGCCCAGGGCCGGCTACCCGTACTGGCGGAAGCCCCAGTCGAATAGGGCCCTACCCTGATCCCAAAGGTCATCGCGTCCGTACATCTGGACAACCACCAACCGGCGCCCGTTGCGCTGGGCCATGCCGACATAGGTTTCCTGAGCGAGATTCGTGTAGCCGGTTTTACCGCCGATATAGCCGGGGTAGCTGAGCAACAGCGGGTCCCTGCTGTTGAGCTCCTTGACACCGGTGCCGTCGGGAAACAACGCCGAGGTCTGGTGGATGATCTGGGTGAACAGCGGATAGGTCAGGGCCGCCCGGTAAAGCAGTGCCAGGTCATGCGGTGTGGACACCGACTCCCATCCCGGACCGTCCAATCCCGACGGTGAACCGGCCCGGGTGGACCGGGCGCCCACGGCGAAGGCCTTCGAGTTCATCTTCGCGACAGCGCTCTGGTAACCGCCGAGCATATCGGCGAGCAGGTTGGCGGCGTCATTACCGGACACCATCAACAGCCCGTCGAGCAGCTGACGCGCGGTGTAGACCTGCCCGGGTATCAAGCCCACGCACGAGCACTCGACGTCGGTGCTCGCCGCAGTCGCCCGGATCGCTGCGTTCGGGTTGAGGTGGTCCAGCACGACCATGGCCAGCAGTGCTTTGATGGTACTGGCCGGCGCGTAGGAGCCGTAGGGATCCTTACCGCCGAGAATCTGCCCGGTGACCATATCGGCGACGAGCCAGGCGGCGGCCGGTCCGTCCGGCGGAGCACCGGCGGACGCCCCGGCCTGAGGCTCGGCCGCGGCCCCCGGCGCCACCGAGAACGTCATCATCAACGTCATCGCGACGCTCAGCGACGCGCGGCGCAGCCGACGCGGCAGGGCATGCATGCCGCTGAGATTAGTGCGACCAGACCGCGGTAAGGGCTCAGCCGTGTCTCTGATTGGTCGCGGTAACCGGGTCGCGGCACCTGGTTTGTGTCCCGCCTTCCGCGGGTACGTCTGGCCAGATACCCTGCTGATAGCGGTAAACGATGTGCAGCGCACGTCTTGACCAGGGGAGCCGAAGTGAGAATGAGAAAGTTGGTCGGAGTCGTTGCAGCCGCGGCGTTAGCCGGCGGCCTTGGTGCCGCCACCGTGACGCCGGCTGCGGCGACCGACAACATCAAGATCTTTGGTGAACAGGAGCGGCTCAACGGGCCGAACGGTTTTCCCTACATCGGATACACCGTGACCGATTTCGGGCCGAGCACAGACCCGGTGCCGCACAACGGCACGTTGTACTCGGCGAAGCTGTTCGTCGACGGCTTCGGCGGTAACGCCGACCCCATGATCGACCGGTTCGGCGCCCGCGCCCGGAAAGGGGCGTACTACCCGTCCATCCGGGGGGCGTCGAATATGAACATTCTGTACTTCGACATCGTCGGTGATGTGCCGAACAGCGTCGTGTGGGGTGACGGTTTCCGGGACATCCTCGCCTGGGTCCCGGGCGAGCTCCCCCTGGAAGGTTTCTGGGAGGCCCCGCCGGCACCCGAACCGCTACCGGAGCCGGAACGTTCCACGGTCATACCGGATGCGGCTCCTTCGGGGGCGCCATCCGGAGCACCCTCGGGGACGTCATCGGAGTCGTTGCCGGCCGAGTCGGACGCGGAAATCGTGGCGACTCCCAACGACCTCGCGACCCCACCCTACGAACTGACTGAGGCCGAGGTCGCCTCGCCCGGATTCGGGCGCTAGCCCTGCGGGTTCCCGGTCATAACGCCGCGACTGCCTGGTCCGGATTCTGGGCGAAACCCCAGTCCAGAAGCATTGCCGCCTGGTCCCAGTAGGTAGGACCGCCCTCCCGGACCAGGCCGTACATCATCGCGACCACCAGCCGCCGATTGTTGCGATCGGCGGCGCCGACGAAAGTCTTGCGGGCCGCGTAGGTGTAACCGGTCTTTCCGCCGATCGCCCCGGGGTAGCGCACCAGCAGTTCATCCTGGTTGATCAGCGGCCGTTCACCGGATGGCGTGGGGAACAGCGCGGTGGGTTGGGCGGTGATCTGCGCGAACACCGGGTCGGCCATCGCGGCGCGGAAGATCACCGCAAGGTCATGCGGCGTGGTCCAACCGGAGCCGCCGGGACCGTCCAGTCCGGACGGGCTGGTGGCGTGTGTGTTCGTGGCCCCGATCATGGCAGCCTTGGCGTTCATCTTGTCGACCGCGATGTCATAGCCGCCGAGCATGTCCGCCAGGGTGTTTGCGGCGTCGTTGCCCGACACCAGCAAGGTCGCATCGAGAAGCTGTCGCACGGTGTAAGTGTGGCCGGCTTTGATCCCGGCGCAGTTGCAGACCACCTGGGTGTTTGCCGCGGTGGCAACCGTCGTCCAGTCCAGGCTCAGCTCATCGAGAGCGGTCAGAGCGAGCAATACTTTGATTGTGCTCGCCGGGGGATGCGCACCGTACATATCGCGGCCGGCGAGCACCTGCCCTGAGTCCAGGTCGGCGATGATCCAGGACGGAGCCGGGCCCTCGGGGATCGGCATGGAGCCCGCCGGTTGGATGTTCTGCTCGGCGGAAGCCAGCGGGGCGACACCGCCCCCCGAGATGGATGTTGCGATCAACGTCAGCGATGCCGCGACAGCGGTGGCCAGCCTGCCCATGGCGGATCAGCCTAACTTGTGGGTCCGGCTACTCGCTTCGGTGTTGAATCTCCAGCATGCTCAGCGTGGAGGAAATCTCGGACCGGCTGGAGATCCAGCAACTCCTGGTGGACTATGCCAGTGCGATCGACCAGCGGCGTTTCGACGACCTCGACGGAATTTTCACCCCTGACGCCTATATCGACTACCGCGCGATGGGCGGGATCGACGGCCGTTATCCGCAGGTCAAGGAATGGCTTGCGGAGGTATTGCCGAACTTCCCGGCTTTCTCCCATCTGATTGGCAACTTCGATATCCGGCTGGCCGGCGACACCGCCACCGGACGGACGATGTGCTTGAACCCGATGCAACTCAGTGATGACGGCCAGATCCTGTTTTGCGCACTGTGGTACCACGACGACTTCGTGCGCACCGCCGAGGGGTGGCGAGTGACAAGCCGCGTAGAGGTCAAATGCCTGGCCAAACTGTTGTGAGCCGCCCGCTGCCAGCGCCGAGATCACCCGATGCTGGACGATTTCCGCTGGTGCGGCACCATCTGGCACAATCAACCGCTGGCCACGGGCGGTAACGCTCAACGCTGACCCGTGGGCCACCCACGCGAGGCAAAACCGGATCCGGCAACCCGCCGGTATCGCTGAATTGCAGTGTGAAACGAGGAGAAGTTCTTTTCATGGCAGTCAAAATCAAGCTCGCCCGGCTGGGTAAAATCCGCAATCCCCAGTACCGCATCGCCGTCGCCGACGCTCGTAACCGCCGCGATGGCCGCTCGATCGAGGTCATTGGCCGCTACCACCCCAAAGAAGACCCGAGCCTGATCGAAATCGACTCCGAACGTGCCCAGTACTGGCTCTCGGTCGGGGCCCAGCCCACCGAACCTGTGCTGAAGTTGCTCAAGATCACCGGGGACTGGCAGAAATTCAAAGGCCTGCCCGGGGCCGAGGGCACGCTGAAGGTCAAGGCGCCCAAGCCGAGCAAGCTGGACCTGTTCAACGCCGCATTGGCCAGCGCCGACGGTGCGCCGTCCGGCGAGGCGACCCAGCCGAAGAAGAAGAAGGCGGCCAAGAAGGCCGACGAGAAGGCTGAAGAGAAGGCCGACGAGAAGGCCGAAGAAAATACAGAAGCGGCTGAGACCGTCGCCGAACCGGCCGCTGAGACACCCGACGAGCCCAAAGCCGAATGAGCCCGGTAGTCGTCGACGCCGTCGAGCACCTGGTCCGGGGAATCGTCGACAATCCCAATGACGTTCGCGTCGACATGGTGACCAACCGGCGGGGGCGTACCGTCGAAGTGCACGTTCATCCTGACGACCTCGGCAAGGTGATCGGCCGCGGAGGACGCACCGCCACCGCTTTGCGGACCTTGGTGGCCGGGATAGGCGGCCGGGGAATCCGCGTCGACGTGGTGGACACCGACCAGTAGTGGAATTGGTGGTCGGCCGGGTCGCCAAGGCGCACGGTGTCACCGGCGAGGTCGTGGTGGATGTCCGGACCGACGACCCGGAAGCGCGGTTCGTCCCCGGTAGGCAGTTGCGCCTCCGGAGTGGGCGCGGGGCCGGTGAGCGTGCGGTCGTGATCGAATCGGTTCGCCCACACGGAGGTCGGCTGCTGGTGCGGCTGGGCGGGGTCACTGATCGCGACGGCGCTGAAGCGCTACGCGGCCATCTCTTCATCGTCGACTCCGCTGAACTTCCAACGCTGGACGATCCCGATGAGTTCTACGACCATCAGTTGGAAGGTCTCGTCGTCCGCACTGTCGATGGCTCTCCGGTGGGGAGGGTCGTTGAGGTGCTGCACACCGGCGCCGGTGAGTTGCTTGCGGTCCGCACCGATACCGATGCCGAGGTCTTGGTGCCGTTCGTTGGCGCCATCGTGACATCGGTGTCCCTGTCGGAAGGGGCCATCGAGATCGATCCGCCGCCGGGCCTGCTGGACCTGGACTCCCTCTGATGCGCATCGACGTCATCAGCATTTTTCCGGACTATCTGGACCCGGTACGGCAGTCTCTGCCGGGCAGGGCGATCGAGGCCGGCATCGTCGAATTCGGGGTCCACGATCTACGCGGCTGGACCCGGGATGTGCACCACTCCGTGGATGACGCGCCCTATGGCGGCGGGCCCGGAATGGTGATGAAGGCACCCGTTTGGGGTGAGGCCCTGGATGAGATCTGCTCAGGTGAAACCCTTCTGGTGGTGCCGACACCGGCCGGCCGGCTGTTCGGTCAGGCAGACGCACAGCGCTGGACCGCCGAATCCCACCTGGTGTTCGCCTGCGGCCGCTACGAGGGGATCGACCAGCGCGTCGTCGACGATGCCGCCACCCGGATGCGAGTCGAGGAAGTCTCGATCGGGGACTATGTGTTGGCCGGCGGGGAGGCCGCGGCACTGGTGATGATCGAGGCAATCGTGCGATTGCTGCCGAACGTGATCGGCAATCCCCTTTCCCACCAGGACGATTCACATTCAGATCTGTCAGAAGGACTGCTGGAGGGGCCAAGCTACACCCGGCCCCCGGTCTGGCGGGGCCTGGCGGTACCGGAGTTGCTCCTTTCCGGTGATCACGCCAAAATCGCGCGGTGGAGACGTCAGCAGGCGGTGGACCGAACGCGGGAAAGGCGCCCTGATCTTATTGTCCGGGAGCTGGATTAGATCAGGATCAGATCCGCCCGGAGGGGAACATCGTTTTGATGACGCGGGTGAGGGTCTCTCGGGCGGTGGCCTCGTCGACCGGTTGCATGGAGCCGATGGCTATCACATAGCGGCGGTCCGAACCGATCACGCCCGTCGACATGTGGAGTTGGTTCGGTCCGTTCCAGCAGCACATCCACCCTTGTTTCACCGCAACCGGCTCGGCGAAGAGCCCATCGGGTATGCCGAAACGTTGCGGATAGCCGTCGACCCCCAGAGGCGTCGAGGCGGCGAGATTGGAGATGATGATGTCAGCCAGGTCGGGTGGCAGCCCGCCGGTCCCGTCCAGCAACATGTCGTAGTACCGAACCAGGTCGGCGGTGGTGCTCAAGGTGTTCCACCAGTCGCCGTTGTAGGGCGCGGTCGTGGAACGCAATCCGTAGCGGGTCACGATCCGGTCGATGATCGCGTTGCCACCGCCGCGGACCCAGAACTCAGTGGCGGGGACGTCAGCGGAGGACCGCAACATGGCTTCCAGCCCGCGCTGGTCCTCCCGGCTGAGCCCGGCACCTGTCATCGACGTCTGCTTGAGCACATCGTCGGCGATGAACAACTTGGACACCGACGCGATCGGGAACGCCACCGGATCACCACCGGAGGCCACCCGGCCGGTGCTGCGGTCCAGGATGCTGAAAGTGACGTCAGCACCGTCTCGCTTGGCGTCGCGTGGTACCTCGCGAGCGAGTTCGTCGAAATTGGCGCTGGTTGCCGGCTGTGCCGTCCGCGGATGCGGCGCCGGTCCAGCAGCCAATAGCGTGACCCGGGCCGGTTGGTTCGCCCAGCGGGTGTGCAATTCGACTGAAGATGCAGCCACCAGGAGGATCGCAGACAGCACGGCGACGGTGGACAAGGAGCGTGATCGCCGGCGTCGCATCGTGGTCTCCTCCGCTCGGCAGAAGCTCTCGCGCGGACTACCGAGTACGGGTGCGGTGCCGACGGAAGGGCGCGTTCTACCAGGGTAGCCGCCCTCTTCGTCAATGTACGAATCGGTTTACCCGGCGAGTTCCGCCGACCACGGTCGGCCACCCAACCGGAGTGCCCAGCCGCGGGATTTCGCTGCTGCTCGCCGATCTGGCACAATCGGGAGGTTGCCCGCGCGGCCGGAATCTCCGCATGCGGCGACAGCTACCTGACAACCGGCTCAGCGTGGTCGGGCGCACGCGCCCGGATAACTGCTCGAAGCCCGAACGCAAGGAATTCCCTGGAGATGAACACTCTCGACTTCGTCGACAAGGCATCGCTGCGTGAGGACATCCCCGCCTTCGGCCCCGGCGACACCGTCAACGTCCACGTCAAGGTCATCGAAGGCAACAAGCAGCGCATCCAGGTCTTCAAGGGCGTTGTGCTGCGCCGCTCCGGTGGCGGTATCCGCGAGACGTTCACCGTTCGCAAGGAGAGTTACGGCGTCGGAGTTGAGCGGACTTTCCCGGTGCACTCACCCAACATTGATCACATCGAGGTGGTCACCCGCGGCGATGTCCGGCGGGCCAAGCTGTACTACCTGCGGGAGCTGCGGGGCAAGAAGGCCAAGATCAAGGAGAAGCGCTGAGCTCAGCGCCCACCGTCGTGGGTAGCGGGGATTCGGGCACCGGCATGGCTACGCTGATCCCGTGACCCCCACCCCGGATCCCGATGACCCGACCCCGGATCCTTCTGAGCTGACTGCCGATCCTTCTGACTCCGGGGAGACCTCGGAGAATCCGGGGAAGGGCGGCAAGGCGCGTTCGGCGCTTCGCGAGGGTGTCATCCTCGTGGGTACCGCGGTGCTGCTGTACTACGTAATGCTCACGTTCGTGGCGCGGCCCTACCTGATTCCCTCGGAGTCGATGGAACCAACACTGCATGGCTGTAAGGGCTGTGTCGGCGACCGGATCATGGTTGACAAGATCTCCTACCGGTTCGGTTCACCCCAGCCGGGTGACGTGGTGGTGTTCAAGGGTCCGCCGAACTGGAACGTGGGCTATAAGTCGATCCGCTCCGATAACACTGCTATCCGCTGGGTGCAGAATGCTCTGTCGTTCATCGGCTTCGTGCCCCCGGACCAGAATGACCTGGTCAAGAGGATTATTGCCGTGGGCGGCCAGACCGTGGAATGTCGTGCCGACACGGGTCTGACCGTTGATGGCCGGCCTCTGGACGAGCCCTATCTCAACGCCTCGACGATGATGGCCGACCCTGCCGTATATCCCTGTCTGGGCAATGAATTCGGGCCGGTCAGGGTTCCTGAGGACCGGTTGTGGGTGATGGGCGACAATCGCACCCATTCAGCTGATTCGCGGGCACACTGCACCAGTTCGCCGGCCGAGGCGCAGAAGGGAATTATCTGCACCGGTGACCCGCTCACCGGCACCGTGCCCGTCGATAACGTCATCGGTAAGGCGCAGTTCATCGCGTGGCCGCCGGGGCGCTGGGGCGGTGTCACCACGGTCGACCCACAGCAGGATTGATATGCCCGCCAAGACGGCTGTCTCCGCGCCATGGCCGCCGCGCACGGTTATCCGCCGATCGTCGGGCCTTCGGACTTTGGAGTCCGCGCTGCACCGCGGCGGACTCGGCCCGGTCGTCGGGGTTGACGAGGTAGGCCGGGGTGCCTGCGCGGGCCCGTTGGTCGTTGCGGCCTGTGCGCTGGGGCCAAAGCGTGTTGAGGGGCTCGCGGCTCTTGATGACTCCAAGAAGCTCTCCGCGAAAGCGCGCGAGGAACTGTTCCCATTGATCCGCCGTCACGCCCTGGATTACCACCTGGTGTTCATTTCGGCTGCCGAAGTGGACCGGCGCGGGGTGCACGCGGCGAATATCGAGGGTATGCGCAGAGCGGTAGCCGGCTTGTCGGCGCGGCCCGGGTACGTCCTCTCCGATGGATTCCGGGTCCCCGGGCTGCCGGTGCCGTCGCTGCCGGTGGTCGGCGGCGATGCCACGGCCGCGTGTATCGCGGCGGCCAGCGTCCTGGCCAAGGTCAGCCGGGACCGGCTGATGGTGCGCTTGGACAGTCAGCATCCCGGCTACGGGTTTGCCGAGCACAAGGGGTACAGCACTGCCGCGCACAACGCGGCGCTGGCCGAGTTCGGCCCGTGCAGCCAGCACCGGTACTCGTTCGTCAATGTTCGGCGGGTGGCGGAATTCGGTTCGGTCGACCGTGGCGGCGGGCCGTGCGACAGGATGGAAACCCATTTCGAGGAACCGTTCACCGACGATAAGGACCGCTGAGCTGATGAGTGCCGAGGATCTCGAGAAGTACGAAACCGAGATGGAACTCTCGCTGTACCGCGAATACAAGGACATCGTGGGACAGTTCAGCTACGTGGTGGAGACCGAGCGCCGGTTCTATCTGGCCAATAGCGTCGAATTGGTGCCGCGGAACACCGACGGTGAGGTGTATTTCGAGCTGCGGCTTGCTGATGCCTGGGTGTGGGATATGTATCGGCCGGCCCGATTCGTCAAGCAGGTCCGGGTCATCACCTTCAAGGACGTCAACATTGAAGAGGTAGAGAAGCCGGAGCTGCGCCTGCCGGAGTGAGATGTGCATCGGTGAGCGGTTGGGGACAACCCCCGCACCGGCGCAGCTGACCGCAAGCCCTTGTCGGGGCGGGGGTTCACTCTGGGCACATGACCACTTTCAGCCGCAATGAACTCGGCGCGTTCGGGGAGCAGGTGGCCGTCGAACATCTGCGTTCTCTCGGGCTCTGGATCGTGGCGCGCAACTGGCGCTGCCGGTACGGCGAACTGGACGTGATTGCCGCCGACGGTGATCAGACGGTGGTGTTCGTCGAGGTCAAGACCCGCAGTGGAGACGGATTCGGCGGGCTCGAGCAGGCTGTCACTCCGCAGAAATTGCGCCGTATCCGCCGGCTTGCCGGGATGTGGCTCGCCGGTCAGGACCGGCGGTGGCCGGAACTGCGCATCGACGTGGTCGGCGTGCGGATCGGTCGGCGACGACGCCCCGAGATCACCTACCTGCCGGGGGTGTGCTGATGACTCTCGGTCGAGCGTTTTCGGTCGCGGTTCGTGGACTCGACGGCGCTATCGTGGAAATCGAAGCCGACATCACCTCCGGGCTGCCTGGTGTGCATCTCGTCGGGCTGCCTGATGCAGCGCTTCAAGAGTCTCGCGACCGGGTCCGCGCTGCCATCACCAACTGCGGGAACACCTGGCCGATGGCCCGGCTGACATTGGCGCTGTCTCCCGCCACGTTACCGAAAACCGGCTCGCTGTATGACATCGCTCTAGCCTGCGCGGTGATGTCGGCGGGGCGCCGCAAAACCTGGGATCGGCTGGAAAAAACGGTCCTGCTGGGCGAGCTGGCACTCGACGGACGTGTCCGGCCGGTAAACGGCGTTCTGCCGGCAGTGCTCGCAGCCAAACGGCAGGGCTGGCCCGCAGCGGTCGTACCAAGCGGAAACCTCGCCGAGGCCAGCCTGGTCGATGGCATCGAGGTCCTCGGTGTGCGTACTCTCCGGCACCTTCAGCACTGGCTTGACAGCGGCGCCGGCCTCGACGGCCGTATCGACGCGTCAGTGCCGAAGTCCGAATCGGATTCCGACCTGGCTGAAGTGGTGGGGCAGACACAGGCCCGCTTCGCGGTCGAGGTCGCCGCCGCCGGAGCTCACCATTTGATGTTCACCGGCCCGCCCGGGGTCGGCAAGACGATGCTGGCGCGGCGGCTTCCTGGCCTGCTGCCGGATTTGACCGACCCAGAGGCGCTGGAGGTTACGGCCATCCACTCGGTGGCAGGACTGCTCTCGAATCACACACCGTTGATCACCCGGCCGCCGTTCATCGCGCCCCACCATTCATCGAGCGTCGCCGCTCTGGTGGGTGGGGGGTCAGGGCTGGCACGACCTGGTGCGATCAGCCGTGCCCACCGCGGTGTGCTGTTCTTGGATGAGTGCGCCGAAATCCGGCTCAGCGCGTTGGAATCCTTGCGGACTCCGCTGGAAGACGGCGAGATCCGACTGGCCCGGCGTGACGGGGTGGTGCGTTACCCCGCTCGGTTCCAGTTGGTTCTGGCAGCGAACCCATGTCCTTGTGCCCGGACGGATCCGCGGGACTGCATCTGCTCGTCGCTCGACAGACGGCGTTACCTGGGCAAGCTGTCCGGGCCGCTACTCGACCGGGTGGATCTGCGGGTGCACCTGCATGCCGTGCGCGCTGGTGCCTTCGCGCCCGAACCGGCGGAGAGCAGCGCAGAGGTTCGGTCCCGGGTGGTCCGGGCCCGCGCCGCGGCCGCCGACCGGTGGCGGCCCTTCGGGTGTATCACCAACGCCGAGGTGAGCGGCGCGGTGTTGCGTAGGCACTTTCGGTTGGCGGCTCGGGCCATGATGCCGCTCAAGGTGGCGCTGGAACGTGGTCTGCTCAGCATCCGGGGTGTCGATCGCTCGCTGCGAGTCGCGTGGACTCTTGCGGATCTGGCCGGCCGGGACAGTCCGGGCGTTGACGAGGTGTCGGTGGCATTGAGTTTCCGCCAGCCGGAGCTCAAGCCGTGAGCGGGCAGGCCGAACTGCACGCCTGGGCGTATCTGTCCCGGGTAGCCGAGGTGCCGTGCCCGGAAACAGCAGAGTTGGTCCAGCGGGTGGGCCCGATCGAGGCCGCCGAGCTCATTCGCCGCGCAGAGATCAGTCCCACCCTGGCGCAGAGAACCGAGGCGCGCCGCGAGATCGACTCTGCCGGAGCCGATCTGGAGATACTGCACCGGAGGGGCGGGCGCCTGCTCACCCCCGATGACGACGAGTGGCCATATCTGGCGTTTGCCGGTTTTTCCGGAACCCCGCTTCGGGACAAGCCGCAGGGTCACCCGCCGTTGGTGCTGTGGGTGATCGGTCCGCTGCTGCTCGACCAGGTCGCCCACCGGGCGGCGGCGATCGTCGGCACCCGGGCTGCCACCGCCTACGGTGAGCACGTCGCCGCGGACCTGTCGGCCGGTTTAGCAGAACAGGACGTCGCGATTGTTTCCGGTGCGGCCTACGGGATCGACGGTGCCGCCCATCGAGCCGCACTGGGTGCCGACGGCAGCACCGTTGCCGTGCTGGCCGGGGGAGTGGATGTGCCCTATCCGGCCGGCCACTCGGCGCTCCTGCACCGGATTGCCAGATGCGGCCTGGTGATCAGCGAGTATCCGCCCGGGGTGCGGCCGGCCCGCTACCGGTTCCTCACCCGTAACCGGCTGGTCGCCGCTCTGGCGGGCGCCACCGTCGTGGTGGAGGCCGGTATCCGCAGCGGTGCGGCCAGTACAGCCGCGTGGGCTCGTGCACTGGGGCGGGTGGTGTGCGCGGTTCCCGGACCCGTTACCTCCACGGCCTCCACCGGCTGTCACGATCTCCTGCGGGCAGGTGCTGAATTGGTTACCCGCGCTGATGAAGTACGCGAGATCGTCGGGCGCGCCGGGGAACTCGCCGAGGATTTACCGCGGGCGCTCGGCCCGCTTGACGCGTTGAGTGAGAACGAGCGCGTGGTGTACGAGGCGCTGCCGGCTCGCGGTGCCCGGACACCCGATGAGATCGCGGTGATATCCGGCGTGCCTGTGGCCGAGGTGCTGGGTCCGCTGGCCATGCTGGAGATCGCGGGCTTGGCGCAGGGTCGGGACGGCAGGTGGCGGCTGGTCCGTGGGGCCGTCTGAGGTGCTGCGTTATCCGACTCTTCGGGGTGCCCGGGTGTCGGCGACGACGAGTGCGGACCGTTCCAGGACGGGCAGCGGACCGTCGAGTTGGAATCGGAAGGAGACGCGCAGCGGTGCCTCCGGAGTCTGGCTGTCCGCTACCCCAGCGCTATCCATGCTCATGGCGATATCGACTGAGCCCGGCTGGTCTCCCGAGGGGTCGTCCACGGCCGTGCTGGTGAGGGTGATTTGACCATCTGAGATCGTTGCAGAACTGGACGGGTCGGTGTCATGCCAGTGAGGAATGCTCGCGGTCATCGAGAATAGATCCGACACCGACGGTAGCGGCTGGTAAGAGCGGCTTTCAGCGGGCAGCGCCTGTCCGGTGACAGCCAGATTGGTAGCCAGGTTGGGGCGACCGAACAGCCACTGATAGATCTGTGCGATACCGGCTGCCATACCGATCACAAGTGTGGCGGGGATAGCGGCGGCCAGACCGATGAAGTCACCGATGAGATTGTCGCCGAACAGCGACCCGATTCCCTGTCCGATGGAGAACCCGACTGCTACCTGCAGGGCCGGGGTGTCGATGACTTCTTGGACCACCACGGTGGTGATGTCGCTCAGCGCCATTCCTTCCAGGACATTCACTGCAAGGGTGTCGATGAGGCCCACCACGGCCGTCTTCAGCAGCAGGGCGTCGACCGTTCCTCCCACCACCTGGCCGGCGAGTCCGTCCAGAAGTTGGTTGTCGATTCCGGCTTGCTGGAGCGCGGCGATGACCACCTGTTTTGCCAGTACGCCCGCTGCTGCGCGGACATCGGGGTTGGCCAGCAGGGTTTCGACGACGTTGGGGACGATGGTCTCGACTGCGGCCCGGAACGTCGCGTTGGCCTCCAGCCATTGCAGCGAGGCCTGCAGTGCTGCCGGCACTGCGGTCCCGTCGAGTACCGCATTGGCAAACTGGTCGACTGCATCGGTCAGCACGGTGCTGAAACCGGGATAGCTCAGGAACGCGGGTATCGCGGATCCGAACGCCGAGGCCAGATCGTTGACCACTGTCGAATCGGCCAGCAGATTCGCGATCGCGTCGCCGAACGGGGGGCCGATCTCGTCGCCGACGAAGGCCCGGACCGTCGGGTCTCCCGCCAGACCGGTGATCAGGTTCGCGGTAATCGTTCCCAGCGCTTGCTGGACGACGGGGTTGCTCAACATGATGGTGTCGACCAGATTGAGAACGTCGGCGACGGTGGTCTTCACCGCGGCTTCGACATCGGGGTTGGCCCACAGTTGGGCTTCCACGACCGGCAAAACCGATGCCAGATCTCCGGCGATGAAGGCGGTGGCCAACTGACCGGCGGCGTTGGCCAGGGCGGCGGGCACACCGGGCTGGTCGAGGAAGTCCGGCACCACCGAACCGATGACGGTGCCGAGTTCGGATCCGATCCCGGGGGTGGTCAGGAACTGCTCGACTGCCGCGCCGACGGCTTGGCCCACCGGTGCGGCGATCGGGGAGTCCCCGAGGAGTGCGGTGATTTCGGCGGCCACCGCCGTTGCGGCGAACTCGTCGACGGCGGGGTTATCCAGGAGGTCGGTGACCAGGCTTGTGACGCTGGCGCCGATGGCGGCGACGAGTGCGGTGTCGCCGAGGATTTCATCGCTGACATCGAAGACGGTCACTCCGACGGCGGCCTGGATTGCGGTGTCGGCGCGCAACTGGGCTTCCACGACCGGCAAAACCGATGCCAGATCTCCGGCGATGAAGGCGGTGG
>CAZKUK010000031.1:0-39447 GCA_964555915.1 uncultured Mycobacterium sp.
TCGTCACGGTATACGTCGCACCCCCGGAACCCACCGGGCCAACCGGGTTGGTGGGTTCGACGGGGTCGGTCGGCTCGACGGGGTCGGTGGGTTCGACGGGGTCGGTGGGTTCGACGGGGTCGGTGGGTTCGACCGGGTCGGTGGGCTCGACCGGATCCGGTACAGCCGCCGGGACGGTGACCGTGACCGGAACCGATATTGCTGTCGGAACCCAGAAGTTCAGGTGGAAGCCGGTGTCGCGCACCCCGACCACGAAACTATCGGTCCCGCCGGTGGTAGCCAGTTCGGTGCCGGCGGTGTAGGTGAAGTTCCCGGTGGTGTCGACGACGACCGAGCCGAGGTCGGGTTGGTCGGTGATCGAGTAGGCCAGCGGGTCGCCGTCGGGATCGGCCCCCCCGACCGTGCCGGTCACCACGGGCCCGGTATTCAGTGAGTGCAGAACGGGTTTGGCGGTGGGTGTCCGGTTGAAGAACAGCCGGTTGATCTCCCGGCTGATCATGGCCAGTGCCGCCGTGAGAACTTCGAACGGGTTGACCGCCGTGCCGGTGGCCGCACCGGCGGGGGTCCCTGCGGCTGAGGCTGGACCCGACGTCAAGGAGATTTGGTCGGTTGCCGCCGTCATGACCGCGGCCGGCTTGGGGGCGGCCGCGACGGTGAGCCGGACGGGCGCCACGGTTCGGGCCGGGGCCGTGGTCAGGGCGACGGGGGAGGCAACCGGGGTAATCGGGCTGACCGCGGTGGCCGGCGCCGTCAGCGGCGCGGGTATGCCCCCGGGCCCCCCCGGGGTCGCCGAGGTCGCTGCGGCCGGGATACTCGGCCCGGTTTCTGCCGCGGAATCGGCTGTCGCGGCGGGATTCTCGCGGATCGCGGCCGGCGATCGCGGGGCAACTCGGGAGGCCGTTCGCGGGGCCGTGTCAACGGCGGGGGCCGACCGGCGCTGGCGCACCCTCGGACCGGTGGTCACCCGGCGCGGTTGCTGTGCCGACGGCTTGTCGGCGGACGGTTCGTCGGCCGATGGCTTCTCGGCCGAGGGTGAGTCGGTGTCATCCGCCCAGCCGGTCGCGGGGCCGGCGGCAACCGTCAAACCCAGCCCCAGGGCCATTGCGGCCGCGCTCCGCCGTACGTTCCGGGCGATCGAATCCACGGCACTGACCTCCCGGGCCGGAACAGGGGGGATTGCTTATGTAACGAAATTATCACAGAACTCGGAAAGCCGATCGTCAGCCGCATGACAGGATTGGCGGATCATGAGCCCTCAGTCCCGTGTCGTGTTCTCCGGCGTGCAGCCCACCTCCGACTCCCTGCATCTGGGGAATGCACTCGGTGCGGTCCAGCATTGGGTGGCCCTGCAGGACGACTACGAGACCTATTTCTGCGTTGTGGATCTGCATGCGATCACCGTGGCGCAGGACCCCGCCGTGCTGCGTCGGCGCACCCTGGTGACTGCGGCGCAGTATCTGGCGCTGGGCATCGACCCGTCCCGATCGACTATTTTCGTGCAGAGCCAGGTCCCCGCCCACGCCGAACTGTCCTGGGTGCTCGGTTGTTTCACCGGATTCGGCCAGGCATCGCGGATGACCCAGTTCAAGGACAAGTCGGCCAAACAGGGTGCCGATGCGACCACCGTAGGCCTGTTCACCTATCCGGTGCTGATGGCTGCCGATGTGCTGCTCTACGACACTGAACTGGTTCCGGTCGGGGAGGACCAGCGCCAGCACCTGGAACTTGCCCGCGATATCGCCCAGCGGTTCAACACCCGGTTTCCGGACACCTTTGTGGTCCCGGAGGCGATGATCGCCAAACAGACCGCCAAGATCTACGACCTGGCCGATCCCACCGCAAAGATGAGTAAGTCGGCGGCCACCGATGCGGGCCTGATCGACCTGCTCGAGGACCCGAAGCGATCGGCGAAGAAGATCCGCTCGGCAGTCACCGACAGCGAACGGGAGATCCGTTTCGACCCGGCGGCCAAGCCCGGGGTGTCCAACCTGCTGTCCATCCAGTCCGCGGTCACCGGTACCCCGGTAGAGACCCTGGTGGGCGGATACTCCGGGCGCGGCTACGGCGACCTGAAGGCTGAGACCGCCGAGGCCGTCATCGCCTACGTCACCCCGATCCAACGGCGGGTCGACGAACTGCTCGCCGACCAGGCCGAGTTGGAGTCGGTGCTCAGCAGAGGCGCCGACCGCGCGCGCGAGGTCGCGGGCGGCACCCTGGCCAGGGTTTATGACCGATTGGGCTTCCTGACAACGCGATGATGAAGGCTTTTGAGCGGCTCCGCCGTCGGTTCCCGTGGCTGGATCACGCTATCCGCGCCCAGCAGCGGTACAACGCGGCCCAGGGCGACACCTATGCCGCCGGCATTACCTACCTCACCATCTTCGCGCTGTTCCCGATGCTGATGGTCGCTTTCGCGGCGGTCGGTTTCGTGCTGGCCAGTCGGCCGCGGCTGCTCGCCGAGATCGACAGCCGCGTCAAGTCCGCGGTGTCCGGTGACCTGGCGCCGCAACTGCTCAGCCTGATGGACGCGGCCATCGAATCCCGGACCTCGGTGGGTCTGATCGGCCTGTCGGTCGCGCTCTGGGCCGGGTTGAGCTGGATGTCGCATCTGCGCTGGGCATTGAGCCACATGTGGGGTCAGCCCCACACCAAGATGCCGTTCCTGGCTACCAAGGCCTCGGACCTGGTCGCCCTGATCTCGGTGTTCGCCGCCAGCCTGCTGACCATCGGGCTGACCGCACTGCCCGCGGCGCTGGGCCTCGGTGGGCCGCTGCGGTTGTTACCGGTGCTGGGCTCGCTGCTGGCGTCGTGGCTGCTGTTCAGCGTGGTCATCGCCCGGCTGCCGCGCCAGCCGGTCAGTCTGCGCGGTGCCACCCGGGCCGGGCTGCTGGCCGCCGTCGGTTTCGAGATCTTCAAACAGGTGGGTTCGGTGTACCTCGAGAAGGTGCTGCACGGTCCGGCCGGTGTGGTCTTCGGTCCGGTGCTGGGCCTGATGGTTTTCGCCTATGTGACCACCCGGCTGGTGTTGTTCGCCACGACGTGGGCAGCTACCGAGTATGGCGCCGACGCAGCAGTCAGCGAGCCTGCACCCGCTGATTCAGCGAACGGGCCGCCAGGATCAGACTGAAGATGATGACGGTGCCGATGACCGCCACGCCGACCCGCACCGGCATCGCGTCTGCCGGCAGGATCGGCGCGGCCACCGGAGCGGCCTCCGGCCGCGGTGGCAGTAACGACGGGTCCGGGTCGATCAGCGTGCCGATGCTGGTGCCGGGCGCGGTGGCGAAACCGTAGTCCAACAGTCGCGTCGCCTGCTCCCACGGAGCGATGGGCTGGCGGGTGCCGCGCAACAGCACCGTCACCAGCCGACGTCCGTCGCGCTGGGCCGCACCGACGAAGGTCTGCCTGGCATCGTCGGTGAAACCGGTCTTACCACCGAGCGCACCCGGATAGTTGAGCAGCATCTTGTTGTCGTTCAGGATGGGATACGGAGGCTGGCCGTTGCTATCGGGGAACTGGTATTCCCTGGTCCTGGCGATATCGGCGAAAATCGGGTTGCCGAACGCGTAGCGGAAGAACAGGCCGATATCGTAGGCCGACGTGCTCATACCCGGTCCGTCCAGGCCGGAGGGGGTGGCCACCCGGGTATCGCGTCCGCCGAGCCTGGAGGCCAGGGTGTTGATCTTGCCGAGCGCAACGTCCATACCGCCGAGCGCACCGGCCAGTGCGTCGGCGGCGTCGTTTCCGGAGTACATGATCAACCCGTGCAGGAGGTCATTGACGGTGTAGCGGCCGCCGGGCTCGACGCCGACCTTCGTCCCCTCGGCGTTGGCGTCCTCCTGGGTGCCGTCGATGATCCGGTTGAGTGGCAGCTCGTTGATGGCCGTCATCGCGGTCAGGACCTTGATGACGCTGGCCGGGCGGTGCCGGCCGTGCGGGTCGCGTGCGGCGATGATCTCCCCGGAGTCCAGATCGGCGACCAGCCATGCTTCGGCCGACACCTCGTCGGGCAGCGGTGGGGTCCCGGCGGCGACGATGACCCCGCAGCCGCTGAGCGCCTCGCCTCCCACCGGAGAGGCCGGCACCGGAAGCGGCTGCGGCGGATCGCCCACCTTGGGTATCTCCGAGGCGTCCACCGCCGGCGGTGTGGACACCTTGTAGGGACAGTGGTTGGGGTCCTGGGCCGAGGCGGGGTCGGCCCCGGCGATTGCCGGTGCGGTCGCCATGAACAGTGCCGTCCCCAGCACGGCAGCCTGACGCAACGTCCTCAAGGTCGCCATGGGACTGCAGGTTAAGCGACACCGTCCCCGAAACCGGGTAGCCGCGCTGTGACGGGAGTGACTAATGATGCAATCGCCGGATGGCCGATACTGGCCAGCCACAACCGGCCCCGGTGCTCGACGAGACCGGTGACGACGCCGAAATCGGGGTGGCTCATCTGCACACCCGCGATGGCGGCGCCGGTGTCGGGATCGAATGCCATCGCCCACACCACGGGCGCGATCTGCGGCTGCAACCGGTCGGGCAGCCGCCAGATGAGCCGGCGAATCCAGGGGGCGCGGGGGGCCAGAAAATCCGCGGCCCGGTTGACCGGCGTGACCATTGCGCACCATATCCGGCCGTCTGATCCGGTCGAAAGGTTGTCCGGCATACCGGACAGATGCTGCGCCAGCGGTGTG
The DNA here is from genome assembly GCA_964555915.1 of uncultured Mycobacterium sp. GTDB lineage: Bacteria > Actinomycetota > Actinomycetes > Mycobacteriales > Mycobacteriaceae > Mycobacterium. Next base: position 4,680 of record CAZKUK010000031.1, read on the forward strand.
ACCTGGCCGCTTCGGGGCCCGGTGAGCCAGAATTTGGACAGCCGCCGGCCCTGGGTCTCGGCGAACACCAGCGCGGATTCGTCGGCGGTCAGGGTCAGGCCGTTGGCGAAGTAGAGATTGCCGAGCACCTGCACCACCGAGCCGTCGCGGTCCCGGCGGAACAACCCGCCGTCACCGCGTGCCTCAAAGATCGCCGCCTTGAAATACCGGTAGCTGAACCTGGCGGTGGACTGGGTGAAATAGATTGTGCCGTCGGGAAGCTCGACGACATTGGAGCAGAAGGTCAACGGTGCGGAGCCGACCGAGCCCACCAGAACCTCGGTGCTGCCGGTGGTCCGGTCCATCGCCAGCAACCCACCGGGGCTGGCGCAGATCAGCAGCCGGCCGTCCCGGGACACCGCCATCCCGAGTGGGCGCCCGTCGATCCGGCCGACCACTGTCGCCGGACCGGCCGGATCGACCCGGACAATCCGGCCGTCGATGAGGCCGGTCCAGAGCATGCCGTCGGGGTCGACGACGATGTCCTCGGGCGCGTCGCCCGGCATCGGGACCACGGTGAGTCCTGCCGGGCCGTAATCCGGTAGCGGGCGTACCGGCGGCGGGGACCAGCGAACCGGATCGATCCGCGGTTTGCTCCCCGGTGAAATCACAACAGCCGGCCGGCTTCGCCGAGCACCCGGTGCAGAATCTGATAGATCTCGTCGAACTCCGCCGGGCCGCTGATCAGCGGCGGGGCCAACTGCACCACGGGGTCGCCGCGGTCGTCGGCCCGGCAGTACAGACCGGCTTCGAACAGCGCGGCCGACAGGAAGCTGCGCAGCAGTCGCTCGCTCTCGTCGACGTCGAAGGTTTCCCGGGTGCGCTTGTCCTTGACCAGTTCGATCCCGTAGAAGAAGCCCTCGCCGCGCACATCGCCGACGATCGGCAGTTCCAGCAGCTGTTCCAGCGTGGCCCGGAAAATCGGGGCATTGGTCCGGACATGCTCGGTGATGCCGTGCTGTTCGAACAGGTCCAGATTGGCCAGCGCGACGGCCGCCGAGACCGGATGGCCGCCGAAGGTGTACCCGTGGCCGAAGGTGGTCTTACCGTCGTTGAACGGCTCGAAGAGCCGGTCGGAGGCGATCATCGCCCCGATCGGGGAGTATCCCGAGCTCATGCCCTTCGCGCAGGTGATGATATCCGGGGTGTAGCCGAAATCCCCGAGCTCACTGCTACAGGCGAAGATCGAGCCGATCCGGCCGAAGGCGCAGATGGTTTCGTCGGAGACCAGCAGCACGTCGTACTCATCGCAGATCTCCCGGACCCGCTCGAAGTATCCCGGTGGCGGCGGGAAACATCCGCCGGCGTTCTGCACCGGTTCGAGGAACACCGCGGCGACGGTGTCGGGTCCCTCGAACTCGATGGCCTCGGCGATCCGGTCCGCACAGTACTGTCCCCACGCCTTGATATCGGTGTTGTACGGTTCCGGGGCCCGGTAGAAGTTGGTGTTGGGTACCCGGAACCCGCCCGGGGTCAGCGGTTCGAACGGCTTCTTGAAATCCGGCAGGCCGGTGATGGCCAGCGCACCCTGCGGGGTGCCGTGGTAGGCGATGGCCCGCGAGATCACCTTGTATTTGCCGGGTTTTCCGGTCAGCTTGTAGTACTGCTTGGCCAGTTTCCAGGCGCTTTCCACCGCCTCTCCGCCGCCGGTGGTGAAGAACACCCGATTCAGGTCCCCCGGTGCGTAACCGGCCAATCGCTCCGCGAGTTCGATCGCCGGCGGGGTGGCATAGGACCACAGCGGGAAGAACTCCAGGGTCTCGGCCTGCCTGGCACCGGCCTCGGCAAGATCCTTGCGGCCGTGGCCGACCTGCACGACGAACAGGCCGGACAACCCGTCGAAGTAGCGTTTGCCGTGGCTGTCCCAGATGTACACCCCTTCGCCGCGGGTGATGATCGGCGGGGTCATACCCTTGCCATGCCGGGCGAAGTGGCCCCACAGGTGCCGATCGGCCTTTGCGCCCAGCTCGGCGGTCATGTCATGTTCGGCGGACAGTGTCATCGGGTTCCCCAATTGTATTGTTGTTTAACGAGTTTGAGATAGACGAGGGATTCGGTGGACGCCACTCCGGGGATTGCCCGGATTTCGGTGTTGATCAGCTCCAGCAGCTCGTGATCGTCAGCGCACACCACTTCGACGAGGACGTCGAATGTGCCGGCGGTGAGCACGACATAGTCCACCGCGGAGAGATCGGAGAGTCGCTCGACGACCCTGGTGGAATCGCCCTGACAGCGGATCCCGATCATCGCCTGCCGGGAGAAACCCATCTGCAGGGGGTCGGTGACGGCGACGATCTGCATGACACCGGCATCGATCAGCCGTTGTACCCGCTGACGGACCGCGGCCTCCGAGAGCCCGACGGCCTTGCCGATGGCGGCGTAGGACCGCCGGCCGTCCTGCTGGAGTTTCTCGATGATGGCCTTGGACATCTCATCGAGGTGGACCGGCCCGGGCGGGCGGGGCCCGGCGGCGCGTAAATCACGCATACCGCTGATTGTGCCCGGAATCCGTTGTTCCGAGCAACGAAAGTGGCGGAATGCGTAGCATTGGCCCGTGATTGCGAGCAGTTGGATCGACGGCACGCCGGTCACCACCGGAGGCGAGCGGCATCAGGTGATCAATCCCGCCACCGGCTGCGCAGTCGCCGAACTCGGCCTCGCCACACCCGCCGATATCGACGCGGCGGTGGCATCGGCGCGGGCGGCACTGCCGGGTTGGTCGGCGGCCACCCCGGCCGAGCGGTCGGCGGTGCTGGCCGACCTGGCGGAGATTCTCCGAACGCGTACCGCTGAAATGGTGGCCGAGGAGGTCAGCCAGACCGGGAAGCCGGTCCGGTTGGCCCGCGAGTTCGACGTGCCGGGCAGTATCGACAATATCGCCTTCTTCGCCGGTGCGGCCCGGCGCCTGGCCGGTCCGGCCACCGCGGAGTACTCCGCCGATCACACCTCGTCGGTCCGCCGGGAGGCCGCCGGTGTGGTGGGCACCATCACACCCTGGAACTACCCGTTGCAGATGGCGGTGTGGAAGGCCATCCCGGCGCTGGCAGCGGGGTGTTCGGTGGTGATCAAACCGGCTGAGCTGACCCCGCTGAGCACCCTGACCCTGGCCCGAATAGCCGGTGAGGCGGGACTGCCCGATGGGGTGCTCAACGTCGTCACCGGCGCCGGGGGAGATGTCGGCCAAGCCCTGGCCGGGCACCCCGGGGTCGATGTGGTGACCTTCACCGGATCCACCGCGGTGGGTCGAAAAGTGATGGCGGCGGCGGCCGTCCACGGTCACCGGACCCAACTCGAACTCGGCGGCAAGGCGCCGTTCGTGGTGTTCGACGACGCCGACCTCGACGCCGCCGTCCACGGCGCGGTCGCCGGTGCGCTGATCAACTCCGGGCAGGATTGCACCGCGGCCACCCGGGCGATCGTCGCGGCCAACCTCTATGACGACTTCGTGGCCGGGGTGGCCGAGATCATGGGAAAGATCGTCGTCGGCGACCCGGCCGATCCCGAGACCGATATGGGGCCGCTGATCTCGGCGGACCACCGCGACCGGGTCGCCGCCGTCGTGGCCCGCGCGCCCGGCCAGGGGGCCCGGGTGGTCACCGGCGGTGCGGCACCGCAGCGACCGGGCGCCTTCTATCTGCCGACGCTGCTGGCTGATGTCGATGAGGATTCCGCGGCCTACCGCGAAGAGATCTTCGGCCCGGTGCTCACCGTGCGCCGCCACGACGGAGATGACGATGCGCTGCGACAGGCCAATGACACCGTCTACGGGCTGGCCGCCTCGGCCTGGACCAGGGACGTCTACCGGGCCCAGCGAGCGTCCCGGGAGATCAGGGCCGGGTGTGTGTGGATCAACGACCACATCCCGATCGTCAGCGAGATGCCGCACGGCGGGCTGGGTGCATCCGGATTCGGCAAGGATATGTCGGACTACTCCTTCGAGGAGTACCTGAGTATCAAACATGTGATGAGCGATATCACCGGTACCGCCGAAAAGGGATGGCACCGAACGGTTTTCCAGCTGCGCTGAATCTGCCGGGATGTGGCTGAATCTGCCGGGAGGTATCAGCGGGCGAAGATCAGCGCCCGTTTGACCTCCTGGATCGCCTTGGTGACCTCGATACCGCGCGGGCAGGCGTCGGTGCAGTTGAACGTGGTCCGGCAGCGCCACACCCCGTCGACCTCGTTGAGGATTTCCAGACGCTCGGCGGCGCCCTCATCGCGGCTGTCGAAGATGAATCGGTGGGCGTTGACGATCGCCGCCGGACCGAAGTAGCTGCCGTCGTTCCAGAACACCGGGCAGCTGGTGGTGCAGCAGGCGCACAGGATGCACTTGGTGGTGTCGTCATAGCGGGCGCGGTCGGCCTGGCTCTGGATGCGTTCGCGGGTCGGCGGGTTGCCGTTGTTGATCAGATACGGTTTCACCGCGCGGAAAGCGTCGAAGAACGGCTCCATATCGACCACCAGATCCTTCTCCACCGGCAGGCCGCGGATCGGCTCGATGGTGACGGTCAGCGGGGTGCCTTCCTTCTTGGGCAGCAGATCACGCATCAGCACCTTGCAGGCCAGCCGGTTCACGCCGTTGACCCGCATGGCATCGGATCCGCACACCCCGTGCGCGCAGGAGCGGCGCAGTGTGAGGGAGCCGTCGAGGTAGTTCTTCGCGTAGGTGATCAGGTTCAGCAGCCGGTCGCTGGGCAGACACGGCACCCGGAAGCTCTGCCAGCCGCCGGAGTCGGCGTAGCGGTCGGGGTTCTCCGGGTCGAATCGGGCGATCTTCAGGGTCACCATGACCGCACCGGGCGGAACGGGCGGTAGCGGCGGGTCGCCGGCTTCGGCGGTGTCGACCACGGCGGTCATCAGTACTTACGCTCCATCGGCTCGTAGCGGGTCTGGACCACGGGTTTGTAGTCCAGCCGGATATCGCTGAGTAGGTCCGACCCCTCTTTGTAGGCCATGGTGTGGCGCATGTAGTTGGTGTCGTCGCGGTGCGGGTAGTCCTCCCGGGCGTGCCCGCCGCGGGATTCCTTGCGGTTGAGAGCGCTGGCCACCGTGACCTCCGCGAGTTCCAGCAGGAAGCCCAACTCGATGGCCTCGAGCAGGTCGCTGTTGTACCGCTTGCCCTTATCGTGCACCGAAATCCTCGAATACCGTTCCTTGAGCGCGTGGATATCGGTGAGTGCCTGCTTGAGGGTCTCCTCGGTACGGAACACCGCCGCGTTGTTGTCCATCGACTGCTGCAGTTCGCCGCGAATGTCGGCGACCCGCTCATTGCCGTGTTCGGAGAGTATGTCCGACACCCAGTCGACCACCATGGCGGCCGGATCCGGCGGCAGATCGACATGCGGGTTGCCGAGTGCGTAGTAGGCGGCCGCGAGCCCGGCCCTGCGGCCGAAGACGTTGATATCCAGCAGCGAGTTGGTGCCCAGCCGGTTGGCCCCGTGTACCGAGACGCACGCACACTCACCGGCGGCGTACAGCCCGGGCACCACGTTGGTGCTATCGCGCAGCACCTGGCCGATCACCGTGGTGGGGATACCGCCCATGACGTAGTGGCAGGTGGGATAGACCGGCACGAGTTCCTTGACCGGGTCGACGCCGAGGTAGGTTCGGGAGAATTCGGTGATATCCGGCAGCTTCGCCTCCAGCACGTCCGCCCCGAGGTGGCGGACGTCGATGTAGACGTAATCCTTGTGCGGTCCGGCGCCGCGGCCTTCGAGCACCTCGAGGACCATCGAGCGGGCGACGATATCGCGGGGCGCGAGGTCGACGATCGTCGGCGCGTAACGCTCCATGAAACGTTCGCCTTCGCCGTTGAGCAACCGGCCGCCCTCGCCGCGTACCGCCTCGGAGATCAGAATGCCCAAACCGGCCAGCCCGGTCGGATGGAACTGGTGGAACTCCATGTCCTCCAGCGGAAGCCCCTTGCGGAAGACGATGCCCAGGCCGTCCCCGGTGAGGGTGTGGGCATTGGAGGTCGTCTTGTACATCCGGCCGGACCCGCCGGTGGCCAGCACGATGGCTTTCGCGTGGAAGACGTGGATATCGCCGGTGGCCAGCTCGTAGGTGACCACGCCGGTGGCCACCGGTCCGCGCGGTGTCTCGGTCAGCACCAGATCCAGGGCGTAGAACTCGTTGAAGAACTCCACGTTGTGTTTGACGCAGTTCTGGTAGAGCGTCTGCAGGATCATGTGTCCGGTGCGGTCGGCGGCATAGCAGGCCCGTCGCACCGGTGCCTTGCCGTGATCGCGGGTGTGGCCGCCGAATCGGCGTTGGTCGATGCGGCCCTCCGGGGTGCGGTTGAAGGGCATCCCCATCTTTTCGAGGTCGAGAACCGCGTCGATGGCTTCTTTGCACATGATCTCGACTGCGTCCTGATCGGCCAGGTAGTCCCCGCCCTTGACGGTGTCGAAGGTGTGCCACTCCCAATTGTCCTCTTCGACGTTGGCCAGGGCCGCGCACATTCCGCCCTGGGCCGCGCCGGTGTGACTGCGGGTCGGATAGAGCTTGGTCAGAACCGCGGTACGTGCCCGGGGGCCGGCCTCGACGGCGGCGCGCATACCCGCTCCGCCCGCGCCGACGATGACAACGTCGTAGCGATGTTCGGTGATCATCGTCCCTCCCTAGATGTTCGGGTTGAAGGTCAACAGGGTGTAGGTGCCGACGACCAGGACCAGCACCATCGATGTGCCCAGCAGCGAATTGAGCCAGAACCGCGTCGAGTCCTTGCGGGCGTAGTCGGCGATGATCGTCCGCATCCCGTTGCCGCCATGGAGTTGCGCCAGCCACAGCATGCTCAGATCCCAGATCTGCCAGAACGGCGACGCCCAGCGCTGGGCGACGTAGTTGAAGTCGATGCGGTACACCCCGCCATCCCATATCAGCCCGATGAACATGTGGCCGATCACCAGGAACACCAGGACCACACCGGAGAACCGCATGAACAACCAGGCGTATTTCTCGAAGTTGGTGATCCCGCCGCGCCGGGGCGATCGGGGGCTGTCCAGACCGGCCGGGTGGTCGTGGTTGCGGGTGACGACCGGCGCGGGGTTCACAGGAACCGCTCCGCCATGTGCATGCCGATCACCACGGTCGCCGGAACCATGACCACCAGCCAGATCCCGGCCACCGCCCACAGCATCTGCCGTTGGTGACGCGGACCCTGCCACCAGAAGTCGATCAGGATCACCCGAATGCCGTTGAGGGCGTGGAACAGTACGCACGCGACGAGACCGAGTTCCATCAGCCCGACGATCGGCGTCTTGTAGGTCTCGACGACTTCGTTATAGGCCTCCGGGCTGACCCGGACCAGGGCGGTGTCGAGCACATGGACGAACAGGAAGAAGAACACCGTTGCCCCGGTGATGCGATGCAGCACCCATGACCACATGGCGGGGTCGCCGCGGTAGTACGTTCTGCGCCGTCGCGGTGACTCTCGGGTCACTGTGCTCATTGCCCGCCTCCGGGTTGGAAGTTTGAAATGACTCTAACGCTGTTTCGAGTGTGAAATCAGTGACGCGGCAATTACGTCATGGGTCAATGCGGGTGATCCTCGGCACATGGCGTGATCCCCGGCACAATGGGCGAGATCGCGCAGGTGCGCCGAGGATCATGTGATGAGGATCAGGTGGGGGAGATGAGCACGCCGCTGACGCTGGAGATGATCGCGCAGGCGCCCAAGGCCCTGCTCCACGACCATCTGGACGGGGGGCTGCGACCGGCCACCGTGATCGACATCGCCGATGAGATCGGTTACCGGGGACTGCCGAGCACCGATGCCGTGGAGTTGGCGGCCTGGTTCCGCACCTCGGCGCACAGTGGTTCGCTGGTGCGGTACCTGGAACCGTTCGCTCACACCGTCGCGGTGATGCAAAGCCCCGCGGCCCTGCATCGCGTCGCGTTCGAATGTGTGGAAGACCTGGCAGCCGACAATATCGTCTACGCGGAGGTCCGATTCGCCCCGGAATTGCATATCGACGGCGGCTTGTCGATGGAGGAGGTGCTGGAGGCGGTGCTGGCCGGGTTCGCCGACGGTGAGAGGGCCCTCGCCGCCGCCGGCCGCACGATCACAGTGCGGTGCCTGGTGACCGCGATGCGGCACGCCGCGCGGTCACGGGATATCGCCGAGTTGGCGGTGCAGTTCCGCGATCGGGGCGTCGTCGGTTTCGATATCGCCGGAGCCGAGCAGGGGTATCCGCCGTCGCGTCATCTCGATGCCTTCGAGTACATGCGCGCCAACAATGCCCGGTTCACCATCCACGCCGGCGAGGCGTTCGGCCTGCCCTCCATCCACGAGGCCATCGCGTTCTGCGGCGCCGACCGGCTTGGGCACGGGGTCCGGATCGTCGACGATATCGAGGAACTGCCGGACGGGACCGCCGGCCTGGGCCGGCTGGCGGCCATCGTGCGCGACAAGCGGATCCCGCTGGAAATGTGCCCGAGCTCCAATGTGCAGACCGGCGCGGTGCCCAGCCTTCAGAAGCACCCGTTCGACCTGCTGGCTCGGTTACGGTTCCGGGTCACGGTCAACACCGACAACCGGCTGATGAGTGACACCACCATGAGCCGGGAGATGCTGGCTCTGGTGCATACTTTCGGCTACGGCTGGACCGATCTGGAGCGGTTCACCATCAACGCGATGAAGTCGGCGTTCATTCATTTCGACGAGCGGCTGGCCATCATCGACGAAGTGATCAAACCGCGGTACGCGGTCCTGGTGGGTTGAAGCCGGTCCGGCTCGCGGCACACTGGTGCCATGACTGCTGCACTTGATCTCCGGAGCACCGCCGGCCGGTTCCGGCTTGTCGCGTTGGCCGAGGCCGTGACCTGGGTCGGACTGCTGATCGGGATGTACTTCAAATATCTGGGCAGCCCACGCACCGAGATCGGGGTGAAGATCTTCGGCATGGCGCACGGACTGGTGTTCCTGGTGTTCGTGGTCGCCGCCCTGTGGACCGGGGTGGTCTACTCCTGGCGTGTCGGCACCTGGGTGCTGGTGATGCTGGGCAGCATTGTGCCGTTGGGCAGTGTGGTGTTCGTCGTGTGGGCCGATCGGACCGGCAGGTTGGACCGGCCTGCTGAGCGCTACTCGCGTCGCAGCCGTGATTCGACGAACCGTTCCAGTTCCTCCCACCCGGCGACGGCCTCCGCCGAGGACTCCTCCGGGCCGGTTGCCGACTCCGGGTTCAGGACCTGATCGACCAGCCGGCCGACCGCGGTCTCGGCGGCGAGTAACTTCGCCACCGTGTCGTCCTCGGAATAGTCGCCGACATCGCGGACGAACTCGACGGCCAGGTCCAGCTGATCGCGGTCGATGGCATCCGGGCCGTCGGCGATATCGTCGACCAGTCCGCTGAGCACGTAGACGTTGTCATCGGTGACGTCCACCCGCAGGGATCCGTCGGTCGCCGCGGTGCGGATATCGTCGTAGGTGCTCAGGTCCGACAGGTCGTGGTCATGTTCGTCGGCCAGGTACCGGGCCAGTGCACGTTCGGACCCGAACACGCTGATCCGGCCGTTGCGGCCCAGGAAGATCGGCTTATCGTCGAAATAGCAGCGCAGCGTGAACAGGGTGCCGGCGCTGGTCATCACCTGAACCGGGTCGATACCGACGTTTTCCCAGAACTTACTGTCGCCGCCGAGCAGTACCGCTGCCGTCCGGTGCCCGACGGTCTCATCGGCGACGTCGACCATCTCGGCCACATCACCCATCGCGGTGGGCTCGGCATCGTCGTCGGCCAGCACCCCGGCGGTGCCCTCCTCGAGTGCCTCGTCGAACGGCTCGTCGAGCTCGGCGACCGCCCGTTCGGCCATCCCGGCGTCGACCGTCGGGGTCGTGATGATCTCGTCGATCGCCGCAACCACCCCGTCCCAGCTGCGCCCGACGGTCTGGGCGATGGCCTCCCAGCGCTTGCGGCCGGCCCGGCCGCTGAACTGGTCGATACCGCCCATCACCTGACCCAGGTTGGGATTGCCGTTGAAGAACCGGGTGACCGCCGGTAGTTCGCACACCGTTCCGATCGAGGAGACCACGGCCAGGGTGTTGGCGAGGGCGGTCACCGAGGCCTCGGTGGGCTTCTCGGCGAGCAGCTCCTCGACACCGATCAGATCGGCCTGCCGATTCTCGGCCGGCTTCAATCGGTGGGCGTTGGCCGTGGTCAACTTCTCCCAGGCGGGATGATCGGTGAGGTCGTTATCGGTGTCGGTCCGCACGAACGCCGCGAGATCGGCCACCGACTCGAATGCGAACAGATCCTCGTCCTTGCCCAGGAATCCCTCCCATTCGTCACCGGCGTCGCGCCAGCGCGGAGCCCACAATGTGAAGAGATCACCCGCGGTGACCCCGATGCGAATCGGTACCAGCTCTGCAGCCATGCCGGACAGCCTAACGACCTAGAGTCAGTGCCCATGGATGTGTGTGTCATCGACCACCCGCTGGCGGCCGCCAGGCTGACCACCCTGCGTGACGAGCGCACCGCGAACGCCGGGTTCCGCGCGGCATTGCGGGACCTGACTCTCATGTTGGTCTACGAGGCCGTCCGCGACGCGCCGAGCGAGCACATCAGGGTTCAGACCCCGTTGACCGAGACCGGCGGTAGCCGGCTGGCCGACCCGCCGCTGCTGGTCCCGGTGCTGCGGGCCGGTCTGGGGATGGTCGATCAGGCCCAGGCGCTGATCCCGGAGGCTCAGGTGGGGTTCGTCGGGGTCGCACGGGATGAGACCACCCATCAGCCGACGCCGTATCTGGAGTCGCTGCCGGCGGATCTGCGCACCCGGCCGGTCATGGTGCTCGATCCGATGCTGGCCACCGGTGGCTCGATGGCGCACACCATCGGGTTGCTGACCGATCGCGGCGCCGTCGACATCACGGTGGTGTGCGTGGTGTGCGCGCCACAGGGGGTGGCCGCGCTGGAGCGCGTCGCGCCGAAATCCCGGCTGTTCACCACGGCGATCGATGACGGGCTCAACAGTGCCGCCTATATCGTCCCCGGCCTCGGCGACGCGGGGGACCGGCAGTTCGGGCCGCGCTAGAGCGCGGTAAGCACCGCAGAGAGAAGCTCGCCGAGGTCGCGGGCCGATTCGCGCCCGGCGGCCAGCACCTCGTCATGGCACAGCGGATCACCGGTCATCCCCGCGGCCAGGTTGGTCACCAGCGACACCCCGAGCACCTCGGCGCCGGCGGCGCGGGCCGCGATGGTCTCGTGCACCGTGGACATGCCCACCAGGTCCGCGCCCAGGGTGCGCAGCATCCGGATCTCGGCGGGCGTCTCGTAATGCGGTCCGGGCAGCGCCGCGTACACCCCTTCGGCCAGGCCGGGGTCGACCCGGCGGGCCAGCGCCCGCAGTCGGGGCGAGTAGGCGTCGACCAGGTCGACGAACTGCGGGCCCTCCAGCGGGGACCGGGCGGTGAGGTTGAGGTGGTCGCTGATCAGGACCGGACGGCCCACCCGGTACTCCGGGCGCAGGCCGCCGGCGGCGTTGGTCAGCACGACGATATCGGCGCCCGCAGCGCAGGCGGTGCGTACCGGATGCACGACCCGGCTCAGGTCGTGCCCCTCATAGGGGTGGATACGTCCGACGAACACCAGCACCCGATGCCCGGCGACGGCGACCGACAGGGCCTGCCCGCTGTGGCCCTCGGCGCTCGGCGTCGTGAAGCCGGGCAGCTGCGTCATCGGGATCTGCGCTTTCGGCGCACCCAGGGCCTGCGCGGCCGGTGCCCAGCCCGAGCCGAGAACCACGGCCACATCGTGGCGATCGGCACCGGTGTGCTCGGCGATCACCGCAGCGGCCCGCACGGCGTCTGGACTCACAGCCGCTCAGCCTAGTGCGGCCTGAGATACTCGTCTGATGTCTTTGGCCGACACCGCGGAGTCGTGGCTGGCGGCGCACTACGACGACCTCGTCGGGTGGCGCCGCCACATCCACCGGAACCCCGAACTGGGTCGGCAGGAGTTCGCGACCACCCAGTTCGTCGCCGACCGGCTGGTCGAGGCCGGTCTCAATCCCAAGGTGCTGCCCGGTGGAACGGGCCTGACCTGTGACTTCGGGCCCGATCACGCACCGCGGATCGCGCTGCGCGCCGATATGGACGCACTGCCGATGACCGAGCGCACCGGAGCCCCCTATGCCTCGGCGGTGCCCGGCGTTGCACATGCCTGCGGCCACGACGGGCACACCGCCATCCTGCTGGGCGCCGCCACCGCGCTGTCCACCGCGGCGGAACTGCCGGTCGGTGTCCGGCTGATCTTCCAGCCCGCCGAGGAGCTGATGCCCGGGGGCGCCCTCGATGCGATCGCCGCCGGCGCACTGGCCGGGGTGTCGCGTATCTTCGCCCTGCACTGCGATCCCCGGCTCGCGGCCGGCCGGGTGGCCATCACCGCCGGGCCGATCACCTCGGCAGCCGACTCCGTCGAGATCACCCTGCACTCACCCGGCGGGCACACCTCGCGGCCGCACCTGACCTCCGACCTGGTGTACGGGATGGGAACGGTCATCACCGGGCTGCCCGGTGTGCTGTCCCGCCGCATCGACCCGCGGCACGGCACCGTGATGGTCTGGGGCGCGGCCAACGCCGGGGTGGCCGCCAACGCCATCCCGCAGTCCGGCACGCTGGCAGGCACCGTTCGCACCGCCAGCAGGGAGGCCTGGCTGGAGATGGAAGACCTTGTGCAGGAAATCGTCTCGGGTCTGCTCTCCCCGCTGGGCATCGCCCATTCGCTGCAGTACCGCCGCGGTGTGCCGCCGGTGGTCAACGAGGAACGCAGCACCCAGGTCATGACCCATGCCATCGAGGAGGTCGGGCCGGAGGTGCTCGCCGAGACCCGGCAGTCCGGTGGCGGCGAGGACTTCTCCTGGTATCTGGAGGAGGTGCCGGGCGCGATGGCCCGGCTCGGAGTGTGGAGTGGCCGGGGGCAACAGCTCGACCTGCATCAGCCCACCTTCGATCTCGACGAAAGGGCGCTGGCGATCGGGGTGCGGGTGCTGGTCAATATCGTCGAGCAGTCCGCGGCCTTCGGGTGAAGCTCCTGGTGACCGGCGGTGCCGGCTACGTGGGCAGTGTGTGTGCGAAAGTCCTGCTCGATGAGGGTCACCAGGTGGTGATCGTCGATGATCTGTCGACCGGGCATGCCGACGCGATCCCGGCGGGTGCGCAGTTCGTCGATGCCGATGTGGTGGAGGCGGCCCGGCAGTTGCTGCCCGGCGGCACCTTTGACGGGGTATTGCATTTCGCGGCCAGATCCCTGGTGGGGGAGTCTGTCGAAGCCCCGGATCGGTACTGGTTCGGCAATGTCGTGACCACGCTGGAACTGCTGGAGGCGATGCGCGCCGCCGGAACCCCCCGGCTGGTGTTCTCCTCGACGGCGGCGACCTACGGCGAACCCGAGTCGGTGCCGATCACCGAGGCGGCGCCCACCCTGCCGACCAACCCCTACGGTGCGACGAAACTCGCGATCGACCACGCGATCACGTCCTACGCCCATGCCTACGGGCTGGCCGCCACCAGCCTGCGCTACTTCAACGTGGCCGGTGCCTACGCCGGGCTCGGTGAGCGGCACACCAGGGAGACTCACCTGATCCCCCTGGTGCTGCAGGTCGCCGATGGCCGGCGCTCCGAGATCCTGGTGTTCGGCGCCGACTGGCCGACCCCGGACGGAACCGCCATCCGGGACTACATCCATGTCCGCGATCTCGCCGATGCGCACCTGCTGGCGCTGCAGACCGCCCGGCCCGGGGCGCACCGGATCTACAACCTCGGTAACGGAACCGGATTCAGCGTGCGTGAGGTCATCGACTCCTGCCGCCGGGTGACCGGCCGGCCCATCGCATCCCGCGACACCGATCGCCGGGCCGGTGATCCGGCGGTACTGATCGCATCCAGCGAGAAGGCGGCGGCCGAGCTCGGATGGCGTCCCCGGCATACCGGGATCGACGAAATCGTCTCCGCCGCCTGGGAATTCACCCGGGGGCGGGGCTAATCCGTCGGGCCGGGTCCGATATTGCGGGCCGGCCGGGTGCGGATGTGGTGCACATAGTCCGCCGGCGCACCGGCGACCTCCGCGGCGTCGGCCATCACCCCCAGATAGCGGGCCGAGGGCAACCCGCCCTCCCAGCCGTCCACCACATACAGCCAGGCCAGCACGGGTTCGGTCGTGGTGTCGGAGGTCTCCCGGACGATCCGGCAGCGGATCTTGCTGTGCAGGCCCAGCTCCGAGCCCTCCCAGCGGTCCATGTTCTCCTCATCGGAGTGGGTCACGTCGTAGAGCACCACGAAGACCCGGGAGGCGGGATCCTCGACCAGGGTGGCCAGTGCCCCCTCCCAGCCGATGTCCTCGCCGGCGAAGGTCAGCCGCCAGCCGTAGAGCCAGCCGGTACCGGCCATCGGGGAGTGCGGCGCCCGATCCAGCATCTGCTCGGGGTCCATATTCGACCCGTAGGCGGCGTAGAGAGGCACGGAGGAAGCGTAGAGGCTAGCTTAGGTCCGTGACTCCCCCCACCCCCAAGCGGATCGTCATCATCGGCGGCGGGCCGGCCGGGTACGAGGCGGCGCTGGTGGCCGCCGCACGCGGCCGGGATGTTGCCGAGGTCACCGTGGTCGACACCGAAGGCATCGGCGGGGCGTGCGTGCTGTTCGACTGTGTGCCGTCCAAGACGTTCATCGCCTCCACCGGGGTGCGCACCGAACTGCGCCGCGCCTCGGGTCTGGGTTTCGATATCGGCATCGAGGACGCGAAGATCTCGCTGCCGCAGATCAACAACCGGGTCAAAACGCTGGCCCGGTCCCAGTCCGCCGATATCGGCGCGCAACTGCTCGCCCAGGGGGTGACGGTGGTGGCCGGACACGCCGAACTGACCGACGATGTGCCCGGTATGGCCCACCACCGGGTCCGGGTGACGACGGCCGAGGACAGATCGGGTGCGGTCAAGACCGGTGTGATCAAAGCGGATGTGGTGCTCATCGCCACCGGCGCCCGGCCCCGGGTGCTGCCCAATGCCGTCCCCGACGGTGAGCGCATCCTCAACTGGCGCCAGCTCTACGACCTGCCCGGGCTGCCCGACCATCTGGTCATCGTCGGATCGGGTGTGACCGGGGCGGAGTTCTGCAACGCCTACACCGAGTTGGGTGTCACCGTGACCGTGGTGGCCAGCCGGGATCAGATCCTGCCGCACGAGGACAGCGATGCCGCCGCGGTGCTGGAGGAGGTCTTCGCCGAACGCGGTGTGACGCTGGTCAAGAACGCCCGCGCCGACTCGGTGCTGCGCACCCCCGACGGGGTGCGGGTCACGATGGCCGACGGTCGGACCGTCGAGGGCAGCCACGCGCTGATGACGGTCGGCTCGGTACCGAACACCGGCGCACTGGGTCTCGAGCGGGTCGGTGTCGAACTCGGTCCCGGCGGCTATATCCCGGTGGACCGGGTGTCGCGGACCACGGCGTCCGGGATCTACGCCGCCGGTGACTGCACCGGGCTGATGCCGCTGGCCTCGGTGGCCGCCATGCAGGGCCGCATCGCCATGTATCACGCCCTGGGCGAGGGGGTTGCGCCGATCCGGCTGCGCACAGTGGCATCGGCCACCTTCACCCGCCCGGAGATCGCCGCGGTGGGGGTGCCGCAGACCGCCATCGACAGCGGGGCCGTCCCGGCGCGGACCCTGATGCTTCCGCTGACCACCAATGCCCGGGCGAAAATGTCGTTGCTGCGGCGCGGTTTCGTGAAGATTTTCTGCCGGCCCGCCACCGGGGTGGTGATCGGCGGTGTGGTGGTGGCCCCGATCGCCTCCGAGCTGATCCTGCCGATCGCGTTGGCGGTGCAGAACCGCATCTCGGTGACCGACCTGGCCCAGACGCTCTCGGTGTACCCGTCGCTGTCGGGTTCGGTGGTGGAAGCGGCCCGCCGGCTGATGTCACACGACGATCTGGACTAGCCTGACGGGTATGAGTGAGCAGGCCCTCGGTCCCTCCCAGCGCGCCGAGGCCTGGGAACAACTGGGCAGTGAGCAGTTCGACGTCATCGTGATCGGCGGCGGCGTCGTCGGTGCCGGAGCGGCGCTGGACGCGGCTACCCGCGGTTTGAAAGTGGCGCTCGTCGAAGCCCGCGATTTTGCATCGGGCACCTCCAGCCGCAGCTCCAAGATGTTTCACGGCGGTCTTCGCTATCTTGAGCAGCTGGAGTTCGGTCTGGTCCGCGAGGCACTGCACGAACGGGAGCTCTCCCTGACCACGCTGGCCCCGCATCTGGTCAAGCCGTTGCCCTTCCTGTTCCCGCTCACCAAGCGGGTGTGGGAGCGGCCCTATATCGCGGCCGGGATCTTCCTCTACGACCAACTCGGCGGAGCGAAATCCGTCCCGCCCCAGCGGCATCTGACCAAGGCCGGTGCGTTGCGGCTGGCCCCGGGTCTCAAGCGGGGCTCGCTGATCGGCGGTATCCGCTACTACGACACCGTCGTCGACGACGCCCGGCACACCATGATGGTGGCACGTACTGCGGCGCACTACGGGGCGGTGGTGCGCACTTCCACCCAGGTGGTCGCGCTGCTCACCGAGGGCGACCGGGTGGTCGGGGTGACGGTGCGTGATTCGGAGAACGGGGCGGTGACCGACGTTCGCGGTCACGTGGTCATCAACGCGACCGGGGTGTGGACCGATGAGATTCAGGCGCTGTCGCGCCAGCGCGGCCGATTCCGGGTCCGTGCCTCCAAGGGTGTGCACATCGTGGTGCCGCGGGACCGGATCGTCAGCGAGGTCGCCATCATCCTGCGCACCGAGAAGTCGGTGCTGTTCATCATCCCGTGGGGCACCCACTGGATCATCGGCACCACCGACACCGACTGGAACCTCGACCTGGCGCACCCGGCTGCCACCAAGGCCGATATCGACTACATCCTCGGCCACGTCAACACGGTGCTGGCCACCTCGCTGACCCATGACGATATCGACGGTGTCTACGCCGGCCTGCGTCCGCTGCTGGCCGGTGAGAGCGAGGAGACCTCGAAGCTGTCCCGCGAGCACGCGGTGGCCTCCCCGACTCCCGGTCTGGTCGCCATCGCCGGCGGCAAATACACCACCTACCGGGTGATGGGGGCCGACGCCGTCGATGCCGCGGCCGAGTTCGTGCCGTCCCGGGTCGCGCCGTCGATCACCGAGAAGGTGCCGCTGCTGGGGGCCGACGGCTACTTCGCGCTGATCAACCAGACCGACCACGTGGGCTCGGAGTACAACCTGCACCCCTACCGGGTGCGCCACCTGCTGGACCGGTACGGATCGCTGATCGATGAGGTCCTGGACCTGGCCAAAGACCAGCCTGACCTGCTCGAGCCGATCGCCGAGGCCCCGGTGTACCTGCGGGTGGAGGCGGCCTACGCCGCCGCCGCCGAGGGCGCCCTGCACCTGGAGGACATCCTGGCCCGGCGGATGCGCATCTCGATCGAATACCCGCACCGCGGCGTCGACTGCGCCCGTGAGGTCGCCGAGATCGTCGCACCGATCCTGGGTTGGGGACCCGGGGACGTCGACCGCGAGGTGGCCACCTACATTGCTCGGGTCGAGGCCGAGGTGCTCTCCCAGAGCCAGCTCGACGACTCCTCCGCCGATGCGTTGCGGGTGGCCGCACCCGAGGCGCGGGCGGAGATCCTCGAACCAGTGCCCCTGAATTGATCCCGGTGTGATCCCACCGTTGCCGGTCCGCGATGGGCTGGGGCCGGCCCGGCTGCGCCTGCAGGGCGGAAATGTCGCCGAGGAGTTCGGCCGGCGGTTCGGCGCGCCGGCGCGGGCGAAGGTGCTGGCCGGACAGGTGGTCGATGCGCGCGGGGTGGTGCTCGACGGGGACTCCGAACTGCCGCCCGGGGCGCAGGTCTACCACTACCGCGATCTGCCCGATGAGGTAGCGGTGCCGTTCGACATGCCGGTGCTCTACCGCGATGACAGCATCGTGGTGGTCGACAAACCGCATTTCCTGGCCACCATGCCGCGGGGCCGGCATATCGTCCAGACCGCCCTGGTGCGGCTGCGCCGTGAGCTCGGCCTGCCCGATCTCAGCCCGGCGCACCGGCTGGACCGGCTCACCGCCGGAGTTCTGCTGTTCACCGCCCGCCGCGACATACGCGGTGTGTACCAGCGCATGTTCGCCACTGGGGCGGTGCGGAAGATCTATCTCGCGCGGTCCTCGGTGATGCCGGGTCTGGTTGGTCCGCAACGGATTTCGAACCGCATCGTCAAACAACGGGGTGTGCTGCAGGCCCGGATCCAACCCGGGGAGCCTAACGCCGAGACTTTGGTGGAACCGTTGGGCGGGGGACGGTACCGGTTGACGCCGAGGACCGGGCGAACCCACCAGCTGCGGCTGCACATGGCCTCCCTCGGCGTCGGAATCGATAACGATCCGCTGTATCCGGTGGTGGTCGATAGCGCACCGGACGACTTCTCCGCGCCGCTGCAGTTGGTGGCACACCGTTTGGAGTTCACCGACCCGATCACCGGTCAGCGGCGGGCTTTCGTAAGCTCGCGCGCATGATCGAAACCCGACGTATCACCGTTGACGGCCTGTCCACCTCCGTTCTCGTCGGCGGGACCGGGGCCCCGGGAGAGGCGGTGGTGTTCGTCCACGGCAACCCCGACGCGGGTTCGGACTGGATGCCGTTGATGACGCGGGTGGCCGGGTTCGCCCGCGTCATCGCACCCGATCTGCCGGGCTTCGGGGCGGCCGATGAGCGACCCGACCGGGACTACACGGTCTACAGCTACGCCCGCTTCCTGGACGGGGTGATCCGTCACCTCGGTATCGACCGGGTGCACCTGGTGGCCCATGACTTCGGCGGCCCGTTCGCCGCGGCGTGGGCGGCCGACCATCCCGGCAATGTCGCCAGCGTGACCTTTGTCAACACCGGGGTGCTGCTGGGTTATCGCTGGCATCGGATGGCCCGGATATGGCGGACCCCGGTTCTGGGCGAGCTGTCCATGCGCGCTCTGGACCGGAAAGTGGTGGCGCGGATGCTGGCCCGGGAGAACCCGGGTCTGCCGGCCAGCTGGACGGACACCATCGCCGGGCACCTGATGCCGGCCAAGACCCGCCGTGCCGTGCTACGGCTGTACCGATCCACCCGGGCGGCGGACTCCGATCAGCTGGCCGCCCGGTTGCGTCAGGACGATCATGACGCCCTGGTGGTGTTCGGCGATGCGGACGCCTATATCCCGGTCCAGCAGGCCTACCGGCAGGTCGAGGTGTTCCCCCGGGCCGAGATCCGCATCCTGACCGGAGTGGGGCACTGGTGCTGGCTGGAGGCCACCGATGCCGTCGCCGCCGAGGTGGTCCCCTTCCTGCGACAGCGCACCGCTCAGTAAGGGACTTCAGCCCCTAGCCGGTCGGTCCGCCGCCGGGTGAGGATGGGCTGACCGGGAACGGGAGGCTGGCATGAAAGACGATCACGAGCTGATTGTGATTGCCGCATACGAGGACTTGGACGCCGCGAAGAGCGATTTCAACGATCTTGAACGCGGACGTCACCACAGCCTGGAGTTACGTTCGGCCGCGCTGGTCACCAAGAACGCCGAGGGCCGGCCGGAGGTGCTCGAAGCTGCCAACAAGCACGGTCGGCTCGGTGCCGGGATGGGCGCCGGGGTGGGTTTGCTGTTCGGGCTGTTCGCCCCGCCGCTGGGTTTGTCGCTGCTGGTCGGTGCCGCTGCCGGCGGACTCGTGGCGTCCTTTGCCGAGCACGAACTGCGGTCCGGTCTACGCCATGAGATCGGCGAAGCCCTCGAAGCCGGCACCGGTGTCATCCTGGCGGTGGTCTACCCGAACGGCCGCGCCCCGTTGGAGAACACCCTGACTCACGCCACTTCGTTCAGGGAACTCCGTCTCGATCGCTCGACGATCAATTCCCTCGATGCCTCTGTCGCCGAGGCGATGGAGAAGATCGGCCATACGACCGATGGGACGCTCAGTGCTGGCACGACGGACACCAGTAGCTGACCCGATCGGACGCGCTGGACCGCGTGACGGGTGTGCCGCAACGGCGACATGGTTGCCCGACCCGGCCGTAGATCCAGAGTTGCCGCCCTTGCCGGGTATCGCCCGTGGTCGTTCGATTCGAACGTAACCGGTTGGCCCACAACATATCCCGCGCGCGCTTCACGACGCGGAGCGGATCATTGAGCGAACCCGTCCGACTGGTGGGCAGTCGGCCGAACAGGAAACACAGTTCGTTGGCGTAGACATTGCCGACCCCGGCCAGCACCCGCTGGTCCAGCAGTGCCGCGGCCAGTCCGCGATCGGGATCGGCAGACAGGTTGTCCGCAGCGCGCTGCGGATCCCAGTCCGCACCGAGCAGGTCCGGGCCGAGGTGGTCGACGACGTCCTGATCGCGTTCGCGCTGAAGGACTTCCAGCACACCCAGGTCGATCCCGGCGGCGGTGATACCGTCTGCCGTCAGCAGGATCCGGATCTTGTGGGCGGCAACCCTGCGCGGTGCGATCCGCCAACTGCCGTCCATCTTCAGATGCGAGTGGATGCTGGCCGGCCCCACCCGGATGAACAGATGCTTGCCGCGGCTGAGCACCTCGTCCACCCGGTGACCGCTGAGGTCGACTTCCGCATACCGGGGCACCCGGATATCGCAGCGGGTCAGCGTCTTACCGGCCAGCGCCTCCCGCAGGGTCGCGGCGGTGCGGAAGACGGTATCGCCCTCGGGCATAGCCGAGACTATCGCCGGCGCATCCGGAAACCGCGCGGGGTGGCCGCGAAACCCGCCTCGGCCAGCGCGGCAACCCCGTCAGCACGGTCCGGGTGGGCGGCGGACTCCAACGCCGAGACACCGTCGATCCGCTCGATCAGGATCGCCTCGAGCCGGCCGGCGGAAACCAGTTCGGCCAGCGCCGCCGCGGCGGCCCGCTGGGCGTCCGGATCGCCGCTGAAATTCAGCAGGGACCGGCCACCCCGTTCCAGATACCAGGTCAGCTCACCGTCGACCAGCACCACCAGGGCACCGGCCTTACGGCCCGGGCGGTGCCCGGTCTCACCGGCCGGCCAGGGCAGCGTCGCGCCGTAGGGGTTGGCCGGGTCGGCCGCGGCGAGCACCACGGCGCGATAGTCGGGCCGGGACCGGTCCACGCTGTCGGCGTGGCCCCGGAGTCGGTCCACGGTGGAGGCCAGGGCGAACTGCGCGCCGCCCAACGACTCCACGAAATAGCCGCGCTGACAGCGGCCGGCCTCCTCGAAGGCGGTCAGCACCTTGTAGAGCGTGGCGAAACCACCCGGCACCGCCGCCCCGGCACTGAGGCTGTTGACCGCGTTCCTGGTCAGCACGCCGTAGCGATTCAGCAGTAACTCCGCGGTGAAATGCGCCCGGACGGTGGAGTCCGGCTCGACAGCGGGCAGGGCTGACCAGCGGCCGGCTACCGTCGGATCGACCTGACGGGTCTGCGGGGAACTCAGCGCATAGCGGCTCAGCCGGGGGGCCCGGCGGTGCCGGTGTGCGGGCCGGCCGCGGCCGGCGGTCAGCAGGGCGCGGATCGGGGCGAAGGTGTCGCCGGTGATCCAGCCGGACCAGATCAGCTCCCACAGTGCGGCTTTGGCAGCCGCGTCGGGGCCGTGGGACAGCTGGCGGAAGAAGAATGCGCCCCGGGCCTCGCCGGGCTCGCCGAGTACCTCCAGGATCATCCGATGCGTGTCGGTCAATACAAGCTCGGCCGGCGCGGCCAGCGTCAGCGGCGCGGTGTCGGCGTGGTGGAAGACCACCCAGCCGTCTTGGGCGGAGATCGCACCGGCGCCCGACCAGATGACCTCCCCGGCGGACAGCAGTTCGTCGAGCATCGCCGGCTGATAGCCGCGTACCCGCGGGGCGAGGATCAGCGGCTCCACGGCGGAGGCGGGCAGCGGCGTGCCGGCCAGTTGTTCGATCACCGAGGCCAGCCCGTCGATGCCGGTGGCGCCGCCGACCTGCTGCCAGCCCGGCAGGAACCGCGCGTAGGCGGCGGTGCTGACCGGTTCGACCTGGGCCCGCAGCGCGGCCAGCGAACGCCGGCGCAGGATCCGCAGCACCTCGGCATCGCACCACTGCTCTCCCGCGCCGTCCGGGGCGTCGATGAACTCCCCGCGCACCAGTCGTGAATCCACCGCCATCCGCGCCAGCGTGTCGGCGGCCACCCGCAGCCCGAGCCCGAACCGGCCGGCGGCATCGGCGGTGCTGAACGGGCCCCGGGTGCGGGCGTAGCGGCCGAGTAGTTCCCCGAGCGGGTCGGCTACCCCATCGGTGAAACCGGCCGGAACCCCCACCGGGACGGCCACCCCCACCGCATCGCGCAACCGGCCGATGTCCTCCACCGCCACCCACCAGGTGTGCCCGGCATAGCTGACGGTGAGGGCCCGCCTGGCGGCGAGCAGGCCGTCGAGCCACGGCCGGACATCGGTGGCCGCACAACGCTGGCCGATCTCCTCCTCGGTCAGCGGCCCCAGCAGCCGCAGCAGATCGGCCACACCCTCGGCGTCGCGGGCCCGCCGCTCGGCGTCGAGGTGCTGCAGTTGCCGCGTTGTCGCGGCGACCACATCCGGGTCGAGGAGTTCGCGCAGTTCCACCCGGCCCAGCAGTTCGGCCAACAGCGCGGTGTCCAGCGACAGTGCCGCGGCGCGGCGCTCGGCCAGCGGGCTGTCGCCCTCGTACATGAACGCCCCGACATAGCCGAACAGCAACGAGGCGGCCAGCGGTGACGGACTCGGGGTCTCGACCTCCAGCAACCTGATCCGGCGCTGGGCGATCTGGGACATCAGCTCGGTCAGCATCGGAACGTCGTAGACGTCCTGCAGGCATTCGCGCACCGTCTCCAGCACGATCGGGAAATCGGGATATTTTCGCGCCACGTCCAGCAGCTGGGCGGCACGCTGGCGCTGGTGCCACAGCGGGGAGCGTTTACCGGGATGGCGGCGTGGCAGCAGCAGCGCCCGGGCCGCGCACTCCCGGAACCTGGAGGCGAACAGTGCCGAACCGCCGACCTCGGCGGTGACCAGCGGCTCGATCTCGTCGGCGTCGAAGACAAACAGCTCGGCCCCGGGGGGGACATCGCCCGGATAGGCCTCGGTGTCCGGTAACCGCACGATGATCCCGTCATCGCTGGCAGTGGGTTTCTCATCGATACCGTAGCGCTCCAGCAGCCGCCGGCTGACCGCCAGCGCCAGCGGTCCGTGCACCTTCAGCCCATACGGGGACAGCAGGATCACCCGCCAGTCGCCGAGTTCGTCGCGGAATCGCTCCACCACCAGCGTGGTGTCGCTGGGAACCACCGTGGTCGCGGTGCGTTGATCATCGAGCAGGCGCCACAGGTTGTCCCGGGCGTACTCGTCCACCCCGTCGCCGGCGCAGCGCCGATCGAACTCCGCGCGGCTCAGTCCGGCGAGTTCACCGGTGAACTTCCCGATCGCCGCACCGAGTTCGGCGGGGCGGCCGGCGCTGTCACCGCGCCAGAACGGCAGCCGGGCGGGCTCACCCGGTGCCGGGACGACCAGCACCCGGTCATGGGTGATCTCGGTGATACGCCAGCTGGTCGCACCCAGCGCGATGACATCACCGGGCCGGGATTCGTAGACCATCTCCTCATCGAGTTCGCCGACCCGGGACGGCTTATCGGTCTCACTGGCCAGATAGACCGTGAACAGCCCGCGATCCGGGATTGTGCCGCCGGAGGTGACGGCCAGCCGCTGGGCGCCGGGCCGCGCCGTCAGCGTGCCGGTATCCCGGTCGTAGACCAGCCGGGGTCGGAGTTCGGCGAACTCGGTCGACGGGTACTTACCGCTGAGCAGGTCCAGCGTCGCCTCGAACACGCCGCGCGGCAGCGTCGCGAACGGCGCGCTCTTCCGAACGGTGTCAAACCAGAGGTCCGCGCTCAGCGGCTCCAGCGCACATGCCGCGACGGTCTGCTGGGCCAGCACGTCCAGCGGGTTGGCCGGTACCTTCAGGGCCTCGATCGCCCCGTCGAGCATTCGGCGCACACTGACCGCGCAGCCGATCAGGTCGGTGCGATGTTTGGGTAGCAGGACGCCGCGGGAGATTTCGCCGACCTGATGACCGGCCCGGCCGACCCGTTGCAGACCACCGGCCACCGACGGGGGAGCCGCCACCTGGATCACCAGATCCACCGCGCCCATGTCGATACCCAGTTCCAGGCTCGAGGTGGCGACGACGGAGCGCAGTCGCCCGCTTTTCAGATCGTCCTCGACGGTGGCGCGCTGTTCCTTGGACACCGACCCGTGGTGGGCGCGGGCCAGCGGTGTTCCGGCGTCCGGCGGCTCGGTACCCAGGCGTTCGGCGTGGATCTCGTTGATCCGCGCCGTCAGCCGCTCGGCCAGCCGCCGTGAGTTGGCGAACACGATGGTCGAGGCGTGCGACTCGATGAGGTCGACGATCCGGGCCTCGACATCGGGCCAGATGGTGTTGTTCTCCAGGTTCGCCATATCGGCCACCGGCACCTGAACCGACAAGTCGAAGGTCTTGGCCGCCGGTGGTGCCACGATCCGCGCGGGTCTGCCCCCGGTGAGGAACCGCGCCACCTCTTCGGGCGGCCGGACGGTGGCCGACAGCCCGATCCGCTGGGCCGGCGTCTCCAGCAGCACATCCAGACGTTCGAGCGACAGGGCCAGGTGCGCCCCGCGTTTGGTGCCGGCGACCGCGTGTACCTCATCGACGATCACCGTCCTCACCCCGGCAAGGGTCTCGCGGGCCGCCGAGGTCAGCATCAGAAACAACGACTCCGGCGTGGTGATCAGGATGTCCGGCGGTGAGGCGATCAGCTGACGGCGGGCGGCCGGCGGGGTGTCCCCGGACCGCACGCCGACGCTGATCCTCGGTGCGGGCAGGCCGTCCAGGGCGGCGATCCGGGAGATCCCCGCCAGCGGGGTGCGCAGGTTGCGCTCGACATCGATGGCGAGCGCTTTGAGCGGGGAGATGTAGAGCACCCGGGTGCCTGCGGGCTGCGCCGGCGCGGGTTGGTGGGCCAGCCGGTCGATCGCCCACAGGAAGGCCGCCAGCGTCTTCCCCGACCCGGTCGGAGCGATGACCAACGTGTGCTCACCATCGGAGATGGCCTCCCAGGACTGCGCCTGGGCCGGCGTCGGCGCGGGGAAGGTGCCCTCGAACCAGCGCCGGGTCGTGGGTGCGAACCGGTCCAGACTCATCGCACCAGCCTGCCACCGGCGCGAGCGTGCGTGTCGGTACGGTGACATGCCGGTGGCGCGGGCACTATCCGCACGCTCGCCTGCGCGCCCTTGCCCGCGAGGTCGGATCAGTCAATCTCGGCGAAGTCCACCCACAGGTGCCGCGGCCCGCGGAACACCTGGTTGTGCCGGTAGGGCGGGGGGTCGACCACCAACCGCGGCGAGCGCACCCGGCGCAGGAACACCTCGAGGGCCAGGTTGATTTCGAGGCGGGCCAGCGGACCGCCGAAACAGGTGTGGATCCCGCTGCCGAATCCGAGATGTTCGTTATCCGGGCGCAGCGGGTCGAACCGGTCCGGGTTGGGGAAGCGTCGTGGGTCCCGGTTGGCGGCGGCATACACCAGGAACACCGCCGAACCAGCCGGAATTCTGGTTCCGGCGATCTCGATATCGGTGGTGGCCCAGCGGCTGGGGAAGAACTGCACCGCCCCCTGGAGACGCTGTACCTCCTCGACGGCCCGGGGGATCAGGTCCGGATTGCCGGCCACCAGGTCCCACGATCCGGCATTGCGCAGCAGCGTCATGATGCTGTTGGTGATCGTGTTGACCGTCGAGTCGTGCCCGGCGATCAGCAGCAGCATCGCGTTCGCGGCCGCCACGTCCTGGGATACCGGGCCGTCGGGTCCGTCGTCGTGGAGTGCCGCCGAGAGCAGACCCGGTCCGGGTTCGCGGGCCAGCCTCTCGACCAGGGCGCGCACATAGGTGTCCAACTCGGCCATGCTCGTTGCGGCCTTGGCGGCGGCGGCCCGGCCCTCGGGCGTATCGGCTTCCGGGCCCACATCGGCGCCCTGCATGAAGTCCACCACCCAGGAATGGAACATCGGCTCGTCGGCGATCGGCGCCCCGAGCACCCGGAAGATAACCGATACCGGGATCGGGTAGGAGAAGTCGTCGACCACGTCCATGCGGGTTTCGCCGCCGGCCTTCACCTTGTCCAGCAGGCTGTTTGCCAGGTCCACCACGAACCCGGCCATACTCGGGATCAGATCGGGGCTGTGCGGCGGGCCGAAATGCCGCATGAACTGCCGGCGCATCGTGTCATGCTCGGGCGGGTCGGACACCAGCATGGACATATCGCGGGCCTGGGCGGCCTCGGCGGGGTCGAGTTTGGCCTCGTTCTCCCCGAACAGGCCGGACGGACTGCGGGAGATGTCGGAGCTGATTCGCGGGTCGTGGGCAAGAGCCAGCACCTCGGGGTATCCGGTGACGACGTAGGTGTGCTCGGAGACCTTGGCCACCGGCGTCTTGCGCAGCTCCTCGTAGTACGGATACGGGTTCGGCCGGTTGGCGAATTTCATCGCCTCTGACCAGGCGGTTGTGGCATCCATGATCAGGCTCCTGCTAGTGGGTGCGGGGGCGGTACTCCGCACCCCGCGAGGTCGGGTCGTGTCCGGTGAGCACGACATCGGGATTGCCTGAGGGCTCCCGCGGATCCGGGAACCGGGCGGGTAGCACCTGGGAATAACCGGTGCCCTCGGGCCGGTCGTAGCCCGGCGGTGGGGGCGGGAACGGCGCGGACCGTTCGATCAGCGAGGCGTAGTAGGGGAGCCATTTGCCGTGATCGAATGTGACGGCGCCGACGATCCGGCCGCGCCGACCGTAGGCGGCGGCGAAGCGGCGCTGGTCGGGGGAGCCCTGGGTGAACACGATCTCGTCGCCGAATGAGCACACCCCGACACTTTTGATGTTCACCCCGAACTGACCGGACCAGAATGACGGCAGCGGCAGGTGCGGGCGTCGGCCCACCTCGAGGTTGAGCATATTGTTGGCGGCCACCTCCGCGCCCGACACCGCGTTATCCCAATGTTCCTGGGACATGAACTCGTATTCGTAGAGCACATGCGGGGCGCGGGCAACGTCCCCGGCGACGAAGATGTGATCGGTCACCACCCCGTTGATATCGAAGGCTCGGCAGCCGGCATCGCAGGCCAGCCCCCACTGCGCGGCTGCCAGACCGGCACCGTCAAGCCATTCCACGTTGCGGATGGAGCCGAGCGAGGCGACCACCACGTCGACATCGAGCACGGTGCCGTCGGACAGCGTCGCCGACCGGACGTGACCGGAGTCGTCGCCGTGCAACGCGGTGACCGACACCCCGGTGCGCAGATCCACCCCGGCGTCGCGCATCATCCCCGCGGCGATATCGCTGATGACCCCGCCCAGTGCCCCCCGCAGCGGTCCGCTGCCGCGCTCGGCGACGGTCACCGGAAGGTCGAGATCGCGGCACACCGAGGCGATCTCCGAGCCGACGAACCCGGACCCGACGATCAGCACCCGGCGCGGCTTTGCCTTCAGGGCCGCGGACAGCCCGCCGGCGTCCTCGACGGTGCGCACGGTGAAGACGCCCCGCAGCGCCCCCTGCTCCGGATGCGGCCACGGCCGCGCGCGCGTTCCGGTGGCGATCAGCAAGCGGTCGTACCTGATGTCCTCACCGTTGGCCAGTTTCACCACGTGGTTGATTCGGTCCAGACCGACCGCCGCGACACCGAGACGCCAGTCGGCGTCGACGCGGCGCAGCCGCGGCAGCTTGGTGTGATCGGCGGGCACCCAGCCCTTCAGTACCTGCTTGGACAGCGGGGGCCGGTCATAGGGCTCGTGCGGCTCGTCGCCGATGATCGTCAGCGAACCGCGGAATCCCTTCTCCCGCAGTGCCTCTGCCGCCCGCAGTCCGGCCAGCGAGGCACCGACGATGGCGATGGAGCCCTTGGCGCGGAAGTTCTCGACGATCTCCTCGAACGAGTAGTCCGCGGTGCCGCCGCCGGTCACGGGGTATCCCGGTCGGTCGGTGGATCAAGTTCCAGGATGATCGCCTGAACCGGGCACGATGCCGCCGCCCGCAGCACGTGCTGACGCTGCGAATCGTCCGGGTTGGGGTCGTAGACCAGCGCCTCCTCACCGAGCAGTTTGAGCACCTGTGGGGCCAGCGGAACGCACTGGGCGTAGCCCTGGCACTTGTTGAGATCCACAACCAGTCGCATAGGTTCCCACAGTAGTGCGAACAGTCTCCGGCCATGCCGGACATTCGCCCGTTTCGGATCCTGGTCCCCGCCCCCGACCGTGACGGCCATCCCGAATCGCCGACGTCGGCGATTTCTTCCTCCGATTTCCGGGAGGCCGCACCCCGGACTAGCATTTTCAGCTATGCGGCGGGTAGCAGTCCTGGCCACAGCGGCCCTGACGCTGGCTGGGCCCCTTGTCGGGTGTGCGCGCGCCGTCTCCGGGGCGGCGGTAGCCGATCGGGCCGACCCGACCACCGGGTTGCGTCCCGCCGATGCGGATCAGGTTCTGCTCGGCCCGGGCGAGGTCGGCGATCTCGTCGGGGTGAAGCTTCAGGTCGATGCCGATCGGTCCCGGCCGATCATCGGTTCGTCTGCGGCGCCCGCCTGCTCTGCCCTCGACGCAGTCGGAATGGCCGCGTTCGTCGGGGAGGACTGGTCGAAGTTCCGCGTTCTGCTGTTCACCGACGGGTACCGGCATCAGCAGGTGGTAGCCGAGGCCGTCGCGGTCTACCCGGACACCGCGGTCGCGGCGTCCGCCTTCGCCAACGGCACGCGGGACGCCAAATCCTGCGACGGGCAGCGGGCGTTGGGCACCGGTGGCGACGCCGCGTGGAGTTTCACCGTCCCGGTCATCAACGCGGACACCGTCCGCTGGCGAAAACAGCAGGTCGGCATCCCGCTGACCTGGATCTGCCATGGCGAAGCCCGGCTGCGCACCAACGTCGTTCTGCAGGTGATGGCCTGCAACGACGATGACACCGGTCAGACCACCTCCACAAAGATGGCTGACCGCATGTCGGCGAGTGTGTGGGAACTGTCCGACCGCTGAACACGGCCGGTACCGGCGAACCGGGTCAGTACGTGCGGATCAGCGAGATCAGCTTTTCCTTGTTCAGGCCGGAATACCCCGACACACCAAGTTGCCGGGCCCGCTTCTTGAGTTCGGTCACCGTCCAGCCTTCATAGGCGCATGACCTGGTGGGCCGGAAGTCGTCGGTCCGCATCACGTGCTCCTTTCGGGTCTATCTCGTCCCCGGCGGTGTACCCAGGCCGGTGATTGTTTAACCGGCCGCCCCGGGCGGGTATAGAGCGCTCCGTGACGACCTCCCGAGGCTGGAGTAATGTCGGCGCGACGATGGCGGGAGGTCCGATGGACAGCGGAAGCCGCCGCCACGGTGGTCAGTGTAGTGCGGCCGCCATCGAGTTCAGGGTTCCGGCCCGGTTGGAGAGCCTTGCGGTGCTGCGCACGGTGGTCGGTGCGGTCGGGATGTTCGCCGATCTGAACCTCGATGCCGTGGCCGACCTGCGTCTTGCGGTCGATGAAGCCTGTACCGGGCTGATCGGCTCGGCCACTCCGGAGGCCACGCTGGTGGTCATCGTCGACCCCCGCCCGGATGTGGTGGTGGTGGAGGCCAGGACGACATGTGAAACCTATGATGTGCTCGCCGAGGACAGCCTGAGCTGGCATGTGCTCAGCGCGCTCACCGACGATGTGCAGACCTTCCACAACGGCGTTTCGAAGGGCCACCAATCCGACGGCCGCGTGTTCGGTATCACCCTGACCACGAGGCGGGCAGGCTCTTCGCGGTGACGTCCCGCGCGGCCGGTGCGTCGTCAGCGCCTCGGCCGGAATCCGAATACTCCGATGTTCCGGATATGTTCCGGGTGCTGCGCCATCTGGAACCGGATTCGCCGGAGCGGCATCGTCAGCGAGATCGCATCATCGAGCGTTGTCTGCCGCTGGCCGATCACATCGCCCGCCGGTTCCACGGCCGCGGCGAAGCCCTGGAGGATCTGGTCCAGGTGGCACGGGTCGGTCTTGTCAACGCGGTGAATCGCTATGACGTCGAAACCGGGTCGGACTTCGTCTCGTTCGCGGTCCCCACCATCATGGGCGAGGTCCGTCGGTACTTCCGCGACAACAGCTGGTCGGTGAAGGTGCCCCGACGGCTCAAAGAACTGCACCTGCGGCTGGGTGCGGCCACCGCCGAGCTGTCGCAGAGTCTGGGGCGCGCGCCAACCGCATCGGAGTTGGCGGTCGCCCTCGACATGGACCGCGAAGAGGTGGTCGAGGGCCTCGTGGCGGGCAGCTCGTACAACACCCTGTCAATCGACAGTGCCGGTGGCTCCGAGGACGCTCCCGCGATCCTGGACACCCTCGGTGATATCGACCTCAGCCTGGTTCAGATCGAGAACCGGGAGGCGCTTCGGCCGCTGCTCGCAGCGCTACCGGAGCGGGAACGCATGGTGCTGCTGCTGCGCTTCTTCGAGTCGCTGACCCAGACGCAGATCGCCGAGCGGGTCGGGATTTCCCAGATGCACGTCTCCCGGCTGCTGGCCAGGTCACTCGCCCGGCTCCGAGACCAGTTGACGTAGGTACCGCCGGACCGCCGCGGTGCCGGCGGTGCGGGCCGCGACATCGCCACGGGCCGTCAGCTCATGGGTGGCCGGGTCCATCGCGACCTCAGCGAACACCTCCCCGGTGGTCGGCTCGCAGATATCCCACGCGTGATCGTGGCGGCCGCGCAGGTACCACGCTCCGGCGTTGATATCGGGCGTCACGGGACGGCCGGTTCACTTGATCTCGGCGAGCACCGTGCCCTGGGTGATGGCCGCCCCCGCCGCAACGGCAAGGCCGGTGATCACGCCGTCTTTGTGGGCGGTCACCGGGTTCTCCATCTTCATGGCCTCGAGCACCGCGACCAGGTCGCCGGCCGCGACCGTCTGACCCTCCTCGACGGCGACCTTCACCACCGTGCCCTGCATGGGTGCGGTGACCGCGTCACCGGATGCCGCCGCGGCGGCGTGCTGCCCGCGTTTGCGCGGTTTCGGCTTCTTGCGCACGACACCGGGCGCTGCGGCGCCGTTGCCGAGCGCCAGATCCCCGGGCAGTGAAACCTCAAGCCGGCGGCCGCCGACCTCGACCACGACCGTCTGCCGGGGCTGATCCTCGCCCTCGTCGACCGCTCCGCCGCCGGTGAACGGCTCGACGGTGTTATCCCACTCGGTCTCGATCCACCGGGTGTGCACCGTGAATCCGTGATCGTCGCCGATGAAGGCCGGGTCACTGACGATCGCACGGTGGAACGGGATGACGGTGGCCAGGCCCTCGATATGGAATTCGGCCAGCGCACGACGGGCCCGCTGAATGGCCTCCTGGCGGTTCGCGCCGGTGACGATGAGCTTGGCCAGCATCGAATCGAACTGGCCGCCGATCACCGATCCGCTGACCACACCGGAGTCCAGTCGGACACCGGGGCCGGTGGGCGGGTCGAACCGGTTCACCGGTCCGGGGGCGGGCAGGAATCCGCGTCCGGCGTCTTCGCCGTTGATGCGGAACTCTATCGAGTGGCCGCGCGGGGCGGGATCTTCGGTGATGTCCAGCTTCTCGCCGTTGGCGATGCGGAACTGCTCGCGGACCAGGTCGATACCGGAGGTTTCCTCGGTGACGGGATGTTCCACCTGCAGTCGGGTGTTGACTTCCAGGAAGGAAATGAGACCGTCCTGGCCGACCAGGTACTCGACGGTGCCGGCGCCGTAGTAACCGGATTCCTGGCAGATCCGCTTGGCCGACTCATGGATCTCGGCGCGCTGGGCGGCGCTGAGGAACGGGGCCGGAGCCTCTTCCACCAGCTTCTGGAAGCGGCGCTGCAGGGAGCAGTCCCGGGTACCGGCGACGACGACGTTACCGTGCTGATCGGCGATGACCTGAGCCTCGACGTGGCGCGGTTTGTCCAGGTAGCGCTCGACGAAACATTCCCCGCGACCGAACGCGGCGACGGCCTCCCGGGTGGCCGAATCGAATAATTCGGGGATCTCCTCGATGGTGCGAGCCACCTTCATGCCCCGGCCGCCGCCGCCGAACGCCGCCTTGATCGCGACCGGCACGCCGTACTCGCGGGCGAAGGCCACCACCTCGTCGGCGTTCTTGACCGGATCGGGTGTACCCGGGACCAGTGGGGCCTGAGCGCGGGCGGCGATATGGCGTGCGGTGACCTTGTCTCCGAGGTCGCGGATGGACTGCGGGCTGGGGCCGATCCAGATGAGCCCGGCGTCGAGTACGGCCTGAGCGAAATCGGCGTTCTCCGAGAGGAATCCGTAGCCGGGGTGGATGGCGTTGGCGCCGGACTTGGCGGCCGCATCGAGGATCTTGCCGAAGTCGAGGTAGGACTCGGCCGAGGTCTGCCCGCCGAGGGCGAACGCCTCATCGGCCAGCTGTACGTGCGGGGCGTCGGCATCCGGATCGGCGTACACCGCGACGCTGCCCAGACCGGCGTCCTTGGCCGCCCGGATCACCCGGACCGCGATCTCGCCGCGGTTGGCGACGAGGACCTTGGAGATGGTCTGATTGGGCACGCGCGCCTCCTGGACTATGCAGAACCGGTCGGAAGAATAAGAGCTCGCAGGCAGTCTAGAACGTGGACTTCCGGGTGCGGGGTTGGGCGTGGCTGCGGGTGTGGAAGTTAGGCTTGTCTATCTGCCCCGCCCGGACCTGGAGGATCAATGTCTCTGCTGTTCAATCCGCACACCTATGACCCGCGGTCCTTCGACAAGGAGACACAGCGCCAACTCGTCGCGCTGATCGACTTCTTCGAGAACAAAGGGCTGGCCCGCAACAAAGAGGAGTTCTACTCCGGCGAGTGGTATTCGGACTTCCTGGCGCTGGTGGCGGACCAGAAGATCTTCGCGACCTTCGCCACCCCGGCCGAGGTGGGCGAGTTGGTCGGCGCGGCGGACGCGCGCTGGGACCTCGCCAGGATCAACGAACTCAACGAGATCCTCGGTTTCTACTCATTGGCGCACTGGTACGCCTGGCAGGTGTCGGTCCTGGGTCTCGGGCCGGTGTGGCTCAGTGCCAACGACGCCGCCCGCACGCTGGTCGCCGGACTGTTGGACGACGGCAACATCTTCGGGTTCGGACTGTCCGAGCGGGATCACGGCGCCGACATCTACTCCTCGGACATGATTCTGACCCGCACGGGCGATGGCGGTTTCACGGCCAGCGGGGGCAAATGGTACATCGGCAACGGCAATGCGGCCGGCCGGCTGTCGGTGTTCGGCAAGTTCGCCGAGGACGACCCGGAACATCCCGGTGAGTACGTGTTCTTCCTGGTGGATCCCAGCCACGACAGCTACGAACTGATCAAGAACGTCGTGGCGGGCCAGATGTTCGTGGCCGCGTTCAACCTGCACGGCTACCCGGTGGCGCCGGCCGACATCCTGCACGTCGGCAAGCCCGCCTGGGACGCGGCGCTGGCGACGGTCAACGTCGGCAAGGTCAACCTCGGCTGGGCCAGCATCGGCATCTGTGAACACTCCTTCTACGAAGCGGTCACCCACGCCAACAACCGGGTGCTGTACGGCAACCGGGTCACCGATTTCCCGCATGTGCGGCGGATGCTTGCCGATGCCTACGCGCGACTGGTGGCGATGAAGATCTTCGCCGCCCGGTCCACCGACTACTTCCGCTGCGCCAGCGAGGACGATCGCCGTTTCCTGCTGTTCAACCCGATCACCAAGGCAAAGGTGACCAGCGAAGGGGAGCGGGTCATCGACCTGCTGTGGGATGTCATCGCGGCCCGAGGCTTCGAACGGGACACCTACTTCAGCCGGGCTGCCGGAGATATCCGGGCGCTGCCGAAGCTGGAGGGCACCGTCCATGTCAACATCGCGCTGGTGCTCAAGTTCATGCCGCGGTACCTGGGGGCGGCTCACGGCGCGGCCCAGCAGTACCCGGACGTCCCGGTGCGCCAGGATGCCGGCGATGACACCTACCTGTTCCATCAGGGACCGGCCAAAGGGCTCGGTTCGATAGGGTTCGCCGACTGGCGTCCGCCGTTCGACCGGTTCGCCCACCTCGCCAATGTCGCGGTCTTCCGCGAGCAGATCGACGCCTTCACCCAGCTGGTCCTGACGGCACCACCGACCGAGGCGCAGCAGAAGGATCTGGACTATCTGCAGATCCTCGGCCAGTTGTTCACCCAGATCGTCTACGCGCAGCTGATCCTGGAGTCGGCCGCCCTGGCCATCGATACCGGGGCCACCCGCCCAGGTTCGGTAAGTGACCTGTCGGACCTCACCGAGGCACACCTGGACCGGATCTTCGCGGTGTTCGTCCGGGATATGTCCGATCAGGCGGTCGCCCTGCACGGCCAGTCCTCGGCCACCGACGCGCAGAGTGAAGCGGCGCTGGCGATCCTGCGCAAGCCTCGGATCGAGGCCGAGGCCGAGCGGATGTTCGTCAATGAGGTGCTGTCCTACAGCGGCGCCTATGAGATGAAGGCGTAGCAGCAGGGGCATCCCGTCAGATGTGTTGAGGCGCGCACGTTGTCGGGGTGGCCGTCTAGTATCGAATGTATGTTCGATGGTGTGGATGGGGCGGGGTTGCTGGTGGAGATGGCCGGTGCCCGGCGCGCGGAGCGGGTGGCGGTGGCGCGCCGGTTGTTGGCGGCGGGTCGGTTGTGTCAGTTGCGGATGGCTGATGGCGCTGGTGGCGCTGGTCTGGACCGGTTGCAGTGGTGTGTCGATAACTGGGAG
>CAZKUK010000032.1:0-24395 GCA_964555915.1 uncultured Mycobacterium sp.
CGTGGCCCACGAGTTCCATCTCGTAGAGCGCATCATCGACGGTCATCGGCTTGGCCGGATGCTCCTTGACCCGCACGATGTGGCCGGGTTCGTGATCGTCGACCGGGGCCTGAACCGGTGCCGGAACCGCAGCCTCCGGTGCCGGGCTGTCCGGGTTGAACGCCTCGGCGAGATCCAGCGGGGCGGCGCCCGGGTTCTTCCCGGCGGCCCGGCGAACCGATTCGGGGGTCTTGTCGCCGTAGTGCACCTTCCGGCGGTCCTTCCCGCGCCGCAGCCTGCTCTCGAGTTTGTGGACGGCGGCCTCGAAGGCGCCGTAGAAGGTATCCGCCCGGCCCTCACCTCGAACCACGGGACCGCGTCCGGAGTGAGCGGTGATCTCGACGTGCTGGCAGTTCTTCCGCTGCCGCCGGTTGTTTTCGTGGGCGAGTTCGACGTCGAAGCGGTCGATCGAGTGATCGATACGCTCGGCCCGCGCAAGTTTCTGACCGACATAGCGGCGGTAGTGGTCGGGGACTTCGACGTTGCGCCCGGTCACCTGGAGGTGGGCAGTGGGGACATCGACCTGACCGTCAGTGGCGGACTGGCCGGAATTCACCGATTGGGTTGACATACTTGGCAACTCGTTTCTTCCAGGGAGTGGTTCGCACTGCTGCGCGACCTGCTCATCGTTGCTGAACTGCGTCGGGCCTGGCCGGGCATGGTCGGGTACACAAAAACTTCGCCCGCCGACGCCAAGGGTCGGTCAACCACCTCCTCGACGTCCGGGGTACTACGCCTGACGGTAGTCGCTGTGGCCGCGATGGTGCCACTTTTCCGGGGAGAAACGCACCCGGCTGATCACGCGTGCGCCATGGTCAGCACGGCCGCCACCTGGGTACCGCCGGCTACCAGCACGCGGACCGCCTCGCGCGCGGTCGCACCGGTGGTGACGACATCGTCGACGAGCAGCACCTCTCCCGGCGGGCACCCCCGCAGCCGCACCCGCCCGGCGATATTGCGTTGCCGTGCGGTGCTGCCCAGCCCCGCCGAGTCCCTGACCAGTGCGGAGGTGCGCAGGACGGTGGCGACGGTGATATCCGGATGGGAGCCGGCGGCGGCAGCTGCGACCCGGGTGACCGGGTCACCACCGCGGCGGCGGGCGGCCAGGCGGCGGGTGGGAGCCGGAACCACCGTCAGCGGCAGACCGAGGACCCCCCATCGGGTCAGCTGATGGATACCCAGGGCCACCGAGCGGGCCAGCGGACCGGTGAGATCGTGGCGGCCGCGTTCCTTGAGCGCGACGATCACCTGCCGTCGCGCACCCGCGTAACGGCCGAGGGTGAACACCGGGACCCCGGGGTCCACCCGGGGGGTGACAACGCAGGGCTGATCCGGGCCGACGGCCAGCGCCGCCTCACACCCCGCGCACCACCGGGTCGACGGGGCGCCACAGCCACCGCACTCCAGTGGCAGCACCAGATCCAGCAGCGGCCGGGTGAGCATGGCTCGAGTATGGTGCCGGCGTCCGACATCTATTTCCCACGCATCTCTTTCCCACACATCTCTTTCCCACGCCTCGACCGGACCATGAATGAACCCGGTGATTCATTTCCCCAACGCGCACTATCGGCCAGTATGGAATCAGGACGACCGGGCCGCCGGACGAACCCGGCAATGCGACCTCCCGGACGGCCCACTTCGGAGGAACCCGTGAACGCAGTCCCGCCCCTCGACGCCTCCCCGGCATCGCATCTGGCATACGCGAATGAGTTCGCCTTTGATCGGCGCGGCCTGCGACCGGCCAATCCTCGGGTGAGCGTCGTCGTTCCCGCCAAACACGAGGCCGCGAACATCCGCGAGGTGCTGCCGTATCTGGGCCGATTTGACGAGGTGATCGTCGTCGTCGGCAGCGACGACGACGAATCCGCGCAGGCCGCGCTCGCTGCTCTGCCCTGGGCGAAGGTCGTGACCCAGACCCGTAAGGGCAAGGGAAACGCGATGATCTGCGGGTTCATGCAGGTCACCGGTGACGTTATCGTCACCTTCGATATCGACGGTTCGGCCGATCCACACGAGATACCCCGCTTCGTCAAAGCCCTGACCGAAGGTGCTGACCTGGCCAAGGGCAGCCGGTTCTGCCCCGGCGGGGGCAGCCAGGACATCACCCCGTTCCGCAACGCCGGCAATCGCGGACTGAATCTGCTGGCCAGTGGGCTGACCAGTACCCGGTTCACCGATCTCTGCTACGGATTCAACGCCTTCTGGACAGACCAGCTGCCGCTGCTGGACCTTCCGAATGCCGAGGACAAGGGTGCCCACGTCGGCGACGGCTTTGAGATCGAAGCCATGATCATCGGCCGATTTGCACTGTCGAAAGCCGTCATCATCGAGGTTCCGAGCTACGAGCACTACCGATACCACGGCGAGACCAACCTCAACGCGATTCGGGACGGCACGCGGGTGCTCTGGACCATCCTGCGGGATCGTCTTCACCGCCGGCACTACCGCGCGTTGGCGGGCCGTCTCCAGCCCTTTGGCCACTCGCTGCGCAGGCCGAACTGGATGCTGAGCAACCCCCGCACCAGAGTTCTCCAAGCGACCTCCGGCCCCCAGTTTCCGGACGACATCAATCGAACCCTGTCCGATGCATGGCTCGACCACGGCGAAGTGCCCGATGACGTGCGGACGGCGATGGCCATCGCCGCCACCGAAGTCGGCAACAACATTGTCGAGCATGCGGGGGGCGGCCGGGATTTGCGCATCCGGATGGAAATCCAGGTACTCGGTGGTGAGGTGCGCGTGGAGTTCACCGATGATGGTCTACCCGCGGGGGTCAACCTCGCATCCGTGCGCATGCCCGATCCGATGGCCGAGCGCGGGCGCGGCCTGGCCCTGGCGCAGGCCTCACTGACCGAACTGGCCTACTCGCGCACCGACAACGGCCACAATCACTGGACGCTGATCAGTCAGCGCTTCGGCTGACGCAGACCCGCCCGATCCGGCGGCTCAGACCCGGGGCCGCAGCCGCATCCGATCGGCGACCCAGCCGACCGCGCCATCGCGGTTCCGGACGAATGGCAGTCGCATGCCCCCGCTGACCCCGATATCGCGGTCGAGGAACCGCACCGGGGCGGGTTCGGGCGGCGGCATCATGATGCCCGGCTGCCACGCGCCGGGTTCCGGGGTCGGCTCGACAGTGCGTTCCAGTCCGGGGCCGGCGATCTGGAAGTCCTCGGTCACCGCGGGATCGGCATACCGGCCCGCATAGGCCCGCAGCCGCTCTCCGGGCCCGGCCAGCGGCGCCTCCGGCGACACCTGCAGCGCGCGGGTCGGCCCGACATTGCCGGACAGCGACCCCAGGCCGGGATAGCGGGCCAGCGCCTCATCCAGCACGGCCGCGCCCGCGGCCGCACCCGGGCGGCCGTTGAGCAGCAGGACGAAGGCGAACCCCCGCTGCGGGACGGCGACGAACACGGTGTGCTGCCCCGCGGTGTCGCCGCTGTGGGAGATCACCCGCAACCCGTCGACATCCTGAACGAACCAGCTCCGTCCCATCGAGATCGGCAGCCCGGGGACCGGTACGGCCGGTTCCTGCATCGCCCGCAGGCTGGCCGGCTTGAGGATACGGGTGCGGCCCGGCGGCTCGAGCCCGAGGTGCAGACGGGCGTAGCGCAGCACATCCCGGGTCGTGGACCAGATTCCACCGGCCGGATCCGCGCTGCGCGGGACCCACAGCGGAGTCTGGACCGCGACGGTCTCGCGGCCGTTGACCGGCATCGCCACGTGCCCGTCGGCGTGGGGACGTCGCAGCACCGCCCCGCGGTCCAGCACCGTCTCGGACAGTTTGAGCGGACCCAGCACCAACCGCCCCATGGCGTCGTTGTAGTCGGTCAGCACGGTCAGCTCGATCAACCGGCCCAGCAGACTGAAGGCGGCGTCGTTATCGGAGAAGAACTCTCCGCACTCGAAGAGCTGGGGCAGCTCCGGCAGCCGGGTATCGACGTAGCGGGTCAGCGCGAACGCGTCGTCGCCGGTGTCGAAACCCTCGTCCCCGAACCACCCGGCGGTCTGCTCCAGCAGGTCGGCGACGGTCACCGCGGTGATCGTCGCCTCATCCCGTAGCCGCAGGCCGCGGAAGTAGCGGCGCACGGGTGCATCCACAGCCAGCTTGCCCTCGTCGATGAGCCGCCAGATCGCGGTCGCGGTGTAGGTCTTGGTCAGCGACCCGACCTGAAAGAGGGTGGCCGGGGTGACCGGCCGCAGCGAGGACAGGCTGGCCACCCCGAAGCCGGCATGACGGTCCCGGCCGCCGGCCAGAATTCCCAGAGCGGCCCCCGGTATGCGCTCCGCGCGCATCGCGTCGACCAGCACGTCGGCGACGGCGCGGAACTCCCGCGTGGCGTCGCGGGGCACCGAAACCGGTAACGGGAATTCCGGAGCGGGGGCGGTGGCCCTCACCGGGTCCGGCGCCGGGTCCCGGCCCGCGCACCCGGTGGCAGCGGCTGCGGCGAGACCCACCAATACTCCGCGACGAGAGATCCCCGGCATCAGCCGAGATTAGCCGGGCATCACCGGCATCGCGCCGGGCACCATGAACGGTCGCAGCTCCGACCACGACTGCCCGGCGGCCGCGCTGGTGGCCAGCAACTGCAGAACCCCGCGGGAATCGGAGACGTACACCGCCGACGGGTTGGCCGCCACCGCGGACATCGGCAGCACCAGGTTGTTACTGGGCCCATCGGAGTTCACCCCGTCGAGGTTGACATAGGACACCGGATGGGCGGGGTCACTGCGGGTGACGACCATATCGTCGCCGGTGCGCCAGGCCAGCGAGACCACCGAGTCACCCATGCCGAACCCGATCCGGCGCGGGTAGGTCAGCGCGAACTCGCCGGCCGCGGTCTGCTCCACCACGGCAAGTACCACTTCGCCGTCGATGACCATCGCCGCCCGGGTGCCGTCCCGGGAGACCTGCAGTTCGGAGATGGTGCCGGGATAGCGCGCGGTGACAGCGGCGGAGTCCACCGGGATCCGCGCGGGTTCGCCGGAGGCCTCCTCCCGGATCACCCGGACCACACTGGTTCCGTCCACCACCACCCAGACCGCGTCGTCCAGGGCCCAGGAGGGCCGCGACAGCGTCCGACCGTCGGTCACCAGCAGCGCCTGCCCGCCGTTGGGACCGATCCACAATGACGCACCGCCGTCCGGGGGAACCACGACCGAGGCGATATCACGACCGGAGCGGGAGAAGGTCGCGGCCTGCTGATCGGCCATCGTCCCGAACGATCCGGGCACCTCCCTGGCGGTCTGGCCGTCCAGCGCCACGACTTTCCCGCCGACCAGGGCATGCACCCCGGCCTGGGCGCCCTCGACCACACCCGGATCGGTGGCAGCCACATCGGTGGTCTTCCAACCGTCGACGAACCGATCGTCCAGCGGCGCACCATCGGCATTGATCAGGTAGGGCCCGTTGATATCCGAGCGGGCCAGCGTCCACACCAGTTGGGCGGCCAGCAACAGCCGGCTGCTGGGATCGGTGGTGGTCAGGTTCTCCAGGTCGATCCGGGCGCCACCGTAGCCGCGTCCGACCCCGGTCTTCCCGCCGTCGGCGCGGGTGACCGGTCCACGCAGCGTCAGCGGCGGCCCCAGCAGATTGCGCACCGCTTTGGCCATCTCCGGGCGCGGCCCGGCGATGAGCTTGTTGACCAGTTCGGTGGCCAGCAGCTCAGGATCGGAGACCGCCACATAGCGCGGGTCGGGGACGACAGTCTTACCCGTGGGATCGACGAAGTACAACGTATAGCGCTTGTAGGCGGACTGGAATTGTTTCCAGTCCAGGAACACCCCGTTGGGCAGCCGGTTGATCCGCCAGCCGTCCGGGGTCTGCACGAGTTCGATGGGACCCGGATCAGGCAGCTCCCCCTCGCCGGTTTCGAATACGCCGATATCGGACAGCGACCCCAGAATCTCCGCCCGCATACTCACCGAAACCTGATCCGCGGAGCGGCTCTCGGTGAACTCCACCTTGTCGATCAGCAGGGCACTGCCCTGGTCATCCCAATCCTTGGAGGCCGACTCGGTGAGGAACTGCCGGGCAGCGAGGTGCCGGTTGGCCGGATCAGCAGTGGCCTTGAGGAACTCGCGCAGCAGCTGATCGGGATCCATCGCCGGATTGGGCTCCGGCAACTGTTTGGGGCTGGGACGCTCGACGGTGCCGATGGCCTGTGGCGGGGAGGAGTCGGGCACCCCGGCACAACCGGGCACCCAGGCGATCAGTCCGACCAGCGCAACGGTCAGCAGCCGGCGGATCACGCCCGATCCCCGGCGATCTCGCGCTGCCGCTCCTGCGCCGCCGGTTTGAGCGGCAGCGGGCTGGTGGTGACCTTGTGGCCGCGGACCAGCGGCAGCGTCAGCCGGAAACAGGCACCCTTACCGGGCTCGCCCCAGGCCTCCAGGCGGCCCTGATGCAGGCGGGCGTCCTCGATGCTGATGGCCAGCCCCAGCCCGGTCCCGCCGGATCGGCGGACCCGGGACGGGTCGGAGCGGAAGAACCGGCTGAACACCAGTTTTTCCTCGCCGGGCCGCAGGCCGACCCCGAAGTCGCGGACCGTCACCGCGACGGTGTCCTCATCGGCGGCCATCCTGATCTGCACCGGCTGGTGCTCGGCGTGATCGATGGCGTTGGCGATGAGGTTGCGCAGAATCCGCTCGACGCGGCGGGTGTCGACCTCGGCGACGATCGGGTGATCGGGTAGCTCGACCTGGAGCGAGATCGCCGCCTCATCGGCCAGGTGACCGACATTGCCCAGCGCACTGTTGACGGTGTCGCGCAGGTCCACGGCCTCCACCGACAGTTCGGCGACTCCGGCATCGTGTCGGGAGATCTCCAGCAGGTCGTTGAGCAGACCCTCGAACCGGTCGAGCTCGTTGACCAGCAGCTCGGTGGATCGACGCAGTGCCGGATCGAGATCTTCACCGTGGTCGTAGATCAGGTCGGCGGCCATCCGCACGGTGGTCAGCGGGGTGCGTAGCTCGTGGCTGACATCGGAGGTGAACCGGCGCTGCAAATTGCCGAACTCCTCCAGGTTGGTGATCTGGCGCTGCAGGCTCTCGGCCATATCGTTGAACGACACCGCCAGCCGGGCCATATCGTCCTCACCGCGCACCGGCATCCGCTCGGAAAGATGCCCCTCGGCGAACCGCTCGGCGATCCGGGACGCCGACCGCACCGGCAACACGACCTGACGCGAGACCAGCAGGGCGATACCGGCCAGCAGAACCAGCAGCACCAGACCGCCGGTGACCATGGTGCCGCGCACCAGCGTGATGGTGTTCTGCTCGCTGGTCAGCGGGAAGATCAGGTAGAGCTCCAGATTGGTGATCCGCGACGGCGCCGGCGTGCCGATCAGCAGGGCCGGGCCGGAGAACCCTTCGGTGCGCACCGCGGCGTACTGGTAGCTGACCTGGCCGGCCCTGACGAATTCGCGCAGCGAACGTGGAATCTGGGCTACCGGACCGGCCGAGGTGGCCGCCCGCGGTCCGTCACCGGGAACCATCAGGACCGCGTCGAACGCACCGGCCAGCCCCGCTCCGGAGGTCTGCCCGGTCTTGGAGATCAGGGTGTTTCGGGCCAGTTGCAGACTGCTGTTCAGCGAGCGGGCCTCTTCACCACTGACGATCCCGCTGACGGTAGCCCGCGCCCGGTCGATCTCCTCGGTGGCGGCCCGGACTTTGACATCGAGGACCCGGTTGGTGA
The DNA here is from genome assembly GCA_964555915.1 of uncultured Mycobacterium sp. GTDB lineage: Bacteria > Actinomycetota > Actinomycetes > Mycobacteriales > Mycobacteriaceae > Mycobacterium. The sequence continues at coordinate 7,736 of CAZKUK010000032.1, forward strand.
TCTGGCTGGTGAGCACGAACCCCAGCACCAGGATGACGGCCGCCGAGAGGCCCAGGGTGAGGACCACCACCCGCAGCTGCAGTGACCGGCGCCACAGCATGGCCAACCCTCGGCTGACCGTGGAGGTACCGCGTACCAGCGGACCGGACCGGCGGATACGCCGACGCGACTGCCAGATCACGGGCGGCCCTCCTCGTCAGCCGGCGGCGCGGGTCACGGCGGTCCGGCCTTGTAACCGACACCCCGGACGGTCAGCACCACCTGCGGGTTCTCCGGATCCCTCTCGACCTTCGCCCGTAACCGCTGGACGTGGACATTGACCAGGCGGGTGTCGGCGGGGTGGCGGTAACCCCACACCTGTTCGAGCAATACATCTCGAGTAAACACCTGTCGCGGTTTACGCGCCAACGCCACCAGCAGGTCGAACTCCAACGGGGTCAGCGAGATCTGTTCACCCTCGCGGGTCACCTTGTGGGCCGGCACGTCGATCTCGATATCGCCGATGGTCAGCATCTCGGCGGGCTCGTCCTCGTTGCGTCGCAGCCGGGCCCGGACGCGGGCCACCAGTTCCTTGGGCTTGAACGGTTTCATCACATAGTCGTCGGCACCGGATTCCAGGCCGAGCACCACATCGACGGTGTCGGTCTTGGCGGTCAGCATGACGATCGGCACCCCGGAGTCGGCCCGCAGCACCCGGCAGACGTCGATACCGTTCATACCCGGCAACATCAGGTCGAGCAGCACCAGATCGGGCCGCAGTTCGCGGACCGCGGTCAGGGCCTGGGAGCCGTCCGCGATGACCGCCGTCTCGAAACCTTCGTTGCGCAGGACGATGGTGAGCATCTCCGACAACGAGGGGTCGTCATCGACGACCAGGATCCTTTGCCTCATGGAGACCATGGTGGCATCGAATGGCGACAAAGCCCTGCTACCACACGCGCATGTTGCGACATTGTCGTCAATGCAGCACAAACCGCTAACCGAGCAGATCGGCGGCCAGCCGGTCCGGATCGACCTCCGGGCCGGTGACCGTCCACGCCCCGCACCAGTGCCGGGCGGCCAGCCCGGCGTAGACCGCAGCCGTGCGCTGCTGCAGGCCGGCATCGCGCTCATAGACGTCGCGGGCCCGGTCGGACTGTTCGGCGGCCCGCTGCCGGGCCCGTTCACCAGCCAGTTCGACCGGCACACCAAGCAGGATCTGGCGGTCGGGCATCGGCAGGCCCAGTCGCCCGTACTCGAGCTCGCCAACCCACGACACCATCTCGCCGTCGGCGCCCTGGTGCAGGCGTGCGGCGCTGTAGGCGGCGTTGGAGGCCACGTAGCGGTCCAGGATCACGACATCGTGACCCGCGCAGAGGCCGGCGATCTGGCCGCCGGCATCGGCGCGGTCGAGGGCGAACAGCATTGCCATCGCGTGGACCGAGGTGGCGAGGTCACCGTGGCGGCCGTGCAGTGCCTCCCGGGCCAGATCCGCGGTGACCGACTGGCCGTAGCGAGGAAACGCCAGCGTGGCCACGGTGCGGCCAACCGCCTCGAAGGCCACCTGTAGACCGCGGCCCAGGGTGCGTTTCCCGGCGCCGTCGAGTCCTTCGATGACGATCAGCACGGACGCAGCCTCGATCCCCCGCCGACTCAGTACCGGTAGTGCTCCGGTTTGTACGGGCCGTCGACATCGACGCCGATGTACTCGGCCTGGTCCTTGGTGAGTTTGGTCATCGAGCCGCCGAGCGCCTCGACGTGGATCTTGGCGACCTTCTCGTCGAGATGTTTGGGCAGCCGGTAGACCTCGTTGTCGTATTCGTCGTTTTTGGTCCACAGTTCGATCTGGGCGATCACCTGGTTGGAGAAGCTGTTACTCATCACGAACGACGGATGGCCGGTGGCGTTACCCAGGTTCAGCAGCCGGCCCTCGGACAGCACGATGATGGAGTGCCCGTCGGGGAAGACGAACTCATCGACCTGCGGCTTGATGTTGATTCGCCGGATCTTCGGGTCGCGTTCGAGGCGGGCCATCTCGATCTCATTGTCGAAGTGGCCGATATTGCCCAGGATTGCCTTGTCCTTCATCGCCCGCATGTGGTCGAGGGTGATGATGTCCTTGTTGCCGGTGGCGGTGATGACGATATCGGCCCAGCCGATGGCCTCCTCCACGGTTTTGATCTCGAAACCGTCCATCAGCGCCTGCAGGGCGTTGATGGGGTCGATCTCGGTGACCGCGACCCGCGCACCCTGGGCCTTGAGCGCCTCGGCGCAGCCCTTGCCGACATCGCCGTAACCACAGACCAGCGCGGCCTTACCGCCGATCAGCACATCGGTGCCGCGGTTGATGCCGTCGATCAGGGAATGCCGGGTGCCGTATTTGTTGTCGAACTTGCTCTTGGTGACCGAATCGTTGACGTTGATGGCGGGGAACGCCAACTCGCCGGCGGCGGCGAACTGGTACAGCCGCAGCACCCCGGTGGTGGTCTCCTCGGTCACACCCTTGATCGCGTCGGCGATCCGGGTCCACTTGCGCTCATCGGTACTGAAACGCTCGCGCAGCAGATCGAGGAACACGCGGTATTCGGCGGAGTCGTCCTCCTCGCCGGGCGGCACCACACCGGCCCGCTCGAACTGCGCGCCGCGCAGCACCAGCATGGTGGCATCGCCACCGTCGTCGAGGATCATATTGGCGGGTTCGCCGGGCCAGGTGAGCATCTGCTCCGCTGCCCACCAGTACTCCTCCAGCGTCTCGCCCTTCCAGGCGAAGATCGGCACACCGAGCGGTTCCTCGGGGGTGCCGTTGGGGCCGACGACCGTCGCGGCGGCGGCGTGGTCCTGGGTGGAGAAGATATTGCAGGATGCCCAGCGGACCTCGGCGCCGAGCGCCACCAGCGTCTCGATCAGCACCGCGGTCTGTACGGTCATATGCAGCGATCCGGAGATTCGGGCGCCTTTGAGCGGCAGCACGTCGGCATACTCCCGGCGCAACGCCATCAGTCCAGGCATCTCGTGCTCGGCCAGCCGGATTTCCTTGCGGCCGAACTCGGCAAGCGACAGGTCGGCAACCTTGAAGTCGATCCCGTTGCGGGAGTCGGAGGTCAGATTCATGGCCACACCGTATCCCGGCCCGGCCCGGTTCGGTTCAGCGACCCCGCGCCGCGGTTCCGGCCGCCAGAGCGCGGCCCAGCACCGACTTCCGGCGCCCGTAGAGCAGGTAGATCAGCACCCCGACCGCCATCCACACCGCGAAGCGCACCCAGGTCAGCGCCGTCAGGTTGAGCATCAGCCACAGGCAGGCCGCGATGGACAGAATCGGCAGGACTGGAACGAAGGGCACCCGGAAACCGCGGTGCAGGTCCGGTCGGCTGCGCCGCAGAACCATGACCCCGGCGGAGACCAGGACGAACGCGAACAGCGTCCCGACGTTGACCATCTCCTCGAGTTTGGCCATCGGAAACACCGATGCGGCCACCGCGATCATGATGGCGACCACGACGGTGATCCGCACCGGGGTGTCCTTGGCGCTGGTCTGGGCCAGTCCGCGGGGCAGCAGCCCATCGCGGGCCATCGCGAACATCACCCGCGACAAGCCGAGCATCAGAACCATGACCACCGTTGTCAGCCCGGCCAGTGCCCCGATGGAGATGATCTTGGCGGCCCAGTCGATTCCGTTGATCGAGAACGCCGTGGCGAGGTTGGCGTGCCGGCCCCCGCTGTCACGCATCTCGGTGTACTTCACCATTCCCGACAGCACGATCGACACCGCCACGTAGAGGACGGTGACGATACCCAGCGACGTGAGGATGCCGCGCGCCACATCGCGCTGCGGATTCTTGGTCTCCTCGGCGGTGGTCGCCACCACGTCGAACCCCAGGAACGCGAAGAACACGATCGAGGCACCCGCCAGCAGTCCGTACCAGCCGTAGTGGCTGCCGCCTCCGCCGGTCAGCAGCGAGAACACCGACTGGTCGATTCCCGTCCCGGCCGCGCCCGCGCCGGTCTCGGTCGGCGGGATGAACGGCGAGAAGTTGGCCGGCTTGATGTAGAAGGAGCCCACCACCACGACCAGCAGAACGACGGCCACCTTGACGGCGGTGATCACCGCCGAAACATGGGAGGAAAGCTTGGTGCCGACCGCCAGCAGCGAGGCGACCGCGACGACGATCAGCAGTGCGCCCCAGTCGAAGTTGAACGCGCCCAGATTCCAGGTGCCCCCGGAGAACCCGAAGACCGTACCGAGGTAGCTGGACCAGCCCTTGGCGACCACCGCTGCGCCGACGGCGAACTCCAGGATCAAATCCCAACCGATGATCCAGGCCACGAACTCGCCGAATGTCGCATAGGAAAACGTGTAGGCGCTGCCCGCGACGGGCAGCAGGGAGGCGAACTCGGCGTAGCACAGCGCGGCGAGCCCGCAGGTGACCGCGGCGATCACGAAGGACACCGGCAGAGCGGGTCCGGTGATATTGCCGAACGTCGATGCGGTGACGGTGAAGATACCCGCGCCAATGACCACCGAGACCCCGAAGACGGTCAGGTCCCACCAGGTGAGTTCCTTACGCAACCGGGTTCTCGGCTCATCGGTATCGCGGATGGACTGCTCGACCGACTTGGTACGCGTAACTCTGAGGGCCTTGGGGACCATCGCGCAGAGGCTACCGGTTCGCACTCCGGTCGAGGTCGGGCTCGAGGTAGATGATCAGCGCTGCCGGAACCGCTTCCCGCACCGCGGCCTCGGCACGATCGATGGCGGCGGCGACGGTCGCAAGGTCATCGGAGGCCCCCAGCGCGATCTTGGCACCGACCAGCATCTCCTCCGGCCCCAGGTACTGGGTCCGCAGGTGGATCACCCTATCCACGTGCTCGGTGCTTTCAAGGGCACTCTGGATGGCCGCCAGTTGGGCGCCGGTAGCGCCCTCGCCGATCAGCAGACTTTGCATCTCGACCATGAGGACCACCGCGATCACGGCCAACAGCATGCCGATGAGCAGTGTGCCCACCCCGTCCCAGACCGGGTCGCCGGTCAGGATGGTCAGCCCCACGCCGACCATCGCGAAGCTCAGACCGATCAGCGCACCGCTGTCCTCCAGCAGTACCACCGGCAGCTCCGGGTTGCGGGACCGCCGGATGAACTGCCACCAGGAGCCGGCCCCTTTCAGCGGCTTCGACTCGACCATCGCGGTGCGGAAGCTGTAGCCCTCCAGTGCCATCGCGATCACGAGGATGATCACGGCGACCAGCGGCGAGCGCAGCGGTTCGGGGTGCCGGATCTTGTGAACGCCCTCGTAGATCGCGAACATCGCGCCGAGGGAGAACAACACCAGCGCGACGACGAACGAGTAGAAGTACCGGCTTCGGCCGTAGCCGAACTGGTGCAGGCTGGTGGCCTGTTTACGGGCCTGCCGCTGCCCGAACAGCAGCAGCGCCTGATTGGAGGTGTCGGCCACCGAGTGCACCGACTCGGCCAGCATCGACGAGCTCTGCGTGATGAGGAACCCGACGAATTTCGCCACCGCGATCCCGGCGTTGGCGGCCAGCGCCGCCATGATCGCCCTGGTGCTGCCGGATGCCGACAATCGTCCTCCTGAACTGGTTCTGCTGAATTCAGAGGCCAACCGTAGCGCGAAACAACCGAGCCGGGCGGGAAGCCTCCACCCGGATCGGGCCGTCATCGGCGGCCACCCAGGCCGCCGAACCCCGGTCGAGCCGCACTTCGCCGGACTTGGACCGGGCGATCACCGAACCCTGCGTGCAGACCAGAATCTGCGGGCCGTCATGCCGCGAGGCGACGTCCAGCTCATGACCCAGGTCGCCCCCGTCCAGGGTCAGCATGGCGCCGGCGAACTCCGCGGCGGGGGTCTGGTAGATCAACTCGATACCCTCACGGCGGGTGCCCACCCGGGCATCGTCGACGGGATGGAAGTCCAGTACCCGAAGCAGTTCCGGGACGTCGACGTGCTTGGGGGTGAGGCCGCCGCGCAGCACGTTATCGGAGTTGGCCATCACCTCCATGGCCATCCCGTGCAGATAGCTGTGCAGGTTGCCGGCGGGCAGGAAGACACCTTCCCCGGCGGTGAGACTGATCCGGTTGAGCAGCAGCGCAGCCAGGACCCCGGCATCGCCGGGATAACGTTCGCCGAGTTCCAGGGCCGTCCTGGCTTCAGCGGCGAATTCCTGTGCGCCGGAACGTAAATACCCGACGGCGCCATCCAGGACAACGGGAATCAGCATCTCGATATCAGGCTGGGGCGCGGTGATCCAGGTGGTGAACAGCGCCCGCAGCCCGGCCGCGTCGGACTGGCCGGCCAGCAGGGCGATATAGGGGTCCAGATCGGGCACCGCCAGCGCTCGCAGGAACGCGACTGTTGCCGCGGCGGGCCGGAAACCCACCAGCGCCTCGAAATCACCGAGGGCCACCAGCAGCTCGGGCTTGTGGCTGCGGTCCCGGTAGTTCCGCTCCGGCGAGCTGACCGGCACCCCGCAGCGGTCCTCGTAGGCGTAGCCCTCCACCGCCTGCTGGGCGCTCGGGTGGGCCTGTAATGACAACGGTTCATCCGCGGCGAGCACCTTGACCAGGAAGGGCAGCTGGTCGCCGAACCGCCCACGGACCGTCGGTCCCAGCTCACCGTCGGGGTCGGCGGCGATGGCGTCCATCAGGGACTCCTCTGTGCCGGCACCGACAAGGGTAGCCGGATCGCCGGGATGGGCACCCAACCACAGTTCGGCCTCCGGATGCGCCGTCGGCGCGGGCCGGCCGGTGAACTCCGCGATCGCGGTGCGCGACCCCCACGCGTAGGTGCGGATCGCTCCGCGGATCAGCTGCACGACGCTGTCATCCCCCTGTCATCCCCCTGTCATCCTCCTGCCAGTCTCAGGTACACGGCGGCCATCTCCAATCGCACCGCCAGAAGAGCCAGCTGCTGCTCGGTACGGTCATCGGCGACCGACACCGAACCCTGCTCACCCACGTCCTCAGCGCCGACGAGGTCCACCCCGTCGACTGCGGCCAGCCGCGCGGCCAGCAGCGAACGCTCCCGGGCCAGAGCCAGCGCGACCACCCGTGGCCGGTCCGGTCGCGGTCCGTCGATCTCCTCGTCGTGGAACAGCGCGTCGACCGGGTCGACGAATCCGGCCGCCATCCCGCGGATCGGTCCGGGATCCCGCAGCGCCACGATCACATCGGCCAGTTCGGCGGCCGCGACGGGATGGCCGCCGACGCGCAGCAGCACCGCCGCGGCGTGCCGGGCCAGCGCGCAGGTGGCGGGCCGGTCGCCGGCCAGCAGCACCCGACGGCCGGCCATCCGCTCGGCGAGCGCCTTGGCCGGGTTGGTGAAGATCTCGCGCCCGGCGCTGTTGCGCATTGCCTCGGCGTCGAGTTCGTCGGCGAGCGCGGCGAGGTCGACGATCGGCGCCCGGCTCGTTTCGCGCCGATCCGGAGCCGCCAGTGCCGGGTCGACGGCGGCCATTGTGGCCAGACCGGCCGCCAGGTACCGGCAGAGCCCGAACTCATCCGGTACCGGCAGCCGGGGTTCCAGGACCGCACAGCGTCCGGCGGTGGCGTCCCGCAACGGACCCTCGTTCGGGGCGGCGACCACCACCCGGGTACCGCGGCGCACCGCGGTATGTGCGGCCGCGGCGAGGGCCGTATCGCCCGGATCGTCACCGGCGACGATCAGGACGTCGAGCGGGCCGATCCAGGGCGGCGCCTCGGCCGCGGCGACCAGCGGCTCGCCGGCGATCCCGCCGAGCGTGGCGTTCAACATGGCCCCGGCGGCCGCCGCCGGCCCCCGCCCGGCAAGCCAGATGACCGTCCGCGGGCGCTGCCCGCCGACCACCGGCTCCAGCGCCCCCTCCTCGACGGCGGCGGCGGTCGCGCGGACCTGGGCGCCAGCCATCGCCGAGGCCCGCAGGAGTCCCTCCCGGTCGGCCTCCCGGAGGCCGTCGGCGTCATCGAGGTCGACGCAGGTGTTCGCGGTGCTCATCGGCCGGTCCCGCCACCGGGTGCTATCTGCTCTGCCGCCAGGGTGACGATGCGGCTGACCTCGTCGGGGGTGCGGGCCTCCACGTTGAGCCGCAGTAAGGGCTCGGTATTGGACGTACGCAGGTTGAACCAGGCCCCGCCGCCCAGATCCACTGTGACACCATCCAGCGAATCAGTGGAAACCGTCTGCGCGGCAAAGGCTTTGACGACGGCGTCAACACATGCGGGCGCGTCCTCGACCCGGAAGTTGAGTTCGCCGGATGCCGCGTAACGCTGGTAGAAGGCCATCAGCTCCGAAAGCGGGCGGTCCTGACCGCCCAGCGCGGACAGCACGTGCAGGCCCGCGAGCATGCCCGAGTCGGCACCCCAGAAGTCCCGGAAGTAGTAGTGGGCGGAATGCTCGCCCCCGAAAACGGCGCCGGTCTGGGCCATCAACGCCTTGATATAGGAGTGGCCGACCCGGGAGCGCAGTGCCACCCCGCCGCGCTCGGCGATGACCTCCGGCACCACCCGGGAGGTGATCAGGTTGTGGATCACCGACGCACCGGGATCACGGGCCAACTCGCGGTCGGCGACCAGTGCGGTGACCGCCGACGGCGACACCGGGTCTCCGTTCTCGTCCACCACGAAACAGCGGTCGGCATCACCGTCGAAAGCCAGGCCGAGATCGGCTCCGGTCTCGCGGACGAAGTCTTGCAGATCCACCAGATTCGCCGGCTCCAGCGGGTTGGCCTCATGGTTGGGAAACGAACCGTCGAGGTCGAAGTACAGCGGCAGTACGGTCAGCCCCGGAACGGCGCCGAGCACCGCCGGGGCGGTGTGCCCGGCCATTCCGTTGCCGGCATCCACGGCCACCCGCAACGGCCGCAAGCCACCGACGTCCACCAGCGAACGTAGATACCGGCCGTAGTCGTCCAGCACATCCCGGTCGCACGCCCGACCGCGCGGTCCGGTCCGGTCCCGCCCGGCCGGTACACCGGCGATGACCTCATCCCGGATGACCGCCAGACCGGTGTCCTCGCCCACCGGTTTGGCCTGCGCCCGGCACAGTTTGATGCCGTTGTAGGCCGCCGGGTTGTGGCTGGCGGTGAACATCGCGCCCGGGCAGTTGAGCAGACCGGAGGCGAAGTAGAGCTCATCGGTGGAGGCCAGCCCGATGCGGACCACGTCGAGTCCTTCGGCCAGGACACCGTCGGCGAAGGCGGCCGACAGCGCCGGGGAGCTGTCCCGCATATCGTGACCGATGACGACCCGGTCCGATCCCGCCGCCCCCTCAGCACCCATCAGCCGCGCGAACGCGGCGCCGACGTCGAAGACGAACTCGTCGTCGATCTCGGTACCGACCAGGCCACGCACGTCATAAGCCTTGATGACGCGGCGCACATCGGCAGCGGGCCGGGGCATGGCGTAACTCCTGGGACGATGGACTTTCCTCGGCCTCCCAGCCTAGCCGGGGCCGCCGTCGGCCATCCCGGTTGGCCGCCGCCTCAGTCGGACGGATCCGGCAGCACCCGCAGATGCCCGCGACGCCGGCCGGCCGGTCCGTTCACCGGCCCCGTCGGGGGCATACCGGAACGGGGCAGAACCGTGCGCGCGTGCCCGAGCGGCTCGGAGAACCCGGTGACCGGCGGAGGGGTGGGCATCCCGCCCTCGCGGACCGCGTCGGCCAGTGCGACGAGATCGTCCTCGTCGGGATTGGCCGGCAGAGGCGCGGCGTGACGCACCATCTCCCAGCCGCGCGGAGCGGTGATCCGGGTGGCGTGGGCCAGGCACAGGTCCCAGGTGTGCGGCTCACGAACCGTCGCCAGCGGTCCGACCACGGCGGTGGAGTCCGAGTAGACGTATGTCAGCGTCGCCACCGCATAGTGCCCGCACCCAGGCCGGATGCAGCGACGGGGAACATTCACGCTGGCGAGGCTATCCCGGTCGTTTGGTTGTGCGCGCCGGACACGCGCACTCCCGGGGGGCCGATGTAGAACCGTTACGATCTGCAGTCCATGGCCGACAGCCGCAGTTCCCGGCGCGGCGGTGGCACGCCGGGGAGTTCCCGACGTGGCCGCGAGATGCGAGGTCCGCTGCTCCCGCCGACCGTTCCGGGCTGGCGAAGCCGAGCCGAACGCTTCGACATGGTGGTCCTTGAGGCCTACGAACCGATAGAGCAACGCTGGCGGAAGCGACTGACCGACCTCGATGTGGCCGTTGATGAGATTCCCCGGATTGCGCCGAGGGACCCGGACAGCGTGCAGTGGCCACCGGAGGTGGTGGCTGACGGTCCGATCGCTCTGGCCCGGCTGATCCCGGCCGGGGTGGACGTCCGCGGTAACCCCACGCGGGCGCGAATAGTGTTGTTCCGCAAGCCGATCGAGCGGCGCGCAAAGGACTCCGATGACTTGGCCGACCTGCTGCACGAAATCCTGGTGGCACAGGTGGCCAATTATCTGGGAGTCGAGCCGTCGGTGATCGACCCGACCCTGGGAACCGAGGACTGATCAGATGATGCCGCGCTTGAGGCGCCGGCGTTCCCGCTCGGAGAGCCCACCCCAGATACCGAACCGCTCATCGTTGGCCAGCGCGTACTCCAGACACGCGTCCTTGACCTCACAGCCCAGACAGATCCGCTTGGCCTCGCGGGTGGAGCCGCCCTTCTCCGGGAAGAACGCCTCCGGATCGGTCTGGGCGCACAGGGCGTTCTCCTGCCACTGTGGATCATCCGGCGTGAGCATCGGCTCGATCGGATCGGGCACCACACTCAGGTGAGCCCGCGCCAGCGATCCCGCACTCGTCGGCCCGGGATCAGCGTGCGGAGCGCCAATCGCTCCGAGGAATTTTTCGTAGGACATGTCCACCCTCCTAACCTGATTTCGTAGTGAAGCTTGACTTCTTCGAACATGTGGTCGAAACACGGTCTGCGACACCGAAACCGGCAGGTCGACCGGGAAATGACACAGTTGTGATTAGACAGTGCCGAGGTGCCCGGGTCAAGCCGATCGCGGGAATTCACTACCACTTTCGTGACCTGATACGGCGTGTCGACACCCTGGCGTGTCCTGCGAGTTGCGTCACCGTGACCGCGTGCACGGCCCGGCCGCCGACCGCCTAGTGTCGAGCACTGTGAAGGTCACCGTTCTCGTCGGCGGGATCGGGGGTGCCCGATTCCTGCTCGGCGTGCAGCGACTTCTGGGCTTGGGTCAGTTCGCCGGCCAGTTCGCCGGCCAGTTCGCCGGCCAGCCCGTCGGTACGGACCATGAGCTGACCGCGGTCGTCAACGTCGGCGATGACGCCTGGATGTTCGGGGTGCGCATCTGCCCCGACCTGGACACCTGTATGTACACCCTCGGCGGCGGTATCGATCCGGAGCGCGGATGGGGACACCGGAACGAAACCTGGCACGCCAAGGAGGAACTCGCCGCCTACGGCGTGCAGCCGGACTGGTTCGGCCTCGGCGACCGCGATCTGGCCACCCACCTGGTGCGGAGCCAGATGCTGCGGGCGGGCTATCCGCTGTCGCAGGTGACCGCGGCGCTGTGCACGCGGTGGTCCCCCGGGGCCACCCTGCTGCCGGCCAGCGACGACCGGTGTGAAACCCACGTTGTGGTAACCGATCCGGACACCGGCGACCGCCGGGCAATCCACTTCCAGGAATGGTGGGTGCGCTACCGCGCCAAGATTCCCACCCACAGCTTCGCATTCGTCGGCTCCGAGAAAGCCGGCGCCGGAGCCGGTGTCGTTGAGGCGATCACGACAGCCGACATCGTCATCCTGGCGCCGTCGAACCCGGTGGTCAGCATCGGCGCCATCCTGGCGATTGCCGGGATCCGGGGGGCGCTGCGCTCCACCGCGGCCCCGGTGATCGGGTACTCGCCGATCGTCGACGGAAAACCATTGCGCGGCATGGCCGACGAGTGTCTGTCGGTACTCGGTGTCGAGACCACCTCACAGGCTGTCGGCCGGCACTACGGCGCCAGGTCGGCGACCGGCCTGCTCGACCACTGGCTCGTCCACGACGGCGACGAAGCCGAGATCCCCGGGGTCACGGTGAGATCGGTGCCGTTGTTGATGTCCGATCCGGACGCCACCGCCGCGATGGTCCGCGCCGGCTTCGAGGCGGCCGGGGTGCCGCTGTGAACGAGCCCTGTTCGGTGACCGATCACGGATCCGCCGCACCAATCGAGATCCGCCCCGTCACCGGCCTTCCGGAGTTCCGGCCCGGGGACGATCTCGCGGCCGCCATCGCCGGTGCGGCGCACTGGCTGCACGATGGGGATATCGTCGTGATCACCAGCAAGGTCGTCTCGAAGTGCGAGGGCCGGATCGTCACCGCGCCGGATGACCCCGATCAACGGGATGCCCTGCGCCGCAGCCTGATCGAATCCGAGGCGGTGCGGGTCCTGGCCCGCAAGGGCCGCACCCTCATCACCGCGAACCGGCATGGCCTGGTGCAGGCGGCGGCCGGTGTGGACGGATCCAACGTCGACACCACGGAGTTGGCACTGCTGCCCGAGGATTCCGACGCCAGTGCCGCGCGGCTGCGGGCTCAGCTGGGCACGCTCACCGGTGCCGATATCGGCGTGATCATCACCGACACGATGGGTCGCGCCTGGCGCCACGGCCAGACCGACACCGCGATCGGCTCCGCGGGTGTGCCGGTACTGCACAGCTATGCCGGGGCCAGCGATCGGCACGGTAACGAACTGCTGGTGACCGAGGTGGCGGTGGCCGACGAAATCGCCGCGGCCGCCGACCTGGTCAAGGGCAAGCTGACCGGCGTGCCGGTGGCCGTGGTGCGCGGGGTGACGCTGCCTGATGACGGCTCCTGCGCGACCCGGTTGTTGCGCGGCGGTTCCGATGACCTGTTCTGGCTCGGCACCGCCGAGGCGATCGACCTCGGCCGCCGGCAGGCGCAGCTGATGCGACGCTCGGTACGCCGGTTCGCCGACCGGCCGGTGGCCCCGGCGGTGCTCGAGTCCGCTGTCGCCGAGGCACTCACCGCACCGGCCCCACATCACACCCGGCCGGTGCGCTTCGTGTGGCTGGCGGACCGCGATCGGCGTATCGACCTGCTCGACCGGATGAAGCAGGCGTGGCGCACCGATCTGGCCGCCGACGGTCGTTCACCGGAGTCGGTTCAGCGCCGGGTGGCCCGCGGGCAGATCCTCTACGACGCCCCCGAGGTGGTGATCCCGTTCCTGGTGCCGGACGGCGCTCACCGCTACCCGGATCCGGTGCGTACCGCGGCCGAGCACACCATGTTCACCGTTGCGGTCGGCGCGGCGGTACAGGCACTGCTGGTCGCGCTGGCTGTGCGGGAGGTCGGTAGCTGCTGGATCGGGTCGACGATCTTCGCCCCCGGGGTGGTGCGCCAGACCCTCGGCCTGCCCGATGACTGGGAACCGTTGGGCGCCATCGCGATCGGCTACCCGCATGACCCGCTGCCACCCAAGGATCCCGAGCCGCCCGGCGATCGGCTGGTACGCCGGTGAGCCTGCACGAATCGGCCGTCGCCACCCTCACCGACTGGGAGCCACCCGACCCGGGTCAGGATGCGCTGCGCCATGCCGTGCTGGCGTTCCTTCTCGGCCGGCCGGACGGCTGCCGGCGGACCTGCGTTCCGGGCCACATCACCGCCTCGGTGCTGGTACTCGACCACACCCGGGATCGGGTGCTGCTCACACTGCACCCGCGGTTCGGGCGGTGGTTACAACTCGGCGGGCACTGCGAGGATGCCGATCCCGATATCGTCGCCGCCGCTCTGCGCGAGGCCACCGAGGAATCCGGTATCGAGGGTCTGCTGGTCGACCCGATCTTGGCGGCCGTTCATGTTCACCCGGTGACCTGTTCACTGGGCTCCCCGACCCGGCATCTGGACCTGCAGTTCATCGCCACCGCCCCGCCGGACGCGCGGGCCGTCATCAGCGAGGAATCCCTGGACCTGCGTTGGTGGCCGATCGACACCCTGCCCGATGGCGCCGACGCCGGTCTGGTCGCGCTGGTGGAAGCGGCCGTACAACGCCTCGGCGCCGCAGACCGGCGGCGGGGCGGGTCGTCAGATATCTGACGAGTACCGGATTCCGCAGTCCGGGATGGGCACCCCGGGCCACACCCGCGCCCCGCGCAACAGTTCGCAGCGGGCGCCGATATCAGCGCCGTCGCCGATGACACCATCGCGGATCAGGGCCCGCGGGCCGATCCGCGCGCCCGCTCCGATGATCGAACGCTCAACCACCGCACCGGCCTCCACCCGGGCGCCGTCGAAGATCACCGCGCCGTCCAGGCGCACCCCCGGCCCGATCTCGGCGCCGCGGCCCACCGCGGTCCCGCCATACAGCAGGGCACCGGGCGCCACGGATGCACCGTCGTGCACCAGGCTCTCCCCGCGGCGGCCCGCCAGCGCCGGCGACGGGGCGATACCCCGCACCAGGTCCGCCGACCCGCGAACGAAATCCTCCGGGGTGCCCATATCCCGCCAGTAGGTGGCGTCGACGTACCCGCAGACCTTTGCGCCATCGGCCAACAACCCCGGAAAAACCTCGCGTTCCACCGAGACACCGCGGCCGCGCGGGATGCGCTCGATGACGCTGCGCCGGAAGATATAGGTGCCGGCGTTGATCTGATCGGTCGGCGGATCCTCGGTCTTCTCCAGGAACGCCAGCACCCTTCCGTCACCGTCGGTGGGCACCGACCCGAACGCCCGCGGATCGCTGACCCGGACCAGGTGCAGGGTCACGTCAGCGGCACAGTCCGAATGGGTCCTCAGCATGGCACCGAGTTCCATCCCGGACAGCACGTCTCCGTTGAAGACCATCACGGTGTCATGACGCAGTTTGGGGACCACATTGGCGATACCGCCACCGGTACCCAACGGCTCTTCCTCGAAGACATAGTCGATCTGCAAGCCCAGTTTGGATCCGTCGCCGAACTCGGCCTCGAATGTCTGCGCCTGATACGAGGTACCGAGGATGACATGTTCGATACCCGCGGCCGCGATCCGGGACAGCAGGTGGGTCAGGAACGGCAGTCCGGCGGTCGGCAACATCGGCTTGGGCGCGGACAGCGTCAGCGGCCGCAGACGGGTTCCCTTGCCGCCGACCAGGATCACGGCGTCGACGTCGGTGGTCATCTCATCCCTTCCGGCGGCGCTGTCGGCAATTCTCGGCGGGACCTACGTACCGCCGCCCCCGCCCGGACCCGCAGGGCTGTCCGCATAGTCCAGCGCAGCGGTGCCCGCCACGGGCCGGAATGGCGATCAGACAGGTAAATATAGGTGCTCACATGGTGGGCACGCAGATTGCGGTCCGGATCCCGACCCGTCGAATGGCCCTTATCGTGCAGGATCTCCGATTTGGGCGCGTAGACGTTGAGCCAGCCGGCCCGGCCCAGCCGGTCACCGAGGTCGACATCCTCCATGTACATGAAGTACCGCTCGTCGAATCCCCCGACCGCGTCGAACGCCGACCGGCGCACCAGCAGGCAGGAACCCGACAGCCAGCCGACCGGACGTTCGCTGGGCTCGACATGCTCCTGCCGGTAGGACCTCGTCCAGGGGTTGGCCTTCCAGGCAAAACCGAGCACCGCGTGCATACCGCCGCGAACCAGGCTGGGCAGGTGCCGGGCCGACGGGTACACCGCACCGTCGGGGTCGCGGATCAGCGGACCCAGACTGCCGGCCCGCGGCCAGCGGCCGGCGGCCTCCAGCAGCGCATCGATACTGCCCGGCGCCCACACCACGTCCGGGTTGGCGACCAATACGAACTCCTGACCCGACGGCACCGTGGCCACGGCACGGTTGACGGCGGTGCCGTACCCCAGGTTGGCGCCGGTACGCAGTAACTCAGTCCCGGGATAGCGCTCCAACGCCTCCTCCGGAGCGCCGTCGGTGGAACCGTTGTCGGCCATCACCACCCGCAACGGGAGGTCTGTCGCCACCGTCAGCGACGACAGGAACCGGTCCAGGTGCGAACCCGGCGAATATGTCACCGTGACCACGGTCAGAGCGGGCTCGTCGGTCACGGCGTTGAGGGTAACGGTCCGTCGCCGAGGGTGGCGCAGTACTCGTCGGCTTGTTCTTGCGGCTGGGTCATCGCGAGTTGGTAGCGGGCGGCGACCAGGTCATCGGCGGCGTCGGCGACAGCCTGCTTGGCGGCCTCGTGGTCGGCCTTGGCCTGTTCAATTTCCGCTGTGGTGGCCGCGATCTGCGCGATCAACTCCTGCGACGGTTCAGGGAAGCTGTCCAGGACTTCTTTTTGCATCTTCCGGCGCTGGGCCTGCTTGCGGTTGACCGCCTTTCGGGCGTCGTCGGCTTGTTGGAGACCGCATCCTGACTGAGCGAGGGGCCAACGGTGGCCAAGCCGCCTTGGAGCTGTCCGGCGAGCATGGATATCAGGCCACCGACGGGGCTCGACGCGGAGGGCGGGGCGAGGTTCGACGTGACCCCGTTGGTGAGGTCGGAGGCGGCGCTGCCGCTCTTCTGGCTGAGGCTGTCGGCGCCGCTGTTGACACTCGGCACGTCGAAGGTCATCTCGGTCATCGAGCGCCCCCCTCCTGTGCCGTGGCGTGGACAAACCTGATGTTACCGTCGCGACCAGGCGCGATGGGGATGCGCCGCCGCTCGACACCAGCCCGAGGATTCCTCGCGTTCCACCCGCGGCCACGAGCACCGGGGACGTGTCATCGACGCTGCTGGCGGCCCCTTTTGGCGTG
>CAZKUK010000032.1:24495-38790 GCA_964555915.1 uncultured Mycobacterium sp.
GGCCACGAGCACCGGGGACGTGTCATCGACGCTGCTGGCGGCCCCTTTTGGCGTGACCCGCATCACCGTCCCCTTGGCGTCGGTGATGTTGGCCGATACGCAGCGCTATTTCGACACGCTCACCGACTACCGCGGCGGCGCAGCCGATGCGTTCGTCGGTTATGTGGCCCAGGCGACGATTCACGCCTGCGCCGCCGCCGAGGAGTCCGCCGGCAGCCTGTCCACCCTGCCCGAGCGATGGCGTGAGATCGCCTGCGCCCGGGCCGATTCAGCGGAGAGCGCACTAATCGAACGGCTTCTGGATACGCCGATCTTCGATGCCGCCGACGCGGTAGCCATAACCGGCAGATCGGAAGTCGCCACCTACAACGCCCTCAACCGACTCACCGAGGCCGGCATCCTCGATCTGCTATCAGCCAACAAACGCAATCGCGTCTGGGCGGCCGGGGATGTACTAGCCGAGCTGGATGCACTCACCGCGGCAATCGGGCGGCGCGTCACACTGGCGTCCGGCCGGGGAAAGGCCTGATCACGTTAGCGCCGACCGAATCGGCGCCGGGGACGTGTCATCAGCCCCCTAGGGACGTGTCATCCGTGCTGCTCAAGGGCTATTTTCTAGGTTTCGGGATCGTGCCGGTCGGCGGGAAGTTTCCATAGAATCGGCGCGGATCGCCTTCGAGGGTTCCAGCTACGCATCTTTTACTGAGCAATAACGAGCGTACATACGTTCTAACAAGTCCGCTTGAGGGTTGAATCTGACCCAGTGGGCGCGACTGCAGGGAGTGCACCCACAGACGGCGTATCGCTGGTTCCGTGAGGGCACCCTGCCGGTGCCGGCGGTGCGGGTGAATTCGCGGTCGGTGTTGGTCTCGCCTGAGGCAGCGATCGCCACCCCGACCAGCACATTCGGGCTGTATGCGCGGGTCTCGTCGCATGACCAGAAGTCCGATCTCGACCGCCAGGTCGCCCGGTTGTCCACTTGGGCGGCGCAAGCCGGTGGGCAGGTGGTGCGTGTTGAGGCAGAAGTCGGTTCCGGGATGAACGGCTCACGCTCGAAAGTCCGCCGGCTGCTCGCCGATCCGGCGGTCACCACCGTGGTAGTCGAACACCGCGACCGGTTGGGGAGGATGAACACCGAGCTGGTGGAAGCCGCGTTGTCGGCACATGGACGGCGGCTGGTAGTGCTCGACGGCGGTGAAGTCGACGACGATCTAGTGCGCGACATGGTGGAGGTTCTCACGTCATTCTGCGCACGGGTCTACGGGCGTAGAAGTGCCCGAAACCGTGCTTTGAAAGCGGTCGGCTGCGCGCAGCGAGACATTGGACCGCAGGCGGTAATCGCCGCAGAATCTGTCGTAGCCCGCCGGGAGAATTCCTGACATGGCGGAATCAGCTGTGCGCGTGGTCGTTAGCCCCGCGCTGTCGGATGGCTACGACCGCCGACACGTTGTCGTCGACGCCGCGACCGGAGCGGTGATCGACGATGCCCAGGGCTACGGATACAAGACCGCCCAGAACGCCCACCGTGCACACGCCTACAAGTCTGTGTCACCGGCGAAGAAACGCCAGCGCGAAGGCATCAAGAAAAGTGTCCGCCGCTGGTGCGCCGAGCATTCCGACTTCATGAGCGACATCGAGCAGTCCATGCTCTACGCCATGAAAGACGGCGACAACTTCACTGAATCCGACGTCAGCGCACTTCTGGAGGCGCGATCCCTAGAACCACCGTTCACGGTCAAAGAACTGATGAGGCACTGGTGAGTGCGGGAAAGCCGTTGCGGAAGATCTCCGATCCACTGGTCGCCGCGGGCCCGTCCGGGTGCCGGTTCCGGACACGGCTGCACCTGTCTGACACCGAAGCCGCCGCGTTGATGGAGATCGGCGAGTTCCTCGGTGGTTGTTACCGCCGCGAGCTGGCAGGGCGTGTCCGCTTGGGTCGGATAGACCGTGACGGACATAAGCAGTGGCGTGCGACGCGCAAGCAGGCGTTGACATCGGTGTCGTCGTCTCGATGGGCGGGCGCGATCACCCGGGCGGTGGAAGACCAGTACCAGTTGGGAATGCGCGGCTTGGCAGCTCACGTCGCCGATCTACATTCTGCGGTCGAGGTCCTCGAGAAACGCTGCTCCCTGCGACCGGGTGAACTCGCTGACGATGCCGGAGAATCACGCCGCGGGAAACGTAAACACGGATACGCCACGACCGCCGAGCGGTTCGCCAAGACCCGCCGGCTGGCCATCCTGAAGCAGCGGCTGGCCGCCGCTGAAGCTGAACTCTCCGAGGGGCGCCCGTCGATCACGATGGGTGGAAAACGGTTGTGGCGCAACCGCACAAACCTGGACGCGGCGGGGATGGACGAGCAGCAGTGGCGCGATCGGTGGAACGCCGCGCGCATGTTTCTGACCGCTGACGGTGAGACCGGAAAAGCTGGTGGTAACGAGACCATCCGTGTCGACACGCAGGGTCGGTTGCAGATTAAAGTTCCCGCTGCGCTGGCCGGTAAGTTCGGCGGGCACCTTCAGTTCGCCTCCCCGGTCGGGTTCACTCACGGTGGGCCTCAGTGGGCGGCGCGGGTCAATCAGCGGAAAGCAGTGCGCTACGACATCGTTTTCGATCCTCAGCGCGGCCGATGGTATCTGGATGCGTCCTGGGCGATCACCCCGGAACCGTCCCCTGAACTTGAGGAGCTTCGCGGCGGTCGGGTTCTCGGTGTCGACCTCAACGCGGATCATCTCGCCGCGTGTGTGCTGGATGCGTCTGGAAACCCCGTCGGTGAACCGGTCACGATCGCCCTCGAGGTCAAGAAGTTGCGCGCCTCCCACCGTGATGGGCACCTGCGCACTGCGATCACTGAACTGCTGAATATCGCTGAACTCAACGATTGCGTGGCGGTCGCGGTGGAGAACCTCAACTTCGCCGATTCCCGTGCCACGGGTCGCGAAACCATGGGTCGTGGTGGTCGAGGTAAGAAGTTTCGGCGAACCGTCGCCGGTATCCCCACCGCCAAGTTCCGTGACCGTTTGACCGCGATGGCAACCCGCCGCGGTATTCCGATTATTGGTGTCGATCCCGCTTACACGAGTAAGTGGGGTGATGAGCACTGGCGTAAGCCTTTGCAGCAACAGACTTCCGGAGAGGTCACCCGCCATCACGGCGCGGCGGCCGCTATCGGTAGACGTGGTCTCGGTAAGCCGATCAGGCGTCGGCCGGCAGGACCCCGTACCCAACAGCGGATGGGTGTGGGCACTCCACCGGCTAGACCTGTGAGGCTTCCGAGATCGCAGGGAGTCCGGAAAGCCCCGGTCCACCGCCACGCCCACGAGGCGCGTCGGTCCACCGGGCAGCGCCGAGCTCCCGCGACCAAGACCGTTCGGGTCGCAACTGAACAGAACTCACTTCTGCTCAATGATTAGGAACGGTACGGCAACCGCCTCGGCCAGCGCCTCGCGCCAGGGCCGCAGCGGGGTCAGGCCGGCCCGGACCGAGCAGTCCATCGACAGCGCAGAAAAGACGGGACGGGGCGCCGGCCTTGGTACCGCGGCGGTGCCCACCGGCCGCACCCGCTCAGGGTCGGCGCCCAGTTCGGCGAACACCGCGCGGGCCTGCTCGAAGCGGCTGGCCACCCCGGCGTTGGCGGCGTGCAGAACCGGCGCCTCGATCCCGCCGGCGGCGACCTGGAGCAGCGCGCCGACCAGGTCGGCGACGTAGGTCGGCGACCCGGTCTGGTCATCGACGACGTCGATCACCCGGTCGGTGGCAGCCAACCGGCGCATGGCCGCGACGAAGTCGGACCCGGAATCGCCGGTGTAGACCCAGGAGGTCCGGACGACGTGGGCATCGGGCATCTCGGCATGTACCGCCAGCTCACCGTCCCGCTTGGTGGTCCCGTACACACTCAGCGGGCCGGTGGGATCGGTGATCTCATACGGCCGGCGCAGGTCGCCGCGAAAAACGTAATCGGTGGAGATGTGCACAAACCTGGCCCGCACCGCCGCGCAGGCGCGGGCGATGGTCGCTGGCCCCACCGCGTTGACGGCCTTCGCCGCCTCCGGCTCGGACTCGGCGGCGTCGACGGCGGTGAACGCCGCGCAGTTGACCACCAGGTCCCCGCTCCGGACCCACCGCCGGGCGGCGACCGGATCGGTGATATCGAAATCCCGATGTGCCAGTGCGCACACCTCGTAACCCTGCCGGGCGGCCTGAACTGCGAGAAATCGCCCGACCTGGCCGCCCGCACCGGTGATCACCATCCGTTTCGCCACGGCGACGAGTCTGGCACGCCGGTTTCGGCTACCGGGGATGCGGCCGTCCGGCCAGTAGCCTGTGGTGGTGCCGGATGAGACGGAAGTGACAGCAGTGACGCGTGCGCGGCCGGTCGCGCGCACCGCTCTGGCTCTGCTCGCCGTGACGGTTCTGCTCGGTACCGGGGTGGCGTGGGGCTCGATCCGCTCCTTCGAGAGCGGGATCTTCCACTTCACCACCGCCATGCTGGGCGGCCGGGGCGCCGATGACGACGGCGCCGTGGATATTCTGCTGGTCGGCGTGGACAGCCGCACCGACGCGCATGGCAACCCGCTCTCGGAGGCCGAACTGGCCCAGCTGCACGCCGGCGATGACGTCGCGACGAATACCGACACCATCATCCTGGTGCGCATCCCCACGAACGGCCGCTCGGCCACCGCCATCTCCATCCCCCGCGACTCCTACGTCGAGGCACCGGATCTGGGAAAGACCAAGATCAACGGGGTTTACGGTGAGGTCAGGCTGGAGCTGATGAAAGAGCTCGTCGAGAACCAGGGCATGGATGCCGCCGTCGCCGAGCCGCAGGCCGTGGAAGCCGGCCGCAACGCGCTGATCCGGACCGTCGCCGACCTGACCGGTGTGACGGTGGATCATTACGCCGAGATCGGCCTGCTCGGCTTCTCGCTGATCACCGATGCCCTGGGCGGGGTCGAGGTGTGCCTCAAAGAGCCCGTCTACGAACCACTTTCGGGCGCCGACTTCCCGGCCGGCTGGCAGCGGCTGGACGGGGCACAGGCGCTGAGCTTCGTCCGCCAGCGCCACGATATGCCGCGCGGCGACCTCGATCGGGTGGTGCGCCAGCAGGTGGTGATGGCCTCACTCGCCCACCAGGTCATCTCGGGTAAGACCTTGAGCAGTCCGGGCACCCTGAACCGGCTGCAGGACGCCATCCACCGCTCGGTGGTGATCTCCTCGGGCTGGGATGTGATGGATTTCCTCACCCAGCTGCAGAAGCTGGCCGCCGGGAACGTCGCGTTCGCCACGATCCCGGTGTTGGCTGAGGACGGCTGGAGTGACGACGGGATGCAGTCGGTGGTCCGGGTCGACCCGGAGCAGGTGCAGCAGTGGGTGTCGGGCCTGCTACAGGATCAGAGCGAGGGAAAGACCGCCAAGGTCGCCTACTCCCCCGACCAGACCACGGTGGACGTCTACAACGACACCGATATCAACGGCCTCGCCGGCGCGGTGTCCGAGCGGCTGACCGCCAGGGGGTTCACCGAGGGCTCGATCGCCAACCACGATGGGACGGGGGTGAGCGAGAGCCAGGTGCAGGCCGCCGCCGAGGACGACCTCGGCGCCCAGGCCGTCTCAGCCGAACTCGGCGGCCTTCCGGTGGTGACCGACTCCTCGATCCCCGCGGGCACCGTGCACGTGATCCTGGCCGACGATTACGCCGGACCGGGATCCGGGCTGGACGGTTCCCTGCCCACCGCGCAGACCGTGCAGAACATGTCCGCCGAGGTAACCGACGAACAGACCCCACTCCCCTCGCAGGTGTTCACCGCCGGACCCGATGACCCCCAGTGCGTCAACTGACTCGGTGTCGATGAACCTCACCGATGAGCTGCTCGGCCCGCTGCTCGGCGCCGATCGGATGGGTCCGCGGATCACCTATTACGACGACGCCACCGGCGAACGGATCGAACTGTCCACGGTGACACTGGCCAACTGGGCGGCCAAGACCGCGAACCTGCTGCGCGATGAACTCGGCGCCGGTCCCGGAACCCGGGTGGCGGTGCTGCTGCCCGCCCACTGGCAGACCGTCGCCGTCATGCTGGGGGTGTGGTGGATCGGCGCCGAGGTGACCCTGGCCGGACCCGCGGAGATCGCCCTGTGCACCGCCGACCGGCTCGATGAGGCCGATGACGCGGTGGCCGGCGGTACCCAGCTCGGCGAGGTGGCGGTGCTGTCGCTGGACCCGTTCGGCGCCCCGGCCCCCGACCTGCCGGTCGGTGTCACCGACTACGCGACCGCGGTGCGGGTGCACGGCGATCAGGTCGTTCCCGAGCGCACCCCCGGCCCGGCACTGGCCGGCCAGACCGTCGCGGAGGTGCTCGCCGCGGCGCGACTGGGCGCCCGGGCCCGCGGGCTATCCGCCGGCGACCGGGTGATGACGGACCGGCCGTGGTCGACGACCGAACAGATCGTCGACAACCTGCTCGCGGTGCTGGCTGCGGGAGCCTCACTGGTGCAGTTGGCCAACCCGGACCCGGCGCTGTTGGACCGGCGGCGGGCGACCGAAAAGGTCACCCGAACACTGGACTAGGCCGGAGCCGCGGCGGTCGCCGGTGCCGGCACCGGCGCGGGCGCCGGAGCCGACGCGTCCCACACCGCCGGATCCTCGGCCGGGAAGGTCGGGCACTTGGCCGCGATCTCGTCGGCGACCGGCTCGGCGGCGGTGAAGATCGACACGTACTGGGGGAAGATGCCCACCAGCTCGTTCACCTCGGCCTGACGCTCCTGCGGTGACTTCTGCAGCAGAAGATTCATGTGGTAGACGATGCCGCCCTGCACCCACCGGGGTTCGGAGTTGTACTTGCCGATCAGCTCGCCGTAGGTGACCGGATCGACGACCTTGGTGGCGGCCAGGATCTGGTCCAGTGAGCAGGTGGTGTTCAGCATGGCCGGCGGGACGGTGGCATCCGCGGCGGCCGGGCCGGCGAACCCGACAGCGGCGACGGCGAGTGCGCCGGAGAGGGCAGCGGTTTTACGCAGAGTAATCACGGACGAGAACCTAGGCGCTGGCCCACTACCGCGTCAATCCGGGTCGGTGGCCGGCCCCCGCTCTAGGCCTAGGCTGGCCGATATGGCCGAGGACCGTCCCCCCCTGGATACCGCCGGCGTGTGCCGCGACCTCATCGGGCCCGACCGGGCGCTGCGCAGTGTGGAGGTGGTCGACAGCACCGGTTCCACCAACGCCGACCTGCTGTCCCGGCACCGCGCCGGCGCGGATATCGACGGTGTGGTGCTGGTCGCCGAGCATCAGAGCGCCGGCCGCGGCCGCAACGGTCGCAGCTGGTCCACCCCGCCACGCTCCCAGATCGCAGTATCTGTGGGCCTGGGCGTAGCCGGGCTGGCACCGGCGGCCTGGGGCTGGCTGCCGCTGCTGACCGGCGTGGCGGTGGTCGACGCCGTCGCCGCGACCACCGGGATCGAACCCGGTTTGAAGTGGCCCAACGACATTCTCGTCGGCGAACACAAACTGGGCGGCATTCTGGCCGAGGTGGCCGCACCGGACCCGGTGGTCGTGATCGGGCTGGGCCTGAATGTCTCGCTGCGGGCCGATGAGGCCCCGGACGGCCGCGCCACCTCTCTGCTGATGCTCGGCTCGACCATGATCGACCGCAGCGCGCTGCTGGGCGCCGTACTGGCCGAGTGGACCGCGCGCATCGACCGTTGGCGAGTTCTCGGCGGTGATGATCCCGCGCTGGCAGACGATTACCGTCGCCGCAGCGTCACCCTGGGCACCCGGGTTCGGGCACTGCTGCCGGGCGGCCGGGAGGTCATCGGCACGGCAACCGACATCGATCCGACGGGGCAACTGCAGATCGATACCGGCCGCGAGACCGTTCCGGTGGCGGCGGGTGATATCACCCACCTGCGTCCCGCCGAGTGATCCTCAGCGCAGCAGCGCGCGGGACATGACCACCCGCTGAATCTGGTTGGTGCCCTCGTAGATCTGGGTGATCTTGGCGTCGCGCATCATCCGCTCCACCGGGAAGTCGACGGTGTACCCGGCGCCGCCGAAGAGCTGCACGGCGTCGGTGGTCACCTCCATCGCCACATCGGAGGCGAAGCACTTCGACGCCGCGGAGATGAAGCCGAGATCCGGTTCGCCGCGCTCGGCCCGGGCCGCCGCCGAGTACACCATCAGGCGGGCTGCTTCGACCTTCATCGCCATATCGGCGAGCATGAACTGCACACCCTGGTTGTCGGCGACCGGACGGCCGAACTGCTTGCGGTCCTTGGTGTATTCGATGGCGGCGTCGAGGGCCCCCTGGGCGATTCCCACCGCCTGGGCGCCGATCGTGGGCCGGGTGTGGTCCAGGGTGGCCAGCGCGGTCTTGAACCCGGTGCCGGGTTCGCCGATGATCCGGTCGCCGGGGATCCGGCAGTTCTCGAAGTACAGCTCGGTGGTGGGCGAGCCCTTGATACCGAGCTTGCGCTCCTTGGGTCCGACGACGAAACCCTCGTCGTCCTCGTGCACCATGAACGCCGAGATGCCGTTGGCGCCCTTGTCCGGGTCACTGACCGCCATGACGGTGTACCACGCGGACCTGCCGCCGTTGGTGATCCAGCACTTGGAACCGTTGAGGATCCAATCCTCACCGTCGGCTTTGGCCCGGGTCCGCATCGCCGCGGCGTCACTGCCGGCCTCCCGCTCGGAGAGCGCATACGACGCCATCTTGCCGTCGGCGATCTCGGGCAGCACCTGTTTCTTCAGCTCATCGGAGCCGCGCAGAATCAAGCCCATCGTGCCCAGCTTGTTGACCGCCGGGATCAGCGACGCCGACGCGTCGACCCGGGCGACCTCCTCGATGACGATGCAGGCGGCCACCGAATCCGCCCCCTGGCCACCGAACTCCTCGGGCACGTGGACCGCGTTGAAACCCGAGGCGTTCAGAACGGTGAGGGCCTCCTCGGGGAAACGCGCCTCCTCGTCGACCGCGGCGGCGTAAGGAGCGATCTCCTTCTCCGCCAGCGCCCGAATCGCAGCCCGGAGCTCCTCATGCTCCTCGGGCAGACCGAAGACATCGAACGACGAATTACCGGACCAGCCAGCCATGACAGCCTCCTCGCTTTTGGCCGCCAGATTACCCGCTCGTCTACTCCCCGAGTAAACGCTGCCGTAACGCCCGGTCCTTGGCCGCGACCTCCGCCTCCAGCCCGGCCTGGAAACCCGCCATCCGGCGCCGCAACCCCGCGTCGGCCGAGGCCAGGATCCGCACCGCCAGCAACCCGGCGTTACGCGCCCCGCCGATCGACACGCATGCCACCGGAACGCCGGCCGGCATCTGGACGATCGACAGCAGCGAGTCCAGGCCGTCGAGGGTGGCCAGTGGCACCGGGACGCCGATCACCGGCAGCGGGGTGGCGGCGGCCACCATCCCGGGCAGATGCGCGGCACCGCCGGCGCCGGCGATGATCACCTCCAGGCCGCGATCGGCCGCGCCGCGGGCGTAGTCCAGCATCAGCCCCGGGGTGCGGTGCGCCGAGACCACACCCACCTCGAAGGGGACCTCGAATTCGGCCAGTGCGCCGGCAGCCGCCTCCATCACCGGCCAGTCACTGTCGCTGCCCATGATCACGCCGACCCTCGGTGTCTCAGTCATCGCCGTGTCCATCCCATCCGTCGGCCCACTCGGCGTGGGACAACCAGTGTGCCGCCCGCTCGGCGCGCTCGCGCACCACCCCGACATCGTTGCCCAGCACATTCACGTGGCCGATCTTGCGTCCCGGCCGCTCCTGCTTGCCGTACAGGTGCACGTTGGCATCCGGTATCCGGCCGAACACATGATGCAGCCGCTCATCCATGCTGATCGCCGGGGCCATCGGTGCGCCGAGCACGTTGGCCATCACCGTCACCGGCGCCAGCGCCCCGGTCTGGCCGAGCGGATAGTCCAGCACCGCGCGCAGGTGCTGTTCGAACTGGCTGGTGACCGATCCGTTCATGGTCCAGTGCCCGGAATTGTGCGGGCGCATCGCCAGTTCGTTGACCATCAGCCCGCCGTCGGCCGTCTCGAACAGCTCGACGGCCAGCACGCCGACGACGCCCAACTCCGCGGCGATGCGCAACCCCAGTTGTTCGGCCTGTGCACCCAGATCCTGCGGCAGGTCTTGCGCCGGCGCCACCACGGTGACGCAAATACCCTGGCGCTGAACGGTTTCCACCACCGGCCAGGCCGCACCCTGGCCGAGCGGCGAACGTGCCACCAACACCGCGAGTTCCCTGCGCATGGCCACCCGTTCCTCCAGCAGCACGGCCACCCCGTCGGCGAGATAGCCGGCCACCGCCTCCCGCGCCGCGCCGATATCGCCGGCCAGCACCACCCCGCGGCCGTCGTATCCGCCGCGCACGGTTTTGACCACCGGCGGGCCGCCCACCGTGGCGGCGAAGGCGTCGACGTCACCGACCCTGCTCACCTCGGCGAACCGGGGCGCCGGAGCGCCCATCTCGGCGAGTCGCCGGCGCATCGCCAGCTTGTCCTGGGCATAGACCAGCGCCTCGGGCGAGGGCAGGACCGTCACCCCCTCGGCGACCAGATCCCGCAGTAACCCGGTCGGCACATGCTCGTGGTCGAAGGTCAGTGCCGCGGCGCCCTCGGCGGCCCGGCGCAGCGCTGACGGGTCGGTGTGGGCGCCCAGAACGATGTCGGGACTCACCTGGGCGGCCGGATCGTGCGGGCTGACCGCCAGCACCCGCAGGCTCTGCCCCAGGGCTATCGCCGCCTGATGGGACATCCGGGCCAATTGCCCGCCGCCCACCATCGCCACCACTGGTCTCTGCGGGGGTCCGTCCGGCACGGGGACCATCGTTACACGGCCGGGGCCCCGAACCGGCGGGGGCGGTGATACGGCGTGCGGAGCCCGCAATTAGCGGTGGTGACCAGCGCCACTACGGAAGACGGGCAGATTTCCGTAGAATTGGAACTCGTGTCTTTTGCCGATGCCACGATCTCCCGGTTACCCCGGGCGTTCCGGCCCTTCGCTGAGCGGCATCACGAACTGATCAAGTTCGCGATCGTCGGCGCCACCACCTTCGTCATCGACTCGGTGATTTTCTTCACACTGAAGCTGACCGTACTCGAGCCGAAGCCGGTCACCGCCAAGGTGATCGCCGGCATCGTCGCGGTGATCGCGTCCTACATCCTCAACCGGGAGTGGAGCTTCCGCGACCGCGGCGGCCGGGAACGGCACCACGAGGCGCTGCTGTTCTTCGGGGTCAGCGGCGTGGGGGTGGTGCTGAGCATGGCCCCGCTTTGGTTCTCCAGCTATGTGCTGGGGCTGCGGGTACCGAATGTCACGCTGGCGACGGAGAACCTCGCCGACTTCCTGTCGGCGTACATCATCGGCAACCTGCTGCAGATGGCCTTCCGGTTCTGGGCGTTCCGCCGGTGGGTGTTCCCTGATGAGGTCGGCCGCGAGCCGGATCGGGCGCTGGAGTCGACGTTGACCTCCGGTGGCATCGTCGAAGCCCTCGAAGATGAGATGGAGGCCCGCGAAGCCCGGCGCGGAGTGGTCACCCCGCTGCGCCGCCGGCGCCGACCGCCCGCGGCCTAACCTCCGGACGGGTACTCCTCGGCTCCCAGCGTGTCGAAAACCTCGTGGTAGAGCAGGGCGTGCACCTGCTCGACCCGGGGAATGTCGAAGAACTCCAGCGGATCCTGCGCCGCCGACTCGATGACCAGCGTGCCGGTGCGGACCATCCGGTCGATGAGGCCGTGCCGGAACTCGACGCTGTTGATCCTGGCCAGCGGTATGTCGATACCGGCCCGGGTCAGTACGCCGTGGCGGTACATCACCCGGCGGTCGGTGATGACGAAATGGGTCGTCAGCCAGGCCAGGAACGGCCGCGCCGTCAGCCACCCGGTCAGCAGCAGCCAGATGCCCGCTATCACCGCCGAGACCACCTGGCGGGCCCGCGGATCCCAGCCGGTCCGGCTGACCAGCGCCGCGCCGAACGCGGCCACCGCCGTGATCAGCACCAGCGCCAGCACCGGACCGATCAGGCGCTTCCAGTGCGGGTGGCGGTGCAGCACGACATGTTCGTCGGCCGCCAGAACATTGTCCGGGTATCCCACGGGCTTCTCCTCACGTCACCGGGCACCGACGTCATGGGGGCGCTACGCTCCCGGGAAATCATCAGGAGGACTGCCACCCATGTTCAACAGGCCGAGGAACGCACCACTGTACGACGCCTACCGCAGTTTCCTGGCCAATCCCGGCACACCGTTCACCACCCCGGGCCACAAGCGCAATCCG
Source organism: uncultured Mycobacterium sp. (assembly GCA_964555915.1). GTDB lineage: Bacteria > Actinomycetota > Actinomycetes > Mycobacteriales > Mycobacteriaceae > Mycobacterium. The sequence continues at coordinate 36,781 of CAZKUK010000032.1, forward strand.
GAACTGGTCGACGAATTCCTGGCGCTGGACATCCCGCACTACCTCGGTGTGGAGAACCGGCGGGTGTCGACCCGGCGACTGGCCACGGCCGAGCGCCTGGCCGGTGAACTCTGGGGCGCGGACTGGTGCGGATTCTCCGTTCAGGGTTCCTCGCACGGTAACGAGGCACTGTGTCTGACGATCGGCAAACCCGGCGACACCGTGATCGTGGCACGCACCATTCACAAGTCACTGTTCTTCGGCCTGGTGCTGGCCGGCCTGGTGCCGGTCTGGGTGCGGCCGGATATCGACGAGCAGACCGGTCTGACCGCGGGTATGCCGGTGAGCCGGGTCGCCGACGCCCTGCGGGAGCACCCCGAAGCCAAGGCGGTGCTGTTGGTCGAGCCGAGCTACGTCGGCGGGGTCTCCGATGTCGCCGCGCACGCCGAGCTGGCGCACGCCCACGGCATTCCGCTGGCCGTCGACGCCGCCTGGGGAGCCCACCTCGGTTTCCATCCCGGCCTACCCCCGCATGCCATTCAGGCCGGCGCGGACGCACTTGTGACGAGCATTCACAAACATGTGACCGGCTTTTCGCAGTCCTCCATGGTGCTGGCGCAAAGCGAACGGATCGACCTCGAACGGCTTGAGGCCGCCTTCGAGGGCCTGCACACCACCAGCCCGTCGGGCGGGATCTTCGCCAGCATCGACCTGACCCGGGACCTGCTGGCCGAGCGTGGCGAGGAGTTACTGGGCCAGGCGATCGGGCTGGCCTATGACGCGCGCGACCGATTCCGCCAGGTGCCCGGGCTCGGTGTGGTCGGTCCGGAATTGGCCGAACGCTCACCCGGACTGCTGATGCAGGACCCCACCAAGATCGTGCTGACGCTGGCCGGGACCGGAGCCGACGGTCAGGTGGTCGCCGACGTGCTGGAGCAGCGGGGCCTTCATCTGGAGTTCGCCGACCGGGACACGTTCTGCCCCGTCATCACACTGGCCGACACCCCCGCGACCGTCGATTTCATGGTCACCGAGATCATTCGCGCGATCGAGGAATACCGCGGGACCCCGCGACCCGTGGTCCCGATCACCGCCTGGACACTGCAACCGGATACCGCGATGACCCCCCGGGATGCCTTCTTCGCCGACCACGAGCGGGTGCCCGCCGAAGCGGCGGTGGGACGGATCGCCGCCGAGACCGCGGCGCCGTACCCGCCGGGCGTACCGGCACTGGCGCCCGGTGAGCGGGTGGATGCCGCGACGCTGGCGGCGCTGCAGGCCGAGGCACGCAGCGGAACCCGGATCGCCTACTGCGGTGATCCGTCGCTGCAAACCGTGCTCGTCGTCAAGGAGTAGGCGGACCCCGGCCGCCCGGTGACGGTCTAACATCGTCACCCATGACAAGCGTTACCGAACCGGATATCCACACCACGGCCGGCAAGTTGGCCGATCTGCGTCAGCGTGCCGAGGAGACGCTGCATCCGGTCGGTGAGGCCGCTGTCGAAAAAACCCACGCCAAGGGCAAACTGACCGCCCGCGAACGCATCCTGGCCCTGCTCGACGAGGACTCCTTCGTCGAACTCGACGCACTGGCGCGGCACCGCGCCACCAACTTCGGCCTGAAGGACAACCGGCCGGTAGGCGACGGCGTGGTGACCGGCTACGGCACCATCGACGGCCGGGAAGTCTGCATTTTCAGCCAGGACGCCACCGTGTTCGGCGGCAGCCTCGGAGAGGTCTACGGCGAGAAGATCGTCAAGATCCAGGAACTGGCCATCAAGACCGGACGACCGTTGATCGGTATCAACGACGGGGCCGGCGCCCGGATCCAGGAGGGTGTGGTCTCCCTCGGCCTCTACAGCCGGATCTTCCGGAACAACATCCTGGCATCCGGTGTGGTGCCGCAGATCTCGCTGATCATGGGCGCGGCCGCCGGGGGTCACGTGTACTCCCCCGCGCTGACCGACTTCGTCGTCATGGTCGACCAGACCAGCCAGATGTTCATCACCGGCCCCGATGTCATCAAGACCG
>CAZKUK010000033.1:0-37994 GCA_964555915.1 uncultured Mycobacterium sp.
ACGCGCACACGGCGCCCAGCACCAGAGCGGCGAACCCCAGCATCGGATTGCCGGTAGCCGAGGTCGCGACCGCATACAACAACGTCGAGATGATCACCGGGTAGAACCCGCCCAGTGCGGTGAACAGCGCACCGCGGAAGAAGAGCTCCTCGGCGATACCGTTCACCAGTGCGATGAGCACGATCAGCAGCAGCGGACCGTGGTTGGTGTACTCCAGGACCCGGGTGATCCGTTCGGCGACCGCCGGGATGTGGCGAACTACCAGGCCGCCGGCAAGAAATATCCCGCCAAGTAGCAGACCCATCATGATCCCGGTGATCACCGGCCGCTGGTTGCGGCCCCGCCAACTGATGCTGCCGAGGTGCAACGGACCGGACAGCAGGGATCCCAGAGTCCAGACCGCCGCCAGCGACATGGTGGACCAGTAGAACGACGCCGCCCCGGGCCGTTGATGGAGGGAATGGGCCATCAGCGCAGCGCCGGCAACCAGCACCAAGCAGACGATGACCCGGCGGCGGCGCACCACCGATGGCCATTCCTGATGCGGCACAGCCACTTTCACCGCAGCCGCCCGGATCTCCTCGATGCGCATCTCTCCCACCGTACGAAACAAATTCATCCGAATGAATGACACAAGGCTGACGTCCGCCTCCGCCGGAGCACTAGGTGGCTTCGCGGTGGAGGTCGACCAGCAGTTCGTAGACTGCGGCGTTATTTCGGTTGCCGGCGAGTTCATCGGCGGTGAGTTCGCGGCGTACCCGGCCGGGCACACCGGCCACCAGCATCCCGGGTGGCACCACCATTCCCTGGGGGATCAGGGCGCCGGCGGCCACCAGTGCGCCGGCACCGACCACCGCGCCGTTGAGGACGGTGGCTCCCATTCCGATCAGCGCGGCGTCCTCGACGGTGCAGCCGTGCAGCACCGCGTTGTGCCCGACGCTCACCCCGGCGCCGACTCGGACCGGGTACTGCGGGTCGACGTGGACGACCGCCCCATCCTGAACATTGGTGCCGGGGCCGATTTCGATCGGCTCGGCCTCGGCCCGCAGGGTGGCGGAGTACCAGACACTGGACCGCGCCGCGAGGCGCACCTGCCCGATCAGGCTGGCGTTCGGGGCCACCCAGGCATCCGGATCGACCTCCGGGCTGAACCCCCGAATGCGGACGGTTAGCGGCCCGGCGCCAAAATCACCCATACCCCGCATCGTAAGGCCGGACACACATCGATCACAGCGAGCAGCGGTTTCACGCTCACTCGGCGGTTCCAGCCGGCACTTGGGGCCGATTCTCCCGTTTTGGGTAACGAAACCCGGTCCGTTTACGATGCCAGGGGCGTCACGGCCTTCCGCCGGGACGACGATGAACCAGGAGACACCGGTGAGTATTCGTACCAAGACCCTTGGCGTCGCCGCGGCGATCGCCGCGATCACCGTCGCGATCCCGACGGCCGTCCAGGCCTACGCCGACCCCACCCCCGAACCGGTCGAACCCACCCCGGCCGCGACTCCCGCCACCACGGCGGCCCCGACCTCCACGAAGGTCCCCGATCCGCAGGGGCCCGGCTGCGACGACTACCGCAACCAATTCCCCACCGGGACCGGCTCAATCGACTCGATGGCCCTGCAGACGGCCTCTGAGGCGATCGCCAGCAATCCCGAACTGAGCACCTTCAGCGGGTTCATCTCCGGCGAACTCAACCCCGATATCAACATCGTCAGCGTGCTCGATGGCGGTCCCTACGTCGTTTTCGCCCCGACCAACGCGGCGTTCGAAAAGCTGGATCCGACCACCCTGGAGGTCCTCAAGGTCGACCCGGTGGTCCTGCTGCCGGTGCTCTTCTACCACATGGTCCTGGGCTACCTGGGTCCCAATGATGTCGAGGGCACCATGCCCACCCAAGACGGCAGGGACATCGTCGTGGCCGGCGAGGGTGGCGACATCACCGTCAACGACAACCGGGTGGTGTGTGCCTACACCGCCCGCGGCGCCTACATCTACATGATCGACGAGGTGCTGATCCCGCCGACACCGGCCGCCGAGGCAGGCGCGCCGACGACCCCGACGTCAAGCACCGAGACATCCGGCACCGAGACCTCGGAGACCGAAGCGTCGACGTCCGAGCCACCGACCGCCACGACCGCCACGACGACGGCGGCGCCGACAACCGCGACGGAGTCCCCCGCGGCCGATACTGCGACGACCACCGCGACACCGGCCGGTTAGGACCGACCCTTCAGCCGGCTTAGCGCGCCTTCCACACGGGAGCGCGCTTCTCGGCGAAGGCCATCGGCCCTTCCATGGCATCCTCGGATCGGAAGACCACCTTCATCTCGCGGTTCGACCGGTCCCAAGCGGCTCTTTCGGCGGTGATGACACCGTCATCGGCCCCGGCCGCCACGCGCTTGCTGGCCTGAACGGCCAGTGGTGCGTTGACGGTGATCCGTTCAGCCAGTGCCACGGCCTCGTCGAGCACCCGGGTGCCGGCCGGCACGACCTGGTTGATCAGACCCCAGCGCAGGGCCTCCTCCGCGCTGATCGGCTCGCCGGTCAGCACCAACTGCATGGCGATTTTGCGCGGTAGCTGGTCGACGATCCGGAACATGCCGCCGGCCGCCGCGACCAGGCCCCGTTTGACCTCGGGCAAGCCGAACCGCGCGTCGGACTGTGCGATGACGAGATCGCTGGCCAGAGCCAGCTCGCTCCCTCCGCCAAGGGCGGTGCCGTTCACCGCGGCGATCACCGGTTTGTCGATGAAGTGCTGCACGCAGCCCGCGAAACCCCACTCCGGGTGCTGTGGGTGGAAGATGTTCTCGCCCCGCGAGATCGCCTTGAGATCCGCCCCGGCGCAGAAGGACTTGTCACCCGCTCCGGTGATGATCACGGCCCAGATCTGCGGGGCATCCTGAGCCTGCTGTAACGCGTCGCCGAGGCCGATGCTCACCGCCGCGTTGACCGCGTTACGGGCTTCCGGCCGGTTGATGGTGATGATCAGGGTGTTCCCCCGAACTTCGGTCACGACTCCGCTGTTGGTGTTCTCCGACATGACTACAGCAGCTCCAGAATCGTGGCGTTGGCCTGGCCGCCGCCTTCGCACATGGTCTGCAGACCATAGCGAATTCCGTTGTCCCGCATGTGATACAGCATCGTCGTCATGATCCGCGCTCCAGACCCGCCGAGCGGATGACCCAGCGCGATAGCGCCCCCGTTGGGGTTGAGCTTCGACTCGTCGGCGCCGATCTCCTTCAGCCAGGCCATCGGAACCGGGGCAAACGCCTCGTTGACCTCGAACACCCCGATGTCGTCCAGGCTCAAGCCGGAGCGCGCCAACGCTTTCTGAGTCGCCGGGATCGGCGCGGACAACATCATCACTGGATCGGCACCCGCCAGCACGGCGGTATGGACCCTGGCGATCGGTCTGCGGCCCAACGCCTTCGCCTTCTCCGCGGACATGAACAGCAGAGCCGCTGAACCGTCGGAGATCTGCGAGGAGTTGCCCGCGTGAATCACACCGTCCTCGGAAAACGCCGGCTTCAGTTGCGCCATCTTTTCCAGCGTGGTGCCGCGGCGGATGCCCTCATCCTGAAGTACTACATTGCCGTCCGGGTCAGTGATACCAAGAATCTGGTCCCCGAAAGCGCCGGAATCCTGTGCCTTGGCCGCCTTCTCGTGCGAATCCAGCGAGAACTGGTCGAGCATGGTGCGGGTCAGACCCCACTTGTGCGCCATCATCTCCGCACCGATGCCCTGGTTGGGGGTACGCGAGTAGCGGGTTTTGAACCGGGCCGGGTACGGGTTGCCGCCGTTGGCTAACGAGGCTCCCATCGGAGTCCGTGACATCGACTCCACTCCGCCGGCGACCACTGCGTCATAGTGGCCGGCCACCACACCGGCGGCAGCAAAATGCACCGACTGCTGGCTCGATCCACATTGCCGATCCACCGTCACACCGGGGACAGTCTCGGGCCAGCCTGCGGTGAGTAGTGCGGTACGGGCGATATCGAGGGCCTGTTCGCCGGCCTGCATCACACAACCCCAGATGACATCGTCGATGACTTCCGGGTCCACCCCGGCCCGATCCGCCAGCCCACTGAGCACCTGGGCAGAGAGTTCGGCCGGGTGCACACCGGACAGGCCACCGTTGCGTTTGCCGACCGGCGCCCGCACCGCCTCGACGATTACCGCTTCCGCCATGGGTTTCTCCTCACGTGGATATCTGCAGAGCCAATTCTGACAGACCAACCAACCGTTTGGTCAACCTGGGTCCAGGTGGACGGGGACATCGTCATCCCAGGGTTGCCGGGCCACCATGTCGTCACCATCGACATGACCCCGTTCGAACTCCCCGGTGGCCTGTTTGAGAAATCCCACGTCTCCTTCATATCCGCGAGCAGACACAAAATCGCACGTTTCGGGCGGAAAAGGTGCGAGTTTGCGTCTGCTCGTGCGGCAGGGGCGTTCAGCGATCAGCACCGACGGCCCGGACCAGCCGATCGAGGTATTGATCAACCTCGACGATTGCGGGGTCGGCGTGGACGCTGATCGCAATGGTGTCGCCGATCCCGTGCACACCGTGGGTGAGTCCCATCATCGGCGATAACGCCGGATACCCTGCGGTCATCACTACCCGATTACCGCCGAACATGAGGTCAGCGGGGCCCCGGTTAACGCTGGAGACCACGGTGTGCCCGGAAACAACGGGTGAACGCGCTTCCGGGTCGAAGCGCCCGACACCCCAGCGCAATACCGGGGCCGGCACGGAGGCGAATGCCGCTGCCGAGGCCCGCATCGCCGGATGCTCACCGCGCCGACGGTGCCCAGCCAGCTGTGCCGCGATGCGGTCGGCGCGCTCGGCGGGACCGGCCTCGGGGAGAAGGTCGATACCGACATTGCGAAAGTTGTTGTGGGCCCGCAGCGCTGGGCCGGTGGACATCGGGACTTCGGCACCCAGCCGACTGATGTCCTCCCCCCGGTCGGCGAGGTAACCACCAAGTGCATCGGCGATCGCCACCAGGGCGCCGACGGTGACGGTCGGACCGGGCAACCGGGCGCGGTTCAGCACCACCGTACGAACGGCGGCGGTCCTGCGTCGGCCGGCGTTGACACCCAGCACCGGGCGGGGCTCCCCGGGCGGCGCGGCCAGGCCGGTACCGACCTCGCGAATCAGCCGCCGGTGCGCGCGCGCAGCGACCGCCGCACGCCACAGGAGCACACCGCGGTCAGGGCGGTCGACGGGCCGAACGGGCTGCCGGCGGCCAAGCAGCGTGGCCGCCAGCGCCGCCGACCGGTTCCCGTCACCCAACGAGTGCGCGATCTGCACCACCACGACCGACCCGGCCACCGGCGCCGGGGCCTCCGGTGCGGGGATACCCCGCACCCGCGGAAGAATATGGACTCGCCAGGCCATCCGGTCCTGGTCGAGTTGAGCCAGGCGCCCCACCAGGTCCAGGGCGGCCTGCCAGTCCCGCCAATCCTGCCCGACCGGGGCGTGGATGACGAACTGGTCCTCGATCGGCACCACCGATTCCCATCGCGGATAGCGCCACCGGCAGTCGTCGACCGGACGGAGTCCGAGTTCCGGGCAGCTCCGGGCGCGGCCCCGTATGTCGGCGATCACCTCGCCGATATGGCGGGGCGTCCCATCGAACGCGTAGAGCAGGAACTGATCGTTGGGAACCAACGAGGAGAGCCAGAACAGCTGCGCGTCAGCCGCCGCCATCGCTCGCATGCGGCCATTCTCACCGGTCTAGGATTTCGTCATGCAGTCAGCCGCTCTGGTGACCGGCGCATCATCGGGTATCGGCGCCGAGATCGCCCGCGAACTGCATCGGCGGGGCAGGTACGTGGTCTTGGTGGCACGACGTGCTGACCGGCTGAACGCACTGGCCGCCGAACTCGGCGACCGCGCCTCGGTGATACCGGCTGACCTTTCCCAGGGCGCGGAGCGGGCGGCACTACCCGGCCGGCTAGCCGCGCTGGAATTACAGATTGACACCCTGGTGAACAATGCCGGGCTGGCAGCCATGGGACCACAGCAGCGTGCCGATCCCAATGCCGAGCGCAACGTCATCGAGGTGGACGTGGCGGCCGTGGTGGACCTGTGTATCCGGTTCGTCCCGGACATGGTCGGCCGCGGACACGGCGGGGTGCTCAACGTCGCGTCGGTGGGCGCGTTCGGTCCACTTCCCGGCGGCGCGGTATACGGCGCCGCAAAGGCGTTCGTGCTGTCCTACACGCACGCCCTGCGGACCGAACTGATCGGCACCGGGGTGAGGGCCGCGGCCTTGTGTCCGGGGCCAGTGCATACCGGTTTCGGTGAGCGGGCCGGATTCCCGGACGATCAGGCCGAGAAATTGATGCCCCGCCCACTGTGGGTTCCAGCACGTGAGGTTGCCCGCGCGGGGGTCGACGGACTCGCCGCCGGTCGAGCAGTGATCGTGCCGGGCCGGCTGAATCGGGTGGCGGCCGCTGTGAACTACCTGACTCCGCGGCGGCTGCTGCTGCCTCTGCTGGCACGCGGCATCCCGCAGCTCAAACCGGACCAGTCTGGGCCCTGAGGAACTCCAGTATCCGATGACCAACTTCGGCAGGCGCTTCAAGTTGAAGGAAGTGCCCCGCGCGTGGCACAACGGCCGCATCACTGCCCGCGGGTAACCCGGACGGCACGAAGCGCGTGAATTGCGCTGTGACACAACCATCGTCGGCTCCATGCAGGTATAACGTGGGAACTCTCGGCGGTTCGGTCCACCATCGGTGCAGTTCGGCATACCGGGCCGGGGGCCGTTGGTTGCGCAGTGTCGCGCGGTAGGGGCCGAGTGCCGCTCGCCAGCGATCCGGCGCCCCGATGGCGGCGTCGACATGCCGGAGGTCCTGTGCGGCGGGGTATCCGGGCGACCAGCGCCGCCACAGCAGCGGCACGATCCACGATTCTGAGCGCTCGGGCGCGAACGGGAGTTGAAAATAGCCCATGTACCAACTACGGATCAGCTGACGGGGGATCAGCCGAAACAGCTTCGCGCCGCCGGTGCGAAGTATCGCCGCAGGCGGCACCGACATCACCACAGCCTGACGAAAGGGACTGCCCGGCATGGCGGCCAAGCCGGTTGCCGCGACCGCCCCCCAATCGTGACCAATCACCACATCGTCCACGCCTGGATCGTTCGCGGCGTACACCTGCAGGGCATCGTCCATCAACGCCCCAAGATGATAGGCGCCGTCCGCCGGCAGCGACGAAGGCACGTAACCCCGCATGAAGGGCGCTATCACCCGGTACCCGGCCTCCACCAGGTGTGGCGCCAGTTTCCGGAAACCGTAGGCCGTGTCGGGAAATCCGTGCAGGCAGAGCGCGATTGGGCCGTCGTCGGGCCCCCAGGTCAGCGCCCTCAACTGTACCGCGGGCGCGGTGACGTCAATCCAGCGCGGCTCGGACATTGTCGGCCTCCTTCCTGGTGGCTCGCTGCCGTGGCGTGCAGCCACAGAGCCGCCACCATCTGCCAGACGGCTCCATCCTGACCGGCACACTTGAGCTGCGCTGGAGCGGGGCGGCTTTCACGGCCGCCCTGCTTTGGTCAACACAGACCTGCGCCCGGCCGCGATACCTTGCCGTGTGTGGCCGGCGCGGAGCTGCCCGGTCAGGTGTACGCGAGCGATCAGGCTCACGGGATGAACTCCACTGCCGAGACTTTGAACGTGCCGCCGTCCCGGATGACGCTGACCCGGGTACGCCAGGCTTTGGGGTGTCGTTCGGGGGCCCCGCGGTTCGACGTCATGACGATCAGAGACACCAGAACACGACCCAGGTCGCCGGTGACGGACTCCAGGCCTGCCTCGGTGACGGTTCCCACCGACTTCGAGCCCGCCTTGCGGGCGGCATCCTTGAAGGACTGCGCACGCCGGGCGAAATCGTCGCGAAAGGTCCCGGTGGAGGTGTCCAGGATGCGCTGCACGTCGGCGTCGACACGCTCGTAGTCGACAGTGGTCAGCGCCAGGACACCCGCCTCCCCGGCCGCCACCATGGTTACGCGCGTGTGCTCGCTGCGGCGAATCTGGATATCCCGCCAGCCCAACACCGCAGTGAGCAGCACTAACGCCACCAGACCAACGATCCCCCAGCGGCACCGCCGGTAGGGCGACGCCGAAGCCGGCGACCGGCTCGCCGTCGAGGGAGTGTCCGCCGTCTCATCGGCTCCGTCGGCCATGGCGGCTCCTCTGCGAGAGGTACGGGTCCACCTCCGTACTGGGCCGCAAGGCTACCGTCATCCCACGGCGGTAACCTGCGGTGCACACCCGCCGGAGAGGAGACGCTCATGGGCGTCAAAACCGTGGAGTTTCGCGGCAGAGATGACCTGACCCTCGTCGCCGACGAGTGGAAAACCAGTGTCCCCGATCCCGGGCGCCCCACGATCCTGCTACTGCACGGCGGCGGCCAGAACCGGCTGTCCTGGAAAAACACCGGAGCGGTGCTGGCCGCTAACGGCTTTCACGTCGTCGCCCTCGACGCCCGGGGCCACGGCGACAGCGACCGCGCGCCGAACGCCGAGTACTCCCTCGACGCTCTGGTAGGCGACGTGGCAGCGGTGGTCGATCAGATCGGTCGGCCGGTGACGCTGATCGGGGCAAGTATGGGCGGAATGACCGGACTGCTGTTAGCCGACCGACTTGGGCCCCGAGCGGTGACCAAACTCGTGCTGGTCGACGTGGTACCGAGATACGAGCAAGCGGGTACTTCCCGAATCGGCGACTTCATGTCCCGTCATGTGAACGGGTTCGTGAGCCTCGACGATGCCGCCGACGCGATCGCTGACTATCTGCCGCACCGGAAACGGCCTCGGAAACTGGATGGTCTCAAGAAGAATCTTCGCTACCGCGCCGGCCGATGGCATTGGCACTGGGATCCCGCATTCGTCACATCCGCCAGCGACGGAGCGTTTGCGGAGGCGGACGTTCTGGAGCGGGCAGCGATCGGCCTGAAGATCCCGATCCTGCTGATTCGCGGCAAGCTGTCAGACGTGGTCAGCGAGGAGGGGGTCGCCGATTTTCTGGCCAAGGTGCCGCAGGCGGACTTCATCGAACTCTCCGACGCGGGCCACACCGCCGCCGGGGACGACAATGACGCATTCACCGGCGTCGTTGTCGAGTTCTTGACCCGCTGACACCAACGCCGCGGCGTTCCGGCGGAGCCCCGGAGTGCTGACAGCAGGCGGACAGATCACACGTTGAACCGGAACTCCACCACATCGCCATCGGCCATCACATAGTCCTTGCCTTCGATCCGGACCTTCCCGGCGGCTTTGGCGGCGGCCATCGACCCGGCCGCGATCAGGTCATCGAACGTAACCACCTCAGCCTTGATGAAGCCTTTTTCGAAGTCGGTATGAATCACCCCGGCCGCACGCGGTGCCGTGTCGCCCTGACGGATCACCCAGGCGCGGGCCTCCTTGGGGCCGGCGGTCAGGTAGGTCTGCAGCTTCAGCGTATGAAATCCGGCGCGGGCCAGCGCGTCGAGACCGCGTTCGTGCTGACCGATCGACTCCAGTAACTCGGCGGCGGACTCGTCGTCGAGTTCCTGCAATTCGGCTTCGATCTTGGCGTCGAGGAACACCGCGTCGGCAGGTGCCACCAAGGCCCGCAACTCGGCGATCCTGGCCTCGTCGCTGAGAAGCGTCTCATCTGCGTTGAACACATAGAGGAAGGGCTTTGTGGTCAGCAGGTGCAACTCGGCCAGTAATGTGCCGTCTACCCGGGCGCTCCCGGCGAACAATGTGACGCCCTCGTTGAGCACCTGATGGGCGATCACCGCCGCATCGTGAACCGGTTTGCGATCCTTGCTGTTACGCGCCTCTTTCTCCAGCCTCGGTAGCGCCCTCTCCAAGGTCTGCAGGTCCGCGAGGATCAGCTCGGTCTCGATGATCTCGATATCCGAACGGGGGTCGACCGCACCGTCGACATGCACGACGTCATCGTCGGCGAAGACCCGGACGACTTGGCAAATGGCGTCGCACTCCCGAATATTGGCCAGGAACTTGTTGCCCAGGCCCGCCCCTTCGGAGGCCCCTTTGACGATGCCGGCGATATCGACGAAAGTCACCGGCGCCGGAAGTATGCGCTCCGATGAGAAGATTTCAGCCAGCTGCGCCAGCCGCGGATCAGGCAACGGCACTACACCCTCATTCGGCTCAATGGTGGCGAACGGGTAGTTGGCCGCCAGTACGTCATTGCTGGTCAGCGCGTTGAACAAGGTCGATTTACCGACATTGGGCAGACCGACTATTCCCAGGCTCAGGCTCACGGGTTCACTAGTCTAGGAGAAACCGCCACCCGGCCGTCGCGCCTCGGGCACGCCAGCGCGTGCTGGCCGCATTCCGGTGGTCTCAACCGGTACGGTCAGGGGGTGCCAAATCAGCGGACGGTGCGTGCCGACCATGCCTCCGCGTTCCCGCACCACCGAGGTGTGCCGTGGTGGGGCGCGGTCCTCATTGCGGTGCTGGCTACGTTGGCCGGTTTCGCCTTCGAGGCTGGTTCCGGGAAACAGGAACTGGGGACGGTCTTCGCGGTCTGCTACGCGCTGGGCTGTATCGCCGCGACGCTCGCCGTCCGGCAGTCGGCCATCTTCACCGCCATCATCCAGCCGCCGCTGCTCTTGTTCGTCGCGGTACCGCTGGCGTATTTCCTCATGCAGGGTTCGGCGCTCAACGGACCCAAGGACATTGTGATCAGCTGCGGCTACCCGCTGATCGAGCGCTTCCCGCTGATGCTGTTCACCTCCGCTACGGCGTTACTCATCGGGTTGGTTCGCTGGTATGTGGCGATATCGACTCCAGTTGAGCCGCAGGGTGCGGCTTCTGCGACTCCTGTGGCTGCTGTGGCTTCCGCCGATTCCCCACGGCCCGGTCTACTCGCCGGTCTGACCGCCAGGCTGTCGGCGGCCCTGGCCGGGGACGGTACAACGCGCCCGGCCGCCGGCGATGAGTCCGCCCGCCCGGCCGGCCGGGCGCGGCACGGAATCGACCGCAAGACACCGGCACGTCGGGCTCGACAGCCGCGTGAGCGCGCGGCGACGGGGTCCCGCCGAAACGGGCCGCGCCGCGCTGACACCGTCGAGGCTCCACCCAGGCGGCGTCCTGCACAAGACGCTGAATCGCGCCGTCGATCCCGCGAACCCAGAGAACAACGCGAGCCGCGTCGAACGGCCCAACCACCGCGGCGCGAAACCTGGGATCCGCGGCGAGAAACTCGGGAGCGCCGCGATTACCGGGATGACTACCCGCCACGACCGGGCCGTTTCGGCGGTTACGCGCCGCGCACCCCTGAGCCTCCGGACCGCGGCTACCGTCCCCGCCCCGCGCATGACCCCTATCCGCCCCAGGGGCCACGTCGCCGACCGCCCCCCCGTACTTCGGATGCGAACCGCCACCCGGTGTCCCGGGTGCGATATCGAGATGCCGGACCTGAGCTGGACTACCCGGAGGATCGCCGGAACCGGCCGGTCCGCTAGCCGATCAGGAGCGCGCGCGACGGACTTCCCGCGGCAGCGCGAACACCGTTGTTTCGTTGGCCGTGGTGACGGTCTGGACCGTGTCGTAGCCGTATTCGGCCAGCCGGTCCAACACGCCGCTGACCAGGATCTCCGGGACCGACGCTCCGGAGGTGACCCCAACCGTCATCGCGCCCTCCAGCCACGACGGATCGAGGTCGTCGGCGTAATCCACCAGATGGGCCGCTGCCGCGCCGGCCCCTAGGGCGACTTCCACCAGGCGAACTGAGTTCGAGGAGTTGCGGGATCCGACGACGACCACCAGGTCGCACTCGGGTGCCATAGCTTTCACCGCGAGCTGACGGTTCTGGGTCGCGTAGCAGATATCGTCGCTGGGCGGATCCTGCAGTTTAGGGAACCGCTCGCGGAGTTGGGCGACGGTTTCCATCGTCTCGTCGACGCTCAGGGTGGTCTGCGACAGCCAGATCACCTTGTCCTCGTCGCGCACCGTGACGCGGGCCACACCATCCGGCCCGTCGACCAGTTGCACGTGATCCGGCGCCTCGCCGGCGGTGCCGATGACCTCCTCATGTCCCTCGTGGCCGATGAGCAGGATGTCGTAGTCCTCCCGGGCAAACCTCTTCACCTCGTTATGCACCTTGGTCACCAACGGGCAGGTGGCGTCGATCACCTCGAGCTCACGCTCGGCGGCTGATTCCCGCACGGTCGGCGCCACGCCATGCGCGGAAAACACCACGATCGAGCCCTCCGGCACCTCATCGGCCTCTGCGACGAATACCGCACCCCGCTGGGCCAACGTGTCGACTACGTGGCGGTTGTGAACGATCTCATGGCGCACGTACACCGGAGCGCCGTGACGCTCCAGGGCCCGTTCGACAGTCTCGACGGCGCGGTCGACCCCCGCGCAGTATCCCCGTGGCTCTGCCAACAGCACCCGCTTGTCGCCACGGTGTGCTGGCAGGCCGGTCACGCCCGGAATCCCCATATTGATGGTTGACGACATGGCATCAGGGTACGTTCTCCCCCGCCCGGACGAGTCCACCGTACTCTAGTGCGCATGGCAACTGCTCCCTACGGAATTCGTCTTCTGGTCGGCGCCGCCGTGATCGCCATCGAGGAGACCCGCAGGCTGCCGCAGACGATCATCATGTATCCGATGACAGTGGCCAGCACTGTGGCCCAGATCGTGATGAAGATGCAGCAGGACCTCGCAGGTCTCGCGATCAAGGGCGACGCCGCCCTCGAAACCATCTTCCCGCCGAAGGACGAGCAACCGGACTGGGCGACCTTCGATGAGGACCTGCCCGCCGAGGACCCGCCGGCCAACGGCGAGCGGCAGACCGAGGGACGTTTTGCGCTCTACTCGGTGACCGACAGCATCACCAAGCCCACCAAGTCCACCAAGTCCGATGCCGCGCCGAAAAGCACCCCGAAAACTGCGCCCGAGCCGCCCCCGGTCGCCGTGGAGATGGATTACGAGTCGCTGACCCTGGCCCAGCTGCGTGCCCGTTTGACGTCTCTGACGGTCGCCGATCTGCAGGCGCTGCTGACATACGAGGAGGCCGCCAAAGCGCGCGCACCGTTCCAGACGCTGCTGGCCAACAGGATCACCCGCGCGACCGCCAAGTGAGCAGAACACCAGCCGGTGCTCCGGATGGATCCGCTGACAACCCGTTCCCGGTCCGCGCGGTGGCCATCCGGGTGGCGAAGTGGATCGACAAACTTGGCATGGTGTGGGTGGAGGGTCAACTAACCGAGATCAAGGTCCGCAACTCGACCGCTTTCATGGTGCTTCGCGACCCGGCTGCCGACATGTCGCTCAACGTCAGCTGCGGTGCCGAGCTGGTACGCAAGGCCCCGGTGAAGATCACCGAAGGCACACAGGTGGTGGTACGCGGAAAGCCCCAGTTCTACACCGGTCGAGGTTCGTTCTCGCTGCGGCTCAACCAGATTCGGGCAGTCGGCCTGGGAGAGCTGCTGGAGCGTATCGAGCGGCTGCGAAAACTGCTCGATGCCGAAGGTCTGTTCGACCCCCGACTCAAGCGCCCGCTGCCGTTTCTGCCCAACCTCATCGGACTGATCACCGGCCGCGGCGGGGCTGCCGAACACGATGTGACCACGGTGGCCGCCGGTCGCTGGCCGGCGGTGCGCTTTGAGATCCGAAACACCGCGGTGCAGGGCCCCACCGCGGTGTCCCAGATCGTCGAGGAACTGCGCGTTCTGGACGGCGATCCCGAGGTGGACGTAATCGTGATCGCCCGCGGCGGCGGAAGCGCCGAGGATCTACTGCCGTTCTCCGACGAAACGTTGTGCCGGGCTATCCATGCGTGCGTGACACCGGTAGTCAGCGCGGTCGGCCACGAACCGGACAACCCGCTGTGCGACCTTGTCGCCGACGTTCGTGCGGCCACGCCGACCGATGCCGCCAAACGCGTGGTCCCCGACACGATCGCCGAACTCGCCAGAGTGGCCGGCCTGCGCGCGCGAAGTGCCCGGGCGTTGCGCCAGTGGGTCTCCCGGGAGCATCATCTGCTGACCCAACTGCGCAGCCGGCCCGTCCTGGCCGATCCGCTGCGGCTGGTCACCGAACGGACTGCCGAGGTCAATCGTGCTCTCGGCGCCGCGCGTCGCGATGTCAGCCGGCTCGTCGCCGCCGAGTCAAAGCACATCGGCCACCTGAGCGCCCGGCTGTCAGCACTCGGCCCGGCTGCCACATTGGCTCGCGGATATGCCGTGGTGCAGACGGTCGGCGAACCGGCCACCGGGTCGGCATCGGTGCTGCGGTCGACTGCCGACGCCCCGGCCGGATCCCCGTTGCGGATCAGACTTGCTGACGGTGCGATCGGAGCCGTGAGCACCGGGCGACAGGATGGAGCCGCATGACCGACATCGACGACACAGCCACACCGGTCGGCGAGTTGGGTTACGAACAATGTCGCGACCAACTAATCGAGGTCGTCCAACTGCTTGAACAGGGCGGTCTCGACCTCGACGCATCCCTGAAGCTGTGGGAGCGTGGCGAGGCGTTGGCCCGCCGATGCGAAGAACACCTCGCCGGTGCGCGGGCCCGCATCGAGGCCGCCCTGGTCGCGACCGAGGACGAGTCCGCCTAGCTCGCGCCGAGTGCAGATTCCTGCAGGTGGTGGATCATTCGGCGACGGCAGCTTCCAGACCGTCAAGCACCTCATCGACAGAACTCGGGTGCGAGTAGTACCCGGATCCCGCCTGGAGACAACCGCTTCACGACGCGTTACAGCATCGGGCAGGATGAGACCGGGAAGACATCGAAGAGAGGGGCCGGATGCACCCGGCGGCCGTGATTCACCTGGCCGAGGTCATCCCGCCGATGTGCTACCCAAAACCAGATCTGGCCCGTCAGGTTAATGTCGATGCCACTTTCACTCTTGTGAAAGTGGCTGCAGCACAATGGCATAAGCCACGACTCGGGTACGCATCCAGTATTGCCTTCTACCGGCCGCGCAACCCGTACAGAATCAATGACGCATTGGCCGCCGATACCCCGGTAAACCCCTACGATCTGTACGGACAACACAAAGTGGAAGAGCCGGGTCGCTACGCGTAACCGTGGGAAGCGGTGCGCCGCAGATGGGGCGCACCCGAAGCCGACCGGAGGATCATATGAGCAACAAACGAGTCGCGGTCGTCATCGGGGGCGCCTCCGGAATAGGCTGGGCCACCGCGCGGGTCCTGGCGGCGGAGGGCTGCCTGGTTACCATCGCCGACCGCGATGTCGACGGTGCCCGCCGACGGTCCGCGGAACTGGGCGAGCCGCATACCTGGGCCGAGGTCGAAGTGACCGAGGAGGATCAGGTAGCCCGATTATTCGATGAGGTCAGCGCCGGCGGGAACGGTCTGGATGCGGTGGTCAACTGTGCGGGTTTCAGCGGATTCGGCTTGATCACCGACCTTGATGCCGAGCAGTTCCGCTCTGTGGTCGACGTATGTCTCACCGGCGGATTCCTGGTGATCAAACATGCCGGCCGGAAGTTGCGCGACGGCGGCACGATCGTCTCGCTGACATCGCTGAATGCCCGGCAGCCGGCAATCGGGATGAGCGCCTACTGCGCCGCGAAAGCCGGCCTGTCGATGCTCACCGAGGTCGCCGCGCTTGAACTCGGCCCGCGCGGTATCCGGGTCAACGCGGTCGCCCCCGGTTTCGTGCACACCCCACTTACTGAGGCGGCGGCCGCCATCCCGGGTGTCATCGACGAGTATGTGGAGAACACCGCCCTGGGCCGGGCCGGTACGCCAGAGGACGTCGCCGCGGCGGTGGCGTTCCTCTGCTCACCGAAGTCATCGTGGATGACCGGTGAAATCCTCGATCTCAACGGTGGGGCACACCTCAAGCGCTACCCTGACATTCACCAGCATCTGACCAACCTGATGGGGCAGTGAGTGCGGTGAAGACGGAGTTCACTCTCACCCAGAAGCGCGCCCTGGCCGTCACCACCATTATCGCGTTGGCCTTTGGCGCCTACTTCCTGCGCCAGTACTTCATGTTGCTGGTGATAGCGGCAATCGTCGCCTACCTGTTTGCACCGCTCTATGACCGATTGCGGGCCAAACTCAACGGCGGCCTGGCGATCACGCTAACCGTGCTGACCGCACTGGGAACCGTCGTCATCCCCCTTATCGCGGTGATCTCGATGGCAACGGTCCAGATTTCGCATATGCTCATCGGCGCGACCGAATGGGCCAAGACTGCCGATCTTAATGCTCTGGGCGACAGGGCAATCGGTGCGGTCAACCAGCTGCTGGCCAAATTGCCGTTCCAGACGCCCCGAATCAGCCTGGAGTCCCTGCGCGACAACCTCGTCCACGTAGCCCAGGCCGTCGGCGAGTGGCTGCTCCGGACACTGAGCGGAGCAGCCGGGGGTGCAATCGGCTTCATCACCTCGGTGATCATCTTCCTCTACGCGCTGATCTCACTACTGGTGAACAAGACCGCGCTACTCACCCTCATCCGTCGGCTGAACCCTCTCGGCGAGGAGGTCACCGACCTGTACCTGGCGAAGATGGGCGCGATGGTGAAAGGAACTGTCAAGGGCCAGTTCATTATTGCGCTAATCCAGGGCGTGCTCGGGGCCGTGTCGATCTATATCGCCGGCTTCCACGAGGGCTTTTTCATCTTCGCGGTCTTCCTCACCGCGCTGTCGGTGATCCCCCTGGGCAGTGGAATCGTGACGATCCCCTTCGGCATCGGCATGATGTTCTTCGGCAACGTCGGGGGCGGACTTTTCGTCGTGCTGTTCCATCTGCTGGCCATCACGAACATCGACAATTTCCTGCGGCCGATCCTGGTTCCGAAAGAAGCCCGACTCGATCCGGCCCTGATGTTGCTGTCGGTGTTCTCCGGAATCGCCATGTTCGGATTCTTCGGCATCATCCTGGGGCCGGTTCTGATGATCGTCATCGTCACCACCATCGCGGTGTACCTCGCGGTGTACAAGGGTGTGGAAATGGAAGAGGAATCCGACGACCCGGAGGTCCGCAGGAAAGTCTTCGGCCGACGCCGGGCCAAAACGAAGCGGTCTGACCAGACCAAACCGGCGCAGTCCGGGCAGCCCGGGGAAACCGCCCCGGCTAAGCCAGACGCTCCTTGAGGAACTCCACGGTCCGCCTCCGGGCCTCGTAGGCAGGCTGCCCGTCGACCTCGCGGACTTCGCGGGTCAGCACCGAGTGCGCCAGCCGGCCGAACCCGCCCGAATTACCCGGCGAGGAGTCGATCTCGATGACCTGAAAAGCATCACCGAGTCGGTCCTTGAGGGTCCTGAAACGCTCCCCCGGCGCCATCGCATCGCCGCTGAACCGTAGTCCGAGCGCGCACAGACCCTCCTCGGCGGCCCGCTTCTCGATGACGTTCATCTCCCGCTCGGACAGGCCGGGGTCGCGCCTCATCGCCGGTGTCAGCGGTAGCGGAACCGATGGCTGGCTGAGCACCGGAGCCAGCACGCTGTCGTCCACCGCTGCAGCCAGCGCGAACCCGCCGGAGAAGCACTCGCCGATCACGCCGACCCCTTTGCCCGGGGTCTTGGCGTTGAGGTCGCGGGCCAGCGCGCGCAGGTAATTGGCCACCGGCCGCTCCTTGTTCAGGGCGAACGCGGCGAACTCCTTCGCCACGCAGCCGCGAAGCAGATTCGGCACCAGCGCGGGACTGGTCGCCGACATTCCAGGGGTGCCGTACAGCGACGGGATGGCAACCGAGAAACCGTGATCCACCAGATGGTTTCCCAGCGCGAGAACGCCACGGTGCACACCAGGCATCTCCGGGATCAGCACCACGCCGGGCCCGGAACCGCGGTAGCAGACATCGTGGGTGAATCCCGCTGCGGTGAAGGGTTCGCATTTCCAGCCGGTGAGATCTGCTTCGGGAGCGGTCAGGGTCATCAGCGCACCTAACCCCGGCCCAGGGGCGGTTGGTTTTGAGTTGCGGCCGCAAGGGTGAAGAAATCCTCGGCGCTGCCCGCGCCGGAGATCGCCAGTTGCGCCGGCTCTCCCGGGCCCTCGAGCCGGGTGGTCCACACCGGTTCCGTACCGTCGCCGCCCCGGTAGACGATCCACCGGACACCGTCGACGTCCTGCACACCGGTCGGATAAACGGACTTCTGGATCGACCGGACCAGCGCGGTCTCATCGGCGTCGCTCTGGGTGAGACTGACGTACATCTGTGACGGCGCGAGATAGCCGACCCGGCTGGCCACGGCGTTCTGTTTGGCCCCGGTGGCCGGGTCGGTACGACCCGCCTCGATCCCGCTGCGGGTGCCGGAGTTGGCCCGCCAGCCGTCCGGCAAGCTCGGCAACCGAACCGCGAACGGTACCGCCTCGGCGTCGGCCTGCAAGGCTGACGCAGGGTCATAGGTCGGGGTTGTGCCCTCGCCGGGGCCGCTCGGGCTGAAAGAGCACATCCCCAGCAGCCCGGCCAGCACGATGCAGGCCACCGCGAGTGGAATCAGCGACCAGAACATATCCCGCCCGTCCTGCAGCAGCCTGGGCTTGGGCGGTTTCGGGGCCGGTGTCGCGTGGTCGGTCACAGCCGCCAGTATCCCAGGTCTGGACTCGGTCCGCGGTTCTGGGAGAATCTCCGCCATGCCTGATGCCCGCCGCCGCGAAGCCCCCGACCGCAACCTGGCATTGGAGCTGATCAGGGTCACCGAGGCCGGGGCCATGGCGGCAGGACGCTGGGTGGGCCGCGGCGATAAGGAGGGCGGTGACGGGGCCGCCGTCGATGCGATGCGCCAGTTGGTCAATTCCGTGTCGATGCGCGGCGTCGTCGTGATCGGGGAGGGCGAAAAGGACAACGCGCCGATGCTCTACAACGGTGAGGAGGTGGGCAACGGCGACGGACCGGATTGCGATTTCGCTGTCGATCCCATCGATGGCACGACCCTGATGAGCAAGGGCATGCCGAATGCCATCTCGGTGCTCGCCGTCGCCGAACGCGGATCGATGTTCGATCCCTCTGCGGTGTTCTACATGAACAAGATCGCGGTCGGCCCCGATGGTGTCGATGCCATCGACATCACCGCACCGATCGGGGAGAACATCCGCCGGGTGGCACGCGCGAAGAGCTCATCCGTCGCCGACCTCACGGTCTGCATCCTCGACCGGCCACGCCACGCGGCGCTGATCGCCGATGCGCGAGCCGCCGGTGCGCGCATCCGGCTGATCTCCGACGGCGATGTAGCCGGCGCGATCGCGGCCTGCCGACCAGATTCCGGCACCGACCTGCTGGCCGGCATCGGCGGCACCCCCGAGGGCATCATCACCGCCGCGGCGATCCGGTGTATGGGCGGTGCCATCCAGGCTCAACTGGCTCCCACCGATGATGCTGAACGCCGGCAGGCGATCGACCGCGGCCATGACCTCGATCGGGTCCTGAGCACCGAGGATCTGGTTTCAGGGGAGAACGTGTTCTTCTGCGCCACCGGGGTGACCGACGGTGACCTACTCAAAGGCGTGCGGTTCTACGGCGGCGGCTGCACCACCCAGTCGATCGTGATGCGATCGAAGTCCGGCACGGTGCGGATGGTCGAGGCCTACCACCGGCTGTCCAAGCTCAACGAGTACTCCGCGGTGGACTTCACCGGGGACACCGAGGCCGCATACCCCCTGCCCTGAACTGACAGCGCCACACCGACACACGAGGGAGCACATGAGCAACGACGGCGACTACCGGATCGAACACGACACCATGGGCGAGGTGCGAGTGCCGGCCCAGGCCCTGTGGCGCGCGCAGACCCAGCGAGCCGTGGAGAATTTCCCAATTTCGTTTCGCGGCCTGGAGCGCACTCAGATCCGGGCGCTGGGCCTTCTCAAGGCGGCTTGCGCGCAGGTCAACAAGGATCTCGGCAGGTTGGCGCCGGATAAGGCCGATGCGATTATCGCCGCGGCCACCGAGATCGCCGACGGCCTGCACGATGATCAGTTCCCGATCGATGTGTTCCAGACCGGTTCGGGCACCAGCTCGAATATGAACACCAACGAGGTCATCGCCTCGATCTGTGAGCGCAATGGCGTCGCGGTGCACCCGAACGACGACGTCAACATGTCGCAGTCTTCCAATGACACCTTCCCCACCGCGACCCATATCGCCGCCACCGAGGCGGCTGTGCAGCATCTGATTCCGGCTCTTGAGGTGCTGCACGAGTCGCTGGCGGCGAAGTCGCGCCAGTGGCGGACCGTCGTCAAGAGCGGGCGGACCCACCTGATGGACGCCGTACCGGTGACCCTGGGCCAGGAGTTCGGCGGCTATGCCCGGCAGGCCGAGGCCGGTATCGAACGGGTGCGCGGCTGCCTTCCCCGACTTGGTGAACTGGCCATCGGCGGAACGGCGGTCGGCACCGGTCTCAACGCCCCGGACGGCTTCGGGGCCAAGGTGGTCGCCGTTCTGGTGGCGCAGACCGGGCTGGCTGAACTGCGAACCGCCACCAATGCTTTCGAGGCTCAGGCTGCCCGAGACGGGCTGGTCGAGGCCTCCGGTGCCCTGAAGACCATTGCGGTTTCCCTGACCAAGATCGCCAATGACATCCGCTGGATGGGCTCCGGTCCGCTGACCGGGCTCGCCGAACTGCACCTACCGGATCTGCAGCCGGGCAGTTCGATCATGCCGGGCAAGGTCAACCCGGTGATCCCTGAGGCGGTCACCCAGGTGGCAGCGCAGGTGATCGGCAATGACGCGGCCATCACCTGGGGGGGTGGCAACGGCGCATTCGAACTCAACGTCTATATCCCGATGATGGCGCGCAACGTACTGGAATCCTTCACACTGCTGGCCAACGTGTCCCGGCTGTTCGCTGAGCGTTGTATCGACGGACTGGTGGCCGATGAGGACCGGCTGCGCAGACTGGCCGAGTCCTCGCCGTCAATCGTCACCCCGCTGAACTCCGCGATCGGCTACGAGGAGGCGGCCGCGGTGGCCAAGGAAGCGCTCAAGGAGCACAAGACGATCAGGCAGACGGTCATCGACCGTGGGCTGATCGGCGACAAGCTCTCCGAGGCGGAGTTGGACCGCCGTCTCGACGTGCTCGCAATGGCCAAGGTCCGCGACGACGGCTAACTGCGCACCGGCCGGAGGCCGCGGATTCCCAGCGGTGCGGTCAGGCTGTGCAAGACGAGGCTCAGGGTCACCGTCACCACCACGATCTGGCCGATGAGTTCCTTGTGAGCCATTCCGCTGCTGTCGACCACAACGATCCCGAGCACCATGGTTCCGATACCACGTAAACCGAACCAGCCCATGAAGACCCGGCTGGACAATGAGGTCTCGGAGCGGATCAACGCCAGGGTCACCGCGACCATCCGCACCGCGAACAATGCCAGCACCGAGAAAAGCACCACCCGCCAACTGGCGTCTCGCCAACCCTCGATCACCGCGAACGCGCCGAACATCGCGAACACCAACAGCTCCAGGAGCTGGGCAACGGCATCCGAGACCTGGTTGGGTACCGCCGGTCCGGCCCCTGCCCCGAGCCGGTCCGCGCCGCTGCGGCGGGTGATGAACGCAAACGCCAGTCCGCCGGTGAAGGCCGCGACCAGACCACTCGCGTGAACGGACTCCGCAAGTTCGAAACAGATCAGGGCTATTGCCAGGGTCGCCAACTGCGCCCAGAGGTCATTGAGCCAGTCGCGACTCCGCGACCAGGCGATGAGCAGCCCGCCACCCAGACCGACCGCCACTCCCAGAACCAGCGACACCACCTCGGTGTGGAAAATGAACCACGCCCACTGGCGGGGGCCGGCTTCACCCTCTGCCGAGGCGAGAGCCACCGCCACCAACAGCGCCGCGAGCGCGAATCCGTCGTACAGCCCACTCTCCACCGATAACGCGTGGCGCACCCGTTCCGGTATCCGGCCGTCCTCGAGCAGCGCGTCGATCAGGGCTACTTCGGTGGGTGCGACAATCGCCGCTACCGCCACCGCCTCCCACCACGGCAGCACCGGCAGTAGCGCCGCGGCGGTCAGCGCACCCAACGCGAGGGTGACCGGAATGCCGATGGCGATGAGCCGGAAGCTGAGGTGCCCCCGGCGCAGCACCGTGCCGAGGTCGAGCTTTGAGGCTTGGACGAACAGGATCACAGTCAGAGTGAGCTGAGCCAGCACGATATAGCCCTCAGCATCGGGACCGGCGTCAAGCAGATTCAGCCCGTAGGGCCCCAGCCCCATGCCCAGCAGGACGAAGATCAGCGCGGGCGCTACATAGGACCGTTTGATCAACCCGGAGACCAACGCGTAGCCGAAGACCAGGACAACCAGGACCAGCGCCGTCTGGTTATGCATTTCGGGGTGTCTAGTGTCGGGTGCGGTTGGCGGCGGAGGTGGGGGTCAGGGCAGCGCGCCCGGGCTGAACTCCTCGAGCATCTCGGTCACCAGAGCCGCGATGGGTGAACGTTCACTGCGCATCAGGGTGATATGAGCGAACAGCGGATGCCCCTTGAGTTTCTCGATGACCGCGGCGACACCGTCGTGGCGGCCGACTCTCAGGTTGTCACGCTGTGCGACATCGTGGGTGAGTACGACCCGTGATCCCGCACCGAGCCGGGACAGCACCGTCAGCAGCACGTTGCGCTCCAGCGACTGCGCCTCATCCACGATGACGAACGAGTCGTGGAGCGAGCGGCCGCGAATATGGGTCAACGGCAGCACCTCGAGCATGCCCCGGGAGAGCACCTCTTCCAGCACCGCCGGACTGGCCAGGCCCTCGAGGGTGTCGAAGACGGCTTGCGCCCACGGGCCCATCTTCTCGCTCTCGCTGCCGGGCAGATACCCCAGTTCCTGACCGCCGACGGCGTAGAGCGGCCGGAACACCACGACTTTGCGTTGACTTCGGCGCTCCAACACCGCCTCCAGGCCTGCGCACAGGGCCAGTGCCGACTTTCCGGTACCGGCCTTGCCGCCCAGCGACACGATGCCCACCGATTCGTCCAGCAACAGATCCAGCGCGACCCGCTGCTCGGCGGACCGGCCGCGAAGCCCGAATACCTCGCGATCGCCACGGACCAGTTGCACCCGCTTGTCGGGGTTGACCCGGCCGAGTGCGTGCGAACTGCCGCCGAGCAGGCGAACCCCGGTGTGGCACGGAAGGTCTCGCGCATCCGCCAAATCGGCCTCGCCGTCGGCGAAGAGCGTGTCGATCTCGTCGGACCGCACATCCAGCTCGGCCATTCCGGCCCAACCGGAAGTGACCACATCCTGCGCGTGGTACTCATCGGCGGGTAAGCCGACCGCCCCGGCCTTGACCCGAAGCGGGATGTCCTTGCTGACCAACGTGACTCGCTTACCCTCAGCGGCCAGATTCGCCGCACAGGCCAGGATCCGGGCGTCGTTGGTGCCGGTGCGGAAACCCGCCGGCAGGACCGCAGGATCGCTGTGGTTCAGCTCGACATGCAGCGTCCCCCCCTGTGTCCCCACCGGGATCGGCTGATCGAGCCGACCGTGATCGAGCCGAAGATCGTCGAGAAGTCGCAAGGCCTGGCGGGCGAACCAACCCAGCTCGTGATGGTGACGTTTGGCTTCCAGCTCACTGATCACCACCAGCGGAACGATCACCTCATGTTCGGCGAACCGCGTACACGCCCAGGGGTCGGATAACAGGACGGAGGTGTCGAGCACATATGTCCTGATAGGCGAGTGCGGATCGGTCACGGGCGCTCCCTGCGGATCGACGGCCATCTGATACCGACGCTACTCCCGAGGCGGGTACCCGGCAGCGCGGCACGCCGCCGGAAGGTTACGCGGAGACGAACTTCTTCAACGTCGGCGCGTCGGCCAGGCCCCAGGCGGCGATAGCGTCGGAAACCACCTTGTCCGCCGCGGCCTGATCGAATATGCCGGCCTCGGCGACGGTGCGGAGCTTGTTGTCGCGGTACTCGAGGATGTCACCGCCGATGACCGGAAACCCGACCCCGCGGCGGGCGATGGCGGCGAGCGTGGAGTCGCGGTGGCGTTCGAGGCAGTGCGTGACGAGGTTGTCGAAGAATTCCTGGTGACGCTGCTCGTCGGATGCGATCCGGCCGACGAGTTTCTTCAGCACCGGCTCATTGATCGTGGCTTCCAGGTTGCCCAGGTAGACAGCGTGGGCGCGCTCATAGAGCGCCATGAACACCAGGGTTTCAATCTGGGTGAAGTTCGAAGCCCGGTAGCCACGCATCACATGTCCGACCCGGACCCGCTCATCGGCGTTCGGGTCGAAGTTCCGGGTCACGACGAGATAATCGCGAATCGCGATCGCGTGCAGGTTCTCCTCCGCGGTCCAGCGACCCAGCCAGCGACCCCACTTGTCCTGCAGGATGAAGTGCTCGACCAGCTCGCGATGGTATCCAGCGAGGTTGTCCTTGGTGATAAGCAGAACTTCGAGGGGGTCGACGACCTCCCTGGGCAGGGTGACCTGGGTGGGATCCCAATCCTGCCCGCCCAGGAAGGCGAAGTTGCGGCCCTCTCCGAAGGGGACGTAATCGTGGGCGTACCACTCGTCGGCGGTGTCGAGGTGACGCGCAAGATTATCGGCAACGACCGGCTCCAGTTCGCGGGTCAGGGCGTTTGCGACAGGTAGCTGTGCCATCCGGTTACTGTAACCGATGTTAACGGCTGTCTTGAAATTACATGACCACCGGCGTTGCGAGATCCGGTTCGAGATCTACAGGGTGAGCCCCGGGTAGAGGGGGTTGGCGTCCAGCAATTCGCCCGCGGCGGCGCGCACCCAGTCGGAAGCACTGTCGACCAGGGTGTATTTGGCCTTCGAGGTGCCGTCCGCAGTGGTGTTCGACAGCACCTCGACCACCAGTTCGGCTACCCGGTCGAACTCAGCCGGCCCGAAGCCGCGGGTGGTAAGCGCCGAGGTGCCGAACCGGATACCACTGGTGTACCAGGCACCGTTCGGATCGGCGGGGATGGAGTTGCGGTTGGTGACAATGCCCGACTCCAGCAACGCGGACTCCGCCTGCCGCCCGGTCAACCCGAAGGACTGGACATCGAGCAGCACGATGTGGTTGTCGGTACCGCCGGTGATCAGGGTAGCCCCCCGCCGCATCAACCCGTCGGCAAAGGCCTGCGCATTGTCGGCGACACGTTGCGCGTACGCCCGGAACGAATGCTGGCGGGCTTCGGCGAAAGCAACCGCTTTCGCGGCGATGACATGCTCGAGCGGTCCGCCGAGCACCATCGGACAGCCTTTGTCCACCGCGTCGGAGTACTCGGCGGTGGCCAGCACCAGACCACCGCGCGGCCCGCGCAGCGACTTGTGGGTGGTCGTGGTCACGATATGCGCGTGCGGCACCGGATCCTCATCGCCGGTGAATACCTTGCCGGCGACCAGACCGGAGAAATGCGCCATGTCGACCATCAGGGTGGCGCCGACCTCATCGGCGATGTCGCGCATGGTGGCGAAGTTGACTCGGCGTGGGTAGGCGGAGTACCCGGCGACCAGAATCAGAGGTTTGAACTCGCGCGCCGCAGCGGCGATCGCGTCATAGTCGAGCAGTCCGGTCACCGGGTCGGTGCCGTAGCTGCGCTGCTGAAACATCTTGCCCGAGATATTGGGCCGGAACCCGTGCGTGAGATGTCCACCGGCGTCCAGCGACATCCCCATCAGGCGCTGGCTTCCGAGCTTGGCCCGCAGCCGCTCCCATTCCGCCTCCGACAAGTCGTTGACGTTCTTCACGCCCGCCTCGCCCAGTGCCGGCACCTCGACGCGGGTCGCCAGAATGGCCCAGAACGCCACCAGGTTGGCGTCGATCCCCGAGTGCGGCTGAACGTAGGCGTAGGGAGCGCCGAACAGCTCGCGGGCATGCTCGGCGGCGATCGCTTCGATCTCGTCGACATTTTGACAACCCGCATAGAACCGGTGCCCCACGGTGCCCTCGGCATACTTGTCCGACAGCCAGGTACCCATGGTCAGCAACACCGCGGGCGAGGCATAGTTCTCACTGGCGATCAGCTTGAGCGATTCGCGCTGGTCGGCGAGTTCCTGCCGGGTGGCCGCCGCGATCCGGGGCTCGACGGACTCGATGACGCGCAGGGCCGCCCGATAGGCCTCGGAGGCTGTCGCGGCATAGTCGGCGCCGGGGGCTGCGGCTGACGACAAGATTGCATCGGTGGTCATGGGTAGAGAGTAATCGGCGCCGCGCGGCGTCCCCACCCGGCCGACCGTGCGGGTGGATACGCCGGCGGCGGCGTGTCGCGGATGAAACCGCACAATGGCCGCCGGACTACCTGCTCGGCACCCGCCCTAACCCGCCGAGTCGGCACCCGCCCTAACCCGCCGAGTCGGCGCGAAGGGCCGACGGGATCAACGGCTCGTCGAGCAGCCGGGTGAACCGCTCGGTGAGCCCGGCCCCAGCCGGCCGATCGTCCAGCCAGGCCCGTAACAGCCGGTACCCCTCCACATAGGTACTGGTGTAGGCGCGCCACAGCGGAGAGGACAGGAATCTCAGCATCTGCCGGGCCCGGGCATCGTCGACCAGCAGCCAGCGCCGGAGATAACCCGCCACCTCGTCGACGTCACGGTGCTCATCGTGCAGCATCAGCGCGGCGTCCTGCCGGACCTCGGCCAACGCGGCGGCCGCCTCCGACAGCGCCTCGGCCCGCTCACCGTCGAACCGCAGCCCCAGGTCGGCATAGATCTCAGCGGCCCAGCCACCCCAGCCGGGGCCGACCGCCGCATGCAACCCGAGATCGGCCAGGCCCTCGGCCATCAGGCACTGCGGGGTGTTGACCAGGAAGATGGTCTGCTCCCGCTGGCCGAGTGCGGCCACCAGACCGGCTTCCTTGCGGCAGTGCTCGGTGTGATGACCCGGATAGGACTCGTGGGCGACCAATCGCGGCAGATTGGCCATCTGCTGTTTGAGGTCGGCGTTGACCGCGACCCGAGATCGGTAACCGCCCTCGTAGTAGTTGAACCCCGACCAGGGCTTGTCGCCGACCACCTCATAGCTGACGGTCTCCGAGTCAGGTAGCGGATAGCTGGCGCGCACGATATCGCGCAGAGCGCTGGAGAAAGCCCCGATGCAGTCCTGCAGGCGCTCGGGTGGAATCTCCTCGGACCGACGGTGGGCTGCCACCCGGTCGGCCAACGGGCCACTGCCCCCCAGCACGCCGTCCATCCGGGCATGTGCGGCACGATAGCGATCCGGATCACCAAGGCTGATCTGAACGTCGAAGTAATCCCGAACCTCCTCGATGAACCCCACCTCCTCGCCGGCGAACTTGCGCGCGGCACAGGCCAGAGCGCGCAAGTGCGCGGCGATGAACTCCGCCCGCTGTTCGGTGAAGTCCGAGCCGCGCGGGACCTGCGGCAGCTCCGCGAGTAGCCGCTGCGCCTGCGCGGCCAGCTCGGCCGGCTGCGGCGCCGGCTCGTCGGCGACCTGACGGCGCAGCCGGCCGTCCCCGGTGAAGGAGTCGACATACCCTTCCTCGACACGGTCAAACCGCAGGCCGAGCAAGAGGTATTCGTCAATCAGGTGGTCGGACTCCATGCCGTTCACGCTAACTGCAAGACTTATCCCATGGCGCGGCTGAGTGAACCCAGCCCCTACGTGGAGTTCGACCGGAGTCAATGGCGCGGCCTGCGCATGTCGATTCCGCTGAAGCTCACGGAGGAAGAACTGGTGGGTCTGCGCGGGCTCGGCGAACAGATCGACCTTCTGGAGGTCGAAGAGGTCTACCTGCCGCTGGCCCGGTTGATTCACCTTCAGGTCGCTGCACGCCAGGGCCTGTTCGCCGCCACCGACGAGTTCCTCGGTGAGCCTCGACAGACCCCGGACCGGCCGGTGCCGTTCATTCTCGGTGTGGCGGGCAGCGTCGCGGTGGGTAAATCGACCACCGCCCGAGTATTGAAGGCCCTGCTGTCCCGCTGGGATGACCACCCCCGGGTTGATCTGGTCACCACCGATGGGTTCCTGTACTCCAACGCCGAACTCACTCGGCGACACCTGATGCACCGCAAGGGGTTTCCGGAAAGCTATGACCGGCGCGCATTGATGCGATTCGTTACATCGGTGAAGTCCGGCGCCGATCAGGTGTGCGCACCGGTTTATTCTCATCTGATCTATGACATTGTTCCCGGCGAGAAACACATCGTCACCCACCCGGACATCCTGATCCTGGAGGGACTCAACGTCTTACAGACCGGTTCCAGACTGATGGTCTCTGACTTGTTCGACTTCTCCGTCTACGTCGACGCCCGCATCGAGGATATCGAGCGCTGGTATGTCGACCGGTTCCTGGCGATGCGGGCCGGGGCATTCGCCAACCCGGCGTCACACTTCCACCACTATGCCGGACTCACCGACAATCAGGCGACAGCAGCCGCCCGCGAGATCTGGCGAACCATCAACCGGCCCAACCTGATCGAAAATATCCTGCCCACCCGGCCGCGGGCAACCGCGGTGCTCCGTAAGGATGCCGACCATTCGGTGAACCGGCTGAGGCTGCGTAAGATCTAGCCGGTCGCTCAACCCGCCGGTGTGGCGAACACGAACAGCGCCATGAATGCCAGGTTGATGAAGTACACGGCCTCCACCAGTCCGACGGTGATGAAGAACGGCGTGAACAACCGGCCCTGCGCCTCGGGTTGACGAGCGATCCCGGAAATCAACGCGTTACCGGCAATGCCGTCACCGATACCGGCGCCGATGGCACCGCCACCAAGGATCAGTCCACCGCCGATCAACGCACCGGCAGCAATCATGGGATCCATTTCCAGTCCTTCCTAGTGGTTCGGGGTTAGGTCAGTTTGGGCCCGGGGCTAGGTCAGCCGACGAGCCCCGCGGTACTGCACGACCGCGAATCCGGCCGTGTAGAGACCGATGCCGACGACGCCCAGCACTCCCGCGGCGGTCAACGGCGGGACGGCCGCTACGACCACGACAAGCGCGATCAGGGTTCCCAGAGCGTTGGCGATCGCCACACCGATACCCGCCGCCCGAATTTTCGGACGCTGTGCGAGCGCGAGCAGGGTCACCCCGTAGAGTAGAAAGCCCAGACCGATCCCGTACTCGACGGGCAGGGGAATTCCGGTCACCGCAGAAAGCGGACCGGCGGCCGCGATGATCGCAGCGCCGGCTACCGCGCTGCAGATACCGTCGGCGCGCAGTGCATGACGTAACGGTGCCTGAAGCAGCGGTACGCGGGGGGCTGTGCCCGATGCCCTGGTGATGGTCACGTGGTGGTCCCTTTCCTCGGGCGCCGGGCTCGGGTGCCGGCGTTCACCATCGACGGTGCCGAGAATCCGCTGCCGGTACGACCGGTTCTACTGCCGACCACTGCCTGATTACTGCCGACTGCTGCCACACCTGGCGTTATGGCATCGCGTCGACGGCCGGTGCTCTCAGGTCGGCCGCGATCAGCCGGGCTCCGGCGTTCTGCCAGTTGTGCAGCGACCGCTGCGGCACCTCGGTAGCCAGCCACTGCCAGGCCTGCCGGGCGACCGGGTCGAGGCCCGCGGCGGTCGCGTTCTGCGCATAGGCCCGTACACCGGCCACATAGGGGAAGTACAGCGCGTTGTAGTAGCGCCACTGCTCGGTGGTGCCGAAGTCCGCTCCGTCGCGGGGCTTGAGCCGGGCGATCCGATCGGCCAGCAGGGACCGCAACTCGGCGGCCCGTTCGAGCGGCTGATCCGGCGCGTCCCGGGCTGCGAGGCGCTCGTCGATCTCCGGTAATGCGGTCAGCGGGCTGGCCACGAGTTTAGCCAGGTCACCGTAATGCCCCAGGGCCCGCCGAGTCAGCCGGGCAAACGTCTCATCGTCGACATCGTCGAGCGGGCCGCGCGGGCGCAGGGGTAGGGCGGCTTCGGTGGTGCGCAGGGCCGCACGCTCAGCCCGAAGCGCCGGTGCGCGGCGGAACGCGATGCGGTCCAGGATCCCAGCCAGCGGGTCGGCAAGCACGGTGATCGCGATCGCGATCGCAAGGGTGCTGAACAACAGGGCCGACAGCGCCAGCCGACCACGCGCATCCGGCCCCAGCACGACCATGACGAGAAGGACCTGCGCGCCGAACATCAGCGCCACCGTGACCGCTCCCACAAATGATCGCAGCATTCCCGCCCGCAGCGCCTGCCCCTCATCGAAGGCATCCCAAAGCGCAACTCCCACCCCGAGCAAGATCACGTCGAAGCCCGTCGCGGCCAACGCCAGACCACTTGGCACCAGCCCCAGCGGGATGATGAGGATCGCGTTGCTCAGCGCGAAGAACAGCGTTGCGACCACCACGACGCCGGTCACCCGGGCCGGCCGTTCCGGCCGACGTACCGCGGCCACCGCGGCCCCCAGGGTGGATACCGAGATGACCGCTGACATCATCCAGTGGCCGGGGTTCATCGGACCCGTGACAGCGCCCGCCAGCACCGCACCCAGCAGCGCGAGGCCCGCCACCGTGGCCGTCAAGGTCATCTCGCGACCCCGGCCGCGAGAGGTTTCAGGTGGACGTGCCAGTTCGAGCACGACGGCGAACCACGCGACACCCGGCACCACGACCAGGTAGATCTCGATCACACTCAGGACACCGTCATAGGCGGCACCGGCCACTCGAACCGCATCCAGCGCGACCACCACGGCGAAGCTGCACAGGCCGACCGCCGCCAGCACCAGAACCGGTTTACGCGGATCACGGGAGAACAGATACCAACCCATCCACCACGCGAGGGTGAACACGACCGCAGACAGCGCAGTCATGCCTAGGCGCCGAATCTGCGATGCCGGCGGGTGTAGTCGCGCAGCGCACGCAGGAAATCCACCTGCCGGAACGCCGGCCAGTGCGCCTCGGTGAACCACATCTCCGAATACGCGCTCTGCCACAGCAGGAACCCGCTCAAACGCTGCTCCCCCGATGTGCGAATCACCAGATCCGGATCGGGCTGGCCGGAGGTGTAGAGATTCTCCGATATGCCCTCGATGGTGACCGCCTCGATCATCTGCTCGGGTGTTGCCCCGTCGGCCACCTGTTTGCCCAGCAGTGAGCGCACCGCATCGACGATCTCCTGCCGCCCGCCGTAACCGACGGCGACGTTGACATGGAAGGACCCTGTGGGCGCCGCCGATGTGGCGTGATTGACCGCATCGCGTACCCGCCGTGCCGGTCCCTCACCGAGCAGCCCCAGATCGCCCACGGTCCGCACGCTCCAGCGGTTGGCGGGTGCGCAGATCTCCTCGACGACATCGGTGATGATCTCGATGAGCGCCGTCAACTCCTCGGGGTCGCGGTGCAGATTCTCGGTGGATAACAGATACACCGTCGCCATTTCGATTCCCGCAGCCTGGCACCAGCGCAGCATCTCGGCCATCTTGCAGGCGCCCATCCGGTAGCCGAAGCTAACGTCCTCATAGCCGGCATCACGGGCCCACCGGCGGTTACCGTCGCACAGCACGGCGATATGTCGCGGAAGTTCCGCTCGGGAGTTGGCGAGCTCGTGGCGCAACCGCATCTCATAGAGCCGGTAGGCCGGATCTTTCAGTCGCGGCGGAATGAGCTCCACAGCCAGTCAGACTACTGTGGCATTCGGGGATATACGGGGCGGGAAGCAGCGTCAGTAGGACCGAGGTGGGTTATGACCGCAGAGTCAGACGTCGCGGAGCCACGCCGAACCGATGACCGCACTGCCGCGGTGACCGAAGCCGAGGACTTTCCGGAAGCCGTCGTCGAAGGGGTCAGCCAATTCCTCGGCAAACCGCGAGCCCGCGGCTGGATCCACGTCTATGCCGCCATCATCGCCACAATCGCCGGGGCCGCCCTGGTGTCGGTGTCCTGGGCGGTGGACTCCACCCGCGCTGGGATCGCCACCCTGATCTACACCTGCACCATCGTGGCGATGTTCACCGTCAGCGGCACCTACCACCGCGTGCACTGGACATCGCCGCGCGCCCACATGTGGATGAAACGTCTCGACCACTCGATGATCTTCGTGTTCATCGCCGGCAGCTATACCCCATTCGCGCTGCTGGCGTTACCCGAGACCGACGGCTGGACACTGTTCTGGATCGTCTGGGGTGGCGCGCTGGCGGGGGTGCTGCTCAAAATGTTCTGGCCGACGGCGCCGGCCTGGGTCGGGGTTCCGCTGTACCTGCTGCTGGGCTGGGTGGCCGTCTGGTTCATCGGGCCGATCACCCACAGCGCCGGCGTGGCGGCGGTGGTGCTGCTGATCGTCGGTGGCGTGCTGTATAGCGTCGGCGGGGTGCTCTACGCACTGAAATGGCCCAACCCGTGGCCCCGGACATTCGGCCATCACGAGTTCTTCCACGCGTGCACCGCTGTGGCGGCCATCTGCCACTACATCGCGATGTGGTTCGCGGTCTTCTGGTAGCCCCTCCTCCGGGCGCTAGACAGTGGCGACGTCCGCCGGCGACCAGTAGGCCTTCATGGACCCGATCCTGCCCTCGCCGTCGAACACCATCACATCGATCGGCTCGATCCGCATCCGGCTGCCCTCGGCCGCACCCACGGTGATCACGAACATGAACGCCGCCTCGTGGCCGCACACCCGCAGGGCGAGCAGTTCGGTTTCCCGCGGGACACTTTCGATATTCCGGTAGAAGCCGATGATGGCATGGCGACCGATATGCACCTCGCCGCCGCCGACCGGATCCTCAACGGTGGCATCGTCGGCAAAGAGGTCAGCGATTTCATCCGCGGTACCGGACGCGACGAGTCGCAGGTAGCGGCGAACAATGGACTCGATATGCTCAGCGCTCACCATGGCGCCACGCTACACGGGCACGCCGAGGGCGGCCTCGAGTTCTGCGGCGCCGGTGACCGGGAGGTCACACACCCGGCCGCGACAGACATAGGCGGCATCGGAGCCGCCGATCCGGTCGCGCCCGGCCAGCAACGGCCTGGAATCCACCAGGCCGCCGATGACGACGGTGCCACCCGGCGCCATCCGGCGCGCCGCGGCCAGCAGTTCCGAATCCGTACCCTCGGTCGCAACCGCGATCTGCAGTGGTCCGCGGACCGCAGCCTCCGCAACGGCCAGCCAGTGCCCCGCGGATCGCGGCGCTCGGGCCAACAGCTGCGAGTGGGCCAGCAGAGTCTCGGCGGCGGCCTCGCTATAGCGACCGGCCCGATCGGCATCGACGAGGTGGGCGGCGGTCAGCAGCGCCTCGGCGATTGACGACGCCCCCGATGGAGTGGCCCCGTCGACGGGGTCGGCGGGCCGTACCATCAGCCGCTCGGCATCATCGGCGGCGTCGAACCAGCGCCCGGGACGGTCCGGATCGGCAAAGTGACCCAGCGCAGTGTCGATCAGACCGGTGGCACGGTCGAGCCACTCCGGGTCGCCGGTCAGCTGATGGATCGCCAGCAGTCCGGTGGCAAGCATCGCGTAGTCCTCCAGGATGCCCGCACTCTCGCCCACCCGGCCACCCAGGCTGGCCCGGCGCAGCCGGCCGTCGACCAGATGCAGGGCAACCACCTCCGCGGCGCAGCGGCGCGCCGCCGCCAGCAACGCTGGATTATCAAGGGCCACGCTGGCTTCCGCCAACGCGGTGATCGCCAGACCATTCCAGGCGGTGACAACCTTGTCATCGCGGGCCGGCTGCGGGCGGCCGCCGCGCGCGGCCAGCAGGTCGGCTCGCACCCGTTCGAACCGCTCGGCCTCGGCCGGTAGCGGATCGGCGCCGGCGGGTAGTTGCAGCACCGACGTGCCGTGCTCGAATGTCCCCTGCTCTGTCACCGCGAAAACCCTTGCCGCCCAGGCTCCGTCGTCATCGCCGAGGACCTGCCGCAACTGGGTGGGCGTCCAGACGTAGCTGGACCCCTCGACACCCGCGGCATCGGCGTCCAGGGACGAGGTGAACATGTCACCGCAGGACAGAGCGTCGAGCAGGAACGCCGCGGTCTCAGCGGCGATCCGGCGCGCGAGCGGGTCGCCGGTGCGCCGGGCCCAGTGCGCGTATACCCGCAGTAGCAGCGCATTGTCGTAGAGCATCTTCTCGAAGTGCGGCACCACCCAGTCGGCATCCACGCTGTAGCGGGCGAAACCGCCGGCCAGCTGGTCGTAGAGGCCGCCACGCGCCATTGCCACACAGGTACGGCGGACGCTGCCCAACGGTACCGCGGATCCGGTGCGCTCGTGGCTGCGCAACAAAGCCTCCAACAGCGCCGACGGCGGGAATTTCGGCGCATCGCCGAACCCGCCGCGGGCGGTGTCCTCCTGGCGAAGTATCGCGGCAACGGCCTGATCGCACAGCTCGGTTGCGATCTGAGGTCCGCCGCCGGGCAGCCCCGCGGCCATCTGCCGCAATTCATCGGTGATGTGATCGCTGGCCTTCTCGACCTCCTCGCGACGCTCCCGCCACGCCTGCCCAACCGCCGTCAGCAGTTGCAGGAACTGTGACTTCGGGAAATAGGTGCCGCAGAAGAACGGTCGCCCGTCAGGGGTCAGGAAACATGTCATCGGCCAGCCGCCGTGTCCGGTCATCGCAACTGTGGCGTTCATGTACACCGCATCGAGGTCCGGCCGCTCCTCGCGATCAACCTTGATACAGACGAACTGATTCATCACCACGGCCACTTCAGGGTCCTCGAAGGACTCATGGGCCATCACATGACACCAGTGGCATGCGGCGTAGCCCACCGACAGCAGAATCGGCACGTCACGACGTGCCGCCTCGTCGAGGGCGGTGGCGCCCCACTGCCTCCAGTGCACCGGATTTTCGGCGTGCTGGCGCAGGTAGGGGCTGGTCGCGCCGGCGAGTTCGTTACCGTCCTGGCTCATATGGGGTCTCCCCGGTCTCCGGCCGGTCCGGCGTCTCGGTGTCGGCGGACCCGAACTCGTCCGGCACCCGCTTGAGGTGGCGGTTCATCGACCGCACGAGAGCGAACACCCCGATCAGCAACAGCACAACCACAAGCAGCCCCAGCGGGCTGGCCTTACCGAAATCCGGGCCGGTGTTCGTCGGCTCCTCCGCGAGCAGGGCGATCATCAACATACTCACTCGAAGATCTCGATTCCGGCGAAAAGGTCGTCTTCCGGTAACACGGCCGGGACCCGCGAGCGGGCCAACTCGTACTCCTCGGTGGGCCAGAGCCGATGCTGCCACTCTAGCGGGGTGGCGAAGAAGAACCCGTCCGGGTCGATCTGGGTGGCATGGGCCCGCAATGCTTCGTCGCGCCGGGCGAAATAAGGCGCGCAGTGCACCCGGGTTGTCACCCGATCGGCGAAGACGTCATTATCGGCGTCCCAGTGCTCAAGCCAACGAGCGAACGGACCCTCCTGGCCGTGCTTGGCGAACTCGTCCTGGAGGGTCTGCAAACGCTGCCGGAGGAAACCGTGGTTGTAGTACAGCTTGCTGACCGACCACGGCGGCCCGGCCTCCGGGTGCAGCAGGCCATCGGCGGCGGCCTCATAGGCGGCGACGGACACTTGGTGGCAGCGGATGTGATCCGGATGCGGATACCCGCCGTTCTCGTCGTAGGTGGTGATGACATGCGGCCGGAAGTCGCGGATGACCCTGACAAGTTCGGCCACCGACTCCTCCAAGGGCACCAATGCGAAACAGCCGGGCGGGAGCGGCGGCGGCGGATCGCCTTCGGGCAGACCCGAGTCGACGAATCCGAGCCAGCGGTGTTCAACGCCGAGGATTTCGGCCGCACGGGCCATCTCGTCACGCCGGATGGCGGCGATCCGCCCACGTACCTCGGGCAGGTCCATGGCCGGGTTCAGGATGTCTCCGCGTTCACCTCCGGTCAGCGTGACCACCATGACGCGCCTGCCCTCGTCGGCGTATCGCGCCAGCGTCGCCGCGCCCTTGCTGGCCTCGTCGTCCGGGTGGGCGTGAACCGCCATCAGCCGAAGTTCGGTCACGTGATCCTCATGAATGTCCGGGCCGGCGGGGCCGACGGTTTCTCGGCCATATCGTCCCATCCAGGGTGGGGGTCCTCGCAATCCAGGTCCGCGGCGGCAGGCACACTTCAATCATGACCGAGTCCCCGGGCGGGTCCGCACCGCCCTCATCGCGTTACGGCCGGGCACCGATGCCCGCGGCCACGCGCCGACGGGTGGCGACCGCGTTGGGGGCGGTGACCATTGCGGTGGCACTGGGGGTGGCCGTCCTGGCCTACCAGCGTTTCGAGGGCAACGATGTCGAGGGCTCGATGGCCGCCTTCGAGGTCATCGACGCGGATACCGTCTCAGTCACGATCAGCGTCACCCGCAAGGACCCCGGCAGGACAGTGGTCTGCATCGTCCGGGCCCGCTCCTACGACGGCGCTGAGACCGGTAGACGCGAGATCGTCGTCGGGCCCGCGGAGGACAAAACCGTCCAGGTGACCACGACCGTCAAAACCTACGCGCGCTCGGCTATGGGCGATATTTACGGGTGCGGTACCGATGTGCCCGGATATCTGGCCCCGGCCTGAGAAAATACCGGGCAACGTCGGCCCGGACGGCAAACGTCTGAACCGGAAAACCGGAATGACGGCGCGGGCCCGAGTGCTACAATCGAGGGTGTACACGGTTCCTGCTGGGGGCCGTGTACTGCTTCGTTAGCGGGGTCGCTTCGCGGTTCGGGGGCAAACAAGGCGCCGTTTCCCGCACCTTCCCGGCAGCGGATGACGTACTGCACCGCGACCAGCGCGCACGAGACAATGAGGAGCGCCACGATATGACCGACAACCAGGTGGTCTGGCTGACCCAGGAGTCATACGACCGGCTCAAGGACGAACTCGACCAGTTGATCTCGAACCGTCCGATCATCGCCGCCGAGATCAACGACCGCCGGGAAGAGGGAGACCTCCGGGAAAACGGGGGTTACCACGCCGCACGCGAGCAGCAGGGCCAGGAGGAGGCCCGGATCCGCCAGCTCCAGGAGTTACTCAACACCGCCAAGGTCGGTGAAGCACCCAAACAGTCCGGCGTGGCGCTGCCCGGATCGGTGGTGAAGGTGTACTACGAGGGCGACGAGACCGATACCGAGACCTTCCTCATCGCCACGCGCCAGGAGATCGTCAGCGACGGCAACCTCGAGGTGTACTCGCCGAACTCCCCACTGGGGGCCGCGTTACTGAATGCCAAGGTCGACGAGACCCGCACCTACACCGTGCCCAATGGCAACACCGTCAATGTGACGCTGATCAGCGCCGAGCCCTATCACTCCTGATTCGCGACGGGCCACCTTCAGCCCAAGCTGGATCCGGACCCATGGCACAGATCGCTGAAGACCTGCTGCTGCTCCTGCTCGACAATGCCGGGGCGCAGCCGCGTATCGACCATGCCCGGCTGGGGCGGGCGCTGGCCGCCGGGCTCATCCTCGACCTCGCTTTCGACCGCAGGGTACGACCCGCGCTGCCCGATGATCCGGTACCGGCGGGCCGATTGGTCGCGCTGGCCGGCCCGCCGCCGATGGATCCCGCAATCCGGCCCGCACTGGCGCTCCTTGCACAGCGGCCGATCACCCCGTCCGCCGCGATCGCCCGAATCCGACGGCACGCCGAAGACGATGTGCTCGACCAGTTGTTGCGAACCGGCCAGATTCACCAGATCCAACTCACCTCTCACCGGGTGCGCCGCAACCACTACCGGTGGCCGACGAAAAACAGGGCCCGAGTCGCCGTGGCCAGGGCCGACCTTCTGGCGGCATTGTTCGAGCACCGTCGTCCGCAACCCGTCACGGCGGCGGTCATCAGCGTGCTCTCGGTTGTCCGCGGACTGGACGCGATGCTCCCGCTGAACCAGGCCGGCGGGCGGGCCGCCGCCGCACGCGCCGAGGAAATTGCCACCGGCACATGGGCGAACGAATCCGACACCGCGGAGGTCAACCTCGCCCGGACCATCACCGAGGTCCGGCCGGCCCTGTGCTAGCCCTAGGCTTGGGCTAAGCCGCGCTGCCCGTAGTCGTCATTTGTAGGCGACCGCGGCGCCGGACCCGGTACGGTATCGAGGGCGAAGGTTTGACGTCCTCCCCACAGCTGAAGCTGGGGATTCCAAACTGCGGTTAGGCGGTTTGGAGCAGTAATTCCTCGCGGTTTCC
This sequence comes from uncultured Mycobacterium sp., assembly GCA_964555915.1. GTDB lineage: Bacteria > Actinomycetota > Actinomycetes > Mycobacteriales > Mycobacteriaceae > Mycobacterium. The sequence continues at coordinate 37,966 of CAZKUK010000033.1, forward strand.
TGCTGGTTCCTGCTTCAGGGTTCCCCTTC
>CAZKUK010000034.1:0-37787 GCA_964555915.1 uncultured Mycobacterium sp.
GCCGGGATCGCGGGATCTGCGCAACCGCGCCAGCGGCCCGTCCAATCCATCGGCGAGCCGGGAGACGAGCCACAGCGTCAGGGAAACCCACCACTGCGCGGCCGCCGCCGCGGCCGCGCTGCCCAGACCCAGAAGCAAACCCGCGGCGGTGAGCCGGTCCGGGGTTACCCAGGGTCGGTCAGCCAGCGTCGCGGCCCGGGTCAGTGGCCGTTCCAAGTGCCTGCGGAGGTAATTGTCGAATATCGTGAGGTCCCCCTGCCTTTGCGTCGCGAGAAAGTTCCTGCTGATCGCCGCCCGACCGGTTCCTGAGCCTGCGGGCAGGGTATCCGGCGCCCAGCGTGATGACCGCAATGGCGAGCACCGGCGCGGCGAGGGACCGGGACAGCGGCGAGGTTCCGGCACCCGATGAGAACCGCGAGGATCGAAGACATCAGTCGGCAGTCGATCCCCGACCGCGGGGCGCTGCGGCACGTTCCGGTATCACCATCGCGCTCCCTTGGCGTCGGGTTTCATCACGGGACGTCCCCGAGAGCCCCACCGGCGATTTCCGCGTGGTCCCGAGCAGCCCACCGGTTGTGCGCCACCCACGGTGACACCCCCGCCGCGATCGACCAGGCCAACTCCACCGGAACGTCGATCACCTCATAGCGCTTGACGCCCGCCGCGGTCGCGGCGATCAACGTCGCCACCTCGGCCCGCCGTTGCGGCCAACTCTGCCGCACCGTCCAACCCACGACCCCGGCTCCGGCGATACAGTCGCGCCGACGCTCCAGGCTGCCAGACCGGGCGACCAGCCAACCCCCAGAGACCCGATGTCCCAACGAGCGTGACCGGTCGGCGGCCACCAACGCGCAACACAGCGCCAGACCCGCCCACACCACCCACATCCACACCGGCACGCTCACCATCAGGCCGACGAGAGCCAGCACTGCGGGGAGCGCCAGTGCCCTCGTCCAGCGCCGCCTGGTCGCCGCCGGCCCGTGCCCGCGCAGCGGGCCGGTCACCGCCTCGGTATTGGCGATCAGATCGGCCAGCACCCCCTGTGCGGTGGCCGCCGGGCACGGCGGTAACAGCAGCGACGACTCCCCCGCTCCGTTGACCCCGGTCATCACCGCATCCAACCGGGCCCCACCCAGCACCCGCACCAGCAGCGCTTCGCGCAGCGTTCCACCGCGGAGCCGCCGCATATCAAAGGTGTTTTCGCGCACCCTCAACAAGCCGTGCTCGAGGTGCAGCAAATCGGCATCGCGGCGCAGCAGCAGGTTTCCGTAGGTCAGCAGCGAACGCAGCACCGATAGCAGCACTGCGGCCAGCAGCACGACGATCGCAGTGGCAGCCACTGCGGTAGCCCCGAACCGCTGCGCGGCGTCCAGACCCCACTGCGCCAACGACGAATTGCGCAGCGCTGCACCGGCCCCGGCCTGATTCGCGATACCGACCGCCGCCAGGATCATGGCCAGCCCGGTGACGCTGAGCGGGCTGTAGCGCAACCAGCCCGGGTTCCAGCGGGCCAGTATCCGACCGGGGGTCCCGGCGTGCTCAGGAACGGCCAGCGAGTCGGCCAGCAGTGCGGCCCGCAGTCGCGGCACTTGTTCGGCCGCAACGGCATCAAGGATGAAATCGCCGTCGCCCCGGGCTTCCTGGCCGGTACTCACCCTGAGTACGGTCAGGCCTAGGACCCGATGCAGCAGCCGGGCGTCGGTGGATACCGAGCGGATCCGGTTGCGCGGCAATGACAACACCGTGCGTTGCAATACCCCGCTGCGCAGCTGGATCTCATCGGAGGCAATTCGATACGTGGTGACGAACCACCGCGCTACGCCGAACACGACCGCCAACACCAGCGCCAGCGCCACCCACCACGGATTCCCGGTCGCCGATCCGAGCACCAGCGAGCCGATCAGCAACGGAAGCTGACGCAGCACCTCGTGCACCGGATGGACCAGCAGCATCCGCGGGCTCAGGCGTTGCCAGGGCACCGGCGCAATCTCCCCGGTCGGCAGGCTCACGTGGCATCCTCGGCGCTGATCGCGGCGATATCGGCCAACTGCGCCACCACCCGGTCGGCAACCTCGGAGTCCAGCGCCACGATGCGCACCGCGCCTGCCGACGACGCCGTCGTCACCGTCACGTTGGCAAGGCCGAACAACCGGTCCAGCGGCCCGCGATAGGTGTCGACGGTCTGAACCCGTGAAATGGGTGCGATGCGGCGTTCCTGGGTGATCCAGCCGCTGCGCGTGTACACCGCTGGCGGCCCAGGAGCCAGCGAGATCTCCCAGCGGTGCACGCGATAGCGCCACAGCGGGGCCACCACCACGAGCGCGACGATACCCAGCAGCGTCAGCACCGCCGCCGACACATGCAGCCACACCGCCCGGCCGTCAACCACGAACCACAGCACCTGGGCGGGCACCAACATCAGAAACGGAATACCCGCACCGATAGCCCACACCAGTGGCGCCTTACGGCTCGGCGGATGTGCCGGATCCACCAGCGTCACATTCGCGGCGTCTGATCTGTCCATACGTTGAGCATGGCGCACAGCAGTCGCTGGCGCGCGCACGGCTCAAGACCACGCCCATTCCCAACGCCCTATCAGTCCGGGCGATCGCCTGCAATGTGCCTGCGGGTGCTTACATTGCAGGACACGGGAAAGCGCACGGGCTTACAGAGGCCGGCGTTGGCGCGTCGGATCGGGAAGCCGCAGGATGGAAAAATGGGCAGATCGACAGGGGTCCTCGTGCCCAGGATGAGGGCCGCAGCGCATGCGGTTCGGCGGCGGCGATTCATACAGGCTTCGATGACGACGGTCGGCGGCGCTCTGCTCGCGAGCTGCGGCGAACCCACCTCGACACCACACGACACCCCGACCCAGGGTCGCGATAGTGCCGGTGACGACGGCCGGCGGTGGGTGATGCCGGACGAAGGAGCTCCGCACACGAGGACATGGATGGCGTTCGGGGCCAGCAAACGGATCTGGGGGGCGAAGCTGTTGCCGCAGGTGCGCCGCGATCTGATGCTGATCGCGACGACGATCGCACGGTTTGAGCCGGTGTCGATGCTGGTGCGCCCGCAGGAATTGGACCTGGCTCGCAGTCTGATCGGTACAGCCGACATCGAGCTGATCGCCGCCGCGGTAGACGACTTGTGGATACGCGACACCGGGCCGGTGTTCGTCAACAGCGACAGTGACAGTGACAGGGGTGGTGTGGATTTCAATTTCAACGGCTGGGGTCGCAAACAGGAGCATCGCCGCGATACCGACGTCGCCGAGTTCGTGGCCAGTCGGGCCGGGGTGCAGACGCTGCACACCGACCTCGTGCTCGAGGGCGGTGGGATTGAGGTCGACGGCCGGGGCACCGCCATCATCACCGAGAGCTGCGTGCTCAACGACAACCGTAACCCCGGCCGGACCAAGCCCGAGGTGGAGGCCGAACTGCACCGCTTGCTCGGGATCACCACAGTGATCTGGCTGCCCGGTATCGCCGGGTACGACATCACCGATGGCCACACCGACTTCTATGCCCGCTTCGCGCGCCCCGGCGTTGTTGTGGCCGGCCTGGATACCGACCCGAAGTCGCTCGACTACGACGTCACCCGCCGCCACCTTGACATCCTGCACTCGGCGACCGACGCCCACGGGCGACAGCTGCAGGTCGAGGTGATCGAGGGCCCCGCCGCGGTCCGGGGGAAATTCGACAATGCCGACTTCGCCGCCGGCTACATCAACTTCTATCTCTGCAACGGCGCGGTCATCGCCCCCGAATTCGGCGACCGCGACAGCGACAGCGCCGCGGAGGCCACGCTCCGGCGGCTCTTCGCCGACCGAAAGGTCGTGCAGATCAACATCGACTCCATCGCCGCCGGCGGCGGGGGTATCCACTGCACCACGCAGCAGGAACCGGCCCGATGAGCAACCCACCGAAAGGTCGCCGGCAGCATCGGTGCGCCACGGCACTGGAGGGACTGTTTCGACCGGAAGGAGAACCATGTCGGCCAGTGGCGACACCGTCAGGGTAGGTCTGATCGGATACGGATACGCGGCCAGGACTTTCCACGCCCCGATGATCACCGCGACGCCGGGTCTGGAACTCGTCGCCATCGCGTCGTCACGTGCCGCCGATGCCCACGCTGACCATCCCGGTGTCGATGTGGTCGATGCCGATGGTCTCATCGCCCGCAGTGATCTGGACTTGGTGGTGATCGCCTCGCCCAATAACACGCACCGGCCGCTCGCGGAGGCGGCGTTGACGGCCGGGCATCATGTGGTGGTTGATAAACCTTTCACACTGTCGCTCCGGGATGCTCGCGCCGTCGTCGACACCGCCGATCGTTGTCAGCGGATCGTGTCGGTGTTCCAGAACCGTCGCTGGGACAGTGACTATCTGGGCGTCAAGCAGGTCATCGACGACGGCCTCATCGGTGAGGTTGCCCATTTCGAATCCCATATCGACCGGTTCCGGCCCAGCCCGCGCGACCGCTGGCGGGAAAACCCCGGTCCTGGCGCAGGATTGTGGTTCGACCTCGGCCCGCACCTGGCCGATCAGGCCCTGCAACTGTTCGGCCTACCGGACGCGGTCACGGCCGATTTCGGCTGTCTGCGCGCCGGATCTCGCACCGATGACTGGGCGCATGCGATTCTCGACTACCCGCGGGGTCGGGTGGTCCTGCACGGCAGCATGGTCGCCGCGGGAGCGCACACCCGGTTCATCGCGCACGGCACGGCAGGGACCGTGGTGAAGCACCGCGGCGACATTCAGGAGGATCAACTCAAAGCGGGCTTCGTGCCGGGTGCGCCCGGCTGGGGTGAGGATTCCGACGACATGCTCCTCTACGACGCCGCCGGCCGGCAAAAGAGCCTGTCGACACCGCCGGGCAACCAACTGCGCTACTACCGTGAATTGCATGAGGCGATCGCCGCGGCAGGTCCCAATCCCGTTCCTCGCCACCAGATTCTGGCTGTGATGGCCGTGATCGACGCCGGTCGGCGGTCTGCGCGGACAGGGCGGCGCACCGAACTGGCGCTGTCCCCGGAGGAGCGGAGGCACTGGGACCATCCAGCCGACCGCACCCAACTGGGACCCGGAGGTTAATCAGTCCTGTGTAGCGGCGCTGGGACCCATCACGTGGATCGTCACCGGCCGAACTCCTGCTCGCGGGTGGCCTGAAGAGGAAACAAGCGGTCAATATCGCGTACGACACGTGTCGCCCAGACCGAGTAGGCAGCCGGCCCGGGGTGGAAGCCGTCGCTGGCGATGTGCTCAGAATCCGGCTGGAACTCCGGCGCCGACAGATGACACCCCGGATTGCGCGGCAGCCAGTCTGCGAGCGCGGCGTTGAAGTCGCGGGCTCGAGCACCCAGGTACCAACGCAGCGGCTGCGGCAGTGCCGGGAACAGATGCATCGGCGGGAGCGCGGTGAAGAGCACCGCTCGTGGCGCGAAGCGCGCCTGGAGCATATCGGCCAACGCGGCCTGGCGCACCATCCAGCGGGAGCGGCCGACGCCACCGGTGACATCGTTGACGCCCAATGACAGCACCACCACGTCGAAGCGGTCCTCGGGCAGATCCGCCAGGTGCCTATGGGCGTCTGCGGTGGTGTGGCCCGTCCGCGCCTCCAGCCGCCACTCCAGCGAGCGACGCCCGGACAACTGCGCTACCAGCCGGCCGCACAGGGCCTCGTCCTGCGAGGCGGCACCCACACCGGCCGCCGCGGAGTCCCCAGCCACCAGCAGGCGCAGTGGGGGACCCTCACCCACTCGCCCGGAACGAGGTCCCGGAGGCTCCGGCAGTCTCGGCGTGACGGCACGCACGTGGCGCCCCTGCACCAGCAGAAGGGGGCCGAGGGCAGCGGTGGCGAGCAGGTGGCGCATTCCGGCCGCGGTCACTACCGGCATCGGAGGTAGACCCCGGAACGGATCCGCCGGGGACTGGCCCCGGGCTGCTCTGTCATTGCTCCTGTCACTGCCTCTGTCACTGCCTCTGTCGCTGCCGTAGTAGTAGACCAGGATCGGGCTGTTGTCGAGGATGCGGCCGCGGCTGTGCGCATCTCATGCGCCCACGCCGCGTGGCGCCGTCCGGTAGGCCGGTGATGACCGCCAGGACCGAATACACTGAGGACACAGAACCAATGCCGCCAGTGGGATTTCCAAGAGTAAATTTCCGAGACTAAGTAGGGCGGGCGGGGCTCGAACCCGCGACCAGCGGATTATGAGTCCGCGGCTCTAACCAACTGAGCTACCGCCCCGTGCGCCACAATCTGGCGCCAGTCGAGCCTAGCGTCAGCTTCCGGCGCGCCATAGGGCCGGGACCTTCGGGACGTGACAACGCCGAACTTCCGGTTCCGCACCGCGCGAACTCACCCGCTTGGAATCCCAGCTGTACCCGAGCGAGAATGCGCGAACGTCAGCCGAGCAGGGCGTCGGGAGTCGCCCAGGTGATTCCGTCGAACCTGCCGAAATCATTGTCGTAGCTGACGATCGTCGCCCGATTCACGATCGCCAATGCCGCCAAATGCCCGTCATTGACCAGGCTGCCGCCAGTACCGACGCGGGCCAACAAGCCGCCGAGCACATCAACATGGCGGGGCGTCGGGCCGATCAGCACCGCTCCCGGCGCGCTGAGCCAATCGGCAACCTGCTGAATCGCCGCAGTGGAGTGCAGCGGCGAGGGGAAAAGCCCGACCTTTGTCGTCAGCCGGACGAAGGCCAGCAACGGCACCCAGTCCAGCCCCACTGTGTCGTTGCCCGACAGGGCCGCGTCAAGCCATCGCCGACTGCAATGGTGATGCTCGCTCGCCGAATTGACCGCGTAGAGAAGCACATTGGCATCGACGATTTTCATGCGCCACGACGTTGACGGCGGATCAGTTCGTCGTCTTCCAGTTCTGCGGCTATCTGCAGAGCGCGATCGAGATTGACCGATGGAACGCCGAGATCAGCCGTACGGGTGGTGAACGGCGCGGGAACCGGGCGCCCCCGGGCGCCGTCGCGGATCGCGTCGTTGAGAGCTTTCTTGAAGGACACCCCCTCGTCGCGCATCCGCCGATGAATCACCGCCACGGTGTCATCGTCCAAGGTCACCGTGGTGCGCACAGTTGACAGCTTAGCATCACTGATTTTGATGCATTGCAGTCAAACTATTGCGCCTGACTGACCGAGGACATGTGGAAATCCGGAATCCGCAACGCCGGCATCACCGCGCGGGTCGCCCAGTCGCTCCACTCCCGCGGCAGGGTCACCTCGGGTACGCCGACTTCGGCCACCCGCCGCAACAGGTCCAACGGGCTCTCGTTGAACCGGAAGTTGTTGACTGCTGCGGTGATCTCACCGTCCTCGATCAGGTACACCCCATCGCGGGTAAGCCCCGTCAGCAGCAAGGTGGCGGGGTCGACGGTGCGGATGTACCACAACGTGGTCAGCAGCAGCCCGCGCTCGGTGCCGGCGACCATATCAGCCAATTCCGTTGTCCCACCCGTCATCAGAAGGTTGTCCGCAGAGACCGCCGGGGTGGTGCCGAACTCAGCGGCTGCCGCCCGCGGGTAGGCCAGAGCCGAGACAGCGCCATCGCGAATCCAGTCGACCCGACCGATGTCCATCCCGTTGTCGAACACCGACACCCGTTCGGAGCCCACGGCGGTGTGCACGAACGGCGAACATTCCAGGCCTGGGGCGAACGGGTCGGAGTACAGGGTCAGCGGAAGGTCGGTGAGGCGCTCCCCGACCCGGGTCCCGCCGCCGGGCGCAGACAATGCGGTGCGGCCTTCCTGCGCGCCACGGCCGTCCATCGACCAGTTCAGGTAAATCATCATGTCCGCCACGGTTGAGGGCGGCATCAATGTGTCATAGCGACCCGCGGGCAGTTCGACGGTGCGCCGCGACCAGTCCAATCGCATGGACAACTCCGCCAGCATGGCGTCGATCGGGACGTCGACGAACCACGGCGTGTTGATACCGGTCCACGCGCTGGCGTCCCCGCGTTTGGCGTTGATCTCCACCGATCCGGTGGGTTGGGTGAACCGGCGGCGGACACCAGCGGAGGTGGCCAGGAACACCGTCTCCACCACGTGGTGGGCGAAACCGTACAGCCGATCGGCAGTGCCGAAACCGGCCGTCAGCGCCCGCGCCACCTCGGCGAACGCATGTGCACCGGTGCCGGGCACCGGATCGGACCAGTCCGCGGGCGAGCCGGTTCCGGTGAGCAGCGGTGCGGCGTCCGGTGCTGCCGGTGCCGCGTGGGCGGACTGCTCGGCGACCGCCACCAGATCCCCCACCGCCTCGGCGGAGACGACGCTGGAGCGCACCGAGCCGATATGGGCGCTATTCCCTTTATAGACAACCGAAATCACCGCCGCCGAACGCGAGGTGGACACCCCGTTGGTCGTCATCGAGTTGCCCGCCCACCGCAGCGAGGCCTCGGCCCGTTCGGTGACGATCACGATCGTCTCATCGCAGCGGCCCGACTGCGCGGCCGCTTGGAGTGCCAGGTCCACGACATCCTGAGCGGGGATCATCGTCTGGACTCCTCACGGGTGTTGAGCACGTTGACCCCGCGGAACAACGCCGACGGGCATCCGTGACTGACCGCGGCCACCTGCCCGGGCTGGGCCTTACCGCAGTTGAAGGCACCACCAAGCCGCCAGGTCGACGGGCCGCCGACTGCCTCCATCGAGTTCCAGAAATCGGTGGTGGTGGCCTGGTAGGCGACGTCGCGCACCTGTCCGTCCAGGCGGCCGTCGCGGATCCGGAAGAACCGTTGCCCGGTGAACTGGAAGTTGTAGCGCTGCATGTCGATCGACCAACTCTTATCGCCCACCACGTAGATACCGTCGTCCACGCGGCTGATCAGATCAACCGTGCTCAGGTTGTCGGTGCCAGGCTGCAGTGACACATTCGGCATCCGCTGAATCGGCACATGGTGGGCTGAATCTGCGTAGGAGCATCCGTTAGAGCGGTCCCGGCCGAGCTTGCGGGCGAAAACCCGGTCCAACTGATAATCGACGAATACACCGTCGCGGACCAGATCCCACCGCTGAGCGGCCACGCCCTCGGCGTCGTAGCCGATACTGGCCAAACCGTGGTCGGCGGTCCGGTCGGCGGTCACTGTCATCACCTCCGATCCGTAGCGCATCCGGCCCAGCTTGTCCGGGGTGGCGAACGAGGTTCCAGCGTAAGCAGCCTCATAGCCGATCGCGCGGTCATACTCGGTCGCGTGCCCGATCGATTCATGGATCGTCAGCCACAGGTTGGTGGGATCGATCACCAGATCGGTCGGTCCGGCCACGACACTGGGCGACTTTGCCTTCTCGGCCAACAGAACCGGTAGCTCGGCCAGTTCGGTGCTCCAACTCCACACCTCGTCACCGGCGACGGCCTCCCAGCCGCGGCCGGTCGGCGGTGCCAGGGTGCGCATCGACTCGAACCCGCCGGACTCGGTGTCGACGAGCACCGCCTCGAACGACGGCAGGGTCCGGACCCGCTGCTGGGTGATCGAGGACCCGAAAGTGTCCGCGTAGAAGGTCTGCTCCTTGACCGTGTTGACCATCGCCCCGACGTGATCGACTCCACCCGAGTTTCGCGGACCGGCAAGCAGCCGCCCGGAGTATTCCTCCAGCACGGCGACCTTCTCGGCGGTGGGAACGGTGAACGGGTCGATGCGGTAATCCGAAACCCAGGTGACGTCGCGGTAGACCGGCTCGTCGACCAGTTCGACACGTTCGGCGCTCAGCGCGGCCAGCGTCACCGCCACCCCCACCGCGTGGCGGGCCGACTCCGCGGCGATATCGGGAGTCAGCCCAGCGTGCGAGGCGAAGCCCCAGGTGCCGTCGACGAGAACCCGCACCGCTAGGCCGATATCGCGGTCGAGCACCGCCGACTCCAACTCGCCGTCGCGCAGGTGCACGATCTCGGTGGTGATGGCGTGCAGTCGCAGGTCGGCGTAGCTGGCGCCACCGGCCACCGCCGCCGACAGGGCCGCATCGGCGAGGCGGTGCCGCGGCAGGGCCAGGAAGTCCTCATCGACACCGGTTGTATGGGATCTCACCGCACCACCGTAGCCGGGAGCTTTAATGGCAGGCGTGAACCGGCGGCGTGTGCGCACGACTCTGTTGAGTTATGGGCTGCTGGCGCCGAGCCTGTTCGGAGTGGTGTGCTTTCTGCTGCTGCCGATGCTGGTGGTGGTGTGGCTGAGCCTGCACCGCTGGGATCTGCTGGGCCCGATCCGTTTTGTGGGCCTGGACAATTGGCGTTCGGTGCTGACCGATGCCGACTTCGGTAATTCGCTGCTGATCACGCTGGCCTTCATCGCGATCGTCGTTCCGGCCCAGGTGCTGCTGGGCCTGGGCGCGGCCGCGATGCTGGCCCGCGGACTTCCCGGCAGCGGGGTGTTCCGCACGCTGTACGTCATACCGTGGATCTGTTCCCCGCTGGCGGTGGCGGTGATGTGGCGCTGGATCCTGGCCCCCACCGACGGGGCGGTCAGCACCATCCTGGACCGGCGCATCGAGTGGCTGACCGACCCCGGCCTGGCCCTGCCGGTGGTCTCGGCGGTGACGGTGTGGACCAACGTCGGTTATGTCGCGTTATTCTTCCTGGCCGGCATCCTGGCCATCCCACCGCAGGTGCACGCCGCCGCCCGCATCGACGGCGCCAACGCCTGGCAGCGGTTCTGGCGGATCACACTACCGATGCTGCGACCCACCTTCTTTTTCGTCTCGGTCACCGGTGTTGTCAGCGCGGCGCAGGTTTTTGACACCGTCTACGCGCTGACCGGCGGCGGGCCGGCGGGACGCACCGACCTGGTCGCCCATCGGATCTACGCCGAGGCGTTCGGGGCGGCCGCGATCGGACGAGCCGCGGTGATGGCCCTGGTGCTGTTTCTGGTTCTGGTCGGGGTGACGGTCGTCCAGCATCTCTACTTCAGACGACGGATCAGCTATGACGTCGCGTAGCGGGCTGATCTACGCCGGCCTGGTGATCGCCGCCGCCTTGACGATGGCTCCGTTTGCGCTCGGGCTGCTGACATCGTTCACCTCCGCCGGACAGTTCGCCACCGGCACACCGCTGTCCGTGCCCGACCCGCCAACGCTGGAGAACTACACCGCGCTGGGCGGTGCCGGATTCGGCCGCGCCCTCGCGGTCACGGTGCTGATGACCGCGATCATCACCCTCGGCCAACTGACATTCTCGGTGCTGGCCGCTTACGCCTTCGCCCGCCTGGACTTTCCCGGCCGCGACACCCTGTTCTGGGTGTACGTGGCGACGTTGATGGTGCCTGCGACGGTGACGGTGGTCCCGCTCTATCTCATGATGGCCGAGCTGGGGCTCCGCAACACCTTCTGGGCACTGGTGCTGCCGTTCCTGTTCGGATCTCCGTACGCCATCTTCCTGCTCCGCGAGTACTTCCGGGCCATCCCCGCTGATCTGATCAACGCGGCCCGCCTGGACGGCGCCAACACCTTGGACGTGCTCGTGCATGTGGTGCTGCCGGCCAGCAAGCCGATCCTGGCCACCCTTACGCTGATCACCGTTGTCTCGCAGTGGAACAGCTTCATGTGGCCGCTGGTGATCACCAGCGGTGACACCTGGCGGGTGCTGACCGTGGCCACCGCCGGCCTGCAGTCGCAGTACAACGCGCAGTGGACGCTGGTGATGGCGGCCACCACGGCGGCGATAGCGCCTTTGGTGATGCTGTTCGCTGTGTTCCAGCGCCATATCGTGCGCTCGATCGTCGTCACGGGGCTGAAATGAGAAGACTCCGGTTCTCCACAATGGCACTGGCCGCACTGGTCGCCGTCGCGCTGCTTCTGGTAGCAGCGGTGGTGGTACTGGGCCGCGGCGGCCATCCGGCTGGCCGGACCGTCGTCACCGTCCGGTTATGGGACGAGAAGGTCGCCGCGGCCTACCGCGAGTCCTTTGAGCAGTTCAGTCGGGAGCACCCCGGTATCGAGGTCCGCACCACGCTGGTCTCCTACTCGAGCTACTTCGACACGTTGCGAACCGATGTGGCCGGCGGCGGTGCCGATGACATCTTCTGGATCAACAACTCGCACTTCGCCGAGTACGCCGATAACAACCGCCTGATGCCCGTCACACCGCTACCGGACTGGGAGCCCACGGTGGTCGGGCAGTTCACCCGCGATGGTGTGCTGTGGGGCGTCCCACAACTGACCGACGCCGGGATCGCGCTGTACTACAACGCCGATCTGCTCGCCGCCGCCGACGTGACACCGGCGGAACTGGCCAGCGCCCGCTGGGACCCTGATCCGGCCCGCGACACACTGCGCCCACTGCTGGCCCGGCTCACCGTCGACAACGCCGGACGGCGTTCGGGTACAGCGGGTTTCGATTCCCGCCGAATCCGCCAGTGGGGCTACAACGCCGCCAACGACCTGCAGGGCATCACCCTGAACTACATCGGCTCCGCGGGCGGGATGTTCAGCGACGGCGATCGGTTCGCCTTCGACAACCCGCAGGCCGCGACCGCCCTGAGCTACGTCGTCGAACTGATCAACACCTACCACGTCTCGCCGCCGGCCTCGGATACCAACGATAACGGCGACTTCTCCCGCAATCAGTTCCTGTCCGGGCGGATGGCGACCTTCCAATCCGGCACCTACAACCTGGCGCAGGTGGCCGATCAGGCCAGCTTCGACTGGGGTGTGGTGATGCTTCCGGCGGGCCCGGCGGGCCGGGTCAGCGTGACCAACGGCATTGCGGCCGCAGGTAATCCGGCCACCCGTCACCCCGAGGCGGTCCGCGCGGTGCTGGCCTGGATGGGCGGTGCGGGCAACTCCTACCTGGGCAGGGCCGGAGCCGCGATACCCGCGGTGCTACCGGCCCAGCGGGGCTACTTCGACTACTGGAACGCCCGGGGTGTCGGCGTCGAACCGTTCTTCTCGGTCCTCGACGGCCCCCGTATCGCCGCACCTGGCGGGCCCGGTTTCGCCGCCGGATTCCAGGCCATCAAGCCATACTTCGACGAGATGTTCCTGGGCCGCCGGCCGGTCGCCGACACCCTGGCCGCGGCTCAGCGCGCGGCCAATACCGCCGCCCGGCGATAGTGCCCCGCACCCGCATCCCGCACCCCGCACCCGCACCCGCACCCCCGCGAGCGCGCGCAAAAGATACCCCGACACGGCGTGTCGGCGTACCGACACGCACGCTCGCGGGAAAGAGGGCCCTCAGCCCAGCCCGCGGACCTCCACCACGATCGCCAGCGCCGCCAACACGCCCAGGATGCTCAGCGCCACCCAGTCCGCCCGCCGGGGCCGCGACGGGGCCGCCGAGATCTGTCCGGTGCCGCCGCGGGCGGTGATGGCATCTCCCATCTCGTCGGCCCGCCGCAACGCGACGGTGATACCCGCCGCCAAAAGGTCGACCAGTTCGGTGGCCCATCGCCGCCGGCGGGCGGGCCGGTCGGGCAGCACCGGCCGCGGACGCAGCCGCCGGGAGGCGTAGAGCAACCGGAACTCGTCGAGCAGCATCGGGAAGGCGCGCAGCGACAGCGCCAGGGCGACGGCCCAGTCGTCGACCGGAATCCGCAGCGGCCGCAGCGGACGGCCCAGTGTCGCGACGGCGGGGGCGACATCGGCGACGTTGGTGGTCCACGACACCAGCGCGCCGAGCGCCAACAGCACGATCGAGAGCAGGGTGAACCGCAGGAACTTCAGCAGGCCGCCGACCTCCAGGTCGACCGACCACAGGTGCAGCACCGGCTGACCACCGCCGAGGGTGGCGGTGACCGCACCGAGAAGCAACAGAATCCACAGCCAGCGCGGCACCGACGGCACCACACCACGAGGAATGTGCGCGAGCCGGATCACCAGCATCACCATCGCCGCCATCAACCCGATCGCGAACCAGCCCGGGTAAAACGCCAGCAACAGCGAAATGACGAAGACCGCGATCAGCTTCGTCCCGGCCCACATTTCGTGAATGACCGAGGTTCCCGGGACCGGGCGCAGCAGCACCACCGGACGCCGCTGGCGACCGGCGCTCACGGTATCTCCCCGGCCGAAGCGGGCGCAGGTGCAAGCACTCCGCCGTCCAGATGCAGGGTGCGCGGACACAGCTGCTCCAGGCCGGCGAAATCGTGCGAGATGACGATCACAGTCAGGCCGGTGTTCAGGCGCAGGTCGGTCAGCAGCCGCAGCAGGCCTTGCTGGCTTGCCGCGTCCAACCCCGCCAGCGGTTCGTCGAGGATCAACGCCCGCGGCTGGCGGGCAAGCAGACCGGCGATCACCACCCGGCGCATCTGCCCGCCGCTGAGCTGGTCAACTCGGCGGCCGGCGAGCGAGGCATCCAGCCCGACGGTGGCCAGAGCCGCTATCACCCGGCCGGTGTCATGCGGGGAAAACCCTGCGGCAGAGGCGACTTCGAGATCGACACGGCTGCGCAGCAGCTGCAATCGGGCTGCCTGGAACGCGATTGCGACATCGCCCACCCGGTCATCGGCGGGCAGCCCCCCCACCAGGCAAGAGCCCGTGGTGGGGGTGGTGAGTCCGGCCATGATCCAGGCCAGGGTGGACTTCCCGGAACCGTTACCGCCGTGGATCAGCACTCCCTCACCCTTGCTGACGGTGAGGCTGACACCACGAAGCGCGGTCTTGGCCCACGGTGTTCCGCTGGCGTACTCGTAGCCGACACCGGATAGCTCCAGCACCGGTGCGCTGCCGCGCGGCTCCGGGTGTACCGTCCCGGCGGGCGCGGCGGCCTGGGGGACCATCACCATATTGTCCTGCGACTGGCTGAGATTCACGGTTCGGTCGGCGTTCTGCGCCTCGGTGTCGTAGTGGGTGATGTGCACCAGCGCCATCCGGTGCCGCTCGGTGAGACCGGACAGCACCCCGAGCAGCGCCTCCCGGCCCCGCTGGTCCACCATGCTGGTGATCTCGTCGGCGATCAGCATGGAGGGCCGGCGGGCCAGCGCCGAGGCCACCGCCAGCCGCTGCAATTCACCGCCGGAGAGCCCGCCGGTCTCGCGCTCCTCCATACCTGTCAGCCCGACCTCGCCGAGCAGACCCGACACGTCGGTGCGAGTGCCCGGCGGCAGCCCCCACACGACATCGTCGGCGACCCGGGTTCCGAGCACCTGGCTCTCCGGATGCTGCATCACGACCGCGGTGCCGTCCAATTGACCGAGCCCGACCGCGCCGGGGCGCTCGATGACTCCCGCGCTCGGCTCACGTCCGCACAGCAGCAGCATCAGGGTGGTCTTGCCCGACCCGTTGGCACCGGTGATCGCGACGTGTTGCCCGGGTTCGACGGCCAGACTCAATGATCGCAGCGCATCATTGGCCGCTCCCGGATACCGGAATCGGACCTCACGCAGGCGAACCGGGACCGGGGCCACCGGCCCGCTCTCACTGGGAGTTTCCAGCTTGTGAACGTCCGGGATGCCACGCAGCCGCTCCAGCACCCGAGACAGCGCCCACCAGCCCACGACCGACACCACCATGATCGTGAAGACCGAATACCCCATGATCAACACCGGCCAGTACTCCAGCGCGGTGCCGAACAGCGCCCGGGCGTCCTGAGCGGGCTGGCGCAGCGGCTCGAACTGCGACATTGCCGTCACCACACCGTCGACGTTGGCGGTCATGGCCTCGAAGACCAGGGTCCTCAGCCGGACCAGCACCATCAGCGCCGCGACAATCCAAACCCCGTTGAGCAGACCGGCAACTGCCGACACGACGAGCACGGTGGGCGTACCACGGCCCCGACGCTTGATGATGCCCGTCACCCCACCGACATAGGCGCAATTCAGCACCACCATGAAACCGCTGATACCGGCAATCAGGAATGCCACGGTGCTCGCGGCGAACGCCGATGCCAACAGCACCCGGAGCCGGTAGCGGTAGGCCAAAAGGCCCATCGGAACGGCAACCAGAAGGGACAGACCGCCGGCGAAGGGCACCACCACCGAAACGATGGTCAGCGCCGCGCTGAGGGAGCCCATCACCGCGGCCTGGGCCATCTCGACCGGGGACAGCGATCGTGAGGGGCGATGACGGGCCGCCGGACCAGCGGATTGCGCCGGCGCGTGCGGCCGGGTCGACGTCATTGCTCGATTCTGCCAGTTCCCGCGCTAGGTCCGGTGCGCCGACCTGCCGAGGCCGCTGCCGATGACTGACTCACATCCAGACGGTCGCCTTTTCGCTTTCCCGGGGCTGGGCCAGCGGATGGCCGGCACCAAGCAGATTGCCGGTGATGGTGCTGCAGAACCGATACATCGAAATATCGAAGACCCGGTTGCTCATCGGCTGCTCGATGAAGTGCCCGAGCCGTTCGGCGACGATGAACGCCGACATCAGCAGGATCCCGATCACCAGGCTGGCCGGGTGGTGGGTTGCCCCGTCAAGCCGACTGAAGGCCATGATGCCGAAGAACCACGCCAGCCCGCGGATGAAGAGGTCGTAGTGCACGGGTAGCGGCTCGTTACGAACCCGCTCCAGACCGCTCTGTGCGGCCGCGGCACCGGTGTTGGCGGTCATGAGCAGGACCCTGGCCTGGGGGTCGATATGACCGCCGGTGGCCAGGGCCTGGATATCGGCGGCCTGCCGGTTGAGCAGGTCCACCGCACCGGCCTCGGCGGGATCCTCCGGGGTGAGGTCTCTGACCCCTGCCACCGGCGGGATGCGCCGTAACTCAGCGGCGAGCTCCCAGCAGTACCGGACCTGGCGCCGGCGCATCCGATCCAGGATCGCCGTCATCGCCGGCGATCCGTCATCGACCGCGGTCAGGCCGTTGTGCAGGGTGCGGGCGTTGATGATGATGCCGCCCCACAGGGTGCGCGCCTCCCACCACCGGTTGTAGGCGGTGGTGTTGCGGAAGGCGATGAACACCGATGCGCCAATACCCAGCACCGACAGCACGGCAGCGGCATATTCGCTCTGGGCCGCATCGGGTACCGGAATCAGCAGCCCGACTGTCAGGAGGATCGCCAGCAGGGTGAAGCGCAGTTGCCAGAACACCAGCCCGGCAACCCGAAGCATGCCCAGTCGGCCCACCGTCCTGATCACAGGTCAGCCGATCTGAGATCACACCGGCGATTTTCCTGCCACCTATCCATCGGTCAGAGTCCGGACGGTCAGGGCCAACTTGGCGTTGTCGTCAGGGTGTCGCCCGGCCTCATCGAGGTGTTGGCGAGGTAGCCGACGCGGACCAGGCCGAGTACCACGCCGGAGGATGCCCGCAGTGGCTTCATTCGGGGTCTCCATCGTTGGCGGGCACTCCGTCGCGAGATTACCCGCCGGGACAGATGCTCCCCCGGATGGACTCGAACCATCAACCGTCCGATTAACAGTCGGAAGCTCTGCCAATTGAGCTACAGGGGACCGGCCCCGCGCCGATATGATCGCGGGTCGGAGACAGACTGTAGCGTACCCGGGGCCTGTGACGCCAAGGGCGGCAGGACCGGACCCAGGCGCACACATCAGGCAGGATGGTGTCATGGAGGGAAGAGCGTGATCGGGTTTGTGGCCGTGCTGGCGACGGGCTACGTGCTCGGCACCAAAGCCGGGCGGGAACGATATGAGCAAATCGTCAGCACCTACAAGGCTGTTACCGGCCATCCCGCCACCAAATCGGTGATCGATGCGGGACGGCGAAAGTTAGCCGATCGGGTATCCCCGGACCCTCCGATGGTCAAACTCACTGAGATCGACGCGGGGACGGCGGTGCTGGAACCCGACCGCCGGACAGTCAGGGATTGATGCCCTGGGTGATGGTCTGGCCCGGCAACAGCGGACCGGTGGACAACCCCAGCCCGTTTCCATATCCGGGCCCCCAAATTCCCACTTGAGGGGTGCCGATATAAGTGGGGTTGCCATTCGAGTAGCCCATACAGATACCCTCACCGCGGGATCCGAACCAGGCCAGGCAGTCGCCCTCCGCTGTGGTCACCCCGGAGTCCGAGGCCGCCATCCCGATGACGACAGGCACGGCCGTCGCGGCGATGGCCAGCCCCCCTGCCACGGCGATACGCCGGAGCGCACTAGTTGCGGAGCTCATATGTGGCCTTTCGCCGGAAACGTCCGATCCGTTAACGATAACTCTGATCATGCGGTCAGGTCATCCCCGCTGGCCTGTTCGAGCAGGCTGCGCCGGTAAGCCTCCAGCGCCACCAGATCGCCGAACAACGCATGGTACTCATCGCCCTGCTCGGCCGGAGACATCCGCTGCAGCTTTGATTTGACCTCGGCGACCTGCCGGCCCACCCAGACCTCCTGCAGACGTGCCAGCACGCCGCCGATGTACCGCGGCAACCTCTCGTCATCCTCGACCTTGATGGTCTCGACACTCAGTTCGCTGACCAGCCCCGCCACCGCCGGGTTGGCCGACTGCTCGCGAACCCGTTCCATCCACTGCGCGCCGGTCAGACCCGCCGACGTGCCGCCGGCGGCCGCAATGGTGGCCTGAACCGCCGAGTAGCCGGGGTGGGTGAAGCTGTCCGCTGTGAGCGAGTCGAATACCGGCCCGGCCAGCGCCGGGTACTGCAGGGCGGATTTCAGCGCCTCCCGTTGCGGCCACAGGGTGGGATCACGCGGGTTGGGCCGCTCGGCCACCGGGTTGCGTTGCACCTCGGCAGGCGCCCGGCGCCCACCGCGAGTACCGGGTTTGCGTCCGGCTTCCCCGCGGACCTGGCCGATGACCTGCGCGACATCGTCCCAGCCGACCCAGCCGGCGAGCTGGCGTGCGTACTCATCGCGCAGGGTGGGGTCTTTGATCTTGGCGACCATGGGCACGCACTGCCGTAACGCGCTGACCCGGCCCTCGGCACTATCGAGGTCATGGCCGGTCAGCGTGGTCCGGATGGCGAACTCGAACAGCGGTGTACGCCTGGCAACCAGATCGCGCAACGCGACGTCACCGGCCGCCAGCCGCAGATCACACGGGTCCATACCGTCGGCGGCTACCGCGACGAAGCTCTGCCCGGCCAGATTCTGTTCCCCCGCAAACGCCTTGATCGCAGCGGCCTGCCCGGCCGCGTCGCCGTCGAAGACGTAGATCAGTTCGCCTTTGAAGAATTTGTCGTCCATCATCAACCGGCGCAGCATCGCCAGATGCTCGTCACCGAAGGACGTCCCACAGGAGGCAACCGCGGTGGTGACCCCGGCCAGGTGCATCGCCATCACGTCGGTGTAGCCCTCGACCACCACCGCCTGATGCCCTTTGGCGATACTCCGCTTGGCCAGGTCGATACCGAACAGCACCGCCGACTTCTTGTACAGCACGGTCTCGGGGGTGTTGACGTATTTGGCCTCGATCGGGTCATCGTCGAAGATTCGGCGTGCCCCGAAGCCCAGCGTCTCCCCGCTCGCCCCGCGGATCGGCCACAGCAGCCTCCGGTGGAATCGGTCCATCGGGCCGCGTCGACCCTCCCGGGACAGACCGGCGGCCTCGAGTTCCTTGAACTCAAAGCCCTTGCGAATCAGATGCTTGGTCAGCGAGTCCCAGCCCGACGGGGCGAAGCCGCAGCCGAACCGCTGTGCCGCGGCCGCGTCGAAGTTTCGCTCGACAAGGTATCGGCGCGCTGGTTCGGCCTCAACGGATTCCAATGCCGCCGAATAGAAGTCCTGCGCTGCCGCGGTCGCTGCGGTCAGTCTGCTCCGGCTGCCGCGGTCGCGCTGGTTCGTGTTACCACCGCCGGTGTAGCTGACGGTGTGGCCAATCCGATCCGCCAGCAGCTCGACGGCCTCGACGAAGCTGACATGCTCGATCTTCTGCAGGAAGGCGTAGACGTCGCCGCCCTCGCCGCAGCCGAAACAGTGGAAGTGGCCGTGGTTGGGCCGGACGTGAAACGACGGGGACTTCTCGTCGTGAAACGGACACAGACCCTTCATGGAGTCTGCGCCGGCCCGGCGAAGTTGGACGTAGTCGCCGACCACGTCCTCTATCCGGACCTTGTCCCGGACCGCGGCGATATCGCGGTCGGGAATACGGCCCCTCCGGGTACCGCCCCCACCCACCGCACCGGACACCGCCACAGTCTAGATCCGTCGAGATCTGGGCTAGACCGGCCTGCGGGCGTCGATACGCTCCAAACGACCCTCGGTGTAGGACGCAATCTGGTCGACGATGACCCGTTTGCGTTCGGCATCGTTGTCGGCGCGATCGAATGACGGGGCGAACAACGGGTCCAGCGTGCCGGGGGCGCCGGCCAACAACTGACCGGCCACCCGGTGGATGCGTTCGCGCTGGCGGGCCTGAATGTCGAGATGTCGCTGGTCGGACATGATGAATTGCAGCGCCAGGGTCTTCAGCACCGCCACCTCGGCGCGAACGGTGCCCGGCACCTGTAAATCCGCCCGGTAGCGCACCAGCGGCCCCGGGCCGGCGGTCTGGAGCGTCCGGGCGACCGCTGCGGAGGCGAATCGGCCGACTAGTTCACTGGTCAGCGCTTTGAGTGCGACCGAGGCCGCCAGGGTTCCGTCATAGCGGCCGACGGCGGCCACCACCGGCAGCCGGGACAGCCGATCCGCGGCGGCCTCCAGATCGCCGGGGACCGGACCGGCGGGACCGCCGCCGAACACCGACGTGCCCAGCCCGGCCAGCGCGGCGGCCGCGTCGGCGTCGGCAAGCACTCGCAGGTCGATACGCCCCGAAACCACGCCGTCCTCGACATCGTGCACGGAGTAGGCGACATCGTCGGCCCAGTCCATGACCTGCGACTCCAGGCAGGGCCCGCCGTCCGGTGCCCCGGCGCGCACCCAGTCGGCGATCGTGATGTCATCGGCGTAGAAACCGAACTTGCCGGGGGGCGCGGCACGCTGCCAGGGATACTTGGTGACGGCGTCGAGCGCCGCACGGGTCAGGTTGAGGCCCACACTGCGGGACCCGTCGGCGGCGAGGACTTTGGGTTCAAGGCGGGTGAGAATTCGAAAGTTCTGCGCATTGCCCTCGAAGCCGCCGATATCTTCAGCGAACCGGTCCAGCGCCCGTTCCCCATTGTGTCCGTAGGGTGGGTGACCGATGTCGTGGGCCAAGCCGGCCATATCGACCAGGTCCGGATCACAGCCGAGCGGGACGGCCATACCCCGGCCGATCTGCGCCACCTCCAGCGAATGCGTCAGCCGTGTGCGCGGGGTTTCACTCTCCCGCGGACCAACGACCTGGGTCTTGTCGGCCAGCCGACGCAACGCGGCGCTGTGCAGGACCCGGGCCCGGTCGCGGGCGAAATCAGTGCGATGCTCGGTGCGGGTTCCGGGAAGCGCCGCGGACTTCGCGGTCTCTGCCACCACCCGCTCGCGGTCGGCCTGACCGTAGCGGCCGCTCTGGTTCGTCCTCACCGTGGCACAGTCTGCCAGTACGCCCGCCGATGAACGCCACGTACTTTTGCTGGCGCGGTACAACGTTGTGCCGGCGGGCTACTAGATTGGCGGTCATGCGCCCTGCCCGTCTGCTCAGCCTGCTCGCGGCGATCCTGACCGCGGCCACTCTGGTGGCCCCCGCGGCGGCCGCCGAGCCACCCTTCCGGCTGCCCGACTACGTCACCGACAACGCGGGGGTGCTCAACGACCGGCAGCTGGCCGATGTCCAGAAGGCCGTCGATCAGCTGTACACCGAGCGGCGCGTCCGGTTGTGGGTGGTCTACGTCGATTCGTTCGCGCCGCAGGGCGCCGTCGGCTGGGCTCAGCAGACCCAGAAGATCAGCGATCTCAGCAGCGAGGACGCGATCCTCGCAGTCGCCACCGGCCAGAGGTCCTACGCGTTTCTGGTTTCCCCGGCAGCGGCGGGCGGCAGTTCCACGAAAATCGATGACATCCGCCGCGACCGGATCGAACCGGCTCTGCGCGACGACGACTGGGCCGGCGCGGCGATGGCCGCGGCCACCGGGTTGGCCGGTCTGGGCAAGACCGCCGGCGGCCCGGGCGGCGGGCCATCGCTGATGCCGCTGTTGATCATCGCCGGACTCGGGCTTCTGATGATCGGGGCGTTGATGGCCTGGAGCCGCGCCCGCCGGCGTAAGCGCCACGCCGCCGATGTTGCCGCAGCCGAGAAACTCGACCCGACCGATCCGCAGGCACTGGCCTCGGTACCGATTGAGGCGCTCGACGAGCTGTCCCGCTCGATCGTCGTCACCGTGGACAACGCGGTGCGAACCAGCGCCAACGAGCTGGTGCTCGCCGTCGAGGAGTTCGGTGAGGCACCGACCGCCCCGTTCGCCGCTGCGGTGGATCACGCCCGGATCACCCTTCAGCAGGCGTTCGCGGTTCGCCAGAAACTCGATGACGACATCCCCGAGCCGCTGTCCGAACGCCGCGATCTACTCACCCGCGTGGTGGTGGCCGCCGCGAAGGCCAATGAAGATCTGGAAGCTCAAAACGCCGCCTTCCACCAGATGCGGGACCTGGTGTTCAACGCCCCGGAACGGCTGGATGCTCTCACCCGGCAGCTGGTCACCGTTACCGCGCGCGTCGAACCGTCCCAGCAGAAGCTGGCCCAGTTTCACGCCGAGTTCAACGAGTCCGCGCTGGCATCGGTCTCCCGTAACGTCGACGCGGCCAGGGAGCGGTTGAGCTTCGCCGAACAAGCCATTACCCGCGGCCGGAAACTGGCGGCCAAGCCGGTGGCCGGCGAGGTCGCCGATTTGATCGATTCGGTTCGTGCGGCCGAATCGGCTCTGCAGCAGGCCGGCACGATGCTCGATGCCGTGGACAGTGCGGGCAGCGATATTCGTCGCGCGGTTGCCGAGCTTCCCGCGGCCATCGAAGACATCCAGCGCGGTATCAGCCAGGCGTCCGAGCAACTCGCCCGGGGCGGGCTGGCCCAGGCCGGCGAGTTGTCGGCGGCGCGCGATGCCGCGGTCACCGCTGTCGCGGCGGCCCAGACCGACGGGGCGACCGACCCGCTGGGAGCTTTCACCCAGCTGGCCCAGGCCGATGCCGACCTCGACCGGCTTCTGGCTGGAGTCGCTGAGGAACGCGAAGCAGCCGAGCGCTTGAAGAAGTCGTACCGACAGGCGATGTTCACCGCCCAGTCGAGAGTGCGTTCCGTGACGGACTACATCGACACCCGCCGCGGCAGCGTCGGTCCCCAGGCCCGGACCCGACTCAACGAGGCCGCCCGCCAGCTTGATGCCGCCGAGACCAGGAGTGCAACCGACATCAGCGCGGCGATCGCCCACGCCAACAATGCGGCCCTGCTGGCCGCCCAGGCTCAGCAGCTGGCCAACCAGGATGTTCAGGCCGGACAACGGGCGTATCAGGCCCACTACCGCGGGCGTGGCCAGTCCGATATGGGCGCGATGGTCGGCGGGATCATCCTCGGCAGCATCCTCAGCGGCGGGCTGGGCGGTGGTGGTGGCGGTGGCGGCGGCTGGACATCCACCACCTACGGCGGATCACCCGGGGGCGGGGGCGGCGGCGGATGGCTCGGCGGCGGCGGGCGGTTCTAGCGGGGAACGCTCCGCGGCACGAGTGCGTCTGGCCCACCTACGCGCGACAACCTCTTGTCGAAGTGAGCTCCGAGGGCCTCAGCCGATCAGCCGCGACGCCAGGTAGCCCGCGACGGCATCAAGACCGACACGCTCCTGGGTCATCGCGTCGCGCTCACGGACGGTCACCGCGTGGTCCTCGAGGGTGTCGAAGTCGACCGTCACACAGAACGGCGTTCCGATCTCGTCCTGGCGCCGGTAGCGTCGGCCGATAGCGCCGGCGTCGTCGAATTCCACGTTCCAGTTCCGGCGCAGCTCAGCGGCTAGATCGCGAGCCTTCGGGCTCAGATCCGCATGCCGGGACAGCGGCAGTACGGCCACCTTCACCGGGGCCAGCCGGGGGTCCAGACGCAGCACCGTGCGTTTGTCGACCCCGCCCTTGGCATTGGGCGCCTCGTCCTCGGCGTAGGCGTCGACCAGAAAAGCCATAAACGAACGAGTGAGGCCCGCAGCCGGTTCGATGACATAGGGAATGAACCGGGTATCGGCCGCCTGGTCGTAGAACGAGAGGTCGGCACCGGAATGCTCCGAATGAGTTCTCAGATCGAAGTCGGTGCGGTTGGCGACGCCCTCGAGCTCACCCCACGGGTTGCCCTGGAATCCGAACTTGTACTCGATGTCCACGGTGCGGTCTGAATAGTGCGACAGCTTCTCTTTGGGATGCTCGTAGAGCCGCAGATTGTCGCGCTCGATACCAAGGTCCACGTACCACTGCAGCCGGGTATCGATCCAGTACTGGTGCCATTCCCGGGCGGTGTCCGGCTCGACGAAGAACTCCATCTCCATCTGTTCGAACTCCCGGGTGCGGAAGATGAAATTGCCGGGGGTGATCTCGTTGCGGAAGCTCTTACCGATCTGGCCTATCCCGAACGGCGGCTTACGCCGAGACGTGGTCACGACGTTGGCGAAGTTGACGAAGATGCCCTGCGCGGTCTCCGGCCGCAGGTAGTGCAGGCCCTCCTCGCTCTCGATGGGGCCGAGGTAGGTCTTGAGCATCATGTTGAATTCGCGCGGCTCGGTCCACTTGCCTTTGGTGCCGCAGTCCGGGCAGACAACCTCGCTCATGGGCACCGACTCCGGGTCGGCGATCTTCTTCTTCTCGGCGTGCGCCTCCTGCATATGATCCTGGCGGTGCCGTTTGTGGCACTGCAGGCACTCGACAAGAGGGTCGTGGAAGACCTCGACGTGGCCGGAGGCCACCCAGACCTCCCGGGGCAGAACGATCGAACTGTCCAGACCGACGACGTCATCTCGGCCGGTGACCATGGCGCGCCACCACTGCCGTTTGATGTTCTCCTTCAGTTCCACACCCAGCGGCCCGTAGTCCCATGCCGATCGGGTGCCGCCGTAGATCTCCCCCGAGGGGTACACCAGGCCACGGCGCTTGGCCAGGTTGACGACGGAATCAATGACGGACGCCACGGTGGGGTGCACTCCTTGCCTGTTCACGATGTCTGCCGGCAGCAAACCTCCAACAGCCTAGGCGACCGGCCGGTCGAACCTTGACATGCGTCACCGCACGGAAACCGCCAGTGGGAATGATTTCCAGTAGTGGGCCCCGCCGGCTGCCGGCGCCGTCAGGCCAGCGCCTCCCGAACCGCTGTCCCGGCGGTGAGCACCATCAGGACCAGGGTCTGCAGCGCCCCCTCATCGAGGGTGCCGGCGGGGAAGTTGTATCGCAACAACACATCGGCCTGCCCCTGAGTCTGATCGGCGACGACGATAGCGCCCAGCATATTTGTCTGCCCAAGTGCGACAACCTTTTTCAATAGGTCGGGCCCGACCGGCAGGTCCCAGGCCAGCATCTGGGTCAGTGAGACCATTTCGAGGCCCTCGGCGACGGTCACAACCCGCAACGAGGCGATGGTGCCATCGTGCCGGAGTGTCAGCGCACCGTCCTCTTCAGCCTCGACGGACATGACTGCTGAGAGAACACCGGCCAGGGTGTCGGCAAGGGTCATCAGGCTCGGCCGAACCGGCGGTTCCGATGCACGTATTCCTCGCACGCCGCCCAGAGGTCCCGGCGGTCGTAGTCCGGCCACAGTTTGTCCTGGAACACGTACTCGGCATAGGCCGCCTGCCACAACATGAAATTGCTCGCCCGGCGCTCCCCGGACGTCCGGATGAACAAATCCACATCGGGGATGTCGGGGCGGTGCAGATGGTCGGTGATGGTGCGCTCGCCCACCCGTTCGGGGTCGATCCGGCCGGCGGCGGCCTCCCGGGCGATCCAACGTGCCGCCTCGGCTATCTCCGCGCGGCCACCGTAGTTGACGCAATAGTTGACGGTGATGACCCGATTTTCGACGGTCATCTCCTCGGCGATGTCGAACTCCTTGATCACACTGCGCCACATCCGCGCCCGCGAACCTACCCAGCGCATCCGCACACCCATGATGTCGAGGTTCTCCCGCCGCCGCCGCACCACCTCTCGGTTGAAGCCCATCAGGAATCGCACCTCATCGCTGCTGCGACGCCAGTTCTCCGTTGAAAATGCGTACACGCTCAAATGCTTGATGCCCAGTTCGATTGCGCCGCAAGTAATATCGATCAGCACCGCTTCGCCCATCTTGTGGCCTTCGGTGCGACTAAGCCCGCGCTGGGTGGCCCATCGGCCGTTGCCGTCCATCACGATCGCCACGTGCTGGGGTAACTGGTCGGCGGGGATCGCCGGCGGCACTGCTCGGGAAGGGTGCTGCGGGGGGCGGCGCGGACCACCGCCCGGCGCGGCCGGAAGCTCCGGGAATATCACCGGCCAGCTGGAGGTGTCGGGGAAAATCGGGTAGCCGTCGGGCGCAGGGGGCAGCTGGGGATACTGCTCCTTCCGCCTGCGCTCAACCCCCCGCCAGGAGCTGGCCACCCGTTCCATCGCCATGGGGCACATCCTGCCTGAAGATCCCGGAACCTTGGGGAGCGGGCCGGGAGTAGACACGTTCCACCAGCGGCAACGTCCGGAGCTGGCGCTCCAGATGCCACTGCAAATGCGCGGCCACCAAACCGCTGGCCTGCCCACGATGTGAGGGCGTTGAGGACTCCGCAGCCACCCAGTCGCCCTCATAGAGGGCCGCCATCAGGTCCAGGACGGCCTGCGGTGGCGTCGCCGATCCGGATGGACGGCAGTGCATGCAGACGCTGCCGCCTGCAGCGATGTGGAAGGCACGATGTGGGCCGGGTGCTGCACAGCGCGCGCACTCGGTCAGCGAGGGCGCCCAACCTGCAATACCCATGGCGCGTAACAGATAGGCGTCAAGCACAAGTTCACCCGGGCGGGCGCCGTCGGCGACAGCCCGAAGCGCCCCCACCGTCAGCCGGTGCAGGGCCGGGGCCGGGGCCCGCTCCTCGCCGGCCAGGCGTTCGGCCGTCTCCAGGACCGCGCAGGCACAGGTGTAGCGGCCGTAGTCACAGACGATGTCAGTGGCGAAGGCGTCGATCGAGACCACCTGCGTCACGATGTCGAGATTGCGACCGGGGTGCAGTTGAACATCGATATGGGCGAATGGCTCCAGCCGGGACCCGAACTTGCTGCGCGTACGGCGAACGCCCTTCGCGACCGCACGTACCAGTCCGTTGTCCCGGGTGAGCAGAGTGACGATGCGGTCGGCCTCGCCGAGCTTGTGCTGGCGCAACACAACAGCCCGATCCCGGTACAACCGCATCCGGTCAGTCTCTCACCGAGCCCGGTCATTGTGTCCCACCCGCGCCGGAGTCGTCAGAAACCCAGCCGGCCGAGCAGCTTGGGGTCCTGCTGCCAGTTCTTGGCGACCTTGACCCGGAGATCCAGGTAAACCTTGGTGCCCAGCAGCAGCTCGATCTGACGCCGCGCGGTGGTGCCGACTCGCTTTAGCCGGGCGCCGCCCTTACCGATGACGATGCCCTTCTGGCTGTCCCGCTCCACGTAGAGGATCGCGTACACGTCGATCATGGCCCCTTGCTCCTCGGTTCGACCCTCACGCGGGGTGACCTCGTCGATCACCACCGCCAGCGAGTGCGGCATCTCCTCGCGGACACCCTCCAGTGCGGCCTCGCGGATGAACTCGGCCATCAGCACCTCCTCGGGCTCGTCGGTGAGTTCACCGTCGGGGTAGAACGCCGGGCCGGGTTCCAGCCGATCGACCAGCACGTTGATCAGCAGGTCGACCTGCTCGCCGGTAGCAGCCGACACCGGGACGATCGCCGCGGCGTGCTCCCCCACCAACTCGCTGACCGCGACCAACTGCGCGGCGAGGTGATCCTTGGCAACTTTGTCGATCTTGGTGACGACGACGACAAGGGCAGTTCTGGGGGCGACGGCACGGATCTGCTCGTAGATCCACCGGTCGCCGGGTCCGATGGTCTCATCGGCGGGGATGCACAGGCCGATCACATCGACCTCGGAGTACGTGCCGCGGACGAGGTCGTTGAGGCGCTTACCGAGCAAGGTGCGAGGCCGGTGCAGACCCGGGGTATCGACCAGCACGATCTGAAAGCCCTCCCGGTGGACGATTCCCCGGATCGTGTGCCGAGTGGTCTGCGGGCGGTTGGAGGTGATGGCGACCTTGCTGCCGACCAGGGCGTTGGTCAACGTCGATTTGCCGGTGTTGGGCCGGCCGACCAGGCAGACGAACCCGGACCGGAACTCGGAGCCGCTCACAGTTCGGCTCCCGAACTCTCAGGTTGGACCGGCCTTATCAGCACGGTGCCCATCCGTACCCGGCCGCGATGGTCGGAGTCGCCCTCGGCCCGCAGTCGCAGCCCATGTGACACGACTTCCGCGCCCGGCAGCGGCACCCGTCCCAATTTGAGCGCGACGAGGCCACCGATGGTGTCCACGTCCAGGTCATCATCGAACTCGATGTCGTAGAGTTCGCCGACATCCTCGATCGGCAACCGCGCCGAGACCCGGAACGCATTGTCTCCGAGATCTTCCACCGGAGCCACCTCGTCGGTGTCGTACTCGTCGGCGATCTCGCCGACGATCTCCTCCAGCACGTCTTCGATGGTGACCAGACCGGCGGTCGCGCCGTACTCGTCAACGAGCAGCGCCATATGGATGCGGTCGCGCTGCATCTCCTTGAGCAGGTCGTCGAGGGCCTTGGAATCCGGGATGAAAACCGCTGGCCGCATCACCTCGGCCACGGTGATATCGCGGGCGGCGCTGGCGGAGTAGTAGGTTCGCCGCACCAGATCCTTGAGGTAGACGACGCCGAGGATGTCGTCGACGTTGTCGCCGATCACCGGGATGCGGGAGTGCCCGCTGCGGACCGCCAGAGAGGTAGCCTGAGCGGCGCTCTTGTCGCTTTCGATCCACACCATCTCGGTGCGTGGCACCATGATCTCGCGGGCCGGGGTGTCGCCCAACTCGAATACCGACTGGATCATCTTGCGTTCATCGTCGGCAACCACCCCGCGTTGTTGGGCGAGGTCCACCACTTCGCGCAGTTCGATCTCGGAGGCGAAGGGTCCGTTGCGGAAACCGCGGCCCGGAGTCAGGGCGTTTCCCAGCAGGATCAGCAGCCGGCTGATCGGCGCTAAGAGCACCGAAATCGTCTGCAGCGGAAGGGCTGACGCCAACGCGATCGAGTAAGCGTTCTGTCGGCCGATGGTGCGCGGACCGACACCAACCAGCACAAAACTGGAGACGGTCATGATCAATGCCGCCGCGAACAACGTCCATTGGAAACCGAGATGGTCGTACAGGTAGGCCACCATCAGCACCGCAGCCGTCGCTTCGCAGGCGATGCGCAACAGGACGACGAGGTTGATATAGCGCGGCCGCTCGTTCACCACCCGCGCCAGGCGCGCCGCACCGGGCCGTTCATCGCGTAGCAGTTCCTCGACCCGCGCCATCGACACGGTGCTGATGGCCGCGTCGATGGCAGAGAACACTCCACCGAGCAGGATGAGGGCGATCGCGCCGATCAGCGGCGCCAGTTCGGTCACGGGCGGTCGAAATACCTGGACCTGTTGAGCAGCCGCTGATCCCGCTCGGCCTGCCGGGCCTTGTGATAGCCGTCGACCTGCTCGGCCACCCACTCCTCGAGCAGGCGGCGTTGAAGCGCGAACATCTCCTTCTCCTCGTCCGGCTCGGCGTGGTCGTATCCCAGCAGATGCAACACGCCGTGCACTGTCAACAGCGCCAACTCCTGACCCAGGCTGTGGCCGCCGGCGGCGGCCTGTTTGGCGGCGAACGGGGGGCACAGCACAATGTCCCCGAGCATCGACGGGCCGGGCTCCGGGGCGTCCGGCCGCCCACCGGGCTCGAGTTCGTCCATCGGAAAACTCATCACGTCGGTCGGGCCGGGCAGGTCCATCCATCGCATATGCAAATCGGCCATTGCGCGCAGATCGAGCAGCACCATCGACAGTTCCGCGGCCGGGTTCACGTCCATCTTGCGGATGACGAATCGCGCGACGCTGATCAGTTCCTCTTCGGACACGTCCACGCCCGACTCGTTGGACACCTCGATGCTCATCGCCGACCTACCGCCGCGGCGACCGACGCCGGGCCCGGTTGAGGGCGGGCTCCTCAGCGGCTCTGGCGTAGGCATCCACGATCTCCGACACCAGTCGGTGGCGCACCACATCGGCACTGGTGAGCTCGCAGAAATGGATATCGTCGATCCCGCCCAGGATATCCGCCGCCGCACGCAACCCGGACCGCGCGCCGCCCGGCAGGTCGACTTGCGTAATGTCCCCGGTGACAACCACTTTCGAGTTGAACCCCAACCGGGTGAGAAACATTTTCATCTGCTCGGCGGTGGTGTTCTGGGCCTCGTCCAGGATGATGAAGGCATCGTTGAGGGTACGGCCGCGCATGTACGCCAGCGGCGCCACCTCGATGACTCCCGCACTCATCAGCTTCGGAATGGCCTCCGCATCCATCATGTCGTGTAGCGCATCGTAAAGCGGGCGCAGGTAGGGATCGATCTTCTCGCTGAGTGTGCCGGGCAGAAAACCGAGTCGCTCGCCGGCTTCCACGGCCGGACGGGTGAGGATGATCCGGGTGACCTGCTTGGCCTGCAACGCCTGAACGGCTTTGGCCATGGCCAGATAGGTCTTTCCGGTGCCGGCCGGGCCGATACCGAAGACGACGGTGTTGGCGTCGATGGCGTCGACATAGCGTTTCTGGTTCAGCGTCTTCGGGCGGATGGTCTTCCCGCGCCGGGACAGAATGTCCAGTGTCAGAACCTCGGCCGGCGAGGTGTTGTCATCGCCGGACACCATCGCGACGCTGCGCCGCACCGAATCTGGCGAGAGTGCTTGACCGCCTGCCAGGATGGCGATCAGTTCGGAGATCACCCGCTCGGCCAGGGCGACATCCGCGGGTGAACCGGAGATGGTGACGGTGTTGCCGCGAACGTGCAACTCGGCCGATAGACAGGCTTCCAGGGCGAGCAGGTTGTCATCGGCGGAACCCAGCAGGCCCACCACGAGATCGGGCGGCACCGTCATACTGCTTCGCACCTGTGCGGCGGCACTGCTTTGGCGGGGCGTCACGTGGTATTCGGTGCCTTAACTTTCCCGGGCCCATCGGTCGGCGCCCTGTTCGATGATTCTACCGATCAGCCCGGTTGCGGGATCGACCACCTCGGGGTTAGGCCGCCCAACGCCCCCAGGGCAACGACAGCGGCGGTGGAGGTGCGGAGGACGGTCGGGCCGAGCCGCACCGGCACCCCACCGGAAGCCGTCAATTCTCCGAGTTCGGGGTCGCTGATACCGCCCTCCGGACCCACGATCAGCAGGATCGACTCGGCCGTCGCGATCGGCAGGTCAACCAGGGGGCGGTCGGCCGACTCGTGCAGCACCAGGGCAAGGGCGCCGGTACGTCCGCCGAGGTAGCCGCACAGCCCCGCGGTCGACAGCGGGCCCTCCACCGCTGGAATCCAGGCGCGGCGGGACTGACGAGCGGCCGACCGGGCAACCGCGCGCCAGCGGCGCAGACCCTTGCCGGCGCGATCGCCCTCCCAGCGCGCCACGCAACGGTCGGCCTGCCAGGCGACGAACGCGTCGGCTCCTGCCTCAGTGGCCAGTTCGACAGCCAGTTCGGAACGCTCGGATTTCGGAATGGCCTGCACCACCGTCACCGGCGGCCGGGGCGGCGGTACAGTCCGGCGGGCCAGCACCCGAGCGACCAGGGACGGCTTGACAACGGATTCGACCACGCAGTCGGCGACGACGCCGGCCCCGTCGGAAAGCGTCACCCGCTCGCCCGGCCGCATCCTCCGCACCGACGCGGCGTGGAAACCCTCGTCACCGTCCACGACTGCTGAATCACCAACGGCCGGAATGGTCCGGACGTAGAAGAGCGCGGCGACCATGGCTCAGGTGGCGGTGACCCGACTCAGCGGCCGGTAAAGGTTTCCCGAAGCCGGCTGAACAGCCCTCCGCCGCCCGCCTCCGCAGCGGCGCCCCGAGTGGGCTTCACCGCGGCCCGCTGACCGCTGACGGATTTGATCTCGGTAAGAAGTTCGCGGGTACGGGCATCAAGTTTGGCGGGAACGACGACGTCGATATGAGCATGCAGATCGCCGCGGGTCTCCGAGCGCAAACGTGGCATCCCGCGGCCGCGCAGAGTGGTCACCGCGCCCGGCTGGGTGCCGGGTGCGATGGCGATCTCGATAGCCCCATCGAGGATCCCCTCCACGCTGACCGCGGTGCCCAGTGCGGCGTCGGCCATCGGTACCGAAATGGTGCAGTGCAGATCGTCACCCTCGCGGACGAAAACATCGTGCTGCTGCTCGTGCACTTCGACGTAGAGGTCACCCGCCGGGCCGCCGCCGGGGCCCACCTCGCCCTGTGACGCCAGCCGCACCCGCATCCCGTCGGCGACGCCGGCCGGGATTTTCACGCTGACATCGCGGCGTGCCCGCACCCGGCCGTCGCCGCCGCAACGCTGGCACGGGTTCGGGATGACCTCCCCGACGCCACCGCAGGTGGGGCACGGCCGGGCTGTCATCACCTGGCCGAGCAGCGAGCGCTGCACGGTTTGGATCTCGCCCCGGCCGTTACAGATGTCGCAGGTGACGGGCGTGGTGTCGGCGTGGGTACCTTTCCCCTGACAGAGGTCACACAACACGGCCGTGTCGACGGTCACCTGCCTGGTGACCCCGGTCGCGCACTCATCGAGGGTCAACCGCAAGCGCAACAGGGAGTCCGAACCGGGGCGAACCCGGCCGACCGGCCCGCGGCCGCCGCCACCCCCGCCGAAGAACGCCTCGAACACATCGCCCAGTCCGCCGAACCCGGCGAATCCGTTACCGCCGCCCGCCGATTCCAGCGGATCCCCGCCGAGGTCGACAATCCGTCGCTTCTCCGGATCCGAGAGCACCTCGTAGGCGACGCTGATCTCTTTGAACCGGTGCTGGGCCTCCTCGTCGGGGTTGACGTCGGGATGCAGTTCACGGGCCAGTTTGCGGTAGGCACGTTTGATCTCCGCATCGCCAGCATTCCGGCCCAACCCGAGTATCCCGTAGTAATCGCGCGCCACGCCTGCCCTCTTCCTCATGCCTCTACACGTCTCCGCCGGAACTGCCCGTCAGCCGGCCCGGTGACCGAGAACCTCACCGATGTACATCGCAACAGCCGCGACATTGGCCATAGTCCCGGGGTAGTCCATCCGGGTGGGACCCACCACACCCATGCCGCCGTAGACCGTTCCCGCGCTGCCGTAGGTGGTGGTGACCACCGATGTGCCGGCCATCTGTTCGGCCTCCGTCTCCTGGCCGATGCGCACCGTCACCTTACCGGCGTCCTGCTGGGCGGCCAGCAGGCGCAGAACCACCACCTGTTCCTCGAGCGCCTCAAGAACCGTCCGCAACGACCCGCCGAAGTCGGCGGTATTGCGGGTGAGGTTGGCGGTACCGCCCATCAGCAGCCGCTCCTCGCTGTGCTCCACCAGCGATTCCAGCAGTACCGTCGCCGAACGTCCGACAGCATCACCGAGGCTGCCCCCGCCGGAACCAGGATTGAGCCCACTGGCCAGATCCGCGACCGCGACCGAGGCCGCCGACAGGCGCTTGCCCTCCAAGGCCTGACTGAGCAGGTCGCGAAGCTGAACCACCTGATCATCGTCAATGGTGTCTCCGAGCTCCACGATTCGCTGGTCGACGCGACCCGAGTCGGTGATCACCACCAGAAGCAGCCGGGCCGGGGTCAGGGCCACCACCTCGAGGTGGCGAACCGTTGACGCCGACAACGTCGGGTACTGCACGACGGCCACCTGCCGGGTCAGCTGCGCGAGCAGCCGTACCGCACGACGCAGCACGTCGTCGAGATCCACGCCGGACTCCAGGAAGGAGAGAATCGCGCGCCGCTCCGGGGTCGACAGGGGCTTGACCCCGTGGATACGGTCGACGAACTCGCGGTAGCCCCGCTCGGTGGGCACCCGACCCGAGCTGGTGTGCGGTTGGGCGATGTATCCCTCGGCCTCGAGAACCGCCATATCGTTGCGTACCGTCGCGCTCGACACACCAAGGCTGTGACGCTCGACCAGGGACTTGGAACCGATTGGCTCCCGGGTCGCGACGAAATCCGCGACGATGGCCTGAAGAACCTCGAATCGACGATCGTCGGCAGACCCCACCTGGGACACCTCCTCGGACTCCAGCAGCCCTCCGCCAGTTTACGGAATTTCAGCCCGCTGATTGGCAGCCTAGCCCGGCGAGTGCCACAACCCCGACTGGTCTCACACTCCACCCATGAGCCCCGCCCCCCGGTCCGCCGGGGACTCGGGCGTCGGGGTGGTGCTCAGCCCAGCGCCAGGTTCGGGGGCATGGGCCCGCGGCCGTAGCCCGGCAACCAGGGCGAGCTGAACAGCCCCCCCTGGCCGTAGCGCACTTCCGGTTTGGCGTGCAGGGAGGAGTGACCCTGCCGCTGGCACACCTTGTATTGGCCGTTGTCCCGGCAGTTCGTCTGGTTGGAGTTCGCATTCGCAACAGGTGCGGCCAGCAGGGCCGCGGCCATCGCGACGGCGGCGACGATCGGGGCGGAGGAGCGAACGATGACATTCATGATCGGTATCCCTTTCCGGGGGCTCAAACTCGATTCGCCACCGGCGGTAGCGATCTCGTTCTTGATGAAGTGACTCCACACTATCTACACGCGAACTATAAATCACGAGTTTGATAGCAGCTTCATATTTTCGGGCCGGCAAAAACCGTCCCCAGCCCCGGCCACCGACCACCGGCCGTCCACCGAGCCCCGCCGTACCACTCTGAATTAACGAAATATAACTCGTGATTTTTATGTGAATGCTATGAGATTCGTGATTCCAACCGAAACCGGGCCTACACTCGGGATATCGGAAGAACCAGACACAATCCCTCCGGAACGAATCTGGGATCGACCACCGAAGCCCACCGAAAGGCACCCGCACCATGCTCACCAAGATTCTGGCACCTGCATTCCTCACCGCCGCCGCCGCGGCCGTGGTCCTGGCCCCCGCAGCAGCGGCCACCATGAGCAGCTGCGAGGAATCGCTACGCTCCTCGGTCTGCCAACGCCCCGGACACTCCTCGATCTACGCCTCACCGGGTGAAGTAGTCCAACAACGGCCGCTGTTGGGCGTACCCGGTGGCTCGGGCCCGATACCGCCGCTGTTGTCCATCGGCTAGCCGTTTGAACACGGTCGCTTTCAACAACTCCGTTCCGCGGGGATTAGCTCTTACCTGAGCTGATCCCCGCGGTTCTGCTGTTGGGATCCTGTGAATCCGTTGGCATCCCGGTGAGATTGGAGTCCCCTGACTCATTGCGAATTCGGCTCGTGATCGTGGTCGCAATCGCTCGTGGTCGGCACCACCCAGCCGGCACTTCCAGTCCGCCGTCTGCCTTTCCGGCACAGCGGGAAGCCGGCAACATGGGGACGCGATGTCCCAGTCCGGTGAGCTATCTTCCCGGCGCAGCGGGAAGTCGGACGGTGAAAACGGTATGCCCGGGTCGGGAGGTCACACCGATCGTGCCGTGGTGAGCCTCCACGACGGATGCCACGATCGCCAGTCCGAGTCCGCTGCTGCCCATCTCGCGCGCGCGGGCCTTGTCGGCGCGAACGAAACGGCCGAACAGGTACGGCACGATGGCCTCGGGGATGCCGGGTCCGTCATCGCTCACCTCCAGCACAGCCGTGGACCAGCCGGGTTCCCCCGAGGTACCCAGAGTGGTGGTGACGGTGACCCCCGGCGGCGTGTGCATGCGGGCGTTACTCAGCAGATTGAGGATGACCTGCTGTAACCGAGCCCGATCACCGCGGACCCACACCGGGTAATCAGGCAGGCGGGCGCTGTAGTGGTGATCAGGTCCGGCCACCGTGGCGTCGTTGACCGCATTGGCCACCACCTCACAAAGATCGACTTCCTCGATCTGCAGGTCCTGGCGTTCGTCCAGACGTGAGAGCAGCAGCAAATCGGACACCAACGCCGTCATCCGCCGGGACTCCGACTCGATCCGCTCAAGGGCGTACTCGGTCATCGGGGGCAGCGCCGCACTGTCCTGCCGGGTCAGCTCGGCGTACCCGAGAATCGCCGCGAGCGGCGTCCTCAGCTCGTGGCTGGCATCAGTGAGGAACTGTCGCATTCGCCGGTCGGTTTCCGCTCGCTGGGTCAGAGCCGCGTCGACGTTGTCCAGCAGGAGGTTCAGCGAGCTTCCGACGACCCCGACCTCGCTGTCGGGGTCCGCATCCCGGTCGTTGACGCGTGCATAGATTCGATATTCGGCGGCATCCAGCGGCAACGTTGCGACATCCCGGGCGACGTCGGCCACCCGCCGGAGTGGCCGCAACGCAGTCCGGATGAGTTGCACGGTGGCCGCCGCAGCGACGACGAGGGCCACCGCCACCAGAACCGCGATGGCAAGAGCATGGCTGACCAGCGTCTGCTGGGCGTCCTCCAGCGACACTGCCGACACCAGGCGCTCGCCGGACCCGAGATCGCGGGTACCGACGCGATGCTTACCCAACTCACCCAGATCAATCGTCCTCGTCGCGCCGCTGGGCCAGTCGACCGCCTCGAGATCCCGCACCACATCATCGGGCACCGGACCCGGTTCGCCGCCGGTGTATGACGCGGCGAACACCGCACGCTGGTTACGTAACGCTGCGATGACGGTTCCAGGAGCCTGTCCGGGAAAGTTCGCTGCTTCAGTCGCGGCGGAGTGCGACGGACCGGATTGGGCGGTCGCCAACTTGGCCTTACCGTAGGAGTAGCTGAAGGAGTCCAGCGAATGGGCGACCTGGGTGTTGGTCAGACTGATCATCTCGTTTCGCAGGATCGCCATGGCCACGGCGCCCCCTCCGATCATCGCCGTGCAGACGATCACCGACACCCCGATGACCAACTGCTGGCGTAGCGACTTCGGCCACCAGCTGGCCAATCGCCGGATCATTGAGCGGGACGCAGCATGTACCCGACGCCACGCACCGTGTGGATCATCGGTTCGCGGTCAGCGTCGATCTTCTTCCGCAGGTACGAGATGTAGAGATCGACAACACTGGAACGGCCGTCAAACCCGTAGTTCCACACCCGATCGAGGATCTCAGCCCGGGCGATTGCGCGCCGCGGATTGCGCATGAGGTAGCGCAAAAGCTCGAATTCGGTCACCGTCAGCGGGATCGAGTCTCCCCCGCGGGAGACTTCACGGCTCGCGCCGTCCAGAACCAGATCCCCCACCGTCAGCACCTCATCGTCCGGGGCGGCCATCGTGTGTGATCGGCGCAGTAGCCCGCGCAACCTGGCGACCAGCTCTTCCATGCTGAATGGCTTGGTCAGGTAATCGTCGGCTCCCGCCGTGAGGCCGGTCACCCGGTCCATCACCGAATCGCGGGCGGTGAGAAACAGGATCGGAGTGTAGCCGTCCGCCTCGCGGACTTTCTTGAGGATCTGAAGTCCGTCGGTGTCGGGCAGCATCATGTCCAGCACTAGCACGTCCGGGCGGAACTCGGCGAATTTCGCCATTGCCTCCCGGCCGTCTCCGGCAGTCTCGATCTGCCATCCCTCATAGTGCAGTGCCATCTTCAGCAAGTTGGTCAGCGCCGGTTCGTCATCGACGAGAAGGACTCGGATTGGCGTGCCGTCGGAGCGGGTGATGCGCGGCAACTGGCCCAGAATGGCTTGCCGCTGCCGGGGGCTGCGGGGGGTCACCGTCATATTCATACTTCAATTCTCTGTGCATAGTTGAGGTATGTCATGAGTTTCATATGTGTTTCATATCCGCCGCGGTCAATCGTGTTTCCGCTGGCTCCGGCCCCCGCCGACGGATGTCACAGTGACGTCACAAATCCAAATCCGCTGCAGCTAACCGTTATCACTCTGTAATCACAGGAATTTCTTTGTCCTGCAGGGGAGTCCGTTCAGGTTTGGGATATGGATCTTCTATGTGTGTGGC
>CAZKUK010000035.1:0-31834 GCA_964555915.1 uncultured Mycobacterium sp.
TTAGGGTTTCCGGGCTGGTTAGGGTTTCCGGACTGGTCAGGGCTTCCGGGCTGGTCAGATCTGAAGTGCGGGAATCTGGTCACGCGGTACTGACACGGAGGTGGCGCCCGCATAGGACGGCAGCATCTCGGCGGCCGCAAAGAAGAAGATCAGCGCCTCGTCGGTGACGGCGAAGTTTTGGTACCGCGCGGGATCGCGGCCGTCGGCAGGAGAAACACTCCCAGGCATACCGCTCTCGGTTTCCAGTTCGCGCTGCACGATCGGGAAAATCGCTTCCAGCGGCTTGGTATCCGGGGCGAACAGCGCATCAAAGGTGATCGGCCGGCCCTGGTCGAGGTCGTAGTTGAAGGTCTTGAACCAGGTCGTCGGATGCGCACTGCCCACATTCTGGAACAGTTTCAGAACCACGCTGCGAGTCTGCGCCGACTGGAACG
The DNA here is from genome assembly GCA_964555915.1 of uncultured Mycobacterium sp. GTDB lineage: Bacteria > Actinomycetota > Actinomycetes > Mycobacteriales > Mycobacteriaceae > Mycobacterium. The sequence continues at coordinate 435 of CAZKUK010000035.1, forward strand.
ATTCCGCTGTGACGTCCATCTCATAGGGCAGGTTGCGGAAGTCCGGGGTTCCGGCGACGTTGACGAAGCCTTCGCGAGTTTGCAGAAGGTAGTCCACGATCGCCCGTTCATCCGGATAGCCCAGGGGAAAAGTCACATCCATGGTGTACGTCGGCTCGCGGGCCTGGACCCGGCACATACCGCCGGCCTCGACAGCACCGCCGAGTTCCACACAGGCCGCAGGGACCGCGGCTGCCGGGACGGCATTCATAACCGCGCCGCTGACCAGCAGCGGGGCCAAGCTGACCGCCAGACTCGGAAATCGCATACCCGCAGCTTACCGGGACGGCCGGCACACAAAGGCCACCGCGCGCGCGGCTGCCCCGGAGCCAATGCGCATGATCACCATCGACATCGATTGACTCCCCGCTGGTCGCAGCCGCCGGCGCAGCACGTCGGGATCGACATCGACTCCCCGCACGAGGATCTCCAGGGATCCACAATCTCGCGCGGCCAGCGCCTTCCGTAGGACCTTTTCCCGGAGCGGGAGCTGGTCAAGGACCTCAAACCCCCGCACCCCGGTGGGCAGCACATCCCCGGTCAGATAGGCGATATCGGGGTCGAGTTGCCACAGCCCGTGCCGGTTGGCGTACTGGCGCACCAAACCAGCGCGCACGATCGCGCCGTCAGGATCGACGATCCAGCGGCCCGCCGGACCGGTGACACAATCATCCGGGTCGGCATCGGTCAGTTGCTCATCTGCAGCCGGCGGCACGCCGAGCACCGTCGCCCGCCGCCGCACGCCCGGCTGCGCCAACTCCCGGGACCACAGACAGGCTTCCCGCACGGAGCCAGCAGCCGATATCACCTCCACCTCACCGTCGAATCCCAGCCCCCGCACGGCGTCGAAGTCGATACCGGGCGCGCACTTCACCGCCGTGGCGCGCCCCCGATAGACGACGGCCAGCTCATCCAGCGGCGGAACATAGGAGCGCATATCGAACCGGCGGCGCCCAGCGCGTCGCCTCGCCGGGTCCAGCAGCACGACGACCCCGGCATCAGCGGTGATCGGGGCCAGCGCGTCAGCGCGGCACAGCGGCACCTGCGGGCCGAGGTTGTGCCGGGCCATGGCCAGCCGGATGTCGTCGATATCGCTACCGATCAGGTAACTCGCCGTCTGACGTAACGCGGCCAACTCCGTCCCGATCGAGCAGGTCGCGTCGTGCACCACCAGGCCCGCCAGCCGGCGCGCCCGGTGAGCGGCAACCTCGGCGGTGGTGGCCTGCTGCAGTGCATCGTCGGTGAACAGCCAGCCCGCAGCGACGTCACCGTATTTGGTGACCGCCCGGCGGCGCAGCCGCGTGGTCTCGATCAGCGCGGCGGCATGGTCGCCGAAGCGGGACCGGACCGCAGCCACATCCGCGAGCAGCGTGGCGTCGACGAGGCTGAGCCGGGCCACCTCGGCCAAAGCGGCAACACCTGCCGCACCGCTCAGATACGCGATATCGGCGCGCGTGAAGGTCAGGAGGGTTTAACCCCGGTGATCATGACGTTGTAGTACCAGGACTTCGGCACCACCCGCCGCCAGAGGTTGTCATCCACCCAGCTCAACGTCGTCCAGCCGCCGAAAGCGAACTTCGCCCATCGCCAGCCGAGTTTGCCCGGCGGCACCATGGCTTCGAAGGTGCGCAGCGGCCAGCCCAGCATCGCCGCGCTGAATTCGGTTGTCTGCGTGGACACCTCGAGGGCCCCGGCGCTGGTAGCCATCCGCTCGAGATCGGCCGGGTCGAAGGTGTGCAGATCCACGACGGCTTCCAGCGCCGCCGCGCGGGAGGACTCATCGAGTTCGGCCTGCGGCCGGCGCCAGCCCCCGAGGCCGGGCAACCGCGTCGCATTCGTGGCCACCCGCCAGGTCAGCGTGGACAGGTTGCGCGCGTAGCCGTTGCCGACCGTGGTGGGTTCGCCGGCGAATACGAACCGGCCCCCGGGTTTAAGCACCCGCAGGACCTCGCTCAGGGACTTCTCGACATCGGGGATGTGATGCAGAACCGCATGCCCGACCACCAGGTCGAAGGTGTCATCGTCGTACGGAATACCTTCGGCGTCGGCCACCCGGCCGTCGATGTCCAGACCCAGGGACTCGCCGTTGCGGACCGCCACCTTCACCATGCCCGGCGAGAGGTCGGTAACCGATCCTCGCCGGGCCACGCCGGCCTGGATCAGGTTCAGCAGGAAGAAACCGCTTCCGCAGCCCAGTTCCAGTGCCCGGTCGTAGGGCAGCCTACGCAGTTCGCCGGCCGGAACGGTGGCGTCGAAGAGATCTCGGGCGTAATCCACACAACGCTTGTCATAGGAGATCGACCACTTGTCGTCGTAGGTTTCGGCCTCCCAGTCGTGGTAAAGAATCTGGGCGAGCTTGGAATCCTGCAGCGCCGCCTCGACCTGCTCGGCGGTGGCGTGCGGATTGGGTTGGGGAACCCCGGCATCCGTCGTCGTCATGCAGGGCAGCCTAACTGCCCGGTGCGGCGACAAAAACCTCGCCGTAGCGCTCGGCCTGGCTGCGGGCGTCGAGATCGTCGTCGATCAGCGCCTTGGCCGCCGCCACCGCCGCCGCCGGGCCGTCCACGAATCGGCCCGCCCAGTTCAGTGCCGAGTCGTAGACATCGTCGGGGGCCACCAGTTCATCGACCAGGCCCATCTCCAGCGCCTCCCGGGCACCGACGAAGCGACCGCTGAAGACCAGCTCCTTGGCCCGCGCCCGACCCACCGCACGGGCCAGCCGCGGGCAGCCGCCGCCACCGGGCACCAGTCCGGTCAGAATCTCGGTGGCGCCGATCTTCGCGTTGTCTCCGCACACCCGCCAGTCGGCGGCCAGTGCCAGGCTCAACCCCGCACCCAGTGCGTAGCCGGTGACGGCCGCGACGGTGGGTTTGGTGATCGCGGCCACCGCATCGAGGGCGGAGCGGCGGATCAGGTCGGTGGTCTCGGCTCCGGCTCGGTCGAGGGTCCGCAGCTCGGGTACGTCATCACCGGCCGAGAAGATCTCGTGTCCCCCGTAGATGATGACCGCCGTGATGTCGCCGCGCCGGGAGACCTCGACAGCGGCATCGGCCAGTTCCCGGTAGACCTGCCGGGACAGCATGTTGCTGGGCTCGCGGTTGATCGCCACCGTAGCAATGCGGGGCCACTTCTCATCGGTGTACAAGCCGACGAACTCACGCATTTCTTCCGCCTTGGCCGTGGCGGCGCAGCGCACCGCGCCGAGCCTGGTTGTAGCGGTCGGCGTCGAAGAACTCGATCTCCCAGTTTCCATCGGCGAGCACGGTCATCTCGGGTTCCACCGCGGCGATCTGCCGTTCCAGGGCCAGCACGTCGGCCACGGTCCGGCCGGCCAGGGAGTCGAGCTGGCTCCAGGTCGGTGGAAGCAGCAGTGCGCGCCCCTGCGCAAAATCCTCGATGGCCACCTCCGGACGGGCCCAGTCGGCCCGATCGGATTCGGTGTTGTGTCCGTCGGCGCGCTGGCCCTCGGGCAGGGCACCGACGAAGAAGTAGGTGTCGTAGCGCCGGGTGCGCTCCTCCTTCGGGGTCACCCAGTTCGACCAGGGCCGAAGCAGATCGGCCCGGATCACCAACTGCTCGGCACGCAGGAAATCGGCGAAGGAAAGACTTCGGTCCTCCAGTGCGGCCCGCTCCGAGCTGAACACCGACGCGTCGCCGACGATACTGTCGGGGTCATCGGCCGGACCGGCGAACAGCACCCCGGACTCCTCGAACGTCTCCCTGGCGGCCGCGCACACCAGCGCTTCGGCGAGGTCGGCCCCGATCCCGAAGCGCTCTGCCCACCAGTCGGGCTCGGGCCCGTACCAGGCCCGGTTGCCCACCAGCCCGGCGTCCCGGTCGCGGTCGTCCACTCCCCCGCCGGGGAACACCGTCATGCCCGCGGCGAATTCCATCCCGGCGTGGCGGCGCATGAGAAAGACCGAGATCCCCTCAGCGGTATCTCTGACCAGCATCACCGTTGCCGCCGGCCGGACCGCAACAGGTTCGCGCGCGTCATCGGTGCTCATATTCGCCTCCTGTGCGCTGCGCGGCTTCGCGCCCGGCGGGCGAAGTACCGGCCGTCGATGGTGTCGACCGCAATGGACTGGCCGAAGGCCGCGGACAAATTCGCCTCGGTCATCACGTCGGCGAGCAGACCCGCCGCCACCGCACGCCCCTCGGCCAGGATCAGACAGTGGCTGAACCCCGGCGGGATCTCCTCGACATGGTGGGTTACCAGAACCATCGCGGGCGCGTCCGGGTCGGCGGCCAGGTCAGTCAGCCGGGCAACCAACTCCTCCCGGCCACCGAGGTCCAGTCCGGCGGCGGGCTCGTCAAGCAGCAGCAGTTCTGGGTCGGTCATCAGCGACCGGGCGATCAGCACCCGCTTTCGCTCACCCTCCGACAACGTCCCGAAGGTGCGGTCAGCAAGGTGCTCGGCGCCCACACTCTCCAGGGTGTCCACGGCGCGGTGGTAGTCGACCTCGTCGTACCGCTCACGCCACCGGCCGAGAACCGCGTAACCGGCCGAGACCACCAGGTCCCGAACCACTTCGCCGTCTGGGATCCGCTGTGCCAGCGCCGAACTGCTCAGGCCGACCCGCTGCCGCAGTTCGGCCGTGTCCACTCGGCCCAGTCGCGCCCCCAGCACCGTCGCCGTGCCGCCGGACGGATGTTCCATCGCCGCGGCGATCCGCAGCAGCGAGGTCTTTCCGGCACCATTGGGGCCGATCACCACCCAGCGCTCGTCGAGTTCCACCTGCCAGTCGATCGGGCCGACCAGCACCCGGCCGCCACGCCGGAGCGTGACCCGCCGAAAATCGATCAGCAGGTCATCCTCGACGGGTTCGACCCACGGGCCGGAACCCGCCGGGCCGGCCCCCGGCTCCGCTGCATCGCTCACCCGATCATCGTGCCGCATCGTGAGGCCACGGCGACGCCCGGGGCAGCTCCGGTTCGACCGGGTTTCATGGGCCGCACGCCCGGCGGCGCGATGCTACTCGGCAGGGATGTCGACCCGGCGCACCACACCATCGATGGCGTCGGCGGCTTCGATCTCGGCCCGGGTAACCCCTAGGATGAACAACACCGTGTCCAGATACGGGTGGCTCAGCGAGGCGTCGGCAACCTCGCGCAGCGCGGGCTTGGCATTGAATGCCACACCCAGCCCGGCCGCGTTGAGCATGTCGATATCGTTGGCGCCGTCCCCGACAGCCACCGTCTGTTCCATCGGCACTCCGGCCTGCATCGCGAAATCGCGCAGCGCCTTGGCCTTGCCCGCCCGGTCGACGACGGCCCCCACCACCCGGCCGGTCAGCTTCCCGTCGACGATCTCCAACTCGTTGGCCGCAACGAAATCCAGCATCAGATCGTGGGCGAGCGGTTCGATAACCTGCCGGAAACCGCCCGACACCACGCCGCACTGAAATCCCAGCCGGCGCAGCGTGCGGATCGTCGTGCGGGCGCCGGGCGTGAGCTCGACCTGATCGGCGATCTCGTCGAGTAACTCGGCGGGCAGCCCAGCCAGGGTTGCGACCCGCTTGTGCAGCGAGTCGGCGAAATCGATCTCGCCCCGCATGGCCGATTCGGTGATGGCAGCCACCGCCGCACCGGCACCGGCCCGTTCGGCCAGCATCTCGATAACCTCGCCCTGGATCAGCGTGGAGTCGACGTCGAAGACGATGAGGCGCTTATTGCGCCGCTCCAGGCTGTAATTCTCCACCGCGACGTCGATGCCCTTTTCAGCCCCGACCCGCGCCAAACTGGCCTGTAACTGCACCCGCCGCCCGGGCGGCACGGAGACCCGCAGCTCCAGCCCGGTCACCGGGTAGTCCGAAATACCCCGGATGACATCGATGTTCACCCCGAGCGCAGCTGCCTCGCGGGCCACCGCCCCGAATGCCGCTGCGGTGATGGGTCTTCCGAGTACCACAATCGTGTGTGTCGATGGCTCACCGATGATCGGCACATCATCACTGCGCTCGATGCTCGCATCCAGGCCCATCCCCCGGACGGCCCCGGTGACCTCACCGCGGAGCGCGCCCCCGTCGGCGACATCAGGCGGTCCCGATACCAACACGCCCAGGGTCAGCCGGTCGCGGATGACGACCTGTTCGACGTTGAGAAGTTCGACATCGTAACGGGAGAGCACTTCGAACAGTGCCGAGGTGACACCGGGCCGGTCCGACCCGGTGACGGTGATCAGCACCGACACCTTCTCAGGGGTCATGGCGCCGCGGAGGACGGTTGACCGCTCCGCCACCCGCCTACGCGTCGACCTCGGCCGGATGCGACCGCCCGACATGGGCCTCGCGGCGCATCCGCTCGACCATATGCGGGTAGTGCAGCTCGAAGGCCGGGCGCTCGGAACGGACGTTGGGCAATTCGGTGAAGTTGTGCCGCGGCGGCGGGCAGGAGGTCGCCCACTCCAGCGAGTTGCCATGTCCCCACGGGTCGTCGACGGTGACAACCTCGCCGTAGCGCCAGCTCTTCACGATATTCCAGAAGAACGGCAGCATCGAGATGCCGAGGATGGCCGCGCCGATCGTCGACACGATGTTCAGAGCGGTGAAACCGTCGGTCGGCAGATAGTCCGCGTAACGGCGCGGCATACCCTCGTTGCCCAGCCAGTGCTGCACCAGGAACGTCACATTGAAACCGATCATGGTCAGCCAGAAGTGCAGCTTGCCCAGGCGCTCGTCGAGCATCCGCCCGGTCATCTTCGGGAACCAGAAGTACACCCCGGCGTAGGTGGCGAACACGATCACACCGAACAGCACGTAGTGGAAGTGGGCTACCACGAAGTAGGTGTCGGAGACGTGGAAGTCCAGCGGCGGGCTGGCCAGCAGCACACCTGACAGCCCACCGCACAGGAAGGTGACCAGGAACCCGAATGCGAACAACATCGGCGTTTCGAAGGTCAGCTGCCCCTTCCACATCGTGCCTATCCAGTTGAAGAACTTGATACCGGTGGGCACCGCGATCAGGAAGGTCATGAACGAGAAGAACGGCAGCAGGACGGCGCCGGTGACGTACATGTGGTGCGCCCAAACTGCCATCGACAGCGCGGCGATCGAGATGGTGGCGTACACCAGCGTGGAGTAGCCGAAGACCGGTTTGCGGGCGAAAACCGGGAACACCTCCGTGACGATGCCGAAGAACGGCAGCGCGATGATGTAGACCTCGGGGTGACCGAAGTACCAGAACAAATGCTGGAACAGCATCAGGCCGCCGTTGGCCGGGTCGTAGATATGTGCTCCCAGCCGCCGGTCGGCGGCCAGCGCGAAGAGTGCGGCGGTCAGCAGCGGGAAGACCAGGATCACCAGAATGCTGGTGACGAAGATGTTCCACGTGAAGATGGACATCCGGAACATCGTCATTCCGGGGCAGCGCATACACACCACGGTGGTGATCATGTTCACCGCGCCCAGGATGGTGCCGAGGCCGCCGACAGCGAGGCCGAGGATCCACAGGTCACCGCCCGGCCCCGGGGAGTGGATCGCGTCCGACAGCGGCACGTATGCGGTCCAACCGAAATCGGCCGCGCCGCCGGGAGTGATGAAACCGCCCAGCGCGATCAGCGCGCCGAAGACGAACAGCCAGAACGAGAGCGCGTTCAGCCGCGGGAACGCCACATCGGGGGCGCCGATCTGCAACGGCAGCACCAGGTTGGCGAACCCGAACACGATCGGGGTGGCATAGAACAGCAGCATCGCCGTGCCGTGCATGGTGAACAGCTGGTTGTACTGCTCGTTGGAGAGGAACTGCAGGCCCGGGACGGTGAGCTCGGCGCGGATGAACAGCGCCATCAACCCGCCCAGTGCGAAGAAGATGAAGCATGCGACCACGTACATGATGCCGATCAACTTGTGATCGGTCGTGGTGATCAGCTTGTAGATGATGTTGCCCTTGGGCCCGGTCCGGGGCGGGAAGGGACGGCTGGCCTCTAGTTCTCCGCGGGGGGGCACTACGGCTGTCACAGGATCCTCCAACCATCCATTGGGCGCGTCCCAATCAAACTTATCCGGCATCTTATCGCCAAACCAGCCCCGGTGCGCCTCTGGTCCTACATTCTGTCGTATTTCCCGCGGCTCCCCCGCTCGGCCATGGCCGAAGGCCAGGTCAACCATGGTTTGAGTGTCAGGTGCTACCGTCGCGGCGTGCCGTCGACCGCTGCGCTTCCGAGTGTCGCCGCGGTGGCGGTGGCGGTGGCGGTGGCGATTGTGGTCACGGGTTGTTCAGGATCGGCGCAGCCTCCCGCGGCCGGCCCGCCCAACACCGTCATCACCAGCACCACCCAGATCGCCTCGGCGGGGGTGCTGGGTAACCAGCGGCGACCCGACGAATCCTGCGCGCCCGAACCCGCGCCGCTGGACGGACCGCCACCCGGGCCGGTCCGGCATGTCGCCGGCGAAACCACCGTGCCGGCTGATCCGCAGCGCATCGTCGCCCTGGCCGGTGACGACCTTGACGCGCTGTGCGCCCTGGGTCTGCAGTCCCGCATCGCCGCCGCGGCGCTCCCCGACGGCGCGACGGTCCAGCCGTCCTATCTGGGCACCGTCGTGCACGAGGTACCGCCGGCGGGCAATCGAAGTTCCCCGGACCTCGCAGCGATCGCCGCGGCCGAGCCGGACCTCATCCTTGGCTCGGCGGCGCTGACCCCGGATGCCTACGCGGCGCTGGAGACGATCGCACCGACGGTGCTCACCGACGCCCCCGGCGCGGACTGGCGGGACAACCTGCGCCTGATCGGCGCGGCGACGGGGCGGACCCGGGCCACTGACGAGTTGATCGCCCGGTTCGCCGAACGGGCCCGCAGCGCCGGCGCCGCCAATGACGCCGTTCACTTCCAGGCATCGGTCGTTCAACTCACCGAATCGACACTGCGGGTGTGGGGAGCCGAGAACTTCCCGGCCAGCGTGCTGGCCGCGGTGGGGGTGGACCGCCCGGCGGCGCAGCGGTTCACCGATCGACCGTTTCTCGAGATCGACCTGACCGACACCGACCTCTCGGCCGCCGACGGTGACATCGTCTATCTGTCGTTCGCATCCCCGGCGGCCAAGGACCGAGCCCCGGCACTCCTGGAGAGCGAGGCGTGGCGCAAGCTCTCAGCGAACCGGGACAACCGGGTTTTCGTCGTCAACAACGAAGTGTGGCAAACCGGTCAGGGGCTGATAGCCGCCCGCGGGATCATCGATGACCTGCGCTGGCTGAACGCGCCGATCAACTGAGTCGATACCGCCCGGGGCCGGGACGGGTTCGGCCACTGCCTAGTCTCGAGCAATGAGCACCGTCACCGCCTACGCCGCCACCTCGTCAACCGAACCGCTTACCAAAACCACCATCACTCGCCGCGATACCGGCCCACATGACATCCGGATCGCCATCTCCTTCGCCGGTATCTGCCACTCCGATATCCACACTGTGCGGGCCGACTGGGGGCAGCCTCGCTACCCGTTGGTACCCGGCCACGAGATCGCCGGCATCGTCACCGAGATCGGTTCTTCGGTGACGAGGTTCACCGTCGGCGACCGGGTCGGAGTGGGCTGTTTCGTCGACTCCTGCCGGGAGTGTGACGATTGCAAAGCCGGCCTTCAGCAGTACTGCACCGGCAGCGGGATGACCGGCACCTACGGCGCGGTGGGCCGGGACGGCCAGATCACCCAGGGCGGCTACAGCGGGAGCATCGTGGTCGACGAGAACTACGCACTGCACATCCCGGACGCCCTGGCACTGGACGCCGCCGCCCCGCTGCTGTGCGCCGGCATCACCACCTACTCGCCGCTGCGGCACTGGAAGGTCGGACCCGGGAGCCGGGTCGGGGTGATCGGCCTGGGCGGCCTGGGTCATCTGGCCGTCAAACTGGCTGTGACCATGGGCGCCGAGGTGACGGTGCTCTCCCAGTCGCTGAAGAAGATGGAGGACGGGCTTCGACTGGGAGCGAAGAGCTATCACGCCACCAATGACGCCGACACCTTCACAACCCTGCGCAACTCCTTCGACATCGTCCTCAATACGGTGTCGGCCAACCTCGACCTCGGGCGTTACCTGACGATAGTCGACCGGGACGGGGTTTTCGTCGAGCTCGGCGCTCCGGAGAACCCCCTGGTGGTGCCGCCGTTCTCGATTATCGGAATGCGGCGCAGCATCAGCGGTTCCATGATCGGAGGGATCCCCGAGACCCAGGAGATGCTGGAGTTCTGCGCGGCGCACGGTGTCACCTCGGAGATCGAGGTGATCGAACCCGATTACATCAACGAGGCCTACGAGCGGGTGATCGCCAGCGACGTCCGCTACCGGTTCGTCATCGACACCGAGTCGCTGCGGCGGGGATAGCGCTCAGCTCTGCAGGGTATCCAGCGGCCAGCCGGCGGCGGCCAGCTTGGCGGCCACCCGCCTGATGTTCTCCGGGCCGCCGTCGTGATGGGCGACCCCCTCGATGAACTGCTCGATCTCGTCGCGGCCGATGAGATGTCCGGGACCGGCCGCCTGTTCTGCGGCGACGATTTCCCGAACCACCTCTTTGAGCTCATCCTCGGACAGTGGCGTGTTGCGCAGCAGCGCCAGCAGCGGTACCCGGTCCGGTCCCGGCACCCCCGACGGGTAGCCGGCCCGCAGCCAGTTGAGGATTGATTCCGCGCGTGAACGAGCAGTCATACCGCTCAGTGTCGACGGTCTGACCCTTCGATACCGGCAAGTTCACCGCGTATTCACCTCGGGATCAGAAGTCCCAGTCCTCGTCCTCGGTGACCACGGCCTTACCGATCACATACGAGGAGCCCGATCCGGAGAAGAAGTCGTGGTTTTCGTCGGCATTGGGTGACAGCGCCGACAGAATCGCCGGGTTGACGTCGGTCTCGTCGCGCGGGAACAGCGCCTCGTAGCCGAGGTTCATCAGGGCCTTATTGGCGTTGTACCGCAGGAACTTCTTGACGTCCTCGGTCAGCCCGACCTGATCGTAGAGATCCTGGGTGTACTCGGTTTCGTTGTCGTAAAGCTCGAAGAGCAGCTCGTAGGTGTAGTCCTTTAGCTCCGCGCGCCGAACCTCGTCCTCGAGCGCCAGCGCGCGTTGGAACTTGTAGCCGATGTAGTAGCCGTGCACGGCCTCATCGCGGATGATCAGCCGGATCATATCGGCGGTATTGGTCAACTTGGCCCGACTCGACCAGTACATCGGCAGGTAGAAACCGGAGTAGAACAGGAAACTTTCCAGCAGGGTGGAGGCCACCTTGCGCTTGAGCGGATCGTCACCGCGGTAGTAGTCCATCACGATATGGGCTTTTCGCTGCAAGTTCGGGTTCTCCTCCGACCAGCGGAAAGCATCGTCGATCTCTGCCGTGGAGCACAGGGTCGAAAAAATCGAGCTGTAACTCTTGGCGTGGACAGACTCCATGAACGCGATATTGGTCAGCACCGCCTGTTCGTGCGGGGTGGCTGCGTCCGGGATCAGGCTGACCGCGCCGACGGTCCCCTGGATGGTGTCCAGCAGGGTCAATCCGGTGAACGCCCGCATGGTCAGCTGTTTCTCGGAGGCGGTCAGCGTGTTCCACGACGGGATGTCATTGGACACCGGCACCTTCTCGGGCAACCAGAAGTTGCCGGTCAGCCGTTCCCAGACCTCGGCGTCCTTCTCGTCCTGCACCCGGTTCCAGTTGATCGCCGATGCACGGTCGATCAGCTTGATTGCATCGCTCACCTTGAGAACTCCACTTCATCGCCGCCGGAACGATCGCCGCCGGAACGTTGCCACCGAAATACCGAGGTCGTTGGAGGATTCCGCCGACGCCCAAACACTACCCCTGGGGTCGGACAAGCAGAGCCAGCACAACACGTTGTGTTGGGCGTGTCGCGAACTCAGGTGACCGGAGCGCTGCGGGGGGTGGCCCTGCGCACCGGGAGATCGGGATCCAAATCAATCCCGAGAAGGTCGGCAGTGCCCTGGATGGTTCCCAGCATGATGGTGGTGAGGTGCGCCACGAACACCTGCGACGGCATCCGCCGCGGGCTGTCGGGGTCGCTACCGAGCCACCAGTCCGTGGCCGCCGAGGCCGATCCGAATGTTGCCGCCGCGGCCAGTTCCAACGCCGCGGAATCCAGCTCGGTCCCGCGCAGTTCGTTGTTGAACAACTGGGCCATCGCCATGGTGATCTCGCGTCCCTCGTTGAGGCCGCGGGTCGTCGACTCGGCCGGTTCCGGGAAACGCCCACGCAGGATGAAACGCAGCACGTTGGGGTGCTCATCGACCAGGTCGACATACTCGGCCACGCTGTGGCGGATGACCTCGCGGGTCGACTCGGTGGCGAAGTCGATACCGGGGAAGATCGCGGCGATGAGCATGTCCCGCAACCGCTTGCCGATAGCGCCGAACAGATCGGCCTTATCGTTGAAGTGCCGGTAGATCTTGGGTTTGCCGGTACCCGCCTCGGCGGCGATCTCCCGCAGGCTCACCTCGGGACCGCAACGGTCAATCGCCCGGAAGGCGGCGTCGACGATCTCGTTGCGCACCTTCGCCCGGTGGTCGCGCCAGCGTTCCGTCCGCGCGTCGACCTTGACCGGGCCGGAACTCGGCGCCGGAACACGTTTGCGCACCCTCAGCACTGTACTGCCCGGTGCGGACGCCCAGCGATCGAACCGACACCGCTAGCATCGGGGGAAGACACAACGAGACGAAGTCGGAGACTGTGACCGAGCGATTCGACCTGGTGATTGCGGGAGGTGGCCCGTCGGGGTCGGCGGCTGCCTGGCGGGCCGCGCAGACCGGCGCCAAAGTTGTGGTTCTGGACAAGGCGACCTTCCCCCGGGACAAACCATGCGGAGACGGCCTCACCGCCCGGGCGGTGAGCTATCTGCAGAAGATGGGCCTGGCCGGGGAGGTTGCGGCCTTCCACCGGATCAACCGGGTCACGGTGTTCAGCCCGTCGAGTTGGGAACTGTCCTTCCCGAAACGCCCCGGTATGCCCGACCATGGGGCCACCGTCAGCCGCACCGAGCTGGACACCATGTTGCTCAAACACGCCGACTCGGCCGGAGCGGTGGTCCGGCAGGGCGCCGAAGTGGCCGGTCCGGTGACCGACGATCGCGGACGGGTGATCGGCGTCAGCCTCAAAAGCGGCGAACAGGTTCTCGGCGATGCGGTCATCGCCGCCGATGGTGCCTACTCACCGATCAAACGCGCCCTCAAACTGGATTCGGAGTACAACGGCTACTCCGCGATCGCGATCCGCGCCGAGATGGACGCACACGTCGCCGACTCCGACAGCCTCGACATATATCTGAAGCTGGAGTTCCAAGGTGACCAGCTACCCGGCTACGGCTGGGTGTTCCCGATGGGCGGCGGCCGGCTCAATATCGGCTTGGGCTATGTCAACAGCTACAAGAACTGGCAGGCAATCAACGCCACCCAGTTCCTCGGCGAGTTCCTGGGTACGCTGCCGCCGGAGTGGAGGCTGCCCTCCATCGAGGAATTGAAGAAGAACAAGAGCGTGCGGGCCTGGCGGCTGCCGATGGGTTTCACCGCCTGGCCGCCGTGGCGGCCCGGCGTACTCTTCGCCGGTGACTCCCTGGGAGCGGGCAAACCGGCCTCTGGGGCCGGTATCTCCAAAGCGCTGGAATCCGGTCTGGCGGCCGGTGAATGCGCGATGGCAGCGCTGGAGAACGGCGGGCCGGACGACTTCACCAACTACGCCCAGCAGATGGAAGCCGCCTGGGGCAAGGAGTACCGACGTGGCCGCTACTTCCATAAACTCGCCGGCAATCCCCGGGTCGCCAACGCGGGTATCAAGCTGATCGACAACGCCCGCTTTCGCGACGCGTTGCTGAAATCGCTGTACAAAAAAGCCCAGGGGCCGCTGCACAAGTTCTGAACGGCGGAGCGCCGAGCGGTCGGAAACGGCGTCGGCGGGGCACCTGGCTGCGGGCAGGTTTATCGGCCGCGCCGATGCGGCATGCGATCTCCACAGGGGGTAAACGGTGGCTCAGCAAATACCCGCTGACGTGTTGCTGGCGAACTACCTGCAGGGATTCCTGTGGGCCGATGAGGGCTGGCTCGAGATCGACGGCGCGACCGCCACGTATTGGCAGGCCCGGCTGGCCCAGCACACCACGGTGCAGAACCTGGCCGACGGCCGGACGAAGTGGCGGGTCAAGACCCGGATCGTCCGGGAGGTCCCAGAGGGCTCAGATGCTCACCGACTGTGTCTGGCGCTCAACCGGTATGCCGCCGGCTGGAGTTTCGCCTATGACACTGCGCAACGCACCATCGACGCGATTGCCGCGATCGCCGTTCCGCCGGACTGGGACACCTTTTTCCTGCGCCTGTCGGAGAAGGCCAAACTCAGCGCCTGGATGTCCGATGTCATCGCCGAGCGGCTCGCCGAGGCACTCGGCGCAGTCCCCGCCTTCAGCCATCCGGAGTCACAATCCGGACTGCGGCAGACCTACGACGGGACCTACTACTACCTGCAGACGCTGCGCGGCCGGCCCGAATGGGTCCTGGACCTGACCCGCCGACAGTTCCCGCCCATCGAGGACATCGCGTCGGTGACGGCGAAGATGGTCGGCGCTCCCGCCCAGGGAGTCCGCTCCGACAGGGACACCGTGCACCTCGTGGTCGGGCCCGGGGTCGAGGTGACCGCCGGGTTCGACAGGCACCCGATCTTCGGCAGCGCATGGAGAAGTGCCCTGATCGCATCCCCGCGCCAGCTGTCCGAAGCTGTGGCCGAGCAACTGTCGACGATGACGTGGGCATTGTTCGACGGTCCTGAAACCAGCCTGCTGGGCGGGTGGACACATGCGTCCGACCGGCTGTCCTTCCAGCAGTGGAACACGCTCTCGGAGGTCCGCAACCAAGAGCAGCTCGGCTCCTACACCGGCCATTCGGCGGTAGACCTGTGGGGGTTCACCTCCACACTCAGCGATGTACTGGGCGCATTGGCCCGGCGGGAGCCACCGCCGGCCGACGATCATCCCGACAGCCTCGAGGCAGCTCGGCACGCAGCGACCATCATGGCCTCGATCAGCGAACAGGCGCGCCCGGCGGTGTCGGAACGCCCCGACGACGGCGGGGCGCCGGCCGACCGGCGCCTGCTGTGGCTACAGCACCGGCGCACTATCGCCGTAGCGGCGTGGTTCAACCCGATCGGCCCCACCCTCACCACCATCGAGGTGGGAGCGCTGCCGAACAGTACCGAATACCTCGTGCACTATCGACGCCACCCTTTTTCCCCGTACTACCGCGTGGTGGGCGCGCTGGAGCCGGGATGCGACGGTGCGGCCCTTCGACAGAAAGCCTACGATCTGCTCATCGGTGACTGCTCGCTGCCTAATGTGCTGCTGCTGTGGGAGACTCCGGACGCCGGCGCCGATGACGTCCCTGAGTTGCTGCGCGACAGAATCATCGCCGTCGCCGAGGCAGGCGGGACGAACCTGGCCACCGAGGCGGCCCGGATCGCAGAAACCACGGTTAACCCGTGGGAACTGGCGGCCGTCGGCCGGGGCGAGGCACAACGTCCCGAGGCAGTGGCGGACGCGACAGCTACGTCGGAGCCCGACCTCGGCTTCGGCGCATGGTGGAGACAGGTGTCCAGCGTCGACAACGTCATCGCCAACTTCACACACCTGCCCTACGCCTGGGACGGGGCCCTCAACGCACAGAGAGCTTACGGATTCCGCAGTTCGGCCGATATCGGTCCGCTGCTGGTCACATATTCCACAATCGGGATGCCGGGGACTGACAACGGCGGTCCGGCCACGGCGGGGTGACCCCGGAATCCATGCTGCGCTGCCGCGCAGGGGGCTGGAATCCGAGTTCAGCCGGGTGGCGCGATTACCGGACACCATTGAGTCGGATACCGCCGAACTGCCACGCCCAGTGCCGATTTCGCTCTTGTTAACCTCGTTGCCATGCCCCGAAAACTGAGTGACGAAGAGATTCAGACGTATCTCGACAGCCGCCCATGCTGGGCGATTCTGAGCACCATCGACGGTGACGGGTTCCCGCACTCGGTGCCCCTCGGATACTTTCGCCTTGGCCGCGACATCATCATGGGTGTCCGGGACGGCACTCGCAAAGTTGCTAATGTGGAAAGCAACCCGAACGTCAGCATTCTGCTCGAAGACGGAACCAGCATGGCAGATATCCGGGGGGTGATGTTCCAAGGTCATGCTCGCATCGTCCGCGAACGGGGCGAGGCACTTCAGCTCGCGAGGGAGGGTGCCCGGGCGCGCGGGGTACCGGAAAACGAATGGCCCACCGAACCCAGACCGGGCGCCGCCTACATCCGCATGACACCCGTGAGAATCTTGTCGTGGGATTACGCCGGTTCGACGTCGGGCTGAGGCGGCAGCGTCAGAACGAAGACGCGAAAACGATTGTTGTCCGGACGATTCAGGCGCTAGCGCTTATTGCGCAGAATCCCACCGCCGGAGGAACTCGATCCAGCGATCGGGCAACTCATGGTGTCGGGCACCATCGATGACCCGATCCAGATAGCCGGGCCTCGGCCGACCCGGCTCAACCCGATGGTCGATATAGACCCAGGCCGAATAGGAGCCGGTATCTGAGTGCACCACGATTCGGTCGCGACGATAGCGATCCGGGACCCCCTCGGCTCTGTCGAGAGCCGAGAGGTCCTCATCGGTGACCCTCCACACCACACCGTGCACCGTGCCGGCGGACTCCGGTTCCAGGGTCGCGACCCCGCGTTCGTTGATCAGCCAGCCGTGGCCGGGCAAAACGGCCCGGCGCGGGTCGGCCGCCCCCGGGCAGCGCTGCGCCATCTGCCTGACACACAGGTTGGAGCCGTAGGCGAAGTAGACGTGTCGGTACATCAGGTCGGCCTCACCACCTCGGTCAGTCGCGAACGGCGTGACGCATCCGCGGTGCCGCAGCGCGTCAGGGCCTCAGATCGCGATGATTCCCCGGACCACCGGGTACCACGGTCGGGGCCCTGTCCGCGGTCACGGTGGGGGCGAACGAACCGACATTCTGCTTCTCGGTGGGCGTCACCGAGGCCGGCGATGACGGGACGCTGTTCTCCGCGGGCGCCTTGGTGTCGGTCGGGGGCTCCTTGGTATCGCTGCCGCACGCGGTCATGGAGGCCATGCCGACGATCGCGGCCACGCCGGCCAGAAAAGCGACGTTGGTGCTCAGCCGAGCATTCTTCATAAGCGTCCCCATGTTCACCGACATGACAAACCGGCACGCTAGCAGATTGACAGGGCTCTCGGCGCCGCGCGGATATCACCCGTTTCGGAAGTTACTCGATGCCGTTGAGAAGCAGGCCGATACGAATCGCCCTACAGCATGCAGGACACGCAACCCTCGACCTCGGTGCCCTCGAGTGCCATCTGCCGCAACCGGATGTAGTACAGCGTCTTGATCCCCTTGCGCCAGGCGTAGATCTGCGCCCGGTTGACATCCCGGGTGGTGGCGGTGTCCTTGAAGAACAGCGTCAGGCTCAGACCCTGATCCACATGCTGGGTGGCCGCGGCGTAGGTGTCGATGATCTTCTCGTAGCCGATCTCGTACGCATCCTGGTAGTAGTCCAGGTTGTCGTTGGTCATATACGGCGCCGGGTAGTAGACGCGGCCGATCTTGCCCTCTTTGCGGATTTCGACCTTCGCCGCGATCGGGTGGATCGAACTGGTCGAATGGTTGATATAGGAGATCGAGCCGGTCGGTGGAACCGCCTGCAGGTTCTGGTTGTAGATACCGTTGCGCTGAACCGACTCCTTGAGCCGCTGCCAGTCCTCCTGGTTCGGAATCCGGATACCCGCCTCGTCGAATAGCGTGCGGACCTTCTCGGTCCTCGGCTCCCACACGCCCGCGGTGTACTTGTCGAAAAACTCGCCGCTGGCGTACTTGGACCTCTCGAACCCGGCGAATGCGCTTCCGCGCTCGATGGCGATCTTGTTGGAGGCCCGAAGCGCGTGGTAGAGCACCGTGTAGAAGTAGATGTTGGTGAAGTCCACCCCCTCGTCGGAGCCGTAGAAGATGTGTTCCCGGGCGAGATAGCCGTGCAGGTTCATCTGGCCGAGTCCGATCGCGTGGGCCTCGCCGTTACCCTTCTCGATCGATGGCACCGAGGTGATGTGGGTCTGATCGCTGACCGCGGTGAGCGCCCGGATGGCCACCTCGATGGTTTGGGCGAAGTCCGGCGAATCCATCGCCTTGGCGATGTTCAGCGAGCCCAGGTTGCACGAGATGTCCTTGCCCACTTCGGCGTACGACAGATCGTCGTTGAACCGAGACGGTGTGGACACCTGCAGAATCTCCGAGCACAGGTTCGAGTGGGTGATCTTGCCGTCGACCGGGTTGGACCGGTTCACGGTGTCCTCGAACATGATGTAGGGGTAACCGGACTCGAACTGCAACTCGGCCAACGTCTGGAAGAACTCGCGGGCCTTGATCTTGTGTTTGCGAATCCGCGCGTCGTCAACCATTTCGTAGTACTTCTCGGTGATCGACACATCGGCGAATGGCACCCCGTAGACGCGTTCGACGTCGTACGGCGAGAACAGGTACATATCTTCGTTGTTCTTCGCCAGTTCGAAGGTGATGTCCGGGATCACGACGCCGAGGCTCAGGGTCTTGATCCGGATTTTCTCGTCGGCGTTTTCCCGCTTGGTATCCAGGAAGCGGTAGATGTCGGGGTGGTGGGCGTGCAGGTAGACCGCGCCGGCCCCTTGGCGGGCACCCAGCTGGTTGGCGTAGGAGAACGAGTCCTCCAGCAGCTTCATGATCGGGATGACCCCGGAGCTCTGGTTCTCGATGTTCTTGATCGGCGCTCCGTGCTCCCGAATATTGCTCAGCAGCAGAGCAACTCCGCCGCCACGTTTGGACAGCTGCAGCGCCGAGTTGATCGAGCGGCCGATGGATTCCATGTTGTCCTCGATGCGCAACAGAAAGCAGCTCACCGGTTCGCCGCGCTGGGCCTTGCCGGAGTTGAGGAACGTCGGGGTGGCGGGCTGAAAGCGACCGTCGATGATCTCGTCGACCAACTTCTCGGCCAGCGTGTTGTCGCCGGCGGCCAGCGTGAGCGCGACCATCACGACGCGGTCCTCGAACCGCTCGAGATACCGTTTACCGTCGAACGTCTTCAGCGTGTAGGAGGTGTAGTACTTGAACGCGCCCAGAAATGTCGGAAACCGGAACTTCTTCGCGTAGGCGCGGTCGAGCAGCGCCTTGACGAAGTTGCGCGAGTACTGATCGAGAACCTCGCGCTCGTAGTAATTCTCGCGGATCAGGTAATCGATCTTCTCGTCCTGATTGTGGAAGAACACGGTGTTCTGGTTGACGTGTTCGAGGAAGTACTGCCGGGCGGCAAGGACGTCCTTGTCGAACTGGATCTCACCGTTGGGCCCATACAGGTTGAGCATCGCGTTGAGCGCATGAAAATCGGTCTCGCCGGGCAGGGTGTGCGGGGCGGTGGTGGTTACCGGCTCTGCAGCAGTGACCGTTGGTGACACGTGTCTTCGTCCTTCCAGAAGTCAGCCAAACCCGCGCGGACAGCTTCGACGTCCTCGTGGGTTCCCATCAGTTCGAATCGGTAGAGATATGGCACATCGCACTTGCGGGAGACGACGTTTCCCGCGTAACAGAACTCGGCGCCGAAGTTGGTGTTGCCGGCCGCGATGACACCGCGAATCAGCGAACGGTTGTGCTCGTCATTGAGGAAAGCGATGACCTGCCTGGGCACGTAGCCCCCCGCGTCCGGATCCGGGCCGTTGGCTCGGCCGCCGCCGTAGGTGGGCACGATCAGGACGTAGGGCTCGTGGACGCGGATTCGTCCGCGCAACGGAATCCGGGTGGCCGGCAGGCCCAGTTTGTGCACGAAACGATGGGTGTTCTCCGAGACGCTCGAGAAGTACACCAGCCCTCCCGCGCTCCGGGCGGCAGAACCGGCCGCGCCGCTTTCCGGATCCATGGTCGTACCGAGCCGATTCCGCTAGGCGCTGACGGCTGCGGCCGTGCCCGACGCCCCGGCCAGCGCCTTGATCCGGTCGGGGCGGAACCCCGACCAGTGCTCGCCATCGGCGACCACCACCGGAGCCTGCAGGTACCCCAGGGCCATCACATAGTCCCGGGCCTCCGGCACCTCGGAGATGTCCACGACCTCGTAGGACAGCCCCTGCTTGTCGAGGGCCTTGTACGTGGCGTTGCATTGCACGCAGGCGGGCTTGGTGTAGACGGTGATGGCCATGGGCGGGGCGACTCCTCGGTGGTCGGGGGGTGAACAGCCGGACGGAAACAAATGCGGAAAATGATGCTGTCTGTGGTCCCGGCTGGCCCGCTGAGCGCGGGCCGACCGGTGAGGGAAACACTACACCTAGTGGTGCGCGACACGCTGAGATACAACATGTTCCGAATGACAAATATGAAATTCCCTGGTCGTAAGGCCTTCCCGGACGAATGTTTCGGCGTGTCGCAGATCACAACACCGCTTGCGAACCTGATGTCCCGCTACTCCGGAGGTCTACCAGCGACCACCGACAAAGCTCAGCCGCGGCCCGGCCGCAGCACCCGGCTGAAGACAGCGTTCACCTGTTTCATCGTCACGCTGTACGGCAGCCAGGCCAACCGCTTGAACGCGTACAACGCGCGGATATCGCCGGAGGTGTAGATCAGGAAGCGATTCCTGGCCACCCCGGCAACGATTTTCTCGGCTGCCTTCTCCGGAGATATCGCATGGCCACTGAAGCGCTTCACCCAACGCTGGACGGTGGGGTCCTCACGGTTGATCCCGGCGATCTGAACGGTCTGCACCAGCGGGGTGTCGACCGCACCGGGCACCACCAGGCAGACGCCTATCCGGTGACGCGCGAGGTCGAAGCGCAGCACCTCGGACAGCCCGCGCAGCCCGAATTTGCTCGCGCTGTACGCCGCATGCCAGGGCAGGGCTACCAACCCGGCGGCCGAGGACACGTTGACCAGGCGGCCGCCGCGCCCCGCCGCCACCATCGGCGGCACGAAGGTCTCGATGACGTGGATCGGCCCCATCAGGTTGACCTCGACCATCGAGCGCCAATGCTCATGGGTCAGATGGTCGACGGTGCCCCACGCGGAAATCCCGGCGATGTTCATGACGATATCCATGGCCGGATGACGCGCATGGACATCGGCGGCGAACCCGGTAACCGCCTGATGATCGGCGATATCGAACGCCCGGTGCTCGGCGACCGTCGCACCCGCCGCCCGGGCATCGGCGACGGTGTCGTCCAAACCGTCCGCATTGAGGTCGGTCAGAAATAACTCGGCCCCGTCGCCGGCCAGTCGCAGCGCGGTGGCCCGACCGATTCCGCTGGCCGCCCCGGTGATGAGCACGCGCTTACCGGCGAAGCTGTATCTCATCGCGACTCACCGGCCCGACTCCCCCATAGCGCGTTCAGCCACAGCTTCTCCAGAACCACCACCGCCCGGTCGAAATCCCGGTCCGGCCCGATGAACATCGACTCCCCCGACAACGTCAGCGCCGTGGTTGCCGACAGCGTTCGCACCAAACCGCGAACATCGGAGGTGATCGGGTCGGCGGTACCGCCCACGATCTCGGCTTCGACGATGGGCACGATCTGATCGATGACGGCGTCGTTATAACGATCGAGGATCTCGCGGATCTCCGCATCGGTACCTCGGGCCATATTGCAGGCCGACATCACCGGGTCGTTGTGGGCGTACACCGCGGCCGCACTGCCGATCATCCGCCGGGCGAACTGGCCGGGGCTCTCATCGGCACCGCGCGGGGCGAAATCGTGGGTGAGTTCGTCGAGTTCCTGGGCGACTTCGCCCAGAATATGCGCGAGCACCGCGTATTTGGAGTCGAAGTAGAAGTAGAACCCGGAGCGGGCGACGCCGGCCCGGTCGCTGATCGTGCTGACCGACAACTCCGCGAACGGCTTCTCCTGCAGCAATTCCCGGACCGCCTGCACGATCGCCCGGCGCTGACGGTCACCCCGGCGGCGCGGCGGATCGGCGGATTCTTGCGATACGGCCACCTGCTCACCTTGCCGCACGGCGCGCCGGAAAGAAACTTGACAGCCGTCAACAGTTGCGGTCAGGATGACGACACCGTCGGGTCGGACAATGTCGAAAGCAGCGATCGGGGACGTTCCATGACCACTGTCAGCGCTCACAGATACCTGTTGGATCATGCCCGCCGCAGGCTCACCCCTACGCTGAACACGATCCCCGGCATGGGGGTGATCGACCGGCGGTTACGTCAACAGGACTGGCCGGAGTTCGTTTTCGCCCGGCCGCCCGCCGGTAGCGGCCTCAAACCCGTGTTGGGTAACGCCGGCCTGCCGGTACTCGGCCACCTGATCGAGATCTATCGGGGTGGTCCCGATTTCGTGTTGGAGAGTTACCGGAGGTACGGGCCGGTGTACTACACCAAAACCCCCGCCCTCGACGCAGTCAGCGCACTCGGCCCGGACGCCACCCAGGAGGTGTTCTCCAACCGGAACAAGGATTTCTCCACGGCCGCCTGGCAGGGGGTGATCGGCCCGTTCTTCAACCGCGGCCTGCTGTTGATGGACTTCGACGAGCACATGTACCACCGCCGGATCATGCAGGAGGCTTTCACCCGCACCCGACTGTCCGGCTATATCGAGCACATCGACACCGTCGCCACCGCGGTGGTGGCCGGGGACTGGCCGGCCAATGACCGCCGGTTCCTGTTCATGCCTGCAGTCAAGGAACTCACCCTCGATATCGCCTCGGTGGTGTTCATGGGCCACGAGCCCGGTAGCGACCCCGAACTGGTCACGAGGATCAACGAGGCTTTCACCACCACCACCCGGTCCGGCGGCGCGATCATCCGGACGCCGGTCCCGCCGTTCAAGTGGTGGCGCGGGATCCAGGCTCGCAAAGTGCTGGAGGACTATTTCGCCGAGCGGGTCACATCGCGCCGCGACGCCAACGGCACCGACATGTTGTCGGTGCTCTGCCATACCGCGGACGACGACGGCAACAGCTTCACCGACACCGACATCGTCAATCACATGATCTTCTTGATGATGGCAGCGCATGACACATCGACGTCAACGTTGACCACCATG
The DNA here is from genome assembly GCA_964555915.1 of uncultured Mycobacterium sp. Taxonomy (GTDB): domain Bacteria; phylum Actinomycetota; class Actinomycetes; order Mycobacteriales; family Mycobacteriaceae; genus Mycobacterium. Next base: position 23,505 of record CAZKUK010000035.1, read on the forward strand.
GCCTATCACCTGGCCGCCAACCCGCAATGGCAGGAACGGTGCCGGGAGGAGGGCGCCCGGATCGGCGATGACCCTCTGGATATCGAGGCGCTGGAGTCTCTGAAAACCTTCGATCTGGTGATCAACGAATGCCTCCGGATGGTCACACCACTGCCCTTCAGCGTTCGTCAGGCCATCCGGGACACCGAAATCCTGGGCCACTACATTCCCGCCGGCACCAATATCAATCTTTGGCCGGGGATGAACCATCGGCTTCCCGAATTGTGGGACGAGCCGCAAAGGTTCGATCCGGACCGGTTCGCCGAACCTCGCTGCGAGCACAAGCGCCACAGGTATGCGTTCGCACCGTTCGGCGGTGGCGCGCACAAATGTATCGGCATGGTGTTCGGCCAACTGGAGATCAAGACCATCATGCACCGGGTGCTGCGCAACTACCGGCTGGAGCTGCCACACCCGGGTTACCGGCCCAGATACGACTTCGCCGGGATGCCGGTACCGATGGACGGAATGCCCATCGTGCTGCGGCCGATCCGGTAGCCCATCGCCCGCTCAGCGCGACCCGTCAGGCCAGCGACAGGAAGAGCTTCTCCAGCTCGGCTTCGGTCATCGGTGCGGAGCCGTCGGCGGATTCGCCGAGGACACACTCCCGCAGCCCGGTCGCCACGATCTTGAACCCGGCGCGATCCAGCGCCCGCGAGACCGCTGCCAGTTGGGTCACCACGTCCTTACATTCGCGGCCCGTCTCGATCATCGAGATCACACCGGCCAGCTGCCCCTGCGCACGGCGCAGCCGGTTCAGCACATCAGTAATGGCGGTTTCGTTACCGACCATGGCCCCTCCTCAGGACTTGATGGTGTTCAGCGTACCCTCCGGGGTATCGCTGGCCCGACGCTCGCGGACGTAGTAGAAAACGGCGGCGATGATCGTGAGCACCGCCATGGCGGTGCCGAGCACCGGGTGGATCTCCTCGAACAGAATCACCGAGGACATCACCAGGACAAACCAGCCAAATGCCTTGCGCAACGAGTCCGGGTTGACCAGAGCGGTGAGCCGGGCGCCGACCAGCGCCCCCAGCACCGCGGCGACGGTCACCATACCGGCGATCTTCCAGTCGATCGCGACACTGCTCAGATACCCGGCGAAGCCGGCGAACGACTTCATCGCGATCACGACCAGCGATGTGCCGACCGCGACCGGCATCGGCAGGCCGCCCAGGAGGGCCAGGGCCGGAACCACCAGGAACCCGCCCCCGGCGCCGACCAGTCCGGTGACCAGCCCGACCACCAAGCCCTCGGCGATCACCTTGGGAATCGGGATGCGGTGGCCGGGATCGGCCGCACCGGCCTCCTTGCGACCGCGCAACATCGCGACGGCGGTGGCGATCATCATGACCGCGAAACCGATGAGCAGCACACTGCCGGGTATGAACCGGGCCAGAACACCACCGGCGTAGGCGCCGATCATGCCGGCGACGCCGAAGACCAATCCGGTACGCCACTGCACCCGTCCGGCACGGGCATGCGAGACGGCCGCGACCACGCTGGTCGTCCCGACGACGAGCAGTGAGGTTGCGATGGCCTGTTTGGCGTCCATCCCGGCCACATAGGCCAGCAGTGGCACGGTCAGGATCGAGCCACCGCCGCCGAGCAATCCCAGTGCGATACCGACGAAGACGGCCAGGACGACGGTGAGCACGATCATCAGCGCATCACTTCCGGTCGGCGGCCGAACCGACGAGTTGAGCGACGACGGTCTGCGCATCACAGGCCGGACCGCGGTTATAGGGCAGCTTGGCCAACAGCATGCCCATCAGGCAGGTGTTCGTGATCGCGGTGATCGTCAGGCCGGCACCGATCGCGAAGGCCACCCACTTCATACCGGGCACGAAAATGCTCGCCAGCAGACTGACCACGACGATCGTCCCGGCGACGAATCGAATCTGCCGTTGCAGATCCCAGCGCTGGGCACCCCGATTGACTGCGAAACCGGCACCCTGCCAGCCGTTCATACCGCCGTCGAGGATGTGCACATTGGTCAGGCCGCCGGCCCGCAGGGCGTCTTCGGCCTGTGCGGCGCGCTGCCCCGACTGGCATACCAGGACGACCTGCTCATCCAGGTGTGCCCGAATCTCATCGCGGTGCTCCCGCAGCAGATCGAGCGGAACGTTATAGGCACCGGCGATGTGCACCGTCTCGAACTCACCGGGAGTGCGCACGTCGATGATGCGCGGCGAAGTCGGGGATGCCATCAATTCGCGAAGTTCGGCGGCGTTGACAACAGCGGCTGTGGACATGAATTCTCCTCATCTGCTCGATACCCTGTGGGGTATATTGGACAATATACACATACCCGATGGGGTACTGGCAAGGCGGGAATAAAATACCCCCCTGGGTACCTTGTTCACGTAGACGCCCACACCGGGCAACCCCGAAACCCCCGAAAGGATCCGCCCATGACCACCGTCGAGCTGACCACAGCCGACTTCGAGTCGACCATCACCGACAACCCCATCGTCCTGATCGACTTCTGGGCGTCCTGGTGCGGCCCGTGCCGTGGTTTCGCGCCGGTCTTCGAGAAGTCGGCCAACGCGCACCCCGATGTGGTGCACGCCAAGGTCAACACCGAGGTCGAACAGGAGTTGGCCGGCGCCCTGCAGATTCGCTCAATCCCCACCATCATGGCCTTCCGGGACGGTGTGCTGCTCTTCGCCCAGCCCGGCGCTCTGCCGGCCCCCGCGTTGGAGGAGCTCATCACAAAAATCAAGGACCTCGACATGGACGACGTCCGCGCCGAGGTTCGCGCCCGAACGGCCGCCGAGGCTGACACACCGACCACCGCATCCACCTGAGATCCCGACCCGAGGAGGAGAATCATGTGCTACCCCGTCGAATGCGCACGTTGCCACAAGACCACCTGGGGTGGCTGCGGCGAGCATGTCGATCAGGTCATGCGCACCGTCCCGACCACCCAGCAGTGCACCTGCGACACCCGGCACTGAGCCGTATCCACTCCGCATCCCCCGCGAGCAGACGCAAAGTCGCACCCGCACGCCGGTTTCCCGAAAACTTTGCGTCTGCTCGCGGGGTGCACCGGTAGTGGGCACCACCGGTTCGGCCATCCAGGTCAGCAGATCCGCGGAAGTTGTTCACCCAGTTCGCGTTCCACCACCCGCGTGGTGCCGAACGGCGTGCGAACCACCACCATGCCGGGATGTTCCTCGACCACCCGGCCGATGACCACCGAGTCGGCCCCCTCCGGGCACGCCCGCATCGCGGCCAGCACCGTCTCGGTGTGCGCGGGATCGACGAAGGCCACCATCTTGCCCTCGTTGGCGACCTGCATGGGATCCAGCCCGAGGAAGCCGCAGGCCGAGGCCACCGTCTCGGGGACCGGGACGGATCGCTCATCGAGTTCAACGCCGACACCGGCGGCACGGGCGATCTCGACAGTGGCGGCGATCAAACCGCCTCGGGTCGGATCGCGCAGGGCATGAACGGCATTCGGATCGGCTCCGATATTCTCCAGGGCCGCCAGCATGGCCGCGACGAGTCGATGCAGCGGCGCACTGTCGGTGGTCACCGTGGTGCCGAAGTCGATACCCTCCCGCACGCTCATGATCGCGACCCCGTGCTCACCGATAGCACCCGAAACGATGATCAGGTCCCCGGGCCGGGCCTGCTCCGGCCCGATACGCAGACCCGCCGGGACCGCTCCCACCCCGGCGGTATTGATGAACAGACCGTCGGCTCCGCCCCGGCCGACCACCTTGGTGTCGCCGGTGACGATGCCGACCCCGGCGTACGCGGCCGCTCTGCCCATGCCGGCCGCGATCGCGCCCAGCACGTCGATCTCCAGGCCCTCCTCCAGGATGAACCCGGCGGTCAGGCCCAGCGGTTGGGCGCCACTGCAGGCCAGATCGTTGATGGTGCCGTTGACCGCCAGGTCACCGATCGAACCGCCGGGGAAGAACAGCGGGTTGACCACATAGGAGTCGGTGGTCAACGCGATTCGGACTGGGCCGGTTTCCAGTATCGCGGAGTCCCGCGAGGGCCCACCGGCGGACCCGAAGGCGGGCAGGAACAGGTTCTCGATGAGCTCCTCCGAGAGGATGCCGCCACCGCCGTGACCCATGACGATGCGGGTGGTCTCGCGCAGCGGCAACGGGCAGACCCAGTTGGTCGGGTCCGCCGGCGCGGGCCGCTCAGACACTCGCGGGGGCCGGTGCCGCGGCGCCGCCGGCCAGCCGCCGGAACTGGTAGTAGGCCGCGCAGGCGCCCTCACTGGAGACCATGGTCGCGCCGAGCGGGGTCCGGGGTGTGCAGGCGGTACCGAAGGCCGGACACTGATTGGGTTTGATCAGGCCCTGCAATACCTCGCCGCTGTGACATTCGGCGGACTCCTCGACCCGCAGACGGCCCACCCCGAACTTGAGTTCAGCGTCGAATTCGGCGTAGCGGGGCGACAGTGTCCAGCCGGACTTCGGGATCATCCCGATACCGCGCCACTGCCGGTCGGTGACGACGAACACATCGTCGAGGGCCTGCTGGGCGACGGTGTTACCAACGGCGGTGACCGCGCGCGGGTAGGCGTTACGTAATTCCGCCCGCCCGGCCTCGAGCAGTTCGACGACCTGACGTACACCTTCGAGCACATCGAGCGGCTCGAAACCGGTGACGACGATCGGTACCCCGTATTCCCCCACCAGCGGCGCGTACTCGCCGGTTCCCATCACGCTGCAGACATGGCCCGCGGCCAGGAAACCCTGCACCCGGTTGGTCGGAGAGCCGAGGATGGCCCTCATCGCCGGCGGCACCAGCACATGCGAGACCAGCATTGAGAAGTTGGTCAGCCCGAGGCGCCGGGCATGCAGTACCGACATGGCGTTGGCCGGCGCGGTGGTCTCGAACCCGACACCGAAGAACACCACCTGTTTGTCGGGGTTGTCGGCGGCGATCCGGGTGGCGTCCAGCGGCGAGTAGACGATCCGGACGTCACCTCCGCGGGCGCGCACGCTGAACAGGTCCCGGCTGCTGCCGGGGACCCGCAGCATATCGCCGAAGGAACAGAAGATGACATCGTCGCGGGCCGCAATCTCCAGACCGCGGTCGATCATCTCCAGAGGGGTGACACAGACCGGACAGCCCGGACCGTGGATGAACTCCACCGCCCCGTCGAGCAACTGATCGATTCCATTGCGAATGATCGAATGGGTCTGGCCGCCGCACACTTCCATTACCGTCCACGGCCGGGTCGAGATGCGCCGGATGGTGTCGACCAGTGCCTTGGCAGCGGCAGGATCGCGGAACTCGTCGAGGTACTTCATGCCGTGCCCAACTCCGCACCCAGTTCCTCTTCGAGGATTCCGAGGTCGGCAAACATCTTCAGGGTCTCGTTGGCCGACACCTCATCGAGACGGGTGATTGCGAACCCGGCGTGCACGATGGTGTACTCGCCCAGCGTCATATCCGGCAGGTAGGCCAGGCAGACCGTCTTGGTGGTGCCGCCGAAGTCGACTGTCGACATCCTGGTTCCCGCCTCATCCCAGATCTCGATTACCTTGCCGGGGATTCCGAGGCACATGCGCCGGTCCTTTCCTCTGCTCTGAGCGCCGCTCGCATCGCGGCGGCAACGGTGGCCTGACCCAGCGCCAGACCGCCATCGTTACAAGAAACGATACGGTGCGACAGGACTTCGATGCCGCTGTTGTTCAGAGATTCCCGAATACCCTGCAGCAAAAGCCGATTCGCGAACACCCCACCGGTCAGGCCGACCACACCGATTCCGGCCGTCTCGGCGCAGCGCCCGGCGGCCCACGCGGTCGCCCGGATCACCGCGCGGTGGAACCCGGCCGCCAGATCGGCTGGAGCAACTCCGGACCGCAGCCCGCGGGCGAGCGCGGCGATCACCGGGGCCGGATCCATCACCCCTTCCGATATCGCGAAATCGGCCAGCTCCGGGTGCGTGGGGTGGCCGTGACGAGCCAGTTGTTCCAGTTCCACCGCGGCCTGCCCCTCATAGCTGACCTGCTGGCAGACGCCCAGCAGACTGGCGACCGCGTCGAACAGCCGCCCCATGCTGGTCGTCGTGACGCACGCCAGTCCACGCGGGATCTGCTGAGACAGCACGTGTAGTCCGCCTTCGCCGACCGCGGCGACCGGCGGCAGGTCGGGAGCCCACTCGACCCCGGCCCGCATCAACAGGTCCAAGGCGATCCGGGCGGGCTGGCGAACTGCGCCCTCCCCGCCGGGAAGGGCGAACGGCGCGAGATGCCCCACCCGGGTGAACGCTGCGGGGTCGGTGATCGCCAGCAGTTCCCCACCCCAGATCGTGCCGTCGGTGCCGTATCCGGTGCCGTCGTAGGTCACCGCAATCATCGCCGTGTCCAACCGCTGATGCTCGGCCAGCAGGGATACCGCATGCGCGTGGTGGTGCTGGACCGCGAGCACCGGCGCGCGGTCCGGCCGGGAGGCCGCGGCGCGGCGTGCCCAGGCGGTGGTGGCGTAGCCGGGGTGCATATCGCAGGCGAACACCACGGGGTGCTGCCCTGTCATGAATGACAGGTGCTCGAGCGCGGACTCGAAACAGGACTGGGTGCGGGGATCCGCCATATCGCCCAGATGCGAGGACAGATGGGCCTGTCGGCCCCCACCGACCGCACCGGACATCAGGCAGAACGCGGTTTTGAGATCCCCACCGGTGGCCAGCACCACCTCGGGCCCGGGCAGCTGCACCGTGACCGGAAGCGGCGCGTAGCCGCGGGAACGCCGCAACGGCAACTGGCCGCCCACGTCATCGACGGCAATCACCGAGTCCTCACACGGCACGTGAATCGGTCGGTCGTGGGTGAGCACCGCATCGGCGAGTCCGTCGATCCAGATCAGGTCCTCGTCCCGGAACACGATGGGCGATCCACCCCGGTTGGCTGAGGTCATCACCAGCGGAAGACGGCCGAGCCGGTCGAACAGCAGGTGATGCACCGGCGAGTAGGCCAGCATCACGCCGAGGTCGGTCAGTCCGGGCGCGACCTCGGCGCTGACCGCCGCCCCGCGGCGCGGGACCAGCACGATGGGTGCCGCCGGGCTCGTCAGAGCAGCGACGGCCGGTTGGTCGATCACCGCGACAGTCCGGGCCGCGTCGAGGTCGGCGACCATCACCGCGAACGGTTTGGCGGGCCGGTTCTTGCGGGTGCGCAACAGCGCCACCACGCGGTCGTCATCGGCACGGCAGGCCAGGTGATAGCCGCCGACACCCTTGATCGCGACGATCTTGCCGGACTGCAACGCCGCGCTCGCGGCGCCGAGCGGGTCCTCGGTCCCGGCCGGGCCCCGCCAGGACAGCTGCGGCCCGCAGTCGCGACAGGCAATGGTCTGGGCATGGTAGCGGCGGTCGGCCGGGCCGCGGTACTCCACCGCGCAGGCCGGACACATCCCGAACCCCGCCATCGTCGTCGCCGGCCGGTCATAGGGCAGGTCGGTGATGACGGTGTACCGGGGCCCGCAGTTGGTGCAGGTGATGAACGGGTGCCGATAGCGCCGGTCGCCGGGGTCGCGCATCTCGCGCAGGCAATCGGCGCAGACGGCGATATCGGGCGGCACCAGGGTCCGGGCGGCGTCGTCGCCCCGGCTGTCGACGATCTCGAATCCGCCGCCCCCGCACGGCGCGATGCTGCTGATCCGCAGGATGTCGATGCGGGCCATCGGCGGCGGGCGATCCCGCAACTCGGCCACCGCGGCCTCGACGTCCTCAGCCGGGCCCTCCAGTTCGCAGTGCACCGCCCCGGCATCGTTGTAGACCCAGCCGCTGAGCCGGTGTCCGGCCGCGATGCGGGCCACCGCGGGACGGAATCCGACCCCCTGGACCACACCGCTGATATCGAGGCGAACCCGGACGGTCACCCTGGCCACGCTAGTCGTAGTGTTGGCCGCGATGCATGAGTTGTCGCTGTGCCAGGCGATCGCCGGGGTGGTCAGACCCCATGCGGCGGGCCGCCGCGTCGAGGTGGTCCGGGTGCAGGTGGGGGCGCTTCGCCAGGTAGTTCCCGAGTCGTTGTCGTTCTGCTGGACCCTGGTCCGCGACCATCAGGACATGCCCGGCGCCGAGCTCGAACTCGAACTCGTCACCGCCGAGGTCCTCTGCCGTGGCTGCGGGCGGCAGTCACAGATCGCCTCCCGGTTCTCGGTGTGCTGCCCGCTCTGCGACAGCGCCGACGTCGACGTCGTGCGCGGCGAGGAGTTCCTCGTGACCTCCGTAGACGTGACGTAACGAAAGGTCTTCCAGCATGGGTCGGTTCCACCGCCACGATGACGGCACTGAACACAGCCACGAACAC
>CAZKUK010000035.1:31934-37462 GCA_964555915.1 uncultured Mycobacterium sp.
GAACACAGCCACGAACACGGGGACGATCCGGATCACGAGCACGGCGACCACAGCGGCTACACCACCGGCTCGCAGCGCATCGAAGTGCTCGAGGCGATCTTCTCCGAGAATGACAGCCGCGCCGATGTGAATCGGAAGGCATTTGAGAACAACGGCATTCGCGCGCTCAACCTGATGAGTTCGCCCGGTTCGGGCAAGACCACCATCCTGGCGGCGACGCTGGACGCTCTGGCCGGCGAGCTGGCGGTAGGGGTGGTCGAGGGCGATATCGCCACCGATCTCGACGCCGCCAAACTCCAGGGACGCGGAGCGCAGATATCGCTGCTCAACACCAATAACGGCTTCGGTGGTGAATGTCACCTCGATGCCCCGATGGTCAGCCGCGCGCTGGCCGGTCTGGACCTGCCGGCCCTGGATCTGGTCATCGTGGAGAACGTCGGGAACCTGGTGTGCCCGGCCGAGTTCGACGTCGGCGAGCATGCCAAAGCCATGGTGTACTCGGTCACCGAAGGGGAAGACAAACCGCTCAAATATCCGGTGATGTTCCGGTCCGTGGACCTGGTTCTGATCAACAAGATCGATCTGGTGCCTTACCTCGACACCGATGTCGACACCTACATCGCCCGCGTGCGGCAGGTGAACCCGAACGCGACCATCCTGCCGGTGAGCGCCCGCACCGGAACCGGAATGGGCCCCTGGTACGACTGGTTACGGGCGTTCAGCGCAGCCCGGTGATATCGGCCTCCTGAGCCGGATCGGCATCGTCGGTGAATCGGTGGTCGGCGGTGAACCGGACGGCGATGACGCAGACGTCATCCGCCCTCGGTCGCGGGGCCAGCCGCTCGTGGAGCACCCCGCCGTCCCGGCTCACACTCGCATCCGGGTCCCATTCGGCGATCAGCCGCTCGGCATTGGCGATCCCGGTCTCGATATCCAACCCATGGCGTTCCACCAGACCGTCGGTGTAGAGAACCAAGATGTCGCCGCTATCGATCCGGAGAGTCCCCCCGGTATAGGTGGCTTCCGGCACCGGCCCCAGCACCGGGCCATGCGCGTCGGACAGCCGGCTCATCTTGCCGGTGAGCGCCCGGCGGAACAACGGTGGCGGATGGCCTGCCGAACAGTAGCTGATGCAGCCCTGGGCGGGGTCGAAGATCGCCACCGCCATGGTCGCGAATCTGCCCTGGCTGGTGTCGCGGGTGAAGCCGTTGAGTTCAGCGAGCAGCGGCGCGGGCATCAGTCCCTGATGGGCCAGGGCACGGCCCGCGCTGCGCAACGTCGCCATATCCTCCACGGCCGGAAGTCCGTGGCCGACAACGTCGCCGACCGCCAGATAGGTGCGGTTTCCGGGCAGCGGCATGACGTCGAACCAGTCGCCGCCCAGTCCCTGCGCTGTATCGGCCGGCTCGTAGGTGACACAGACATCCAGCCCTCGGGTCCGCACCGGACTGGCTGGCAGCACCGCCGCCTGCAGGACCGCCGCGCGGGCGTGCTCATCCGAGTAGATGCGGGCGCGGACCAGCGCCTGGCTGACCATAGTCGCCACCGCCGAGATATAGGCCCGTTGGGCGGTGTTCAGCGGCTGCGGATCGGCCCACACCAGCAATAGCACCCCAATGGGATTCCCGCCCGAGGTCAGCGGCCAACCGGCGGCCGATTCGACCCCGCTGATTTTCGGCAGGTGCGCGTTGTCGGGATACCGCCGCGCGTACTCGGCCGCCGTACGGACCACCACCGAATGCCCGGACCGCACCGCGTCGGTGACGACGGTCCGGTCCGCCACATCGACGCCGCTGACGAACTCGGCGACGACCGCGGAGGGGAAGCCCGACCGTGAGACGAACTCAAGCCGCTCGCCGTCAGGGCTGAGCAGGCCGAGGGTCAACGCTTTGGCGCCGGCCTCGTTGAGCACCTGGTCTTTCAATGCCCGGCCGATATCGTCCGGGGTGAGCGCGGCCGACAGCTGCTGGGCGAGCTGCGACAGCGTCTCCAATCGCATCCGTTCCCGCCGCTCGGTCTCCCGTTCGCGCACCGCACTCATCCGGGCGGCCGCCTCCTGGGCGATCAACATCGCCACCACCACGATCACCGCGATGAACACCTGGGTGAGCGCCACCCGGGTCTGCACTGAGACATCCGTCGTGCTGAACAGGCCACGGCCGTGGGTCGCCATGATGTTGGCGAGGAAGGCGGCCACGGCTCCGGCCAGCGCGGCCCCGAGCATGTCGAGCCGCAGCGCCGCCCAGGCCAGCACCGGAAGGATGAGCATCGACGGCGGGGCCTCGGCCCAGAAAGCCGCAACCGACAGCGCCGCGGTGGCCGCGAGTACGCCGGCCGCTTCCCACGGCCGCTGCCGGACGATATAGGACTGATTCGTCCAGAGCAGGATCGGGGCGGCTACCACCAGCACCCCGAGGGCGTCACCGGACCACCAGTTCAGTACCGCACCGAGCCAGGGGGTGAGATCGTGGCGGGAACTGACCGTTCCGCCGATCAGCGCACCGAGAAAAGGTCCCACCACGCACGCCCCGGCCAGGAAAGCGACGAAATCCCGCCGCCCGCGCAGGTCGGGCCGGCCACCGCACCAGGCAAGTACCAACGACGCCCCGAACACCGGCTCCACCACGTTGGCCACCGCAAATCCGGCGGCCATTCCCAAGGGGTTGCCGAAGTAGGTGTCGACCAGGACTTCGGCGGCAACCACGGCCGCGGCGATACCGGGCCATAGCGCGCGACGGCTGAGCATCATCGCCGCCGATGTCACCCCGGCGGCCGGGTAGAAGAACGCCGGGCCGGTCTCGGAGCCGAAGGATTCCCATGCCAGCACCGCTCCGGCCCCGAAGGCCAAGAACACCACGGCGAACAGTGCGATCGTGTCACCCCAGAACCGGGATTCGTTCCCGGCGCGAGCGGTAGCGGTGTGCGCCCCGGTGTCACTCGGGCTCATCGCAGCAAGACCTTCTTCCACCGCTGAGGGGCCTTGGCTGTCCCCGGCCCACGAAGAGCGACCACGGAGGATGGGGCCACTATCACGCGTCACACCTCAATCGGCGGGTGGAGCTGTTCCATGGTGTACTGCCGGCTACGGCGTATCGCCCACGAACTGACGGCCATCGACGCCGCCAGCACCCCGACGAGCACGGCTACCGCGATACCCAGTCGGTGATCGATCCCGCCTGAGATGAGTTGCCGTAAACCGTTGATGGAGTAGGTCATCGGAACGTAGGGATGGATGACCTGGAATAGTTTGGCGGTGGTCTCGACAGGATAGATCCCGCCACAGGACACCAATTGGACCATGAGGAAAGCCAGGGTCAACACGCGGCCGACTGCCACCCCGAAAACGGCGTTCAGCGCCTGGATGAGACCCAGGTAGGTGGCCAGGACGAGCAGCATGAAGCCCGCTGTGTAGAGCGGGTGCTGGGGCTTCAGTCCGAGGCCGAAGTGCACCACGGTATACATCACCGCTATCTGGCAGACGGCGATCAGGAAGGCCGGCCAGTAGGAGGCCAGCATCGCCCGGAATCCGGCGAGGCCGTTGATGATCGGCCGCGGCTGTAGCGGCTTGAGCATCATCCAGATGAGCAAAGCGCCGATGAACATTGCCAACCCGATGAAGAACGGCGCGAACCCGGTGCCGAAGGTAGGTGCCGGGTTCTCGGTGACCAGGTCCAGTTTGACAGGCGAGGAAACCGTCTTCGCGACGTCGGTTCGCTGCTGATCGGTCCACGAGGGAATCTGAGTCGAGCCCTCAACCAGTTTGTCGGCCAATTCGCGCCCACCGGCGGAGAGCTTGACCAACCCATCGGAGAGTTGATGGGCGCCGTCGTTAAGCTGATCGACGCCGTCCCGTAGCTTGACGATGTCCTTGCGGAGGCCACCGTCCAGCGCCCCGGTCATGAACGTCCGCAATTTGCTGTTGGGATCGCCCAGTTCGACTTGCAATTCGGTCGCACTGTCCCGCAACCGCTGTAAGCCGGCATGGGTCGTCGGATCGAGATTTCTCGCCCGCAGCACCTGCTGTGCCGCATTCAGTACCGCTCCGGCGTCCTGAGCCAACGGATCCGGGCTGCCCTGCAGCACTCGAAGAGCTTGGTCTACGAAATCTCCGGCCCGTTGCCAATCGATATTCGCCGCCTCGATGCGGTCGGTGGTGTTCTCGACGGCGTGGCTGAGACGGTCGGCGGCCGCCGCCACGACGTCGGGGTCAATACCCTTGTCGTCGAATCGCTGCAGGAAATCGATCAGTGGTCCGGTGACGGTGTCCACTGATGTGGAGAGCTGACGGGTTCCGTCGGCAAGCTGTGCCGAACCGTCCCGTGCGGTGTCCAAGCCGTCCGCCAGCTGATTGGCGCCACTGGCCGCCTTTTTCAGCCCGGTACCGGCGTCGGTGAGGCCGGTCAACACCGAGACGACGGTTTGTTCCCCCACGCTGGCATTGACGTTGTTGATCACCGCGCGCGCGACGTTCTGCCCAATCAGCGAACCGAGGTAGCTGTTGGCGTCGTTGAACGTGAACCGGAGTGCGGCCTGGGTGGGGCTACCGCCGGACGGCGAGACGATGTCCTTGCTGAAATCCGACGGGATCGTGATGGTGAAGTAATACCGTCCGTGGGCGAGGCCGTCGGCGGCCTCGCCCGCCGAGACCTGGTGTAGACCCAGCTCGCCGGAATCCACGAGCGCCTGGGCCACCTCGTCGCCGGCCTGCACCTCCTTGCCTTGCGAGTAGGCGCCCCTATCCTCGTTGACCAGGGCAACCGGTACTTTGTTGACCTCGCCGAACGGATTCCAGAAAGCCCACAGATAAAGCGCTCCGTAGAGCAGTGGCATCAGCACGACGATCAGCAACGCGATCCGGGGCACCGCGCCGCGGGTATACCGCTTGATATCGGTACCGAGGGACATGGCGGCAAGCATGGTTACCCCTTGCGTTTCTGGGATTTCACGAGTTCGGCGCGGTCGGTGTTGTCGACCTTGATGTGGGTGCGCACCGCCGGGTTTCTCACCCCGTTCACGGTTGCGGTGATCACCGTCTGGGTGCGCCCGAGATCGATGAGACGCTCGGCTAGGACATCCCGGTAGAAATCGCTGGTAACGAAGTCCATATTGCCCACCACCAGCAGCGGAGGGCGGCGGGTGTTGGCCAGCGCGATGCGCAACAGCAGCCGATCCAGCTCGGAGAGCAGCTCGAAATACTCCATCAGCGGAGGCAACGGCAGATCGCCGAAAATCGGTGCGCAGACCCGAACCAACTCCGCCTCCCCGGCCTGCCGGACGAACCGATACCAGGGCGCGTCCCAGCGGAGTTGTTCGGTGATCAGGTCCCGCACCGTCACCGACTCCGAGACGGTGTCGATCTCATCGATACCGGCCAGTGCGGAAATCTTGAAGATGTCGCGGGCCCGGCTGGCTCCGAAGACGGCCAGACTCCCGGATTTGGGCTTCATTCGCCCGGCGAGGGTCATCAGCAGTGCGTTGCGCCCGGCGCTGGCAGGGCAGACGAGGACGCTCAGCCCGCCGGCGGGAAC
>CAZKUK010000036.1:0-31439 GCA_964555915.1 uncultured Mycobacterium sp.
CATCACCGACACCACCGCAACCGGCACCATCCTCGACGACGACACCGCCCCAACCGGCGATGAGTCAACTGATCCGGATGCCTCCGATGATGGCGGTGCCGATGGATCTCACGGCTCCCACGACTCTGGTGATTCAGGCACCGGTGAGTCAGGCACGGGTGAGTCAGGCGATGTGGGCGTGACGACAGCCCAGTGGGGTGAGGCCTTCTTCGCCCCCTACGTGGACATGGCAGGCTGGCCGGTCCCGGATCTGCTGACGATCTCGGAGGCCACCGGGGCCACGCTGATGACCCTTGCCTTCCTGCAGTCCACTCCCGACGCAACGCTCGCCTGGGCCGGACTGTCCGCACTGGAGCCGGGCGCCGATACCGAGCAGGCCCAGGCGATCAACCGCTCGATAGAGCAGTTCCAGGCGGCCGGCGGCGACGTCATGATCTCGCTGGGCGGTGCAGCGGGCACCAGTCTCGCCCAGGCCTACGCCGCCCGCGGACTCGACGCAGCATCGCTGGCCGATGCCTACGGTGAGGTCGTCGACACCTTCCAGATCAGCCACCTCGACTTCGATATCGAAGGCGCCGCGGTCGCCGACGCTCCGTCGATCGAGCTGCACAGCCAAGCCCTGGCGCTACTCGGGCAGTCGCGGCCGGAGTTGGAAGTCTGGTACACGCTGCCGGTGCTGCCCAGCGGGCTCACCCGCGACGGCCTCAACGTCGTGGAATCAGCGCTGCAGGCCGGGGTCAACCTCGCCGGAGTCAACGTCATGGCGATGGACTATGGCGAATCGGCCGCACCCACCAGTGGACCCAACGCCCAAACCATGGGCACTTACGCCATCCAGGCCGCAGAGTCCACCCACACTCAACTCTCACAGCTCTACAGCGACTACGGCCGCAGCTACGACTGGAGCCAACTGGGCGTCACCCCGATGATCGGCGTCAACGACGTCCTCACCGAGGTGTTCACCCCCGCCGATGCGCAGGCCCTTGAGGACTTCGCGCGGGTCAACGGTCTGGGCATGCTCTCGATGTGGTCGGTGTCCCGCGACACCCCGGGCTCGCTCGGACTGGCCACCCCGACCGCCTCCGGCCTGAGCGAGGCCGCCGGCAGCTTCAGCCGAATTTTCAACGACTACGGCACCACCAACGTCGTCGACTACACCACCCCGGCGCCGGATGGCGGGACGACCGGTGGCGGCACGACCGGTGGCGGCACGACCGGCGACGGCACAACCGGCGGCGGGACGCTCACACCCGGGGGCACCACCACGACCATCTCGTGGAATTGGGGCACCGACACGCTGCTGGACTTCGACCCGGCCGCCGATCAGTTGGACTTCGGCTGGTTCCAGCCGGCCAACTTCGAGATCGGCGAAACCGCCGGCTCCACCCGTATCGCCATCCTCGGCAACAGCCAGACCTACACCCTCGACGGAGTGGGGCTGGACCAGCTGAGCACCGCCAACATCATCGCCCTGGATCCGGCCACCCTGACCAAATGGCAAAACGCCATCGGGGCCCCGCCGGTCGTCACCCCACCGGTCGTCACCCCACCGGTCGTGAACCCGCCGGTGGTCACCCCGCCGGTCGTGGACCCACCGGTCGTGGACCCGCCGGTCGTCACCCCACCGGTCGTCACCCCACCCAGTGGATCGAATGACGGCACCACGACGACAATCTCGTGGAAGTGGGCCACCGATACCGTGCTCGACTTCGATCCAGCCGCCGACAAGTTGGACTTCGGCTGGTTCCAGCCGGCCAACTTCGAGATTGACGAAACCGGCGGGTCCACCCAGATCGCCATTGTCGGAAACAATCAGACCTACACCCTCGACGGAGTGGGGCTGGACCAGCTGAGCACCGCTAACATCATCGCCCTGGACCCGGCCACCCTGACCAAATGGCAAGACGTCGTGGGGGCCGCGCCGGTCGTCACCCCGCCGGTGGTTACCCCGCCGGTCGTGGACCCACCGGTCGTGGACCCACCGGTCGTAGACCCGCCGGTCGTCACCCCGCCGGTGGTCACCCCGCCGGTCGTCACCCCGCCGGTGGTCACCCCACCGGTGGTGACACCGCCGGTCGTGACACCGCCGGTCGTGACACCGCCGGTCGTCACACCGGGCGACCCGGGACAGACCGCAGGCGCGATCGCCGAACACGACAAGGTACTCGCCGCGTACTTCCCGGAATGGGGAATCTACGACCGCAACTTCCAGGTCGCCGATATCCCCGCCGATCAGCTCACCCATGTCATCTACTCGTTCCTGAACGTGACGAGCGCGGGTGAGGTGGCGCTCTACGACAGCTACGCCGCGGTCGACAAACGATTCAGTGCCGCGGACTCGGTCTCCGGCGAAGCGGACCTCTGGTACTACCCACCTGGCGACCCACGCGCAGAGCAGACGGTGTGGGGCAACTTCAATCAGATCGCCCAGCTCAAAGAGAAGTACCCGCATCTGCGGACGAGTGTCGCCATCGGCGGCTGGACGCTGTCGGGCAACTTCAGCAACGTCGCCGCCACCGCTGAGGGCCGGGAGACGCTGGCCAACTCCATCGTCTCGTTCCTGGACACCTATCAGATGTTCGACGGCGTCGACTTCGACTGGGAGTACCCCGGCGGCGGCGGTCTGGCGAGCAACTCGGTGAGCCCGGACGACGGCGAGAACTACGCCGCGCTTCTCGCTCTGGTCCGCCAGAAGTTGGACGTCCTCGGTGCGCAGAACGGCACCACCTACGAGATCTCGGTGGCGGCCCCGGGCGGGTATGACAAGATCGCCAACTTCAACGCGGCCGGCCTGGCGCCGAGTGTCGATTTCTTCAACCTGATGTCCTACGACTTCCACGGCACCTGGGAGGACACCACCGGTCATCAGTCGGCCATCACCGGCGACCCCAACGGCTACGACATGGCGACCGCCGTGTCGCTCTATCTCGCCGCGGGTGTCGACCCCGACAAACTCGTGCTCGGAGCACCGCTGTACACCCGCGGTTGGAGCGGTGTCGCCGACGGTGGCGACGGTGGCTATCTGGAGGCCGCCAGTGGCGGGGCGCCGGGCACGTTCGAGACCGGCGTGTACGACTACAAGGATCTGCTCGCCCAGGTTCAGGATCCAGCCGGCGACTGGGTGCTGTACTGGGATGACAATGCCCAGTCGGCCTACCTGTACAACCCGACCGAGAAACTGTTCACCTCGTTCGAGACGCCCACGTCCATCGCGCAGAAGGCACAGTGGGCCGAGGACCTGGGACTGGGCGGAATGATGTTCTGGGACATCACCAATGACGCCACCGGCTCACCGGAGAGCCTGATCACCGCGGCCTACCGGTCATCGGTGCTCGGCGAAGACCTCGCGACCATCCGCGCCGACTCGAGCCTGAACGGCGAGCGGATCATCGGCGGCGACGGAGCCATCACCGAACTGCCGGCGGGAACCGGACAGGCGGGCACCATCGATCTCTGAGCAGAAACGGTTCCCACGCTTCACCCGCGGCGGCCTCAGCCGCCGTGGGTGAAGCGTCCGTTCATCATCGTCATATCAACCGGGGTTGCGGCGATGTGGTGCGGATCAATCTCAAAAAGGTTGCTGCGCAGGACAACCAAGTCGGCCCGCTTACCGGGCTGCACCGAGCCGACAAGATGGTCGAGCCGTAATTGCCGGGCCGCACCAAGAGTTGCCGCGTGCAGCGCCTGGGCCAGATCCAACCGCTCGCGGGCGGGTTCGAGGACGGCCATATCCGGTCGGCCCACCGACTGACGAGTCACCGCAGTCTCGATCGCATCGAGTGGTTTGTAGGTGGAGAACCAGCTTGCCGCGGGCCAGTCGCTGCCGAACGCGATCGTGGCGCCGCCGTCGATCAACGCCCGGGGACGGTAAATGGTGCGATACCGCGCCGGCCCGCACCGATCCAGGGTGGTTCCGGTGTTACTCGGATCGGCGGCCATCCAGTTGGCCGAGAACTGACCGATGACACCCAGCCTCCCGAAGCGTGGCAGGTCGGCATCGTCGACGAGTTCGAGATGGGCGATGGTGTGCCGGCGATCCCGCTCGGGGTTCGCCGCGATCGCGGCCTCGATCGCGTCCAGCGCGATCCGGACGGTTCGGTCCCCCAGGGCATGCACATGCACGTCGAGACCGGCCGCGTCCGCCTCGGCGATCAGCCGATGCCACTGCCGCTCGGTGAACGGTGTCTGGCCCACCGAGTCGGGCCGGTCGGCGTACGGCTCCATCAGGTAGGCGGTATGCCCCTCCAACGTCCCGTCGCCGAGGATCTTCATCACTCCGCCACTAACGAGTTCGGTTCCCAACCGTTCCCGCAATCCCAACACCGCCGCCACCGCGCCATCGAGCGGCGGTTCCTTGACCAGGTGCGAGACGACCACCCGGAACGGGAGCCGGCCGCGTGCCTCCAGGTCGGTGTAAATATCGGCCAAACCGTCCGGGTCCCCTTCCGCAGGTGGCATACCGGCGTCGAATAACGCCGTGATCCCGGCCCCCGCGGCTTTTTCCGCCCAGCCGGCGAACAGACCACTCAACACATCGGGCGTCAGTGGCTCGACGGCGCTGAGGACGCTGAGCATCGCAGGGGCCTCCTGGATGAAACCGGTGGGCTCACCGTCGGCGTCCCGGGCGAAGGTGCTGAAACCCGGCACCGGGTCCGGGCTGTCGCGGTTGATGCCGGCGCGTTTCAGCGTCGCGGTGTTCACCCACATCCCGTGTGCGTCGATCCCGAACAGCAGCGCCGGCCGATCCGGCAGAATCTCGTCGAGGTCATCGCGATGGGGACCTTCCGGGTCGAACATGTCCATCCGCCAGCCGAATCCGCGAACCGGTCCATCAGGGTTGAGCTCGACGTAGTCGGCGACGGCGGATAGGGCCGCATCCCGGTCGGGAACCTGCAGATCGGCGCCGGAGGTCAGCAGCCCTCCCAGCAACGGGTGGATATGAGCTTCGACGAAGCCGGGTATCAGCATCCGGCCGGCCAGTTCGACAATCCGCCCTCCGGGCCCGGCGGCCGCCGCGACCTCGGCGTCGGATCCCACCGCGAGGATCTCCCGGCCCCGGACCGCTACCGCCTGCGCCCACGGCCGGCCGGCATCCAGGGTGTAGACGCAGCCCCCGCGAAACACCGTCGTCGCGTCGGGGTCCGCCGCGGTGTCCGGCGTCGGGGCCGGGGCCCGGGGCGCGGGTGTGAACGCCGGAAACCTGCCGAGGTGATCGCACACGGTGGGGTCCTCACATCAACTCGCCTGCCATGACCCGGGAGGTTTTCGCCCGTCCCTGGCCGCCCCCGAAACCGTATCCCCACCGGCGGCGGAGCGGGGGCGAATCACCCGAGAAAGCCGTTGGCACCGGCTACGACACCGGGGCACCGGTAGGCCGTTGTGGCCTATGGTTGCGGCTATGGACTTCGCCATGTCCGCCAAGGCGGCCGATCACCACAAACGACTCACTGAGTTCATGGTCGATCACGTGTTACCGGCAGAGAAACGCTATGACGAGCACCGGGCCGCGGCCGGCCCCGATGACTTCACCGTCCCCCCCGTGGTCGAGGAGTTGAAGAAGACGGCCCGCGATCGCGGGTTGTGGAACCTCTTCCTGCCCAGCGTGTCCGGGCTGACCAATCTGGAGTACGCGCCCCTGGCCGAACTGAGCGGGTGGAGCACCGAGATCGCCCCGGAGGCGCTGAACTGCGCCGCCCCGGACACCGGGAATATGGAGGTGCTGCACATGTTCGGCACCGACGATCAGAAGAAACGGTGGCTGGATCCACTGCTGGCCGGCGAGATCCGCAGCGCCTTCTCGATGACCGAACCTGCGGTGGCTTCCAGCGACGCTCGCAATATCGAAACCTCCATCGTCCGTGACGGTGACGACTACATCATCAACGGCCGCAAGTGGTGGACCTCAGGGGCCAACGACCCACGCTGCGCCGTCCTGATCGTGATGGGGCGCACCAACCCCGAGGCCGCGTCCCATCAGCAGCAGTCGATGATCCTGGTGCCCGTGGACACCCCGGGAGTCACCATCCTCAGATCCACGTCGGTATTCGGCTGGCAGGACCAGCACGGCCACGCCGAGATCCTCTACGACAATGTCCGAGTCCCCGCGTCAAACCTGCTGGCCGAGGAGGGGATGGGCTTCGCGATCGCCCAGGCCCGGTTGGGTCCCGGCCGCATCCATCACTGCATGCGGGCCATCGGAGTGGCCGAACGCGCCCTGGCGCTGATGACCGAACGTGCCCGGACCCGTATCGCTTTCGGCAGGCCACTCGCCGAACAGGGCATGGTGCAGCAGCAGATCGCGTTCTCCCGCAACGAGATCGATCAGGCGCGGCTACTGTGCGAGAAGGCGGCATGGACCATCGACCAGCACGGCAACCGGGCGGCGTTCGCTCTGGTATCCCAGATCAAAGCGGTGGCTCCGCTGATGTCCTGCAATGTCATCGACCGGGCAATCCAGGTACACGGCGGCGGCGGAGTCAGTGACGACTTCCCGCTGGCCAGGATGTACGGCTGGCAGCGGGCCATGCGGATCTTCGACGGACCCGACGAGGTGCATCTGCGCACCGTGGCTCGGGCCGAGCTCGGCCGCGAGCCGGGCCCACTGGCGGCAGCGGCGGTACACGGGTGACCACGCCACCCACGACACTCTCCGGCGCCTGGAACTTCCGCGATGTCGCCGAGACCGCCGAGGTTGCTCCGGGCAGGCTGTTCCGGTCCAGTGAGCTGAGCAAACTCGACGACACCGGACGGGCACTACTCACCGAGTTGGTTATCACCGACATCGCCGACCTGCGATCACACGCCGAACTGCGGCGCCGGGGAGCCGGGGCGGTACCGGATGGCACTGTGGTGCACCACCTTCCGTTCCCGGAAGTATCCCACGACAAGGACGCCGTTACCGACACCGAGGCTCCACACGAGTCCAGCTGGCAGAAGATGATGACCGAGTACTCCGATGAGGAACCCGCCGTGGCGGCCACCCGTTGGATGGTCGGTGAGTACGAACGCTTCCCCACCCTCGGCGGGGCGCTGCGGGCCGTCCGCCAGATCATCGGCATGATCGGTGCCGGCCGACCGGTCCTGGTGCACTGCTTCGCGGGTAAGGACCGCACCGGCTTCGCCGTCGCATTGGCACTGGAGGCGGCAGGCGTGGATCCCAGCTTGATCCTGACCGACTACCTGCGCAGCAATGATGCCGTCCCGGCCCTGCGCCGGCAGATTCTCGACACTATGAGCCACCGGGAGGAGACGACCGATGAGATCCTGGCGTTCGCGGAATCCCGGCTGACCGATGAGGTGCTCGGCGTCCGCGAGGAGTACCTGCTCCGCGCGCGGCGGGTGCTTGACGATACCCACGGCGGCCTGGACGGCTACCTGCGCGCCGCCGGAGTGAGCGAACAGGACGTGACCTTGCTGCGGACCCGGCTGCTGGGATAGCGGTCAGCCGAGCCGCTCAGCTCAGGACAACCCCCACCACCCACACCGCCGTCGCGAGCAGACCGGCTCCGAGTTCCACCCCG
The DNA here is from genome assembly GCA_964555915.1 of uncultured Mycobacterium sp. Lineage (GTDB taxonomy): Bacteria > Actinomycetota > Actinomycetes > Mycobacteriales > Mycobacteriaceae > Mycobacterium. The sequence goes on from CAZKUK010000036.1 coordinate 7,521, forward strand.
ACGGACAGCGCCACACCCTTGACGGCGTGCACCGTCGCCGCCCAGGCTCGCCGCCAGTCCCGGCGGGCCAGGAGTTCGGCCAGGTAGACACCCGCGACGAAGCCGACGACCAGCCCGAGGACCGGGATGACGAAAAATCCGATGACGCCGAGCACGGCGCCGGCGGCCAGGGTGGCCCCGCCGATATCGGCCGCCCGCATCCGGCGCACCGGCCACAGGTATTTGATCAGCTGGCCGCCGCCGAGCACCACCGTCACCACCGCGAGGACTGTCCACGACACCGTGTTCCGCTCCAGGACCGACCACACCGCGACCGCCGCGTAGACCAGCAGCGTGCCGGGCAGCAGGGGTACGAGCATTCCGACCAGTCCGACCGCGATCGCCAGCGCGACCAGGACGATCCCCACGCTGTTCACCGGCCGAGCCTATCCAGCACTACGCTTCCGACCGTGACCGTCATCCCGCCCCAGAAACACATGACCGGGATGTTGGGCCATCCGGTCGCCGAGAATCCGATTGATCGGATGTTCGACGCCGTCTACGCCCACTACGGCCTGCACTGGCAGTTCTGGAAGAACGATATCGCCGACCGGCATGATCTGGCTCTGGCCGTGGCGGCGCTGCGTCCTCTGGGATACCGGGGTATGGCGATCACCGTGCCGTACAAGGTGGCGGTGATGGACCTGCTCGATGAGCTCGACGATGACGTTCGCGCCATCGGCGCCGCCAATTACCTCACCATCGAGGCGGGACGGCTGATCGGTCACAACAACGATGGCAAAGGTGTTGTGCGGGCGATCGAGAAAGTGGAGCCGCTAGGTGGGCAACGGGTGGTCATGCTGGGTGCCGGCGGCGCCGGCCGCGCGATGGCGGTAGAGATGGCCTGGGCCGGTGCCGCGCATCTGACCCTGGTGACCCGCCGTGAGTCCCAGGGCCTGGAGGTCTGCCAGCGGGTGCGGGCGGCGACCGGGGTGCCCTGTGACTGGCGGGCCTGGGATCGGCCGGTGCAGGTGCCGGACGGCACCGGAATACTGATGAACGCCACCCACCTCGGCTGCGCGCCGGACCTGGAACCGGTGGGGCTGCAGTGGGACTCGGTGGATCCCGCCTGCGTCGTGGTGGATGTGATCACCAACCCGCGCATCACCCCGTTTCTGTCCACCGCCACCGAACACGGATGCCGCATCGTCGACGGGGTGGAAATGCTCGTGCAACTGGCGATGCAGATTTTCCAGCGCTGGACCGCAGTCACACCGGACGAATCGGTGTTCCAGGCAGCCGTGTCCGCAGCACTCGGCGAAAAACTCCCGGCAACAGGAGATTCGAGCCGTTAGAGCTTGAACGCGGCCGGTTCGGCGGCCGACAGATCGTCGATCTGCGACCAGTTGGCGGCGATATCGTCGACGGTGGGCACCTTCTCGAAGGTCACACCCTTGTTCTGGAACAGCGCGGTTCGCTGGACCTTGCCGCCGCCGACGATGAACACCGCGGCGGTATCGGGCACCTCCTCGGTGCACAGGTAGGCCAGCACCGGTGCCACATATTCCGGGGTGAGTTTCTCGAACACCTCCGGGGGCAGAATGTCCTCGGTCATCCGGGTGGCCGCGATCGGCGCCAGCGCGTTGGCCTTGATGTTGTACTTCGCACCCTCCTGGGCGAGCGTGTTGATCAGGCCGACCAGACCCAGTTTGGCCGCGCCGTAGTTGGCCTGACCGAAATTGCCGAACAGCCCACTGGTGGAGGTCGCCACGACGATCCGGCCATAGCTCTGCTCCCGGAAATGCGGCCAGGCGGCGCGGAGGACGTGATAACCGCCGTAAAGGTGGACTTTGAGCACTGAGTCCCAGGCCTCGTCGCTCATCTTGTGGAAGGTGCCGTCACGCAGAATGCCGGCGTTGCTCACCACCCCGTGGACGGCCCCGAACTCCTCCAGAGCGGTTTTGACGATGCTCTGCGCACCCGAGGTATCGGCTACCGAGTCGTAGTTGGCGACCGCCCGGCCACCGGCCGCCTTGATCTCGTCGACCACCTGGTCGGCCATCGAATGTCCGGCGCCGGTGCCGTCCCGGGCCCCGCCAAGGTCGTTGACGACGACACTGGCGCCCTCTTTTGCCAGGGTCAGCGCGTATTCGCGGCCCAGGCCGCCCCCGGCACCGGTGACGATGACGACGCGATCCTGTACTCCGGGCATGGGATTCCTCTCGGTGAACGGTGTAGCCCGGGGGTATGGCACCGCCCGGCGGGGTCATCGTATCGAGGCGGGATCCGGTCCGACCCCGTTACCGGCTGCCGCCCTGACGTTCGGCGATGACAAAGCTGGAGAAACCGTCCTGGTGGTCCTCCTCGGGCACCTCGGTCCAGCGGTCCAGCCGTCGCATCTCATCGGTGGAGGAGACACCGGCGGCACTCCACCCGTGCCCGCCGAGCCATTCGGTGGCGTCGGCCCGGACCGGATCGTTGTAGGTGAGTTCGGAGATGTCGACATCCCGTTCGATGCCGAGGTCATCGGACATCTTCTGCCACCGCTCCCGCATCCGCTCCCGGCGCTCTTCGTCCTGGTGGTGAACGGCCTCCACCGAGAGTCGGCTGCCCGGGGCGCTCAGTTCGGTGACTTGCTGGAAGAGCCGGTCCTGCGCGTCGGCCGGCAGATACATCAGCAGCCCTTCGGCAAGCCAGGCGGCGGGCCGAGCGGAATCGAAACCGGCCGCCTTCAGCGCCGCCGGCCAATCCTGACGGAGGTCGATCGGCACCTCATGACGCACCGCGGTGGCCGTCACTCCGTGCTCGGCCAGGGCGGCCGCCTTGTAGTCCAGCACCTTGGGCTGGTCGAGTTCGTAGATCACCGTTCCCGCCGGCCAGTCCAGCCGGTAGGCCCGGGAGTCCAGACCCGAGGCCAGGATCACGATCTGGCGGATTCCGGCGGCCACCGCGTCGGCGAAGAAGGTATCGAAGAACAATGTCCGGACCGCCTGATAGCCGAGCATATTGTCGAACATGGCGGCGGCCGTGGGATCGCTCTCGGCGATCCGTTCGACCATGGCATCGTCGAGGAGGTTCTCCCACATACCGGCCCCGGCCCCGGCCACCAGGACTCGGGCGTACGGGTCGCGGATCAGCGGGTCTGCGCTCTCGGTCTCCCGGGCCCGGGCCGCGGCCACCATCACGGCGGTCGACCCCACGCTGGTGGCGATGTCCCAGGTGTCGTCGTGACTGCGCAAACTGCTCATAAAAACTCCAAACTGAGGTCTGAGCCTCCCATCCTAGCGAAAGGTTAGATAGGCTATCGGCTGCCGCGACCCGCGCGGAATCCGTGTGGTCCGCTCGCATCAGCGGCGCTGAACCGCAGGGCTGCCGCAGCACCGGCGCCCCCGGAGATCCGAGTCCCGAATCTCCGGGCGGTTCTCTCTCGGCGGTCCCGATCCGCCGGTGCCGCCGGGGACATAGGGTTCCATTGCATGACGACCGTTGCAGCACGGAACTCGTTCTTCGAGACCGGCCTGATCATTCTGGCCGACCGCGGCTTCGGCGGGCTCAAACTGGCCGAAGTGTGCAACCGGCTCGGAGTGACCACCGGCTCCTTCTACCACTATTTCACCAACTGGGGCGCCTACACCCGCGGGTTGATCGGATACTGGAAACAGGATCGCACCGACCGGCTCGCGGAGCTGTTCGGCCGGCAGAGCGATCCCCGGAAACGGATGCAGTTGATCATCCAGTCGGTGCTCGCGTTGCCGCACAGCGCCGAGGCCGCCATCCGCGCCTGGAGTTCGATCGACCCGGCGGTGCACGCCGTCCAGGTCGAGGTGGATCGCCAGCGCTACCAAGTCTGCTACGACTACGCGCTCGAGATCGCAGGTGACCCGCGGCAGGCCGAGGTCTTCGCCGACTTCGCCGTCTATGTGCTCGTCGGCTACGAACAGGCGACACTGGAACGAGATCCAGCCACCTACGCATGGATCTCCCAGCAGTTGGTCGACCTTCTCGAGGCCGGCGGGTTTGCCGGGGTACCGCCCAAACGCGGGGGCTCTACGATCCAGCCATGATCTCACCGGCCGAACTGACTCGGCGGGTATCCACTCTGACCCGGCAGCGCGACCCCGAGGGCGACGGCCTGCGCCAGGCCCTGCGCGCCGCCATCTTCATCCCGATCAGCGCTGCGCTGGGCTTCGCGGTGGGCGCAGGCACCCAGACCCCGGTGTTCGCCCTCATCGGTGCCATCGCGTTGCTGATCGTGACCGATTTCCCCGGACGCGTACCCACCCGCGCACTGGCGTATCTCACCCTGGCGGTCGGCGGCGCCATCCTGATCACGATCGCGACACTGGCCGCCCCGCATCACTGGGTGGTGATACCACTGGCCGTGGGCGTCGGTGCGCTGGCGGTGCTTTCCGGTTTGCTCAGCGACGTGGCGGCGGCCGGTCAGCGCGCAGCATTGGTCATGTTCATCCTGCCGGTGTGCGTCCGGCCTACCGGACCGCTGGGAGACCGGCTTTTCGGCTGGTTCATCGCCCTGGTGATCTGCGTGCCCGCGGCGCTGTGGGTGTTCGCCCCGCGGTATCACAGCGATCTGCGCCGGCAGTCCACCGGCGTATGCACCGCACTGGCCGACCGGATCGAAGGGACCGGCTCGGCCGAGAAACTCGCCGAAGCCATGGACGGCCTCCAGAAGGCGTTTCTGGCCAACGCTTTTCGGCCCGTCGCCCTCACCGACAGCAGCCGGATGCTGATCCGGGTGGTACCCAACCTGCAATGGCTGTGCGATCGGGTGGACGACCATACCGCTCGTTTGCTGGGGCCGATGGCCGATTCGGCGGTGCGGGTGCTGCGGGACTGCGCCGAGGCCTTGTCCGGTGCGGATAGATCGGGCACCGTACTGACCCGCACGGCGCAGGAGCACCGGGGGATCGCGCTGCGCCGATACAAACAAGACATCGCAGACATCCTCGGTGAGCAGGATGACCCGGCTGCGATCGACTTGGGCTTCCGGTTGTTGAACCGCCGCACGATGAGCGCCACCATCGGGCTGATCGGCAGAAACGTCGGTCACGCCGCCGCAGCCGACGCCCGCCCGTTCTGGGCGAAACTCCTGGGCCGGAGGCTGCCCGAGACCGGTGTGGCCGACCGGCTACCGAGTCGGGGCTCGACCCTCACCGTGCTCGGCGGCTATCTGCGTACCCGGTCGATCACCGTGATCAATAGCCTGCGAACCGGTCTCGCGGTTGCGGTGGCGGTGGGGATCACCTTCGCCTTCCCGGTCCAGAACGCCCCGTGGGTGGTGCTCGGCACACTGTCGGTTCTGCGCAGCAGCGCCGTCACAACGCGTTCGAACGCGATCCGGGCGGTGGCCGGCACCTTGATCGGTATCACCGTCGGCGCGGCGGTCATCGCCGTTCTCGGCGTGGACCGGCCGGTGCTGTGGTCACTGCTGCCCGTGGTGGCGTTCGGGTCGACCTACATATCGCGGGTCGGCTCGTTCACCGCCAGCCAGGCGATGTTCACCATCATGGTGCTGATCGTGTTCAACCTGATCGAGCCCGCCGGCTGGCGGATCGGGATCATCCGGATCGAGGACGTCATGGTGGGCGCTCTGGTCGGCGTGGCGGTTTCGCTACTGCTGTGGCCGCGGGCGGGGGCGGTCGCGGTGCAGCGGGCGATAGACGGTGCGCTGCGGGCGGGCTCGCGTTACCTGGCCGCCACGGTCTACCGGGTGACCCGCGGTGCATCCGAACAGTCCAATGACGCGATCATCGCCCTGCACCGGGAGACGCTGGTTGCGGTGCGGACCTACGGCGACGCGGTGCACGACTACCTGACGGAGAACGCCGGGGCCATCGATTCCGCGCTGCTCGACACGACCAGCCAAATCCCCCGGGTACGCACCGCCGGGGATCTCATCGCCGATATCGTGCCGCCACCTCTGGGGGTTTATCCCCGCGCTCGCCGAGTGCTCGAAGCACATACCGCTGCGGTCTGCGCCCGGCTCGATGGCGGCGAACCCGACATCGCGCTGCCTCCCATCGGCGAGGAGTTCATTCCTGCGTTGCGGTCCGAGGCCCGGCCCGGCGAACTGGCGGCCGCCGCGGCTCTGCCGCTGGTGATCGCAGCGGCCAGCGTCGGCGAACTCGAGCTGCTCTATCCCCTGACCGACTACGCGCCGGTGTGTTGAAGGCCGGTCAGCCCAGGGTCAGCCCAGGACAGCCCGGGCCCTCGCCCGCGCTTCGGCCGGACCCGATGCCTCCAGCACCGCATCTGCGGCGTCCCTGCACTGCTGCAGGCTCACCGAGGCCAGCCTGGCACCGACCGGAGCGACCGCCGGCGCGGCCGCCGACAGCGAGGTGATGCCGAGGCCGGTGAGCACACACGCCAGCAGTGGGTCGGCGGCGGCCTCACCGCACACCCCGACCGGCTTCCCGGAAGCCGCTCCGGCCTGGGCGGTCTGAGCGACCAGCGCGAGCACCCCCGGCTGCCACGGATCGGTGAGCGTGGCCAGATCCGATGACATCCGGTCAGCCGCCATCGTGTACTGCGTCAGGTCGTTGGTCCCGATCGACAGGAATTCGACATGCTCGAGGATCCTGTCGGCCAGCAACGCCGCGGCGGGCACCTCGATCATCACCCCCGGGTACAGACCGCGGTCGCGGGCCAGTTCGGCGAACCGGCAGGCCTCCTCGGTGGTGGCGATCATCGGTGCCATGACCCAGGGCGCGCTGCCGGTCTGCGCGGCCGCCTCGGCGATCGCGTCGAGTTGGCGGCCGACCAGTTCGGCGTTGCCGTGTTCGATCCGGAAGCCCCGCACGCCCAGCGCCGGGTTCATCTCCACCGGGGTGGTGACGAATTTCAGTGGCTTATCCGATCCGGCATCCAGGGTGCGGATCACGACCTTCAGGCCGGCGAACGCCTCAAGGACCTCGGCGTAGATCGACGCCTGTTCGCTGACGGTGGGTTCGCTGTCACGCTCCAGGAAACACAATTCGGTGCGAAACAGGCCCACCCCTTCGACCGGCACCTGACGCGCGGCCCGGGCGGCGGCACCATCGGCGACATTGGCCAGGATCGACACCGGATGACCGTCAGCGGTCGCACCCGGGCCGGTCCAGGCGGCCATCGCCGCGGCCGCGCGATCGGCGTTGGCGACCGCCGCCTCCGCCGCGGCCCGGTCCGGGTTTACCGTGACGGTGCCGCAGTCGCCGTCCAGCAGCACCGGTGTCGCGGCGGCTATCTGGCCGAGGCCGGGCACAGCCACCACACACGGAATACCCAACTGGCGGGCGATGATCGCGGTATGGCTGGTCGGCCCGCCCAGTGTTGTCGCCAGTCCGACCACCCGGTGCGGATCCAGGCCGGCGGTGTCGGCCGGAGCCAGGTCCTCGGCGCACAGGATCGACGGCTCGGCCGGCACCGGCACACCCGGCTCGGGCAGCCCGGCGAGTTCGGCGATGACCCGGTCGCGAATGTCCTTGAGATCGGTGACCCGTTCGGCCATCAGCCCGCCCATCGCGTTGAACATCTCGATGAACTGCGCGGCCGCCGCGGCGGTCGCGCGCACCGCAGTTTCACCGGCCGTGATGGCCTTCTCTGCCGAGCTCAGCCAGGCTCGATCCTGAGCCAGTTGGGCGGTCGCCGAGAGCACCTCAGCGGCGGGCCCGGTGGCCGCCGTCGCCCGATCCCGCAATCGCTGGGCGACCGCGGCGGCCGCGGCGGCGAACCGGGCAGCTTCAGCCGGCCGGTCGGATTCGGCCAGCGAGCCACCGGAATCGAGTTCATCGATCTCGGGCAGCCGGTTGGCCCGGATGACGGGGGCGAAGCAGACTCCTGGGACCACAGGGACACCCTGCAGCACCGTCGGCTGTGGTGCGTTCATGGAGTGGATTACAGCAGTCCGCGATGTGCGTACGGCCAGGCGGGTCGATCGCGAACAGTGGTCGTGCTGGTCGGCGCGAGCGTGCCCTCCGGTACGCACCGGCCCGCATGTCGCGTACCGACACGCACGCTCACGGTGGTGTGTGCGCGGTATTTTGCAGTGAGCGCCCGCCACCCGAAGGAGTCACCCATGCCCAGTAAAACCGTCACCGTCGGATCCGCGGTCGGACTGCACGCCCGCCCGGCGGCAATCATCTCCGAGGCGGTCGTCACCGCCGGTGTGCCGGTCACGCTGTCACTGGACGGCGGGGAACCGGTGGACGCCGGCTCGGCACTGATGATCATGACCCTCGGCGCCGGTAAGGGCTCCCAGGTCACCGTCGAGGCCGCCGACGAGGCTGTTCTGGCAGTGGTCGCCGACCTGGTGGAGAAGGACCTCGACGCCTGATTCGAACCCTTCAGGCCCGGCCCTTGAGCATCAGGTTCCAGTACATGAACGGCAGCCCGTACTTCTTCAGGTACCAGTACACCCGGTGCGGCTTGGTCGGGTCGAGAACCGGGAACGACGGGGTGATGTTGAAGTCGTAGTCGAACTCGGCCAGCAGCATCTCGTGGCCGGAGGTGACAATAGGGCAGGACGCATAGCCGTTGTAGCTGCCCGGCAGCGGCCGGCCGGCAAGGAACGCGGCGATATTGCCCACCACGACCGGGGCCTGCTTGCGAATGGCCGCACCGGTCTTGGAGTTCGGGGTGGAACCGGCGTCACCGAGGGCGAAGACATTGGGGTGCCGCACATGCTGCAGGGTGTGTTTGTCAACCTCGACATAGCCGAGCGCGTCGCCAGTCGACAGCGGACTGGCCTTGATCCAGTCCGGCGCCGACTGGCGCGGCACGGCGTGCAGCATGTCATAGTCCAGTGTCAGGTCCGAACCGCCCTCGGCGACCGCACTCACCGTCACCTTGCGTGAATCAGCATCCACCGCAGTCACTTCCGACAAGGTGTGCAGGTGAATGCCGTAGCCGGCGATCACTTTGTCGAGGCTGTCCGCGATCGCCGGGATCCCGAAGGCCCGCGGTGTCGGGACCACCAGATGGATGTCCACCTTGCCCAGAACACCGGACTTACGCCAGTGGTCAGCGGCGAGATAGGCGATCTTCTGCGGTGCGCCGGCGCATTTCATCGGGAACATCGGCATCATGAACACCGCCGACCCGGACCGGGTGCCACGGATCAGGTCCCAGGTCTTGGGAGCCAGATCGAAGCGGAAGTTCGACGACACACCGGGCCCTTCGACAGCCTGGGCCAGACCCTCGGTCTTATCCCAGTCCAGCTGAATACCGGGACAGACCACGAGAACGTCGTAGCCGTGGACCGAACCATCCGAGCAGGTGACGGTGTTGTTATCCGGGTCGAAGGCATCGGCGGCCTTGCGGATCCAGGTCGCCCCCTTCGGCATCACCGACGACTCCGGCCGCTCGGTTGCCGCCGCGTCGGCCTGCCCCCCGCCAACCAGCGTCCACATCGCCTGGTAGTAGTGCTTATCGGACGGTTCGATCACCGCAACATCGGTGAAACCCTCGCGCAGCAGCCGGGCGGCGACGGTGATGCCGGCCGTGCCGCCGCCGACTATCAGAATCTGATGCTTGGCACTGGTGCTCATGGTCGGTTCCTCTTGTCGATCAGGCGTTCTGCGTGGCCTCTTCCCAGGCGTTGTACCCGCCGAGGACGTCACTGACATCACCGAACCCACGCTGGCGCAGCAGGCTGGCAGCGACCGAGGACCGGTAGCCCCCGGCACAGTAGACCACGGTCGGCTTGCGCGGGTCGAGCTCACCGACACGGTCCGGCAGCTGCCCCACCGGGATGTTCACCGCGTTGCCGATCATTCCGGCCGCGGCTTCCCCCGGATTGCGGACGTCCACCAGTTGCAGCTCGGGGACATCGGCGATCCGCTCGTCCAGTGCGACAGCGGTCAGCCGTGAGGCCACCTCGACATCACGCTGATGCTCGAACATCACCGCGTAGGGATCTTTGAGGTAGCCGATGACCCGGTCGAAACCGATCCGGGCCAGCCGGTTCTTACCCTCGAGTTCCCGCTCGGGGTCGGTGATCAGCACGATGTCGTCCTCGGGTTTGACGACCGAACCGGCGAACTCCGCATAACGGCCCTCCAACCCGATGTTGACCGCTGCCTTCAGGTGCCCCAGGGCGAACTCCTCGGGATCGCGGCCGTCGACCAGGATCGCCCCGCCGGCCAGCGCCGCGCGGACCTCCTCATAGCTCATCGGGGCCGGCATCTCGGTCTCGTCGAGCAATTCGCGGCCCTGACGGTTGAGGATCGCGTTGTAGACGAAGTACCCGGGGGCCGGGGGCTGACCCTCGGTCACGAGTTCGACGAAACGCTCCTTGCTCGAGGCACGCAGCGCATAGTTGGTCATCCGCTGCTCGCCCATGGTCGACCACAGATCCGTCGACAGGTTCTTGCCGCAGGCAGAGCCGGCGCCGTGGGCCGGATAGACCTTGGTGGTGTCCGGTAGCGGCATCAGTTTGTTGTGCAGCGACTCGTAGAGCTTGTCGGCCAGCTCATCACGGGTGAACCCGATCGAGGCGAGCAGGTCGGGGCGGCCGACATCACCGATGAACAGCGTGTCACCGGTGAGGACGCCGTAGGGGACGGTGTCGCCGGCGTGCTCATAGATGACGATGCTCATCGACTCCGGGGTATGTCCGGGCGTGTGCAGAAATTCCAACTGAACATCGCCGAGCGAGTAGCGCTCGCCGTCGCCGACGGCCAGATGGTCGAACTCCGGTTGTGCGACAGCGGAGTAGACGATCTTCGCGCCGGTGGCCTCGGCCAGTTCCAGATGGCCGGAGAGAAAATCGGCGTGGAAGTGGGTTTCGATGACCAGCTCGATGGTCATCCCCAGCTCGCGGGCATCGGCGAGATATTCACTGACATCGCGCTGCGGGTCGACCACCACGGCGCGGCCGGTGGTCTCGTCGCCGATCAGGTAGGACGCGTGTGACAGGCATTCCAGGTAGTACTGGTTGAACTTCATGATCGGTCTCCTCCGTGCTGATGTTGCCGTGCTGATGTCGCTGTACTGATGTGTCTGTGTTGACGTCCCGGTGGCTCTCATCGCGGTGCAGGTTCTCGCACCCGATCGATTCGCATACCGCCAGGGGTATCCACACGGACTAGATTACATACCCCCATGGGTATGTGCAAGGGCGCCTGTCCGCTGTCCGGGACCGCCCGTATGCGGCCTACCCGACCGTGTCAGAGCCACCAGCGTTCGAGGACCCGGGCCAATCCGTCGTCACCATTCGGCGCCGTGATCTCATTGGCCGCAGCGAGGGCCTCCGGATGGGCGTTGCCCATCGCGACCCCGTGACCGGCCCACAGCAACATCGGGACATCGTTGGGCATATCACCGAACGCGATGACATCCTCGGCGCTGATCTCCCAGGGCCGCGCCACCTCTTCGAGGCCGACGGCCTTACTGATCCCGATCGTGCTGATCTCAACCAAGCCATCATTGGTCGAGTACGTGATGTCCCCGAGAACGCCGATATGCCTGCTCAGCACCGAAGCCAGTTCGGAGCTGGCCATACCGGGCCGGCGCACCAGCAGCTTGATCGCCGGCGCGCTCAGCAGGTCGTCATAGGACACCTCGGTGTTATCCGGGTTGAGCCAGGCGTGCTCGTAGCCGGGCGCGCTGACGAACTGCGGTGTTGCGGTGTCATGGGCGCTGATCCCGATCCGCTCGGCGGCCAGCCCGGCACCCGGCACCACTCGGGCCGCGATCTCGGCGAGTTCGGTCAACACATCCACCGGCAGGGTCCTCGCCGACACCACCCGGTCGGTGGCCGGGTCGTAGATCACCGCACCGTTGGCGCACACCGCCATCGGGGCAAACCCCAACGCATCGACCACCGGCGGAATCCAACGCGGCGGCCGGCCGGTGGCCAATACGAACTGCGCTCCGGCGGCAACCGCAGCACGGACCGCCTGCCGGGTACGTGCCGAGACCTGCTCATCGGGAGTCAGCAGGGTGCCGTCGACATCGCTGGCGATCAGCGTGGGCAGCATCAGGAGCGCCCGGCGTGGCGTCGCGCCCGATCGGCCAGTTCCGCCTCGTCACGACGCCGGGCCTCCTCCGGCGTGGGGGCGCCACCACCGAGCCGGGCAGGCACCCAGTAGGCCCCGGCCGGGTGCGGGTACTGCTCCTGGACCGCGTATAGATCGCGGGTCATCGCACGCCGAAGCGCGGTGTCCACTTCCACGGCGGTGCCGACCGGATTCAACGGTCGGCCTACCCGCACCGTGATCGGGATCTGCCTGCGGCCCAGGCACTTCGGATGATCTTTCGTCCACATCCGGTGGGCGCCCCAGATGATCATCGGCACGATCGGCACCTGCGCCTCGAGCGCCATCCGGGCCGCACCACTCTTGAACTCCTTGAGTTCGAAGCTGCGGCTGATGGTGGCCTCGGGAAAAACGCCCACCAACTCACCGGCGCGTAACCGGTTCACCGCCTCGGCATAGGCAGCTGCCCCGGCCCGGCGGTCCACCGGGATACATCTGGTGCGGTTGATGATCCAGGCCACGATTCCGACGTGCAGCGCCTCCTGTTTGATCAGGTACCTGACCCGCCGCCGGCGACGGCGGCTGGCCAGCCCGTCCGGCAGGTAGTCGAGATAGCTGATGTGGTTCATCGCGATCACCGCGCCGCCGTGACGGGGTATGTTTTCCGACCCCTGGTAGGTGATCCTGGTTCCCACCGCGCGGGCGGCACCGGCCGCCACGATCTCAATGCTTCGGTAGACCGGTTCCATCTAGCCGGCTCCACCACCGCGCTGAGCTCGTTTGGCCGCGCGTTCGGCCATCTCGGCAGCCTCCAGTTCGGCGGCCCGCGCGGGCGTCGGCGCCCCGCCGCCGAGGTGATGCGGCACCCAGAACTCGCCCTGCGGATAGGGCCCGTAGTCCTGCTGTACCCGCTCCAGGAGATGTTGCATCCGCGAGCGCAGCAGCGCGGTCAGTTCGGTGGGAGGCAGCGTGGGTTGGATCGGTTCACCGACCGCGATGGTGATCGGCACTTTCGGCCGCCACATCTTCTTCGGGTGATCCTTGGTCCAAATTCGCTGTGCACCCCAGACGATATGCGGGATGATCGGCACGTCGGCCGCGATCGCCATCCGCGCCGCACCCGACTTGAATTCCTTGAGTTCGAAACTGCGGCTGATTGTCGCCTCCGGGTACACCCCGACCAGTTCACCGGCTTCCAGCGCTCGGACCGCGGCGTCGAAGGAGGCCGCACCGCTGGCCCGGTCGACCGGGATATGCCGCAGTTTGCGCATGACCGGACCGGTCACCTTGTGGTCGAACACCTCCTGTTTGGCCATGAACCGCACCAGCCGGCGGGGCCGCAACCGGTAGAAGGGCAGGCCGGCGAAGGTGAAATCCAGATAGCCGGTGTGGTTGATCGCCACCACCGCGCCACCGGTGGCCGGCAGGTTCTCCATCCCGGTGACGGTGAAGCGCAACCCCTGGGTGCGCCAGAGCAGCCGCACACCCGCGATGACAGTTCCGTATGCCGGCTCCACAGCCGTCAGCCTACCTGGGGACGGCTAGGATCATGGGTGGCTCCATCAGCATCGGGAAGGGGATCCGTGCAGGTCACCAGCATCGGTCACGCAGGGTTTCGTATCGATACGCAGGCCGGCAGCGTGTTATGCGACCCGTGGGTCAATCCCGCGTATTTCGGTTCGTGGTTCGTCTTCCCCGATAACACCCGGTTGGACTGGCACGCCCTCGGCGACTGCGACTATCTCTACATCTCGCATCTGCACAAGGATCATTTCGATCCGAGGTTGCTCGTCGACCATGTGAACAGGGACGCCGTCGTGCTGCTGCCGGACTTCCCGGTACCCGACCTCAAACGTGAGTTGGAAGCGCTCGGATTCACCCGGTTCTTCGAGACCACGGACTCGGTCAAGCACCGTGTCGACGGCCCGGGAGGCGCTCTCGAGGTGATGATCATCTCGCTGCGGGCACCGGCCGACGGGCCGATCGGCGATTCCGGGCTCATCCTCTCCGACGGCACCACCACGGTGTTCAACATGAACGACTCCCGGCCCCTGAGCCTGGATACGCTCGCCGAATTCGGGCGTATCGACGTGCACATGCCGCAGTATTCCGGCGCGATCTGGTACCCGATGGTCTACGACATGCCCCCGCGCGCCAAAGAGGCCTTCGCCACCCAGAAGCGCCAGCGCGGTATGGACCGAGCGCGCCAGTACATCGCCGATGTCGGGGCCACCTGGGTCATCCCGTCGGCGGGCCCGCCCTGCTTTCTGGACCCGCAGCTTCGGAACCTCAACGACGACCACGGCGACCCGGCCAATATCTTTCCGGATCAGATGGTCTTCCTGGAGCAGATGCGGATCCACGGTCACGAGGGCGGACTGTTGATGATTCCGGGCTCGGTCGCCGAGTTCAGCGGCTCGCACCTGCATTCGTTGGAACATCCGCTGCCCGATGATGAACTGGAGTCGATCTTCACCACCGGGAAGGCCGACTATATCGCCGCCTACGCCGAGCGGATGGCTCCCGTTCTGGCCGCCGAGAAGGCTTCCTGGGCCCCCGCCGCCGGCCCGCCACTGCTGGAACCGCTGCGCGACCGCTTCGAACCGATCATGCTGGCCAGCGATCAAATCTGCGATGGCATCGGCTACCCGGTTGAACTCAAGATGGGGCCCGAGACGGTGGTCGTGGACTTCCCGAAACGCACTGTGCGCGAACCCGTTCCGGAAGAGAAGTTCCGCTACGGCTTCGAGATCGCACCGGAACTGGTCCGGACCGTGCTGCGGGACAACGAACCGGACTGGGTGAACACCATCTTCCTGTCCACCAGGTTCAGGGCCTGGCGGGTCGGCGGCTATAACGAGTACCTCTACACATTCTTCAAATGCCTCACCGATGAGCGCATCGCCTACGCCGACGGGTGGTTCGCCGAAGCCCATGACGACACCGCGACGGTCGATCTGGACGGGTGGGAGGTGCAGCGCCGCTGTCCGCACCTCAAGGCCGACCTGTCCAAGTTCGGCGTGGTCGAGGGCACCACATTGACCTGCAACCTGCACGGTTGGAAATGGGATCTCAAGACCGGCCGGTGCCTGACCAGCCGGGGCCACGAACTGCGCTGCTCCAAACGGCTATGACGGGTCCGCCGCGACAACACTACGACGACGGACTGATCCGGCTGGACCGGCGCGCGTTGACGTTGCGCCGTTATCATTTTCCGTCCGGAACGTCGAAAGTTATTCCGCTGCAGTACATCCGCGGATACCACACCGAACCGCTCGGTTTGTGGATGCAACGGTTCCGGATTTGGGGAAGCTCGGATCTACGCCGTTGGCTGCCACTCGACGTGCACCGGCCCCTGCGCTCGACACTGGTGACACTGGATATGCCGGGCCACTGGCCGAGCCCGGCTTTCACCCCGGAGGATCCGGACACCTTCCTGGCCGTGTTCAAAGGATTACTGGAGGGATGATGTCACCGCCACTGTCACCGCCACCGCCGTCCGGGAATGTCGCCGAAAGTGGCACCGGACTCGACCTTCTGGTCGACCAGCCCGATCGGGTGCGGGTGCTGCGCAGAGCCCTGTTCACCGTCGCCGATGGGCTGAACCCGGTCGTGGATCTGTGCCGTTTCTTTGTCGATGGACTGGAAAACCTCCCCCGCGACGGGCGTTTTCTGATCGTCGGCAACCACACGTCTTTCGGTGTGGCCGAGATTGTCCTGATTCCGTACTTCGTGCACCGCGAGCTCGGTGTGCGGGTCCGGGGCCTGGCCGACAGATCGTTCGGCCGGATGGGCGGTCTGGCCCAGGATACGTTTGCGGCCGCCGGGGCGGTGATCGGCCATCCCGACACCGGTGCCGCGCTGATGCGGCACGACGAAACCGTGTTGGTCTTCCCGGGGGGCGGTCGGGACATGCTGAAGTTCAAAGGTGAGCAGTACCAGCTGCGCTGGGAGGGCCGCAGCGGGTTCGCGCGGCTGGCCATCGCCCACGACTACCCGATCGTGCCCGCCGGACTGGTCGGCGGTGACGACGTGTACACCAGCATGGCCGAGCGCGGCGGCATCTGGGAGCGGATGAGCCGTTCGGTCGGTCGGCGGCTACACGGCCTGTCGGGGGTGGGCATCCCGTTGAACCGCGGGCTCGGACCCACGTTGATTCCCCGGCCGCAACGGATGTACCTGCGGTTCGGATCACCCATCGCCACCACTCGGCCGGCCGGAGTCCGGGCTACCGAATGGGAGGCCACGGTCAAGGACCGCACTCAAACCGCACTTGAAACGATCCTCGCGGAGCTTCAGCTGGTGCGGGCATCCGACCCGTACCGACAGCTCAATCCCCTCGCCTGGGCCAGGGCCGTCCAGCCGCTACCCGCCCGGGCGGGATCCGGGTAACCGCATCGGAGCCGGACTCAGGGCTCCCAGACCAGCTGGCGCAATTCGGACACATCCCCGCCCGCGGGGTTGTACACCCGTACGATTCCCTCGTCCCCGGGCCGCAGGTAGGTCGACTCCCCGTAGGGGGTGTAGCGGGTCGACCCGATCCCGATCAGCACATGGGCGGGGTGCCCACTGGCGACCATCAGCGCACCGACATCTTCCAGCGGGGTGTCGGCCGAGCCCTTCTGGTTGGCCAGCCGCTCGACGATCCAGTCGAGTAGCACATCGCCGTAGTAGGAGTACCCCAGCAGTGGGCTGTCCACGCCGTATTCGTGGTGAGTTCCGTCAGCGGTGCGCAGGTGACATAACAGTCGCAGCGCGGCGGTCGGCCCATCGGGGGTGAGGTCGTGGGCCTCGAAGAACTCCCGCGCGACACCTTTGGAGGCGGGGCCCCAGTTCTTCTTCTCGCTGATCTTTCGGGCGTTGGGCCTTCGGATCGAGCAGTCGTTGAACGCGCCGAGGGCGAACGGCCGCAGAGTGACGACGGTGTCGCCGGCCCACACCACCTCGCATGCCAGGCCGACCTCGGGCTCGATTTGCAGGTTCAACGGGCCGTCCGCCGCGGTGGTGTTAGGCACCACCAAGGCGTCGTGGGACAGCGGGAACTGCCCCAGCAGCCCGTCATGCCCGGGGACGTACCAGGGGAAAATCCCTTTCGGCGCGGCTCCCTGGCTGGCAACCTTCGTGAAGTCGACGGCCTCGCCCGCTTGTTCAAGATGGCCGGCGAAATTGCCGGCGACACCGAAGCCGAACCACGGACGCAACTCGTCGAGATTCATGTCGATCATCACGGTGCCAGCACCTCGGTACCCACGAACGGAACCAGGGCGGCCGGGACCCGGACGCTGCCGTCGGGCTGCTGATGATTCTCCAGAATCGCCACCAGCCACCGGGTGGTGGCGAGCGTGCCGTTGAGCGTGGCCGCGATCTGCGGCTTGCCACCGGCGCCCCGGTAGCGGGTGGCCAGCCGACGGGCCTGGAAGGTGGTGCAGTTCGACGTCGACGTCAGCTCACGGTAAGCCCGCTGGGTCGGCACCCAGGCTTCACAGTCGAACTTGCGGGCCGCCGACGAACCGAGGTCCCCGGCGGCGACGTCGATGACACGGTAGGGCACGTCGATCAGCTCCAGCATCTGCCGCTGCCAGCCCAACAGCCGCTGATGTTCGGCCTCGGCATCCTCGGGCCGGCAGTAGACGAACGCTTCGACCTTGTCGAACTGATGCACCCGGATGATCCCGCGGGTATCCCGGCCGTAGCTGCCGGCCTCACGTCGGAAGCATGAGGACCATCCCGCGTAGCGAAGCGGGCCGGCCGACAGGTCGAGAATCTCGCCGGCGTGATAGCCGGCGAGCGGGACCTCGGAGGTACCGACCAGGTAGAGGTCATCAGACTCGATCCGGTAGATCTCGTCGGCGTGCGAACCGAGGAATCCGGTTCCGGCCATCATTTCCGGGCGGACAAGGGTGGGCGGGATCATCAGCGTGAAGCCGTTATCGGTGGCCATCCGCACCGCGAGCTGTAACAGACCGAGTTGCAGCAGGGCACCGCGGCCGGTGAGGAAGTAGAACCTCGACCCGGACACCTTCGCGCCGCGTTCCATATCGATCAGCCCGAGGGACTCCCCGAGTTCCAGATGGTCCTGAGGGTCATCGATCGACGGTGGCTCGCCGATGACGTCGAGCACGGCGTAGTCGTCCTCGCCGCCGGCCGGCACACCCGGGATGATCACGTTCGGAATGGCGGTGTGTGCCGCGTTGAATGACGTCTCCGCCTCAGCCTGCCTGGTCTCGGCGTTCTTCACCGCCGCGGCGAGCTGCTGAGCCCGTTCCAGCAACTCCGGGCGCTGCTCCGGCGACGCCGACCCGACCTTCCGGCTGGCCGACTTCTGCTCGGCGCGCAGCGAGTCGGCGGCCGAGACGGCGGCCCGGCGGGCGGCGTCCGCCTCGAGCAGGGCGTCGACCAGAGCAGGGTCCTCACCGCGACTGCGCTGCGAACGTCGCACCGCGTCGGCGTCCTCGCGCACCAGTTTGAGGTCGATCACGCCCTGAACCCTACTTTCGGCGGTCTCGGCAGCTGCCCGGCACCTCCGAATGCCGGCACAGCACAACCCTGTAACGGTCCAGGAGCAGCACTTGTCACGCGGCTCTGCGGGCCTGCCACAATAGGAACGATGGTGCAGCTATCCGAACGGCCGGCGGCCGACGAAACGGCTTCCGGTGCGCCGCGACCCCGGACCCGGTTCGGCTTGCATGCGGGATCGACCCGCCGGGCGCTGCTGCTGGCCGCCCTCGGCGGCCTCCTGATCGCCGGGACAGTCACCGCGTTGCCGATCGCCGGTCAGAACCCCCTCCGCGGGACTGCCGCCACGGACCCGATCGGACCCATCGCCAACCCGGCCTTCGTCGATGCCCAACCGGGTGATTGCCTCGACTGGCCCGATAACTCCCCGGGTGCCGCCACCATCGTCGACTGCACGGCCGAGCACCGCTTCGAGGTCGCCGACGCCGTCGATATGCGGGCCTACCCGGGCATGGAGTACGGGCCGGATGCCGAGCCGCCGTCACCCTCCCGCATCCAGCAGATCAGCCTCGAGCAGTGTCAGCCCGCGGTGGAGGATTATCTGGGCGCCAAATACGACCCGAACAGCCGGTTCAGCATCAGCCTGCTGTGGGCGGGCGACCGGGCCTGGGCACAGTCCGGGGAGCGCCGCATGCTGTGCGGGCTGCAACTTCCCGGCCCCGGTAACCAGCAACTCGTGTTCAGTGGCACCGTTGCCGACCTCGACCAGTCCAAGGTCTGGCCGGTCGGCACCTGCCTGGGAATCGACCCGACGACCAACCAGCCCACTGACGCCCCGGTGGACTGCTCGGCACCGCACGCGATGGAGGTCACCGGCGCGGTCAACCTCGTTGAGCAGTTCCCCGGCGAGTTGCCCACCGAGGCCGATCAGGACGCCTACATCAAGGAGGTCTGCACGTCGCTCACCGACAGCTACCTGGCGCCCATCCAACTGCGCGACACCACCCTGACCCTGATCTACAGCACCGTTTCGCTGCCGAGTTGGACCGCCGGAAGCCGGCAGGTGTCCTGCAGCATCGGCGCAACCCTGGGCAACGGCGGTTGGGCCACGCTGATCAATACCGCCAAGGGCCCGTTGCTGATCAACGGCCAACCACCGGTACCACCACCGGCCATCCCGGAGGGGCGGCTGAACCTTCCGCTTCCCCCACCGATGCCGGGCTCGGCCCAGTCCACTACCGGCAACGGACCCGGATGACCCCGGAGCGCTTCGAAGAGTTGGTCTCCGATGCGCTCGACCTGATTCCGGCAGAACTCGCCGAGGCGATTGACAACGTCGTGGTTCTGGTCGCCGACCGTGATCCGGAGGAGCCCGAGGTGCTCGGCCTCTACCAGGGCATCGCCCTGACCGAGCGGGACTCCAGTTACGCCGGTGCACTGCCGGACACCATCACGATCTTCCGGGAGAGCTTGCTGGAAATCTGCGAGACCGAGGACGAGGTGGTCGAGCAGGTGGCGATCACGGTGATCCACGAAATTGCCCACCACTTCGGGATCGACGATGAGCGACTCCATGAACTGGGTTGGGGCTGAGCGCTTTTCAGCCGCTGCGGCCCCTTTCAGCGCGGCGGGTCACCCCGCCAGCGGAAGCTGTTGACGTACTTGCCCATATCCTGGGCCAGCTGCAGATTCGCCCCCGACGGCGGCCCGGGACCGAAATCCGGTCCGAACGGGTGGTACGGGCCGGTCGCGAAGGCGATCAGAGCGAGATCGTTCTTGATCGCCGCCGTCACCACGATCCGGACCCGGCTGTAGGTGGCACTGGTGTTCTGGGGCCAGGCATCGGCGATCTCCCCGTAACCCGGCTGATACCCGACCATCGCGTTGGGGATCTCGTAATCGAGCTTGGCGTTCGGGTAGGCCTTTCTCACCACCGCCCGGGCGATGTCCCGGGCCGACCGGCCATTGGCCGGCTCGGAGAAGAACTGCATGACCCCACCGTCCCCGCCGGTGAACCGCGCCGTGACGCCGCTGCTCTCAGTCGTGATGACATAGGCCGAGCCGGGAGCCGGGTAGGCCACCGAGAACTGGCCGTCCGGGGCGGAGAATCGGGGCAGGCTCGTCACCGGCGTTCCCGTAGGCGGCCTTCCGCAATCGGGCGGACACATGTAGTGGGCGATTTTCGGGGTCAGCACCAGCGCGGCCGCCGCCAGCACCACAGCGGCCGATGTGACGCCGATGCCCCAACGTCCCATCAGCCAGCTGAACCGCGGCCGCTGCAGGGCGGGGGCGGCATAGGTCGCCGACGGGAGTGCGTACCCGGCATACCGCTTCTCGGGCACTCCCTCCGCAGAGTCGGGTGGGACACCGTCGGCGTCGATGCGTCGTGGCCGCAGCGGCCCCCTGCGCTCCCGGCGCGACTCCCGCGACGACGCCCGGGTGGCCACCCCGCAGGCCGGGCAGAACGCCATATCGGGTACGACGTGCTCGCAGTGCGTACACAACAGTGGCTGGTCCCGCTCGATCGGGTCGTGCGATTCGTGCAGCAGCGCGAGTTGCAGCGCAAACCGCAGCGCGAGCAGCGCCAAGACCATGACGACGGTGTGCGAAGTGGCCATCTGAATCTCGGGCAAACCGAGGATATCGACGACGCCCAGCGCCCCGTGTGCCAGCAGCACCGCCGCCGCCAGCAGCCCGAGCACCAGGCCGACACGGCCGCTGTGGGCGCCGCCTCGGCGGAACCACAGTGCGACGCCGACCATCCCACCGGCGGCGGCCGCGCTGATCGGTACCGTCACCCCGCACAGAACGGCCTCGACCACCAGCCCGTCCACGGGCCGCCCGTGTGCCACGAGCCCCCCGAAGATCTGCGGGGACAGCCGAGTCACGGTGGACGCGGCGGCAAAGGCCAGCGCCCCAAGAGCTCCGATCATGAAACCGTCCAAACAGTCCCGGCTCGGGGGCCGCAACAGCCGGACCAGCACCGTGGGCAGGATCATCAACAACATTCCGGCCGCCGGGGGGCCGAAACCCTCCCGCCACACCTGATGTAACGCCAATCCGACCGACATCGGCACCCCGTAGGTGCGGGCCACGACCGCACCGCTGACCAGCACCCAGGCTGTGCCGAGTAACACACCCAGCAACGCGGCCAGGATCAGTGACGTGCGCGGTAAATCCCGGTCGGCGCCCGAGGCGCGCAGATAGAACAGGAACAGCAGGGGCAGCGCAAACGCGCTGAGTGCGATTCCAAGAGCGGGCATCCGCAGCAGCGCCGCCGCCAGCAGGCCGGCCATGGCGATGACGATGATCAGCCGGAACGGCCGGCGGGACCCGCTCGGCAGCTGCGGAAACAGCGAACTCGCCAGATAGGGGCGCAGCACTGCCTCGGCGGGTGCCGCGCCGAAGGTTCTGGGCCGCCACCACGGGGAACCGTCGCCCGGTTCCGCGGCCAGGTGGCAGCCGCAGTAGCCGCAGAAATTCCCGTCCGGCACGTCGGTCTCGCACTGGGGACATACCGCGCTCGCCACGGTCGGGGCCGCCGTCACGACCGCAGCTTCTGCAGCATGAGGATGTTGCGCACCAGGTTGTCGACGTTGGGTGTACCCAAACCGGTCGCCAGGTCATAGCCAGGTCCGGCCAGGGCCACAGCGTTACCGCCCAGGACGACATCACGGAAGGCCGGTAGCCGCGCGCCTTCGGCCACCCGGTAGAGCAGCGGGTTGATATCACCGAGTTGACGGCCGCCGTTCTCAAGGAGGTACTGGTTCATCACTGCGGCGGCCCCGGCCCAGATCGGCGCGGCCAACGAGGTCCCGCCGCCAACGATGAACTGTTGGTCGAAAACAATCTTGACGCCGGTGAAAGGATCGGCGACCGCAGAGATATCCGGGGTCAACCGGCGGTCGGATTCGGGGTTGCCGGCGACGTCTCCCTGCCAGGCCGGGCGGTCGAAGAGCGCGGACTCTCCGCCGGCCGTGCCCTGGGACAGCGGAACGTCGAACCAGGCCTGTTCGGCGACCCAGCCGCCCTCGGCGTCGGTGGACAGCGTGGTGCCGCCGACATTGGTCATCTCCGGCATCGAGGCCACCGCATCCAACCCGATATTGTCCTCATGCGGCGCAGCCGACCATTCGTCGCCGCCCTTGCACTCCAGTCCGGCGAGGTCGCCACTGGCGTCGAAGGCGGTGGTTCCCAACTCCTGTGCCGCGGCCAGCGCCGCCCGGACCGGCACCAGATCAGTCGCGGTGATGAGCTTGTCGCAGCCCCAGCCAATGGAGAAGCTCCACACCGCACCGGGATAGCGACGGGAGGTGTCCTCCATCATCTCTGCGATCTTTTGGTAGGCGCCGGCACCCTCCACGGTCGGCCTGGCATTGACCAGGACCTTCTTTGCGGCGGGCGCGACGGCGTGCACCGCCTCGAGGTCCATGGTGGCCTCCCCGCGGCGGGCGGGCGGCTGACCGCCGACCACATCCGGAGTGAACTGGGGCAAGTTGAACGTCGAGGAGAACAGGTCGAGGTCAGCCTGGTCGAAACCGTCGAAGGCGAACACCACCACGGTGACCCCCGCACCGGTGTAGCCGGCGTCGTGCAGGGGTGTGATGTTGTAGGTACGAGCCAGCGAAGACGGGTCCAAGCCCTGGTCGGGTACCTGGAGCGGCGGGGTCGGGGGCCTCGATTCGCGATGCGGGGTGTAGCTGAGGATTCGGCCCAGACCGGTGACCTCGGTGCGGAGGGAAACCGGAACCGCAGGTTGCTGCGGGGAGGCGTAGAACACCTGCCCGCGCCGCCCGCGATAATCGTGAACCTCCACGTCAAGTGCGGCCGCCACGGCACGGGGCGGACCTGCCACGACGGCCCAGGCATCACCCTGACGCCACCGCACCGAAAGCCCGCGGCGGGAGGCCCAGTCGAGCAGACGCTGCGGGCGGGCGGTGCCGGACAGTGCCACGGTCAACTCGACCACGTCACCCCGCGACGGGCCCAGATCCGACGAGCTGGCCAAGAGGGCGGCGTACGGCCCGCCTATCCGCTGCGGGGAAGCCGGCGCAGCCCCCGGGGTGCTCGACGCCGCCGGGGACGTCTGAGCCCGATCAGCCACCGCGCAGCCATTGACCGCGGTCATCACCGCCAGCAGCATGCCCAGCAGCGGACGGAGCGGGGGCCGCCGCGGCATGACCCTCAACCGCCGCAATGGGCCGGATCAGCCGCCGGTGACGACGTTGCCCGGCAGGGCGGTCGGCGCCGGCCGAGCCTTGGCCGTCGGGGAGAACGAGCCGAGGTTTCCGGAGTCGGAGCGCTTCTCGGTCGGGGACGGCGAGGCCGGGGCGCTGGTCTGCGTCGGGGAGGTTGTCTCGGCCGGTTCTTCCTGCTTATCGCTGCTGCAGGCGCTCAGCGCACCCATACCGACGATCGCGACGGCACCGGCCGCGAGCGCGAATTGCCTTTTCATAGCTGACTTCGTCGTTGACCGCATAATTCGGTTCCTACTTTCTGTACCCGGGAAGCT
>CAZKUK010000036.1:31539-35614 GCA_964555915.1 uncultured Mycobacterium sp.
CTGTACCCGGGAAGCTTTCTGTGCCCCTGATCTGTGCCCAATATCCGTGTGATCGAAAACACGCTTCCCCGACTATACGTCCGGGCCGTTAACCGCGCCGTAACGGACGGGAGGGGACGCCCGGCGCCGTCGCCGCGAGGACCGCGACGAGGCGCGGGTGGCCGTCCCACAGGCCGGACAGAACGGCATGTCCGGAACCACCCGCTCGCACCGCGGACACAGGACCGGCCCCCCGGTGGCCGGATCGGGTTGTTCGAACAGCAGCGCGAGTTGAACACAGGCACGTGCGGTCAGCAGGGCGATTACCGCCATCAGGACGTGCAACAGCACCTGCGGCCACTTGGGCAGCCGGGAGGCGTCGGTGACCCACACCAACGTGTAGATCAGCAACGCCAGCACGGTGAACAGCGCCAGGACGATGCGCACCCGGCCGGGATGCTCGCCGGCCCGCGCGCCGGGCCGAAACCAGAGCAGGATGCCGATGAGGCCGCCGACCGCCGCGGCGGTCAACGGTACCGTCACGCCGTAGAGAACCGCCTCCAGGAGCAGCCGATCGGACCGGACATCGTCGATCAGTCCGGACACGAACTGGGGAGCCAGTCGGGTGGTGGTCGCCGCCCCGGTGAAACACAGCGCCCCGAGTGCACCGATCACGAACCCGTCGAGCGACTCCCGTGGCGGCCCGAGCAGTCTGACCGCCACCGCCGGGAGCATCATGACGACCGCGCCGCCGACCGAGATGAACAGCCCCAGGCTTATCACGTTCTGCAGGACGAACCCCGCGGCCACGGAGATTCCGTACGAGCGGGCGACCAGTCCCCCGGTGCCGAGCACCCAGCCGACCCCCAGCACCACCCCGAATACGGAGGCGATGATCAGGGCATGATTGGGCAAGTCCCGCAGCAGATTCGACTGCCACAGATACAAGACGAACAGCAGCGGAACCCCCAGGGCGACGAGGGTGACCCACGGCGCGAGCAACCGCAGCACCGAGCACCCCAGCACACCGGCCAGCAGCACCACCATGCCGGCCCGCAGGGGATTGCGGTAGGCCTCCGGCAGGTGCGGGAACAGTGTGCTGCTGACCATCGGCACCAGTACCCGTTCCTTCGGTGCCACCGCGAAAACCCGCAGTCGTAGAGCGGACAGGCGGCGGCCGGCCGGTTGGCCCAATTCCGCGCCGCACTCCCCGCAGAAGTGCCCGGAGGGGACGGTCGCGGCGCACTGCCCGCACACGTCGGTCGGCACCCGGTCCGGGGATTCTGCGGACGGCGACGGCATGGCTGGTCAGCCGAGCGGATTCGTGATGGCGATCGCGGAGGGGTGAAGCAGCGCGGGCAGTCGTCGACTCACGAGGCGAGCCAATCGCAGGGTAGTCCGGCACACCGCGACCGTCAGCCCATCGGGTCGGCGGCCTCGGGGGCGCCCTCCGCCGCGGGCACCTCGGGGTCCGGGAGGAACGGCGGCGTGCGGGAACCCCACTGCACACAACTCCAACGCCCGTCGGCGACCGGCGCCAGCGCCACCGCCTCGGTATTGGCCAGATGGTGGTCCAGCACGAAGGAGGCGGGCACACCGGCCAGCGTGGCTGCAGCGAGGCGGATCGCCGCGCCGTGACTGACGACGACGATGTCCTGACCCCACTCGCGGTCATCGAGGTACCGCAGCCGCAG
Organism: uncultured Mycobacterium sp.; assembly: GCA_964555915.1. Lineage (GTDB taxonomy): Bacteria > Actinomycetota > Actinomycetes > Mycobacteriales > Mycobacteriaceae > Mycobacterium. Next base: position 33,213 of record CAZKUK010000036.1, read on the forward strand.
TTCGACGATGACCGGCAGATACCGGTCGAGCACCTCACGGCCGCTCTCGCCACCGGGCATCCCCACTTCCAGATCACCCTGATGCCAGCGCTGATAGACCGCGTTGAACTCGGCGATCGCGGCTTCATCGTCAAGACCCTCCAGGTCACCGGCCTGAACCTCATGAATTCCGCCGACCTCAACCGGCGGCAGGGTGAGTTCGGTACCGATCGCCGATGCGGTCTGCGCGGCACGACGAGCCACCGAATGCAGCAGCAGGCCGGGCGGCCGGGGGCGCGAACGGGCGAACTCCTGCGCCTGCGCCACCCCGAGACCGGTGAGTTCGGCGCCCGGCGGCCGGGTGTCGAGACGGCGCTGCACATTGGCATGCGACTGACCGTGCCGGACGAGTATCAATCGGCCGGTCACCGACGCCCCTCCCGCAACCCCTGCAGCCACCGTTCCGCACTGTCGAGTTGCGGGGGCAGCGCACCGGTCGCCGCTCCGGTCGGCCAGGACCCGAGGTACCGGACGTCGGCGCAGCGTCGGTACAACGCCTTGAGCGCCTCGGCCACCGCGCTGTCCTCGATATGCCCGACACAGTCGAGAAAAAAGATATAGGTACCCAACTCGGTGCGGGTGGGCCGCGACTCGATGCGGATCAGATCGATATCACGGATTCCGAACTCGCTCATCGCCGACACCAGGGCACCCGGCACATTGTCGATCCGCAGCACCACCGACGTCCGGTCGGCACCGGTACGGGACGAGGGTGGGCCCGGGGCGCCCACCAGGACGAAGCGGGTTCGCGCATTAGGTTCGTCGACGACCCCGTCGGCGAGGGTGGCCAGACCGTACCGCCGCGCCGCGAGCGCGGTGCTGACGCCGGCGTCCGCCCGGCCGTCGGCCACATCGCGGGCCGCCGCGGAGTTGGAGTTCGCCGGCACCACAACGGCCCGCGGAAGGTGCCCGGCCAGCCAGTTCCGCACCTGGGCGGCCGCGACCGGGAATGCCGCAACCGTCGTCACCCGGTCCACAGCCGTACCGGGGCGGATGACGATACTGAAGCTGACCTCAAGGGTCAGTTCCGCGTAGATCTGCAGTGGCGACCCACCGGCCAGGCTGTCCAGGGTGGGCAGCACACTGCCTTCGATCGAGTTCTCGATCGGCACACACGCGAAGTCCGCAGCGCCGGAGCGGACCGACTCCAGCGCTTCACCGGTGCTCTCGGTCGGCTGCGGCGCCGGCTCGCCCCGCCCCGGAATCATTCCCCCGGCGGTCATCGTCAGCAGCGCCGCTTCGGTGAAGGTTCCCTCCGGTCCGAGGTAAGCGATCCGGGCCACGGTGCAACACTATCCGCTCGGGCGCCGCCACCCAGCCGGACCACGGGCCGCTACCGTGTCTGCGTGAGCGCCAGTCAGGGCGGATCGGACGATCCCGACCGGCGGGCGATGCGTATCGAAGTAGCCGTGATGCTGGCGGTGACCTTCGGCGTCAGCGCCGTTGTCGCCGTCCTGCGGTTGACCGATGCGGTCCTGTCCGGGCTGCCCGGTTACCGGGTCCGGCTCAACCCGAACCGGTCGGACTATGACCTGATCAATCTGGGCCTCAACCTGGTCTCGGTGGCCCAATTGCTGGCCTGGGGCGGGCTGGCTCTGTATCTGTTGTGGCGCAGCGGGATTGGTCCGACCGATATCGGGCTGGGCCGGTTACGGCTACGCCCCGATCTTCTCGGCGGCCTCGGGTTGGCAGCGTTGATCGGCATCCCCGGCCTGCTGCTCTATCTGGTGGCCCGCGGGCTCGGCCTCAACGCCGAGGTGGAGGCCTCCGGGCTGGATACCTCGTGGTGGCGGATCCCGGTTCTGGTGCTGGCCGCCTTCGCCAACGGCTTCGCCGAGGAAGTGGTCGTGGTGGGATATCTGATCACCCGGCTACGACAACTCGGCCTGAACCAGTCCGCGGCGGTTGCCCTCTCCAGCGTGTTGCGCGGCCTTTATCACCTCTACCAGGGCTTCGGGGCGGGTCTGGGCAACGTGGTGATGGGCCTGGTTTTCGGATACGCCTGGTGCCGGACCGGCCGACTCTGGCCGTTGGTCATCGCGCACGGGCTGATCGACACGGTGGCGTTCGTCGGCTACACGCTGTTGTCGGGCCATCTCGGATGGCTCACGCGCTGAACCGGCGCGACCCTCATACCTTCGGACACCGGCCCGCCGGGCGCGGTGGATGACGGCCGGCGCGCGTAGATTCGTCCCGGTGAACGACGACCGGCCGCCCATCTGGGATGCGCCGACCGATCGACTTCCCCGGGTGCCGCCGGCACCGTTTCGACTACCGGAGCCGTCACAGGTCATCCGCCGCGACCCCTACTTCCGCCCGCCGCCACCGGCACCTCCGCCCCAGCCGCGCCGGCCACCGGCACC
>CAZKUK010000037.1:0-33453 GCA_964555915.1 uncultured Mycobacterium sp.
TTGAGTTTTAGCCTTGCGGCCGTACTCCCCAGGCGGGGTACTTAATGCGTTAGCTACGGCACGGATCCCAAGGAAGGAAACCCACACCTAGTACCCACCGTTTACGGCGTGGACTACCAGGGTATCTAATCCTGTTCGCTCCCCACGCTTTCGCTCCTCAGCGTCAGTTACTGCCCAGAGACCCGCCTTCGCCACCGGTGTTCCTCCTGATATCTGCGCATTCCACCGCTACACCAGGAATTCCAGTCTCCCCTGCAGTACTCCAGTCTGCCCGTATCGCCCGCACGCTCACAGTTAAGCTGTAAGATTTCACGGACAACGCGACAAACCACCTACGAGCTCTTTACGCCCAGTAATTCCGGACAACGCTCGCACCCTACGTATTACCGCGGCTGCTGGCACGTAGTTGGCCGGTGCTTCTTCTGCTACTACCGTCACTTGCGCTTCGTCATAGCTGAAAGAGGTTTACAACCCGAAGGCCGTCATCCCCCACGCGGCGTCGCTGCATCAGGCTTGCGCCCATTGTGCAATATTCCCCACTGCTGCCTCCCGTAGGAGTCTGGGCCGTATCTCAGTCCCAGTGTGGCCGGACACCCTCTCAGGCCGGCTACCCGTCGTCGCCTTGGTAGGCCATTACCCCACCAACAAGCTGATAGGCCGCGGGCCCATCCCACACCGCAAAAGCTTTCCACCACAAACCATGAAGCCTGTAGTCCTATCCGGTATTAGACCCAGTTTCCCAGGCTTATCCCGAAGTGCAGGGCAGATCACCCACGTGTTACTCACCCGTTCGCCACTCGTGTACCCCGAAGGGCCTTACCGTTCGACTTGCATGTGTTAAGCACGCCGCCAGCGTTCGTCCTGAGCCAGAATCAAACTCTCCAAACAAAAACTGCCCTCCCTTTTCACAAAAGGGAGCCAAAACGACTCACGGGCAAGCATCAATCAGAGCAATCTGACCAAGCAACCAGAAAACATCTGGCAAAAAACATCACACCCTGACCCGGGGGAGCCAGAGCACAACAAAAACAAAAAACAACAAACAAAAACCACCAAACACACTATTGAGTTCTCAAACAACACACCCACTCGCATCCGCTCGCAGGGCAACCCTACCAACGTACTTCAGCTTCTACCCCGAAGTCAAGTCCGAGTTTTGTCAGGCTTTCCGCGCTGGTCAAGCGCTGTCGTGCCCAGGATAACGCCTACTGTACGCGTTCTATTTCCGCGCCAAGACTCTGAAGGTCCTCGACGAACAGTGGGTAGCCGCGGTCGATGTGAAAAACATCGTGAACGTCGGTCTCCCCGTCGGCGACGAGACCGGCCAGCACCAAACCGGCGCCGGCACGGATGTCGGAGGACCAGACCGGCGCGCTCGACAGCTGTGGAATACCCCGCACGACCGCATGGTGACCATCGGTGCGGGCATCCGCTCCCAAACGGACCATCTCCTCGACGAATCGGAATCGGGCTTCGAAGACATTCTCGGTGATCATTGACGTTCCATCGGCGATGGCGGCCAGCGCGATCGCCATCGGCTGCAGGTCCGTCGGAAATCCGGGAAACGGCAGCGTCGCGACGTTGCAGGCCTTGGGCCGCTCGTACTGCACCACCCGGAAGCCGTTGTCGTGTTGGGTCACGGTGGCGCCGGCGTCATGAAGTTTGTGGAGGACCAGTTGCAGGTGGGACGGATCGACACCGCTGACCGAGATATCACCGCGGGTCATCACCGCAGCGATACCCCAGGTGGCGGCGACGATGCGGTCACCGATGACCCGATGCTCGGTGGGGTGCAGCCTCGGCACGCCGGTGATCCGCAACGTCGAGGTCCCCGCGCCCTCAACCTGGGCTCCCATCTGGTTGAGCATGTCGCACAGGTCCACCACATCGGGCTCCCGGGCGGCGTTGTGGATGGTGGTCAGACCTTCTGCGACGACAGCGGCCATCAAGATGTTCTCCGTGGCTCCGACCGACGGGAATTCCAACTGGATCTCCGCCCCGTGCAGGTGCTCAGCAGAGGCTACGACGCAGCCATGTTCGATGGTGCAGTCCGCACCGAGTTGCCGCAGGCCCGACTGGTGCATATCAAGCGGGCGGGAGCCGATGGCGTCACCGCCGGGAAGCGCGACCCGCGCACGCTTACACCGCCCGACGAGCGGGCCGAGTACGCACACCGACGCCCGGAACTGCCGGACCGCGGCGAAGTCGGCCTCGTACTTGAGCTCGTCCGGTGAGGTGATCCGAACCACCGAACCGTCGAGTTCAACATTCGCCCCCAGACCGCGCAGCACCTCCGCCATCAATGGCACGTCCAGAATGTCGGGACAGTTGGTGATCGTCGTGGTGCCCTCTGCCAGCAGCGCGGCTGCCATCAGCTTCAAGACGCTGTTTTTGGCACCGGTGACCGACACCTCGCCGGACAGGCGATTTCCGCCAGTCACCAGGAAACGCTCGGCCACGGCGTCAGTTTAGAGGAGCCGGGGCCCGCTTCGGGGCCTACCGACCGGTACGGTTCTCCCATGGCAGTACATCTGACCCGCATCTATACCCGCACCGGTGACGACGGCACGTCGAGTTTGAGCGATTTTTCCCGGGTCGGAAAGGATGACCCCCGGCTGATCGCCTATGCCGACTGCGATGAGGCCAACGCCGCGATCGGGGTCGCCGTGGCGCTGGGCAATCCCGGCGAAAATCTCCGAACCGTACTGACCTGGATTCAGAACGACCTTTTCGATGCCGGGGCCGACCTGTCCACCCCGATCGTGGAAAACCCCGAGTACCCGCCACTGCGTATCACCGCGCCCTATATCGACCGGGTGGAGGCCTGGTGCGACGAGTACAACGAGGCACTGCCGGCTTTGACCTCGTTCATTCTGCCCGGCGGCACAGCACTGTCGGCGCTACTGCACGTGGCCCGAACGGTCACCCGACGCGCCGAACGGTCGGCATGGATCGCGGCCAATGCTCATCCCGACACGGTCAGCCCGCTTCCGGCCCGCTACCTCAACCGTCTTTCGGACTTGCTGTTCATCCTGTCGCGGGTGGCCAATGCGGGTGGTGACGTGCTCTGGCAGCCAGGTGGACCCCGCACTTCGGAGACCGACGGGTAGCGGTAGCTCAGCTGGTACGCCGCCGCGCCCGCGGTGAGGGCCGCGACTCGACCCAGGACTGGAAAGCCGTCAGGGCTCCACGATCCAGCGCCATTTCATATTCCCGGCCCTGCCCCGCGGAGGTCGTGTCCTGGATGGCCAGAACCACGATCTGCTCCGTCATGATGTCGAATTCGTCACCACAGGGACCGCGCCGGGAAACGACCTCCAATCCACGCCGGCCGAGCCGGCGGTCCGGCCAAAGCCGCAGGCTGGAAAGCTGGTAGAAGCGGGCTTCTTCACCGCGGTACCGAATCACGCCGTGCCGCCAGCCGTGGCCGCCGACCGCCGGGCTATCGCGCAGGATTGCCGGCGTTCCGCCTTGCCCGAGCTTCCACAGCCGGTAGCTGAGCGCCAGCACCACCAGGAACAGAACAGCCACCAGCGCGATCATGACGACCATCGACGCGCTCATCGGCCGGTCCGGATCAGTCGATTTGGCCGAGCGCGCGTAGCCGGGCCCTTCCGCGGGCCGCCGTCTGCGGGTCGTCGGAATCGGCGTCCGACTTGGCGCGTTCCGCATCAATCTCCGAGGCGAACTCGGCGGACTCTGCCAGGATCGTCACGCCAACCTCGGTCACCGACAGGTAGCCGCCGTCGACGGCGATCCGCAGATCCTCTTCGTCCTCGCGCTCAACCCGCACCATCGCGTCGTCGACCAACCGCGCGACCAGCGGTATGTGCTGGGGCAGGATACCGATCTCGCCGGAGGTGGTGCGGGTGAAGACGAAAGTCCCCTTACCGGACCAGATTTTGCGTTCGACGGCGACGATAGCGACGTCCAGTTCGGCCATCTCAGGTCACCTTTCGTTCGCCGATCACAGTTTCACACCCATGCTCTCAGCCTTCTTGGCCAGATCGTCGAGACCGCCGATCAGGAAGAAAGCCTGTTCGGGGAGGTGGTCGAAATCACCCTTGGCCAACTTGTCGAAGGCCTCGACGGTCTCCTTCAGCGGCACGGTCGAGCCGGGCTGGCCGGTGAACTGCTCGGCAGCCATCATGTTCTGGCTCAGGAATCGCTCGATACGACGCGCCCGGTAGACCAGCTGCTTGTCCTCCTCCGAGAGCTCATCGATACCAAGGATGGCGATGATGTCCTGAAGGTCCTTATAACGCTGCAGGATTCGGATGACCTCTTGAGCCACCCGGTAGTGCTCGTCGCCCACCACGCTGGGGTGCAGGATCGTCGAACTCGACGCCAGCGGATCCACCGCCGGGAAGATGCCCTTGGAAAACACCGCCCGGGAAAGTTCGGTGGTGGCATCGAGGTGGGCGAAGGTGGTGGCCGGTGCCGGGTCGGTGTAGTCGTCGGCGGGCACGTAGACCGCCTGCATCGAGGTGATCGAACGTCCGCGAGTCGAGGTGATGCGTTCCTGCAACTCCCCCATTTCGTCAGCCAGTGTGGGCTGGTAGCCCACCGCCGACGGCATCCGGCCAAGCAGTGTCGAAACCTCGGAACCGGCCTGGGTGAACCGGAAGATGTTATCGATGAACAGCAGCACATCCTGGCTCATCTCATCCCGGAAGTATTCCGCCATGGTCAGCGCCGAGAGCGCCACCCGCATGCGGGTGCCCGGCGGCTCGTCCATCTGGCCGAACACCAGCGCGGTGTCCTTGAGCACGTTGGCGTCGGCGAGTTCGACCCACAGGTCGTTGCCCTCGCGGGTGCGCTCCCCCACCCCGGCGAACACCGACGTGCCACCGAAGTTGCGGGCGATGCGGTTGATCATCTCCTGGATGAGCACAGTCTTGCCGACGCCGGCACCACCGAACAGGGCGATCTTGCCACCGCGAACGTACGGGGTCAGCAGGTCGACGACTTTCAGGCCGGTCTCCAGCATTTCGGTTCGGGGCTCGAGCTCATCGAAGGCCGGAGGGCGGCGGTGGATCGACCACTTCTCGAAGTCCTTACCGTAGCCGGGCTCGTCGAGGCAGTTGCCGAGCGCGTTGAACACGTGCCCTTTGACACCGTCGCCGACCGGCACCGAGATCGACGCGCCGGTGTCGGTCACCTCGACACCACGCACCAGACCGTCGGTGGGCTGCATCGAGATGGTGCGGACCAGGTTGTCGCCGAGGTGCTGAGCCACCTCCAAGGTCAGCGTCTTCGACAGTGCCCCGTAGGCGATATCGGCATGGAGGGCGTTGAACAGCTCAGGCACCGAGCCGCGGGGGAACTCCACATCGACGACCGGGCCGGTGATGCGCACCACGCGCCCCGCGGTGTTGTTCCCCGCGGTGTTGTTCTTCGTATCAGCGGTGACAGTCATTTCTCTCTTCGCTTCCTAAGCTTTTGACGGGGCTTATTTCTTCGCTGCATCGGCGAGCGCGTTTGCGCCGCCGACGATTTCGCTGATTTCCTGGGTAATCTGCGCCTGCCGCTCACGGTTGGCCATCAAGGTGAGGATCTTGATCAGATCATCGGCGTTATCGGAGGCCGCCTTCATCGCGCGACGCCGCGATGCCGATTCCGACGCCGATGCCTCGAGCAGCGCCGAGAAGATCCGAGTCGCCACATAGCGAGGCAACAGCGATTCGAACAAGGTGGTTGCGTCGGGCTCGAAGGAGAACAGGGTGTGCACCCCGGCTTCCTCCTCGACGTACTCAACCTCCATCGGCGCGATCCGCCGGGCCTCGGCGACCTGAGCAAGCATCGACCGGAACTCCGTGAATACGATGTGCAACTCGTCAACGCCGAAGACACCGTCGTCCCCCGGGCCCTCACCGTCGTCATCGGCACCGGCCAGGAAGGCCGCAACCAGCGCGTCGGCGATCTCCTGGGACTGCTCGTAGGTGGGCCTATCGGAAAAACCGATCCAGGACCCGGTGATGGTCCAATTGCGGAAGCTGAAATACCCCAGCGCCTTACGGCCGACCACGTACAGCACCGGTGCCTTACCCTCCTCCCGCAGCAGCGAGATGAGCTCCTCGGCCCGTCGCAACACGTTCGCGTTGTAGGCGCCGCACAGCCCGCGGTCGGAGGAGACCACCAGCACGGCGGCCCGCTTCGGGTTCTCCCGGGCCACCAGCAGAGGATGATCCAGTGCCGACTCAGCCGCCAGATCGGTCAGCATGTTGGTGATTTCGGCCGAGTATGGTCGGGCCGCCTCGACGCGCGCCTGGGCCTTGGCGATGCGGGAAGTGGCAATCAACTCCTGAGCCTTGGTGATCTTCTTGATCGACCCGGCCGAGCGAATACGTCCGCGCAGTTCGCGGAGGGTGGCTGCCATTACTTCTTCTTCGGCGCGGGCTTGCGGACCTGAACGGCTTCTTTCTCCACATCGGCTTCATCCATCGCCGCGACGTGAGCGTCGGGGACAACCGAACTTCCGTCCGTGGTGGCGAAGCCCTTCTTGAAGTCGGCGACGATGCGCTCCAGGGTGGCCTGGGTTTCCTCGGACAGTTTCTGGGAGGTGTGAATCTCGCCGAGCACCGGTGATTCCGATGCCTTGAGGTGCTCGATGAACTCCGATTCGAACCGGGAGACGTCGGCGACCGGAACGGAGTCGAGATGACCCTTCGTGCCCAGGAAGATCGCCACGACCTGGTCTTCGACCGACATCGGGCTGTATTGCGGCTGTTTGAGCAGTTCCACCAGGCGGGCACCGCGTTCAAGCTGTGCCTTGGAGGTCTCGTCGAGGTCGGATGCGAAGGCGGCGAAGGCTTCCAGTTCGCGGTACTGCGACAAATCCAGCCGCAGCGAACCGGCCACCTCTTTCATCGCCTTGATCTGAGCCGCGCCGCCCACCCGGGACACCGACACACCGACGTTGATGGCCGGCCGCACACCCTGGTTGAACAGGTCGGTTTCCAGGAAGCACTGGCCGTCCGTAATCGAAATGACGTTGGTCGGGATGTACGCGGAGATGTCGTTGGCCTTGGTTTCGATGATCGGCAGGCCGGTCATCGAGCCGCCGCCAAGTTCGTCGGAGAGCTTCGCGCAACGCTCCAGCAGCCGCGAGTGCAGATAGAACACGTCGCCCGGGTAGGCCTCACGGCCTGGCGGGCGGCGCAGCAGCAGGGAGATCGCCCGATACGCCTCGGCCTGCTTGGTCAGATCGTCGAACACGATCAGCACATGCTTGCCGTCGTACATCCATTCCTGCGCGATAGCCGAGCCGGTGTAAGGCGCCAGCCACTTGAAGCCGGCCGCATCGGAGGCGGGCGCCGCCACGATGGTGGTGTAGTCCATCGCGCCGCCCTCTTCCAGCGCGCGCCGCACGCTGGCGATGGTGGTGCCTTTCTGTCCCACAGCGACGTAAACACACCGCACCTGCTTGTTCGGGTCGCCGGTCTCCCAGTTCTGCCGTTGGTTGAGGATGGTGTCGACGCAGACGGCCGTCTTGCCGGTTTTCCGGTCACCGATGATCAACTGCCGCTGACCGCGCCCGATCGGCGTCATCGCGTCGATGGCCTTGATACCGGTTTGCAGCGGTTCGGTGACGCCCTTGCGCTGCACCACCGACGGTGCCTGCAACTCCAGAGCGCGCCGGGTGCTCGCCTCGATATCGCCCTGTCCGTCGATCGGCTGTCCGAGCGGATTGACGACGCGGCCCAGGAAGGCGTCACCCACCGGGACTGAGAGCACCTCACCGGTGCGCTTCACCTGCTGGCCCTGCTCGATCTTCTCGAAGTCGCCGAGGATCACCGCACCGATGCTGTGTTCATCGAGGTTGAGCGCGACACCGAGGACCCCGCCGGGGAACTCCAGCAGCTCCTGGGTCATCACCGAGGGAAGACCCTCGACGTGAGCGATACCGTCACCGGCGTCGATGACGGTGCCGATCTCCTCGCGGCCGGTGCCCGCCTCGAAGCTCGAGACGTAACTCGCAATGGCACCTTCGATATCGTCAGCGGAGATTGTCAACTCTGCCATGGCTTTTCGTCTTCCTCTTTGTCTCTGCGAATTCGGGGGATCGGATATTTCTGAACCGGTTCGTTGCCCGGCTAATCGGGCAGCTTGATCTCGGCCGCGGCCAGCCGGGCGGACAGCGTGCCGTCGATCACCTCATCGCCGACCGCGACCGAGAGGCCGCCGAGCAATTCGGGCTCGATGTTGAGCTGTACCGAGACGGGGTGATGGTAGATACGGGTCAGCACATCGGTCAGCCGACGGCGCTGCGCGTCGGTCAGTTCTGCGGCGGCGCCGACCTCCGCAACCACCTCGCCCCGGTGCGCGACCGCCAGTTCGGCCAGTTCTTGCACCGCGTCATCGGCACGTTCGCCGCGGAGCAACTCGACAGTCTGGGACAGCAGGGCGACCGCAGTGGGGTTGGCACCCCCGGCCCGGTCGAGAACCGACCCCAGCAGCGCGACCCGCTGCCGGGCCGGCTGGGCGTAATCGCCGAGCAGGGAACTCAACCGGGGCTGAGCATCGAGAATGCGGCCGAAGCGGAACAGTTGCTCGGCGACCTCGTCGGCCTGATCCTCCCGGTCGGCGCGCACCAGCAGTGCGAGCCGGGCGATGTGCTCAACCGCTTCGCCCAGGTCTCCCGTTCTGGACCAACGCACCGAGACCGCCGTGTTGAGCACCTCCAGGGTGTTCGGTCCGACCTTGTCGGCCAGCAACCGCGACAGCAGTTGCTGTTTGGCCGCGGTCTCACCGGTGGCCTCCGCGAGGTGGCGGGCCAGAATCGGTTCACCCAGGAGCAGGGTGTCCACCGAAACCAACTCGGCCGCGAGGGCCGACAACTGCTCCCCTGTCAGCGAGGCGGACATCGTCTTGAACCGCTCCACCAGCGCGTTCTGGGCGTCCCGGCTGGCTGATCGCATCCCTGACGACCCGATCTCCGGAGTGAACGCGGCCGGGGCCATGGCCTCCAACTCATCGATGAACCGGTCGACTGTGGCTGCCCGGGCCTGCGGATCGGACACGTGGGCGCGTACTAGCTCACCCGCCCGCCGGACCGACTCACTTCCCAGTTCGCCGCGAAGCTGCCGGATGGTCTGCGAGCGGAGCAGCGAGACCTGCTGTCCGCCCTGGACTTTGATCCGCTCGGCCTCCACATCGGCCTGGGCGCGAAGCTGTTCGGTGATGCGCACCGAGTCAGATCTGGCCTCCTCGACGACGTGCCGGGCATCGGCTTTGCCCTCCTCGACACGCTGGGCATGGTGCTCGTCGGCCGAGGCGAGGCGTTTGGTGGCGGTGGCACTCTCTTCAAGCTGAGTGCGTACCGCATCCTGCTGCTTGACCATCAGCCGGCGGATCAGCGGGACGAGGAACTTGATCACGAGCCACGCGATCAGCCCGAAGCCGATGAGGTTGCCGATGAATGTTGACATTGCCGCTACCGTCCTGTCGTGGCCGACACGCTGGACACGTCCACTCCGAGAACCCGACTGGCCAGCGCCGCGGACAAGGTGTCCACCGATGAGTGAAGATCGTCGGCGATCGCATCGCTGGCCAGTTTCAGTTCTTCATTGGCCGCTTGCACGGTGTCGGCAACCTCTTCATTCGCCTGAGCGCGTTTCTCGTCCACGACCGCGCGGCCTTCGGCACGCGCCTCGTCCCGGATCAGAGCGGCCTCGGAACGCCCCTCCGTCAACTCCTTCCGGTAGTCGGCATCAGCGGCGGCTTCCTGATCGGCGGCCTTGCGGTTGTCCTCGGTGGTCTTGGCCACCATCCGCTCGCGCTCACCCAACACCTCCAGGATCGGCGGCACGACGAACTTGGCAATCACGCCGAGCACGACCATGAAGATGGCCAGCACGAAGAAGAAGGTGCCGTTGGGGATGAGGAAGTTGCTGGTCTCGCCTTCCTCAGCCGCCAGCAGGGTGACGCCGGCTTCTCCTATTGCTGAGCCCATCGCGGATCAGGAGGCGCCGGGGGTGGCGAACACGAACAGCGCCATGAACGCAAGGTTGATGAAGTACACCGCCTCGACCAGACCGACCGTAATGAAGAACGGGGTGAACAGTCGGCCCTGGGCCTCGGGCTGACGGGCGATACCGGAGATCAGGGCGTTACCGGCGATACCGTCGCCGATGCCGGCACCGATGGCACCGCCGCCCAAGATGAGACCGCCGCCGATCAGAGCGCCGGCCATGATTTGTGGGTCTGCCATTACTTATCCTCCTTGATTGCTGGTAGGTCTGCTACCAGGGCTGTGGGTGGTTCGGGGTCGAGCGGGCAGGAATGACCCGCTGCTCAAGGTCTGGTGATGAGCGGATCCTAGTGGTGCTCCTCTTCCAGTTCCATCGCCTGGCTGAAGTACAGGATCGTCAGCAGCGAGAAAATGAAGGCCTGGATCAGGCCGACGAACAGATCGAACGACTTCCAGACCGCGTTGGGCGCCCACATGATGTACGGCGGGAACAAAGCGATGAGTGCCACCATGATGCCGCCGGCGAAGATATTGCCAAACAGACGGAGTGACAGCGAGATCGGTTTGGCGAGTTCCTCGACGATGTTGATCGGCATCAGGAAAGACACGTGGCCTTTGAGCACCTTGATCGGGTGGCCGATCAGGCCGCGCCGCCATATCCCGGCCGCGTGATAGCTGACGAACACGAACAGGGCGAGCGCCAAAGCGAAGTTGATATCCCCGGCCGGCGCTTTGAGCACCTCGTGCGACCCGCCGTCAGCGGTTCCGTACTGCCACGGGAACACCGCGATCCAGTTCGCAATCAGGATGAACACGAAGAGCGCCACCGCCATCGGCAGCGCGAAGGGGGCAACTTTCATCCCGATCGCCGCTTCGATCTGACCGCGCATCTGGGTGGTAATGGCCTCCCAGAACAGCTGGACCCCGCTCGGCACGCCGGATGAGGTGACTTTGGCGCGCAGAAAGAAGGCCAGGGCCAGCGTGATCACCGCGGCGACGGCAGTGGAGAGCACCGTATCGGTGTTCACCGTCATACCCAGCCATGTGGCCGTGGTGTGGTGGCCGACCTCGATAGCGCCCGCAGCCAGGATTCGTTCGGTCATGGTGCTCAATCCTTGAACATATCGTCGGCAGTTGAAGCGGTATTGCGCGAAGAATCCGCCGGATTTGTTCCGCCGGCGTCGTGCGGGTCCGGTTCACCGGTACGGATCTTCTTCCAGACCGGGAGCGCAGTGGCGAGCACGAGCACGATCTGGAACAGCGCCAGCCCGAAGACCACGCCCAGCCCCAGCGGCCGAAAGATGAAGGCGATGGTCAGCCCGACCGTTGTGATGATCAGCAGCCGAGTGGCCGAGTTCAGGGCCATCTTCTTCTTGAGGGGATGGTCCTCCGCGGTGATCGAGGCGACCGAACGTCGCACCAGCAGGGCGTTTATCAGGCCCAATCCGAGGCCGACGCTGAAAAACACCCCGAACATGATGTAACCGGCCCAGCCGGAGAGCCCGATCGCCAGCGCAGAGAGCGCCCCGCAGATAGCCAGCAGGAGCACCGGCCGGAAGGCAACGGATGGAAACACCAACGGCGCTTCAGGCGCTGGCGTCGTCACACGTCTACCCACAATCACGTCAGTTTGAAGGACGGCCCGAACGGGCGCGCATCGGCACGGTACCACATGCCAAACGGCCCTAAACCGGCCTACTACTTGCTGTCGTAAAGGCTGTCGTACAACGCTGTCAACTCCTCGTCATCAGGCATGTTCTGGCCGCGTAGCAGGGGGATCACGGTGACCACGACCGCGACGGCGATGGCCGCGAGCATAACCGCCCCGGTATAGCGCGGGTCGAAGAAAATAGTGCTGGCCGCGCCGAGCGCCACCAGTCCGACCCACAGGTAGATCAGCAGGACTGCCCGGCGGTGCGAATGCCCGATCTGCAGCAGCCGGTGGTGCAGGTGCATCTTGTCCGGACTGAACGGGCTGCGGCCGGCGCGTGTGCGCCGCACGATCGCCAGCAGCATGTCCAGCGCGGGCACGAAAACCACAGCCACCACCAGCAGGAACGGCGATAAGAGGGCGAACACGTCACGTGCGCCGTAAGCACTCTGCGAGATGGGACCGGCCGCCGTGGTCGAAGCCGCCGCGAGCATGAGGCCGATCAGCATGGACCCGGAGTCACCCATGAAAATCTTCGCCGGGTGGAAATTATGCGGCAGAAAGCCCAGGCAGGCGCCGGCGAGCACCACCGAGATCACCGCGGGCGGATAGAACAGGACATCGCCGCCGTGGTCGCGCAGCAGACCGACGGAGAAAATACAGATCGCCATGGCGGTGATCAGGCCGAGCCCGGCGGCCAGCCCGTCGAGACCGTCGACAAAATTCATCGCGTTGACCACGGCAACCGTCAACGCGAGCGTCAACAGGATGGATGACGCCTGATCGAGCACGATCGTGCCGATACCGCCGAACGGGATGTAGAGCACACTCCATGCGACTCCCATGGTGACCAACACACTCGCCGCGGTGATCTGGCCGGCGAACTTCGTCAGGGCGTCCAGACCCCATCGGTCGTCAATCAGCCCGATGCCCATGATCAACCCGCCCGCAATGACCACGGCCGGCATACCGGAGGAGTACACGAAGCCGCGGTTCAGGGCAGGCAGCTGGGACGCCAGGAACACCGCGGTAACGACGCCGGCGTACATGGCCAGCCCACCCATCCTGGGAGTGGGTTTGGAATGAACGTCGCGCTTGCGGGGATAGGCGACCGCGCCGAGTCGGGTGGCCAGCACTCGAACACCGCCGGTGGCGAAGTAGGTGACGATCGCGGCGGTAAGACCGACCAGCGCCAATTCCCGTAATGGAACACCGGCACCGCGATCCGACAGCGCGAGGATCGCGCGGTTGTCCGACAGCGCCAACAGCGTGACCATCGTGTCCAACGGTACTGCTCCGTCCCGGAATTCAGTCGGTGATCACGGACGGGTCGATTCCGAGGACTTCGGCGATCGCCTCGGCTGTGACCGGCCCCTCCCGGAGGATGCGCGGCGTGCGGCCGGTCAGGTCGACGATGGTGGAGGCCGCCTGCTGCGCCGACGGGCCGCCGTCGAGGTAGACATCAACGAGGTCCCCGAGTTGGCCCCGGGCCTCGGCGGCGGTGACAGCCGGCGGCCGGCCGGAGACGTTGGCGCTCGAAACCGCCATCGGCCCGGTCTGCCGGAGCAGTTCGAGGGCCACCGGCTGCAGCGGCATTCGCAGCATCACCGTGCCGCGAGCGTCCCCGAGGTCCCACTGCAGCGACGGGGCCTGTTTCACCACCAGGCTGAGCGCGCCCGGCCAGAAGGCGTGGACCAGTTCGCGGACCTCGTCGGGGACATAGAGGACCAAGCCGTCGATGGTGTGCCAGGAGCCGACCAGCACCCCGACCGGCATGTCACGGCCACGGCCCTTGGCGGCAAGCAGGCCGGCGACGGCCTGGCTGTCGAAGGCGTCGGCACCGATCCCATACACCGTATCGGTGGGCATGACCACCAGCCGGCCGCTCTTGACCGCCGCCGCGGCCGCGGCAACGGCATCGGCCCGGCCATCCGGTGCCCGGCAGTCGAACAGCTGCGTCACGGTTACCCGCCCTCCTCAATCCCCGGGATTGCCCGGTTCGCTGCGAGATCCGATCTGCCGGTTCGCCGGGCTGTCACGAAACGGGGCCGGCCGCTGAGATCACGGTGCGAGACCACGTCGGCGAAGGCACCTGTGGCAGTGATGGTGTCAACGGTGGCCGCCGAGGTGGTGTCATCGTGTTCGATGGCCAGCAGGCCGCCCCGGCACAGCCAGTGGACGGCCCGGTGCACGATCGGAGTGATCACGGCCATACCGTCGACCCCGCCGAACAGTGCGCGCTTCGGGTCGTGCTCGGCGACTTCGGGGTCGAGCGCCGCACCCAGCGGGATATAGGGCGGGTTGGCCACCACCAAATCGACGCCGTCAGCCAGTTCGGTGAGAAGATCGGGGTCGGTCGCGTCCCCGGCTACGATGTGCACCCGGGTCGTAACCGCGTTGCGCCGGGCGTAGCCCAGTGCCGTGGAATCGTCCTCGACCGCGATCACCCGGGAGTCGGGCCGACCGGCGGCCAGCGCAAGCGCCAGCGCACCGGAACCCGTGCACAGATCGACGATCACCGGCTTACCGGGAAGGTCCTGGGCGAGGGCCCATTCCAGAAGAAGCTCGGTTTCCGGCCGCGGGATGAACACCCCCGGCCCCACCTCCAGGCGCACCGGTCCAAAGGTGGCGGTTCCGGTGATGTGTTGCAACGGAATTCGCCGTGCGCGGGCGGCGACCGCGGCACCGAAGCGGTCGTAGAAGTCGGCGCCGGGAGAGTCCACCAGAACCAACCGGCCCCGGTCGACGCCCGCTGCATGCGCTGCCAGCAGTTCGGCATCGTTTCGGGCCGAATCGATTCCAGCCTTGGTCAGCGTCTCGGTGGCGGCGACGATAGCCGCGCGCACGCGGGCCGCCGGACCCCGGCTGACGCTTGACCGCATCATGTCTGCTGGAGCCGGGACTGCTTGTCAGCCGACGCCAGCGCGTCGAGTAGTGCGTCGAGGTCACCCTCGAGCACCTGATCGAGATTGTGCGCCTTGAAGTTGATCCGGTGATCGGCGATCCGGTTCTCCGGGAAGTTGTAGGTCCGGATCCGCTCGGAACGGTCGACGGTACGAATCTGGCTGGCCCGGTCCGCGGAGGCATCTGCCTCCGCCTGCTCTTCGGCGACCGCCTGCAGTCGGGCGGCCAGCACCTGCATGGCGCGGGCCTTGTTCTGCAACTGGGATCGCTCGTTCTGGCAGGTCACCACGATGCCGGTGGGCAGGTGGGTGATGCGCACCGCGGAGTCGGTGGTGTTCACCCCCTGGCCGCCCTTACCGGACGAACGGTAGACATCGATGCGCAGATCGGATTCATCGATCTGCACCTCCTCGACCTCCTCGGGCTCGGGATAGACCAGCACCCCGGCCGCGGAGGTGTGCACCCGGCCCTGCGACTCGGTGACGGGCACCCGTTGCACCCGGTGAACGCCACCCTCCCACTTCAGGCGCGACCACACCCCGTCTGCCGCATTGCCCCGCGCGGCTATCGCAATGGTGGCCTCCTTGTACCCACCCAGATCGGAGAACGTCTCGTCGAGGACGGTCACCGTCCAGCCGTGCCGCTCGGCGTAGCGGATGTACATTCGGGCCAGGTCGGCGGCGAACAACGCCGACTCCTCCCCGCCCTCGCCGGATTTCACCTCCAGCAGGATGTCATCGGGGTCGTGCGGGTCGCGGGGCGCCAGCATATCGGTGAGCTGATCGTCGAGGTCGGCGACCCTGGCCTGCAGTTCGGTCACCTCTGCGGCGAACGATTGGTCATCGGCGGCCAGCTCCCGGGCCGCCTCGAGGTCGCCGCGCGCGGTGTCGAGCTTGCGGTAGGTCGCCACGATCGGGGCCAGCTGGGCAAACCGCTTACCCACCCGCCGGGCGTTGGCGGGGTCACTGTGCAGTTCCGGCTCGGATAACTGGCGTTCGAGGTCGGCATGTTCGGTCAGCACCGCCTCGATCGCAACCGCGGGGGCGCTCTGCGTCATCGCCGGTCCTCTCACGATGTCGAAGTGCGGTACCTGAACAGAGACCGACGCCCGGTCGCTCGCACACGCGAGCGGCGGGCGTCGGCGATGAAGCTAGCTGCCGGCGGTTTCCGCTCCGGCGTCGGCTGCCTTGGCCGTCCGCTTGCCGTAGCGCTTTTCGAAACGCGCCACCCGACCGCCGCTGTCGAGAATCTTCTGTTTGCCGGTGTAGAACGGGTGGCACTGGGAGCAGACCTCGACGACGATATGGCCGCTCTCCTTGGTGCTACGGGTGGTGAAGTTGTTGCCGCAGCCGCAGACCACGGTGGTCTCGACATAGGCGGGGTGAATGCCGCTCTTCATGGTTTCCTCTGCATTTCATGGTCGCCGGGTCGCCCGTTGCAATGGCGTGAACCGGTACCCGAGGGGGTCCCGCTCAGTATGCCAGTTCGTTCGCCACCAGCCCAAACGGGCCGGTTCTGCCGGTCGGGGTCGGTCGGGACACTGCATGGCTACGCATCGGCGCGACCGGCGAGCATCATGACGATGTCGCGGATCGGAGCCGTCACCTCCGGGCCTGCACCGGCTTCGAAATCCGTATCGGTAGCGACCAGCCGAATTCCCCGCAGCCGCCGGCTGCCATTGATCGGGAACTTCATGGTGGACAGCCTCGCGGCTGCTTCGGCCGCAGCATCGCACGGCATCGGCAGGTCGACTCCGAGCGGCACCGCGATGTCCTGGCCGTGCACCAGCAGTTCGATCAGCGGTTGCTGCACACTGGTTCCGGGAACCCTGGTCCGGGACCCCACCATGGCCCGCAAGGCGGCGGTGATCTCCACCTGCGTGCGCGGGTCTTGCCGCCCGAGTCGAAGGATCATCCGGTCGAACCGAAAGCCGGACCTCGCCGCCTCGATGACCATCCGCAGCGGCGGCATCCGGGAATGGGTCAGGTGGGCGGCGACATCCCGCACCCGCCAGCCATCACACAGCGACGGCGCCGTCCATTGTTCGGCGTCGAGGGCCCCGAGCAGATCGGCGAGGCCGGCACGTTGCTCGTCGACGCAACGCCAAATCCCGTTGGTGTCCATCTCCCGGGACCGGTAGGACCGACTAGTCGGAGTCCATCGTGCCCGGGGCCGTCTTGGACACCTGCACCAGGAACTCGTAGTTCGTCTTGGTCTTGCGTAGCTGGCTCATCAGCAGGTCGATCGCCTGATGACTGTCCAGGCCGCTGAGCACCCGGCGCAGCTTGTGCACAACCGAGAACTCGTCGGGCGAGAGCAGCAACTCGTCCTTGCGGGTGCCGGACGGGTTGACGTCGACGGCCGGGAACACCCGGCGCTCGGCGATCTTGCGATCGAGCTTGAGTTCGGCGTTGCCGGTGCCCTTGAACTCCTCGAAGATCACCGTGTCGCCGGTTGAGCCGGTTTCGACCATGGCGGTGGCGATGATGGTCAGCGAACCGCCGTCTTCGATATTGCGCGCCGCACCGAGGAACCGCTTGGGCGGGTACAGAGCGGTGGAGTCCACACCACCGGACAGGATACGTCCGGATGCCGGCGAGGCGTTGTTGTAGGCGCGCCCCAGTCGGGTGATCGAGTCGAGCAGCACCACGACATCCTTACCCTGTTCCACCAGCCGCTTGGCCCGTTCGATGGCAAGTTCGGCCGCCTGGGTGTGATCGGAGGGCGGCCGGTCGAAGGTTGACGCGATGACCTCGCCCTTGACCGAACGCTGCATATCGGTCACTTCTTCCGGGCGCTCGTCGACGAGCACCACCATCAGATGACATTCCGGGTTGTTGCGGGTGATCGCGTTGGCGATGTCCTGCATGATCGTCGTCTTGCCCGCCTTCGGCGGCGAAACGATCAGAGCGCGCTGCCCCTTGCCGATCGGCATGATCAGGTCGATAACACGGGTCGTGAGCCGCTCCGGGGAGGTTTCCAGACGGAGCCGCTGATTGGGGTAGAGCGGGGTCAACTTGCTGAATTCGGGGCGGCTGCGGGCCGCCTCGACCGGGCCGCCGTTGACGCTGTCGAGCCGTACCAGCGGATTGAACTTCTGGCGCTGGTTTCCACCGCCCCCTTCGCCTTCCCGGGGCACCCGCACAGCTCCGGTGACGGCATCCCCGCGGCGCAGCCCGTTCTTGCGGACCATATTCATCGACACGTAAACATCGTTGGGGCCGGCGAGGTAGCCGGAGGTCCGGACGAAGGCGTAGTTGTCAAGCACATCGAGGATGCCCGCCACCGGTTGCACAACATCGTCCTCACGCAACTCGGTATCGCCGCCGCCCTCGCCGGGGGTGCGATCACCGCGGCGACGCCGGTCCCGGAACCGCCGGCCGCGCCGCCCGCCGCGACCCTCACCATCGTCATCCCGGTTCTGCTGACCGCCGGAGTCACCGCCTTGCTCACCGGAATCCCGCGACTGGGTCTTGGCCCCGGCACCGTCTGCACCGTCCCGGGTGGGACGCTGGCCGCGGTCCCGCGCCGGACGGTCGGCCCGACGCTCGCCGCCCGGCTGGCCGGATGAGTCGGCGTCATCTGGACTCGCCGGCCCGGACTGCTCCGGCCCGGGCCTCTCCGACGCGGCCTGTTCGGGAGCGTCCTGCGGTTTCGAGACCGCCGACCCGGCCGGGGCAGGGCTTTCCCCACCGCCGCCGTTGCTGTTTTCGGCGGCGCCCGGACCGCTGTCTTTCCGGCTTTCGGGCTGGTTGTGTTTGCCACCGCCCTTGCCGTCTCGGGGTCCGCCCTGGACTGCCCGGATGGCCTCGATCAGCTCGTTCTTACGCATCCCGGAGGTACCTTTGACGCCGACCTGACCGGCCAGTGCGCGTAGCTCCGGCAGCACCATGGTGGTCAATGAACCGCCGCCAGCGGCCTTCTGCGCGGGTTCGGCGGGGCTCTCGGGGCCGACGGCGGTGGACGAATCGGTCTGCGGGCTCCGGCCTTGCGCCGTGATGAGGTCCGTTTCGGTCACGGATTTCCTTTCTTCCCTCGCGGTGTGAACTCACGGGGGTTTTCTGCGCTCAGCCGATTGGCTGAACGCGCAAGCTCACCGTCTTCGGTGTCAGTGGATGCCAGGACGGACGGCTGTCGGGCCGACCAGTAGGTCCGCTGGATGAGACATTCACAAATTCGGTGATTGTCCTAGTGTCGGCACAGCAAACGTGCTGCAGAAGCTGGACGCTCCCGACAATAGACTGCTCGGCCGCCGCTGGCAAGAACGCGTCTCAACCGCGCGGGTCCGGCGCGGCGGACCCGACACCGCACCTCCAGCGCACCGGTTCGCCGACGGTCATCTCAGCGACGGCAAATCCGAGAGTTCTGCCGAGTTCGAACACCTCGGCCGAGAGGTCGGCACCGTCGGTGAGGGCCAGCACCGAGGGACCCGCGCCGGAGAGCACAGCGGCCACTCCGTTTTGGCGCAGGAAATGCAGGAACTCCGAAGACGCCGGCATGGATGCGGCGCGCTGCGGCTGGTGCAGGACATCCTCGGTGGCCGGTACCAGAAGGTCCGGACGTTCGGTGAGCGCCCACACCAGCAGCGCCGCGCGGCTGATGTTGAACCGTGCGTCCCGGTGCGCGACCTGCGCCGGGAGCACCGCCCGGGTTTCGGCAGTGGAGGACCGGAGGTCCGGAATGGCCGAGAACAGCCTGATGGCACGGTGCAGTCGCAGCGGCACGGCGGAGTAGCCGGGGTGCGTGCCGTCGATACCTCTCGCGTCGACCTTCGCCCCTGCCCATGAAACCACCGCGCCGCCGAGAACCGAGGCTGCGGCATTGTCCGGATGCCCCTCGAACTCCCCCGACAGCTGAATAAGCTCCGCGGTACTCAACGGATCCAGGTCGGTGTGGGCGACAAGCCCGTTCGCGATCGCAAGGCCTCCAACGACGGCCGATGCGGAGGATCCGAGACCTCGCGAGTGCGGAATAGTGTTGCGGCAGCGGACAATCAGGCCAGCCGCCGCCGTCCCGGTTGCTGCCAGCCCCCGACGAACGGCGCGGACCACGAGATGATCGTCGCCGGCGGAGACCTCCCCGGCACCCTCGCCCTCCACCTCGATTACCAGGCCCTCGGCGGCAGTTTCGACAACGATCTCGTCGTATCGGCCCAAAGCCAGGCCCATACTGTCGAACCCGGGCCCGAGGTTGGCACTGGAGGCGGCCACCGAGGCACTCGCAATCAGCCCTTCGGGAAGGGTCAGCGTCACCGAATAACTCCCTCAGCCAAGCCCCAGCGCTGCCACCACCGCGCCCGGGTCGACCGGAAGCGGCGTCACCTCAGGCATATCCCGCAACGCGGTGTCCGGGTCCTTCAGCCCGTGCCCGGTGACCGTACACACCACTATCGAACCCGGTGCGACCCAGCCGTCCTCGGCGGCTTTGAGCAGACCCGCGACACTGGCGGCCGACGCAGGTTCAACGAAGACGCCCTCGTCGCGCGCAACGAGCTGGTAGGCCGCGAGCAGTTCCTCGTCGGTGGCGGCCAGGAATCTGCCACCCGACTGTTCTTTCGCAGCGACCGCCCCGTCCCAGGAGGCCGGCGACCCGATCCGGATCGCGGTGGCCAAGGTCTCGGGGCGACTGACCGGGTGGCCGAGGACCAACGGGGCCGCACCGGCGGCCTGGGTGCCCAGCATCCGCGGCAGTTTGTCGGCGACCCCGTCCCGGTGATACTCGGCATAGCCGCGCCAGTAGGCGGTGATGTTTCCGGCGTTTCCGACCGGTAGCGCGTGCACGTCCGGCGCGGTGCCGAGCACGTCGACGATCTCGAAGGCCGCGGTTTTCTGCCCCTCGATTCGCACCGGGTTGACGCTGTTGACCAGCGAGATGGTCGGATAGTCGGCGGTGAGCTTGCGGGCAAGTTCCAGGCAGTCGTCGAAGTTACCGTCGACCTGAATGATCTTGGCACCATGCATGACCGCCTGGGCGAGCTTGCCCATCGCGATCTTGCCCTGCGGGATGAGCACCGCGCAGGTGATACCGGCACGGGCGGCGTAGGCCGCCGCCGAGGCTGAGGTGTTGCCGGTGGAGGCGCACAGCACCGCCTGTTGTCCGCGGGCGACCGCCTCGGTGACCGCCATTGTCATGCCGCGGTCCTTGAACGAACCGGTCGGGTTCAGACCCTCGACCTTGAGATGCACTGTGCAGCCGGTACGTTCGGACAGCCGGGGGGCGGGTATCAGCGGTGTGCCGCCCTCCAGAAGAGTCACCGGCGTCCACTCGGCTGCCGCCGGCAACCGGTCGCGATAGGCCTCGATCAGACCGGGCCAGCGAGAATGCACCGCCGCTTTGGTAACGCTCATTCGCTGGTTCCCTCCATCCGGAGAACACTGGTGACCTCGTCGACCACTTCGAGACCGGCCAGTGCCGCCACCGTCTCCGACAGTGCCGCATCGGTGGCCCGGTGGGTGACCACGACAATCCGCGCACCGCACAATTGGCCCGTGGACTGATCAACGACGCCTTCCTGGCGGACTTCGGCGATACTGACCTCGCGCTTGCCGAACTCGGTTGCCACCGAGGCCAAAACCCCGGGCAGGTCCTTCACCTTCATGCTGACGTAGTACCGCGTGGAGATGAGACCCATGGGCGCGATCGGCAACTGCGCATACTTGGACTCACGCGGCCCCCGGCCGCCCTGGACCCGGTTACGCGCCGCCATAACCAGATCACCCATCACCGCCGACGCAGTCGGATCCCCACCCGCACCCTGTCCGTAGAACATCAGCCGCCCCGCAGCCTCAGCCTCCACCACCACGGCGTTGAAGGCGCCGCTGACGGCAGCCAGCGGGTGCTCCAGGGGTACCAGGGCCGGGTAGACGCGGGCCGAAACACGTTGCTGGGGCGATCCCTCGTCAGACGGGGTGGTGATGCGTTCGCATATCGCCAGCAGCTTGATGGTGCAGCCCAGCGCCCGGGCTGCCGCGAAGTCGGCCGGACTGACCTTGGTGATTCCCTCCCGGTAGACGTCATCGGCGGTGACGCGGGTGTGGAAGGCGATCGAGGCCAGAATCGCCGCTTTGGCGGCCGCGTCGTAACCCTCCACGTCGGCGGTCGGGTCGGCCTCGGCGTAGCCAAGCGCTCCGGCATCGACCAGTGCGGACGCGTAATCAGCGCCGGTGGAGTCCATCTCGGAGAGAATGTAATTGGTGGTGCCGTTGACGATGCCCGCCACTCTCAGCACGCTGTCTCCAGCCAGCGATTGGGTCAGCGGGCGGATCACCGGAATCGCCCCGGCCACCGCGGCCTCGAAGTAGAGGTCCACATGGGCGCGTTCGGCGGCCTGGGCGAGTTCCCCGGTGGACTGAGCCAGCAGGGCCTTATTGGCGGTCACCACCGACTTGCCGTGCTCGAGTGCGGTGAGGATTGCCTTCCGGGAGGGCTCGACCGGCCCCATGAGTTCCACGACGATGTCGACATCCTCGCGAGAAACCAGATCCTCGACATTGTCGGTCAGTACCTCGATGGGCACACCCCGGTCAGCCGTCACCCGCCGGACAGCCACCCCCCGCAGTTCCAGCGGCGCACCAATGCGGGCGGCCAGGTCGGCCGCACTCTCATTGATGATGCGAACCACCTCGCGCCCGACGTTGCCAAGGCCGAGAACAGCGACCCCGATCGCCCTGTCTGCTGGTTTAATGCGCGATCCGCCTTCGCTACTCGCTGGGCTAATGCGCGATCCGCCTTCGCTACTCGCTGGGCTAATGCGCGATCCGCCTTCGCTACTCGCTGTCCCCATCGTCACCGTACCTCCAGACTGAGCAGATCCTCGATCGTCTCGCGACGCAGCACAAGCCGCGCCGCCCCCTGACGCACGGCCACCACGGCGGGCCGGCCGATCAGGTTGTACCGGCTTGACATCGAATAGCAGTAGGCGCCGGTGGCAGCCACCCCCAGCAGGTCTCCGGCAGAAGTGTCCCCCGGCAGCCAGGTATCGCGAATTACGATATCGCCGCTCTCACAGTGTTTACCGACGACCCGGCACAACGTCGGGGCCGCGATGCTCTCCCGCGACAGAAGACGCGCGTCATAGTCGGCCCCGTAGAGCGAGGTGCGAATGTTATCGCTCATCCCGCCGTCGACGCTGACGTAGCGTCGGCGGGTTCCGTGGCTGATGGCAACGTCTTTGACGGTGCCGACCCGGTAGACGGTGATGGTCCCCGGTCCGGCGATCGCCCGGCCGGGTTCGACCACCAGTCTCGGGGTCGGTAACCCGACCGCTGCCGACTCGGCGGCCACGATCGCGCTCAGCTTGGCGGCAAGCTCAGCCACCGGAGGCGGATCATCCTGGGGCACATAGCAAATACCCAGCCCGCCGCCCAGATTGACAGTGGAGATCTGGGCGGTCTTGTCCACACCGAATTCGGAAACGGTATCGCGCAGCAGTCCGATGACCCGTCGGGCAGCCAGCTCGAACCCGCCGACATCAAAGATCTGTGAGCCGATATGACTGTGGAGGCCGACCAGGCGCAGATTCCCGGCGGCGAAAACTCGGCGCACCGCTGACATTGCATCCCCGGCGGCCAGCGACAGGCCGAACTTCTGATCCTCGTGTGCGGTGGCAATGTACTCGTGGGTGTGGGCCTCGACTCCGACAGTGATGCGGATCATCACGTCCTGTACCGCGCCGATCCGGCCGGCCACGGCGTCCAAACGGTCGATCTCTGATAGCGAGTCCAGGACCACGTAGCCGAGGCCGGTCTTGACCGCAGACGTCAGCTCATCATCGGATTTGTTGTTGCCGTGTAGAGCGATCCGCGCGGGCGGGAAACCGGCGCGCAGCGCGACCGCAAGCTCACCCCCGCTCGCGACATCCAGGGACAGGCCCTCCTCGGCGATCCAGCGGGCGATCTCCCCACACAGAAACGCCTTCGCCGCATAGTGCACGTTGGCGCCGCCGCCGAATGCGGCGGCCATCTCGCGACAACGGCTCCGGAAGTCATCCTCATCGATCACGAACAGCGGCGTCCCGTAGCGCTCCGCCAGCTCTGTCACCGCCAGACCGGCCAGCCGGACCACCCCGTCCGCACCCCGAACGGTGTTGCGCGGCCAGACGTTCGGGGCCAGAGCCAAGAGTTCGGCGGCGCTCTGCGGCTGGGGCGGGGTCGCCCCGTGGTGGATCTCCTCTGCGTGCCGGGGGCCGGCCGGATGGACGTTCACATCCGCTCCGGGGCGCTGACGCCGAGAATGTCCAGTCCGTTGCCGATCACCCGACGGGTGGCCTCGCACAGGGCGAGCCGGGCGCCATGCAGTTCGCCCGGCTCCTCATCTCCCTGCGGAAGCACCCGGCAGGCGTCGTAGAACCGGTGGTAGTCGCCGGAGAGGTCCTCGAGATATCGGCAGACTCGGTGCGGTTCGCGCAGCGTCGCCGCAGCCTGCAGTACCCGGGGGAACTCTCCGATACTGCGGATCAGGGCACCCTCCTTGTCATGTCCGAGCAGATCGAGGTGTGCGGTGTCGGATCGAACTCCGAGATCGGCAGCGTTGCGTGCCAATGCCGATAGCCGGGCGTGTGCGTACTGCACGTAGTAGACCGGGTTTTCCGCCGATGCCGTCGACCACAGTTCCAGGTCGATGTCGATGGGAGTGTCCACCGACGAGCGGATCAGCGCGTACCGGGCGGCGTCCACACCGACGGCCTCGACGAGGTCGTCGAGGGTGATCACCGTTCCGGCCCGCTTGCTCATCCGCACCGGTTGACCGTCCCGGACCAGGTTGACCAGCTGGCCGATCAGCACTTCCACGGTATCCGGGTCATCGCCGAGTGCGGCCGCGGCGGCCTTGAGCCGGGCGATATACCCGTGATGGTCGGCCCCGAGCATGTAGATGCACAGATCGAACCCGCGTTGCCGCTTGTCCAGGTAGTAGGCCAAGTCCCCGGCGATATAGGCGGGCCGACCGTCACTTTTGATGACAACCCGATCCTTGTCATCACCGAACTCGGTGGTCCGCAACCAGGTTGCGCCGTCCTTTTCGTAGATGGCTCCGTTAGCCCGCAACCGGGCAACGGCCTGATCCACCCGGCCGCCCGCGTGCATTGAGTCTTCGTGGGTGTAGACGTCGAAGTCGGTGCCGAAATCGTGCAGGGAGGCTTTGATTTGGTCGAACATCAGAGCTACGCCGATCGACCGGAACATCTCGTGCAGTTGGGAATCCGGCAATTCGAGCGCATCCGGCGCGCTATCCAGAACCTGCCGGGCGATGTCGCCGATATAGGCGCCGGCGTATCCGTCCTCGGGAGCGGCCTCACCTCTGGCAGCAGCGACCAGCGAGTTGACGAACCGGTCGATCTGGGCGCCGTGATCGTTGAAGTAGTACTCCCGGACCACGCTGGCACCCTGGGTGCTCAGCAACCGGCCCAGCGCATCCCCGACGGCGGCCCAGCGGGTGCCGCCGATATGGATGGGGCCGGTCGGGTTCGCTGAGACGAACTCGAGGTTGATGGCGCGCCCTTCGAGCAATCCGGAGTGGCCGTAACGGTCACCGGCGGCCAGGACGGTCGCCACGATGGCCCCCTGGGCGGACGCCTCCAGCCGAAGATTGACGAAACCGGGACCGGCCACCTCCGCCGAGGCGATTCCGTCGACCTGCCCCAGCGCGTCAGCCAGCCAGCCCGCAAGTTCGCGGGGGTTGACACCAACCTTTTTGGCGACCTGCAGGGCAACATTGGTTGCGTAATCGCCATGGTCGGGATTGCGCGGCCGCTCCACGGTCACTGCGGCGGGAAGAGCGGCCGAATCCAACCCGCGCGCGTTGAGCATCGCGTCAGCACTCGAGCGCACCAGTTCAGCGAGATCGGCGGGGGTCACGAGGGACTATCCTATGCGTTAGGCTGTGTCCGCCCGACGGCGCAGCTATGCGCCCCCGTAGCTCAGGGGATAGAGCGTCTGCCTCCGGAGCAGAAGGCCGCAGGTTCGATTCCTGCCGGGGGCACCCACTTATCCGCGGCGATCAACCTGCCGTCCCGCCATGGCCCGCACCGACCCCGGAACCGGGATCGACTCGTCGCAATCCGGCGCCCGCAGCGGGTTGCCGTAGGTGGTGGTGATCGGCACAATCCCCGCCCAGGTGCCGGTGGCGACGTCCTCTTCGGGGTCCTCCGGCCAGCCGTCACCGATCTTCACCGACCAGTTGTCCGTTCCGATTCCCAGTTTCAGCACCAGGGTCGCGGCCAGTTCGCGGGAAGTGCTGGGCCTGATCTCGGCCCACCGGCCGGGGATGAACACCTCGGTCAGCGCCTCCAGGTAGCTGACCTTCTTGTCGTCGCCGACGGTCTCGAAGCTGCCGAACAGCACGGCACTGCAGAAGTGGAACGACGACTCGAAACCGCTACGAGCCACCACCACCCCGTCCAGAGTGCTGACGCTGACCGAGACGGAGGCGCCACCGGCCAGCGTGCGCAGCCACGGAGATCCGGTCGAGCCGTGGATGACCAGTTCGTCACCGATCCGGGCGAAACCGATCGGCAGTGCCACCGGATGACCGTCGCGGACGAAAGCCACGGTGGCCAACGGTGTGCTGTCCAGGATGGTGTCGAGCCGCTCACGGGATGTGTTCTGCTTCTCACGCAGTCGGGAAACCTGGGTTGACGGGGTCGAAGGGATCGCCACCGGACCAGCGTCGCACACCGGCCGGTAGCGGCGACGGTGATAGCCCAAGGCAACGATCCCGTCCGCCGCTCCGAGCGGGCACGGGACCACTTCCGATCAGACGAGTTCCGATCAGACGAGTTCCGGTCAGACGAGCCGGCGCAGGGCCTCTCGGGTCAGATCCTTGAGAGCCGGGTAGCCGTCGACGGCCATGATCAGGTCGGCCTCGGCCAGGATCGCCCGCAGGACGTGGACGATCCCGTCGGTTCCACCCAGTGCGGCCCCGTAGACATATGGGCGGCCGATCCCGACAGCGCTGGCGCCCAAGGCCAGAGCCTTGACCACATCGGCTCCGGAACGGATTCCGGAGTCGAACAGCACCGGAACCTCCCCGGCGGCTGCCACCACATCGGGCAGGCAGTCGATGGCGGGCAGACCGCCGTTGGCCTGACGCCCGCCGTGATTCGAGCAATAAATGCCGTCGGCTCCGGCGTCGACGGCACGGCGGGCGTCATCGGCATGGCAGATGCCCTTGAGGATCAGCGGCAGGGTCGTCAGGGAGCGCAGCCAAGGCAGGTCCTCCCATGTCAGCGGGTTGCCGAAGACACTGACCCAATGCGGAACCGCGCTTCGCGGGTCGTTCAGGTCGCCGTCGACCTTCGCCCGGAACACCGGATCACTGATGTAATTGGCCAGGCACAGTCCACGCAGCTGGGGAAAGTTGGCAGTCGAAAGGTCCCGAGGGCGCCAGCCCGGTATCCAGGTGTCCAGGGTCACCACGATCCCGGTGTAGCCGGCGGACTCGGCGCGGCGGACCAGGCTCTCGGCAAGATCCCGGTCGGTGGGAGTGTAGAGCTGGAAAAGCCCAGGGGTGGAACCGAATTCGGCGGCAATATCCTCCAACGGGTCCATGGTGAGGGTCGAAACACACATAGGCACGCCGGTCTTCGCGGCGGCCTGCGCCGCAGCGAGATCACCATGCCGGTCCGGCGTGCACAGTCCGACCACCCCGACAGGTGCCATGAACACCGGTACGGACCAGCGCTGCCCCCATAGCTCCACCGACAGGTCCCGCTCGGACGCACCGACGAGCATTCGGGGTACCAGGCCCCAATGGGCGAAAGCGGTGGCGTTGGTGTTCTGGGTCAGTTCGTCACCGGCGCCCCCGGCCACATAGGACCACAGCGAGGGCGACATCGCCTGCTCGGCCCGGGACTCCAGCTCGGCGAACGACATCGGCAACGATGGCAGCACACCGCCGAGGCCCTGAAAGTAGATCTCGATCTGGTAGTCGCCATAACCCACGGGCGTTGTCTCCTTAGAAGTTCGCGACGACGTCGATGGCCCGCCGCAGTTGGTCGAGGTCGGAGCTGGTAGGGATGAGGTGCACCTCAGTGGTTCCGATTGCGGCGAACGCCCGCAACACCTCCGCGAGTTGTTCCTCGGTGCCGGCCCACCCGGTGGCGGGCGCCATGGCATCAACGATCCCGGCCGGAATCCAGTTCATGTAGTGCCGCAGGTGGCGGTGAATCTGGGCGCGGGCCGCCTCGGGATCGCCGAGCGCGAACCAGAACGAGGTGGCCAGGTGCGGCGATGGTTTGCCGGCCTGCGCCCATGCGGTCCGGCCCACATCGAACAGTTCGCCCTGTTTGACGACATCCAAATCCAGGGTGATACCGGCCAGCCCGTCAGCCCAACCGGCGGCGTGTTGCAGTGTCCGGGGCCCGATGGTGCCCACGAGCAGGCGAGGGCCGCCGTCCTGTACGGGCGGCGGGCCAACCGGGAGGACGGACTCGGTGATCTTCTCCCCGGACCACACCCGCTTCATGACAGCTACCCGGTCGGCCATCTCCCCCATGGTTTGCGCGGAGGGGTCTGCACCGACGGCCAGATAGTCCTCGTGGCGGCCACCGACACCGATCCCGACGGTGAGCCGACCATCGCAGAGCACATCGCCGGTGGCCAGCGACTTGGCCAGCAGCACCGGGTGGTGCAGTTGCGGAACCACGACCGTGGTGATCAGCCGCACCCGGTCGGTCCACGCGGCGAGCGCGCCGAGCAGGGTCAGCGTCTCGGGGTTATCGAAGGCGATCCGCTCGCCCCAGCACAGCGAAGAGAACGGGCCGGCATCCACTTCGTGGGCCCACTGCCGGAGGACGCGGGCATCGAGGCCGGGTTCCATCACCGGCATGGTCATGCCTATCTGCACGTCTACGGGTCCTTGTGAGCTCGGACCGGTGCGGTGGAAGGTGCCGCGGTCAAGAGATTTCCGCGCATGCTGCCGTTGGCTGTGCGGACCGCCACCAGCAGCCAGGTGCCCAGCAGACCCAGATAGGCGATGAGCGCCGCCACCCGGAAAGCCGGCAGGCCGGTATGCAACGCCAACTGGGTGGTGCCGGTGACGAATGTGCCGACCGGAAAGGTCAGGCTCCACCAGGTCAGCGCAAACGGCATCCCGCGGCGAAGCGTTCGGAGGGTGAGGGAGGAGGCCAACGCGATCCACAGCACGGCGAATCCCCACACCGGCACCCCGAACATGATCGCGAAGATGTCCAGGCTTGTGGCGATAGCGGGGTCGACGGCCGAGGACGCGTTGTGTCCGAGCAAACCGACCGCGGTGATGGACTGCCCCAACGGGCCCAGCACAATCCACAGGGTGGGCACCCGGGCGGTGCCGGACGTCCCGTAGAGGACCAGCCGACTCCAGATCATCGTGATGATGATGAACGCGGCAATCAGCGACAACCCGAACATCGCGTAACAGCCGTAGAGCATGGTCTGGCGGGCCGCACCGGGCGGGGTGTGCGGAATCAGCAGGGCCCCCGCGGCCGCCGAGACCATCGGCGGAACCACCGGCATCAGCCAGCCACCGAACGCGGCGTCGGGTTCCACGCTGTGCTGGGTGAACATCAGGTACGGGATGCTCACCGCGGTGAACAGGCCCCCGAGTGTCCCGGCCGTCCAGAGCACCCAGGCCAGCGTCACGGCCGCCTGCTGGCCGACGATATCGACGCCGACCAGCAGAGAGCCGGCTCCGACAGTCAGCAGTGCCATCGGCGCGGCTCCATAGAAATGGGCCATCTGCGGGTTGCCCGCGTGACGACGGGCCACGGTCGGGTGGCTCAGCCAGTGCCCACCGACCACGATCACCAAGATGACCAACATCGCCGCGGCGATCACCCACACCGCACGGGTGAGCGGCCCCAGGCCGGGGAGATCCACCGGGAGGGTGGCTCCCGCCGTTGCGACGATCCCGGTGCCCATCACCGAGGCGAACCAGTTCGGGCCGATACGGCCCAGGCGCTCGACGCGCGTGATCTGTTTCTCACCCGCTCCGACGGCCACGATGGTCCTCCTGGGTCCGGTAGTCGCCCGCCATTCGGCTGACGTGTTCGGGCAGGGCGCCGGATGCGACGTCTGCGAGCGTCGTCTCCTCCAGAACCGACCGCATGCTGGCCCGTAGCGCGCGCCACACATCGGTCAGCGCGGTCGTGGGCCCGGAGTAGGGCAGCTCCCCCAGGGCGATATCGCGCACGCTCGCCAACGGCCCGTCAATACAGCGCAACACATCGGCAATGCTGACCTGATCGGCCGGCGGGCCCAGTTCATAGCCACCGTCGCGGCCGCGGTGGCTGCGCACGAGGCGATCGGCCCGCAGAGCCGAGAGGATATCGACGAGGAACTGCGCGGGTATGCCCTGGGCCCGGGCGAGGTCATCGGTCTTGATCAGGACGCCCGGCGGCAGCGAGGCCAACTGCGTCATGGCACGGACGGCGTACTCCGCTTTCGCCGACATCCGCATATCGCGGATTCTGCCATCATCAGGGCAGGCCGGCTCACTTATCGGCGCTGCGTCCGGCGGCCGCCTTCGCGGCCCGGCCGGTGGCCTTCCGGACGGTATCGCCGATCTCGCGCAGACCGGCCCGCGCGGTATCGCGCACACCGCTCACGGCGCCGCCGACAACTCCGGAACGTCCCGGCCGGGCGGTGGGCCTGGGCGCTGTCACTTCGCCGATCCCGTCGCCTGCCACCTCGCTGACCTTGTCGCTGATCGTGTCGTCCACCACGTCGCCGGAATCAGTGGCGGACTCAGAATCAGTGGCGGACTCAATGGTCCCGATGCCAGCCGCCGGCGGTGCTGCCGGGGTGCTGGCCGTGGGACGCGGGACGACGACCGGCTGTTCGGAGACCGCCCGCCGGTTCTCCGACTCGACGCGGAGACCGACATCCGGCGCGGCGATCCCCGCCCCGGCGGCGGTCACACCGGCAACCGAAACCGGGATAGCCGTCTCGGGCGCCGACACGGACAAGACCGGAAGCAGACGCCTCTCCATGACGGTGCGGATGGCGTCGAAAATGATTCTCGACGGCCCCAGTGGCGCGACGACCACCTCGACGGCAGTCTCCAAGGCTTTGCCGACGTCACCGGCGATCAGGGCCTCCAGGGTATCGATCATCAGCCCCGGTTGAGCGGCCAGCACCGCGCCCGCGGCGTAGGCAGCGGCGACCAGTTGATCGCCGACATAGCTGACGTCGTCGATCACCGCGGTGACTACCTCAGCCACGACGGGGGTGATATCGGTGACCCCACCGATCGGATTGTTCAGATCGGGGGCCAAGTAAGCGGCGAGCAGCGGTTCCGACTGCACCGGGCTGTGCGACGGCTGCGGCGGCTGCACGTAGGGCATCGAGAAGGCCGTCAACTCCGGTTGGGTGACGGCGGTCGCCCCGGCCACGAACGCATCAACGATCACATTCGTGCCGAGGTACGTGGCATCAGCGGCGAGGGAAGTGATCAGGTCCCGGATGACTCCGAACGGGTTGGTCGATTCGGGCGGGTCCGGTGCGATCGCATTGAGGAAGTCCTCGTCGAGCATGCCGAGGGCATCACCGGTGCCCGCCGAGAGTTGGACTGCCGGAATCTGGACGTCCGAGCCGGACGGAACGACGGGGTTGGCCACCACGACGGCGGAGGCCGCCAACGCGACCCCCGTCGTCAGAATCGGACCGAACGCGCCCCGCACGCAGAACCACCCGCCTCTCGTACTCGGATTCTCAAGAGTAGCTGAGAATGAACTGAGAAGAAAGCTGAAACTCCCAGTTTGAGGGATTTCTTACCTCCCCGAAACTTAACGACGGTGAGGCGCTCGGCACCCCTGCCCGGATGTCGCGAACAGGGGTGCCGACTACACAGATAGCGCTATCCGGCGAGGCGTCCCGATGAAGCGGGCTTGTTGGCCGCCCGAGGGGCGGACCGCTTCGGTGTGCCGATGCCGGCGCGGTCACTCGCGTTCGCCTTGGCGCCGCTCGACCCAACCGCAACACTCGGGGCCGCAGCGACCTCAGCGGCCTCGACGGCCGCGGTGATCTCGACGGCTTCAGTGGCGTCGGCGGCCTCGACGGCCTCGACGGCCGCGGTGATCTCGACGGCTTCAGCGGCGTCGGCGGCCTCGACGACCTCGACGGCTTCAGCGACCTCGACGGCCGCAGTGGTCTCGGCCGCCTCGGCGATATCGGCAACCTCAGCGGTCTCGACCACCTCAACTGCCGCAGCCGCGGCGACATCCGCTGGGGCTTCAGCCGGAGCCGGTGCCGCCGCTGCAGCGGGTCCGGCGACCTCCGCGACGACGGCGGCCGGTGGCGGCGCGAACGGATCGAACGGATCGTTGGTGATACCACCGTCCTCGAAGAACTTCTGACCCCCGAGGCGCTGCAATTCACTGGTCAGCACCGAACGCAGGCTCGGAACGGTGACCGTCTCCGTGCCTTCCACGTCCTCGACAATGCCCACGCCCAGGCTTAACCGCACCACATCCCCGAGGATCCCGTTTGCGCCGAGGAACCCAAGGACCGCGGCGTTCCAGGCTGCCTCGAACTGTCCGGAGCCCAGATCTGCGATGACGGTGCCGACGGTGGTGACGGCAGACTCCACCAGATGGGTTAGGCCGCCGACGACCGCGTTGATCACACCCGAGGCCACGAACGGCAGGGTGCTGGTGACGATGGTCTGGATGTTTTCAATGACGTTGTCGACGATGTAGCCGATACTGGAAAGTGCGACCTCCAGACCCCCCTGAAGTGGGTCGACGATCTGGGCGACCAGGGTTGCCAACGCCGCCTCCGGGTCGCCGCCGATCAGCTCGCCCACCGCGGTGACGAGGGCTCCCGGGGTGTTGAACACCGCCTCGGCCACCCCCGAACCGACGAACAACGGCGCGGAGATACCGGCGAACGCGTAGCCGGACAGGTTGTTCACCAGTCCACTCAGCACACCGGTGGAGAACTGGTTGACGATATCTGGGATGAAACCGATGTTGAGCGGCGCGTAGAGGAACTCCACTCCGTAGAAGTCCTCCGGCCAGATCAGATCATCCGGCACGAATTCCTGGCTCAGGGCGAAAAAGTTGATCCCCTGGACCGTCTCGATAATCGCGGAGACCGGGTTGGCAAGAGCCGACAATTCGACTGCGGCGGCGACGCTGTGCGGGGAAGGCAGCAGATTCGGCTGGGTGACCGGTGTCACGGCAACCGCTGCAGCCCCCAGCATGGCGATGCCGGCAGCCATTTGGGAGCGAGGCGAGACGTTCATATCGGATTCCTTCCGGGGATATCGCAAAGTTTCCCGCAATAATACCTGAGAAAAACCTGAAATCAGTCTGGCACCGCCGGATTCCGAAGGATCTTGCGTCGCGGGGATTCACGAACCGCGACAACCCCGATTTCCGGGGTTACGTCTGCTCAGCAGCATGTCAAAGGCAGTTCACTGACATAGCAGGCGACAGCGAGCAAGCTTTGAGGCCACTGCGGCGTCTCGTCGGCGGTCTGCCAAAACTGAGATATTCCCAAATGGAAACGCCCCTCCTTCCGGGGAAGGAGGGGCGCCCAGTAGTGCAGGTGTCGATTACTCCGCGCTGGCAGTGGCAGCCCGCGCAGCGGCACCGCGATGGGCCCGCTTCGGGGTGCCCTTGGCAGCCCTGGCGTTCTCGCTGGCCGCGGCCTTGGGCGCGGTGGCAGCGGCCGGAGCCTCAACCTCGGCGACCTCAACCGCAGCCGGAACCTCGACCTCGGCGACCTCAACCGCAGCGGGCGCCTCAACCTCGGCGACCGCAGCCGGAGCAGGAGCCTCGGCGACCGCAGCAGGAGCCTCAACCTCGGCAGCCTCAACCGCGGCCGGAACCTCGACATCGGCAACCTCAGCCGCAGCCGCTGCGGCCGGGGCCTCTGCTGCCGCGGCAGCGACCACGGGGGTGGCCAGCGCTCCGGCAATGGCTTTGACGCCGCCCTGGACCACG
>CAZKUK010000038.1:0-9421 GCA_964555915.1 uncultured Mycobacterium sp.
GTAGGGCGGACGAGCTGGCCTGTAAGCCGGATCCTGTTCCGCTGCGCCAGGCGCAACGGCGGCGATCATCCATCTGGGCACACCGTCACCGGGTACCTCAAGCGGCCTACCCGCAGACTCGGGCGAGCAGCCCTCGAACGTCTGCGCAGCCGCACAAGTGCGGCCTCTTGGCCTTGCTTCGGGTGGGGTTTACCGAGCCACCCCGGTCACCCGGGATGCTGGTGCGCTCTTACCGCACCGTTTCACCCTTACCACCGGGCCCCGTAATCGGGGAACGGTGGCGGTCTGTTCTCTGTGGCACTGTCCCGCGAGTCACCTCGGATTGCCGTTAGCAATCACCCTGCTCTGTGAAGTCCGGACTTTCCTCGGCCCACCGGAACGCTGAGGTCCCGCTGAGCCGCGACCGCCCGGCCAACTCGTCCGCGGGTTTAACCTACTGCGCCGAGCTGCCCTTCCGCGAGCGCGGAATCAGATGTTTTTGCGGTAGACCAGCCAGCGCAGCTCGACGGGGCACTCCTCACGGGGCAGGTCGAAGACGTCCTGTCCGCAGACCCAGTTCGCATACCAACTGGTAGGGGGCCACTTATCTGCCGGCAGATTGGCTTTCTCGTAATCGTGAACCGAGTCGTCGGCGATCCGCTCCAGCCCCGTTCCGGATGCGGCCTCCTCGAGTTCCGGATAGGTGAAGATCGAGGTGTAGGTCTGTTGCCCCAGCTCACGAACGGCATCGTCGGGCTGGTAACCGCCGCGGGCGAGAAAGATGTTGAACACCAGTTGCGCGCCCGGAGACAGGCTGACCGCAGCCAGCTCGAACAACTGCCGAAGCTGATCGGTGGTCCGGAAGTCCGACACCACCTCCGAAAGCAGGATCAGCCGGTAGTCGGTCCGCAGATCCTCGCGAGTATCGAAAACGTCGCGGTGCAGCACCCGAACATCCAGCCCCTCGCGGCGGGCCTCATCGGTCAGGATCTCGGCGAACTTCCCGGTCATCTCCACCGCGTCCACCGGATGACCCCGGCGGGCCAGTGCCAGGCTGTTACGGCCGGTGCCGGCACCGATGTCGAGCACCGGGCTGGCGGCCGGATCGCCAAGTCCGGAGGCCAGATCCGACACCCGGGCGTCGGGTTCGGTTCCGAACAGGGGCGGTTGCCGGGTGGCGACCCAGTTGTCGTAGGCCTCCTGGACGGTGAACCACTTGGCCGTGACGGTGTACGTCGCGGTCACACCGACAGGTGACTCGTAGCTGATCACAATATTGGACCGCGGTGAGGCCTCATAGGCCTGCGCGAGTTGCCCCGACAGGACGCCCCGCAGGTGCGCCAGGTCCTCGGCGCTGAACCGCACCCCGAGGGCACCGAAGGTCTCGTCACACATCGTGACGTACTCCTCCAGCATGCCCGGGACGGCCGGCACGGTGATCTCCCCGCGCCCGACCGCGCGGCGCAGCAGGCGGCGCGTCATCGACGGGCGCAGAGGCGACTCCGAAGGCAATTTGTCCACCCCGCCTCTCTACACGATCCGCGCGACCCGCCGCAGCACGATCACGTTGTCGACCAGGGTTGTCTCCTCACCGTCCGGGCCACGCGCCGGGCGCTCGGCACTGCCCACCCGGACCCGCTCCCACTGCTCGGAGTCCAAATCCAGTCCAGCGACGACGGAGTCTGCGGTGGGGAACGAATGGTGGTGCATTTTCGAGGCCCAGGGCGGGGCGGCGGCATGGTCGACGATGAGCAGTGTGCCACCGGGGTTCACCACCGCAGCCGCACGACGCAGAATTGCCGACCGGTCCATCTCCAGCGTGCTGTGCAGAAACTGGGCTGAGACCAGGTCGAATAAACCGCCGGGGAAACTACTGGTCAGCTCATGCTGCTGGAAATCGATGCGGTCTGCCACCGCCCGGGACTCCGCCGCCGCCCGGGCACGGCTCAGCGCGGTCTCGGAGACATCGACGGCGACCACCGTCCAGCCGCGCTCAGCGAGCCAGATCGCGTCACCGCCCTCCCCGCAACCGAGGTCAAGCGCCCGGCCGCCGACGATCTGCGGAACCGTCTCCGGCAGCCGGGTGTTCACCCGCCCGCTCCACACCTGCGGTTTCGCCGAATAGTGCTCTTCCCAGGTGGCGTGATGATCATCTTCGGCGGGGGTCATCGACCGCTCCCTATCGTCGGCATCATCCGCCCAGATACGAGGTGTTGTTGACCAGCCGCACCGACGCGCCGCCGTCCGGATAGAACTCGGCCACGCTCAGTGAGGCCAAATCGAGGTGCAGACGGTGCAGGATCGAAGGCCCGGCGCCCAGGGCGAGACGCAACAGTGTCTTGATCGGCGTCACATGCGAGACAACCAGCACCGTGGAGTCGCCGTGCTCGGCGACGATCCGGTCCCGGGCCCGGGCGACTCGCTGCTGCACCTGATCGAAACTCTCCCCTCCGGGGGCGGGCAGGCTGGTATCCCGTAACCAGCGGCCGTGCAGGTCCGGTTGCCGCTGCGCGGCTTCCGGAAAGGTCAACCCCTCCCACTCGCCGAAGTCAGTCTCGGTGAGGTCATCATCAACCCGCACCTGAAGTCCGAGTGCGTCGGCGGCTGCGGCCGCGGTGTCATAGGCCCGTTGCAGCGGGGAGGTCAGCACCGCGGAGATACCACCCTTGCCGGACAGGTAGCGGGCCGCGTCGGCGGCCTGGCGACGGCCTACCTCGGTGAGTTCAGGGTTGCCGCGCCCAGAGTAGCGGCGCTGCCGGGACAGTTCTGTCTGACCGTGGCGCAGCAGCAGCAATCGGGTCGGCCCCCCGCTGTTGCCGGTCCACGACGACGGCGGCACTGCAACAGCGTCGGGCGGCGGGTCGGCTGCCGAGTCCTCGCCTCCGCTCGGGGCATCCATCGCCTCGTTTGCCAGCCGATCGGCATATGTGTTCCGCTCACGCGGGATCCAGTTGAAGCTGACGGTGTCGAAGGTCGAGGCCACTGCCCTGGCCTGCTGATGCAACTCGGCCATGGCGGGGTGCTTGACCTTCCATCGGCCGGACATCTGTTCGACGACGAGTTTGGAGTCCATCCGCACCGCGACCTCGGTGGCTCCGAGGCGGCGGGCCTCCTCGAGCCCAGCGATCAGACCGCGGTACTCGGCCACGTTGTTGGTGGCAATTCCGATCTGCCGTTTGTGCTCGGCCAGCACCCTGGTGTGGTCGTCGGCCCACACCACACAACCGAACCCGGCCGGGCCCGGGTTACCGCGCGAACCCCCGTCCGCCTCAATGATGACTTTCACAGCAGCTCTCTTACCCGGCCGGCCCGGTGATCCGCAGCAGGATCGCCCCGCACTCCGAACAGCGCAACACCTCATCTTCGGCCGCCGCGGAGATACGGGACAGTTCGCCGCGGTCGAGTTCGATGCGGCACGCCCCGCACCGCGCGCCCTGAAGCCGGCCCGCACCGATACCCGTTGCATGTCGTTGCCGCTCATAGAGTTCCAGAAGCTCGCCATCAAGACCGGCAGCCAGTTCGGTACGCCGGGCCGTCCGCTCCGAACGAGCTTGTTCGACCTCGGCTCGCGCTTCGTCGCAGTTCTGCCGGGCCTCGGACAGCTCCGATTCCAGACGGTCCAGAGCGCCCTGTTCGGTGGCCTGCTCGGCGGCCAATTGCTCACGGCGTTCCATCACCTCGAGCAGGGTGTCCTCCAGATTGGCCTGTCGGCGTTCCAGGGTGGCCAACTCGTGCTGCAGGTCCGCAAGCTGCTTGGAGTCGCTCACCGAACCGGAGTCCAATAAGCCCCGGTCGCGGTCCTCGCGCTGACGGACGGTGTCGACCTCGGCCTCCAGCTTGGACACCTCGGCGTCGACATCTTCGCAGGCGATCCCGAGCACCGCGAGGCGGTCGGCAACCGCCTGATGTCGGGTCTGGATTTCCTCGTAGCGTTTCTGCTCGGGCAGGTGCGTGCCGCGGTGGGCCAGGCGGCCCAGCTCGGCATCAACCCCGACCAGTTCGAGCAAGGAATGTTGTTGCCAGGCATCGGCTTTCATGATCGCCTCTCAGAGTGTTCAATATTCCACGGGTCGGTCCGCAGCGGGCAGACCGCGACCGAAAGAGCGTCACCGAAGGACGACCGTAGTGCGGCGGCGGCCTGCGAGCACCAGGGGTATTCGCTTGCCCAGTGCGCGATGTCGACCAAACCGACATCACCGCACCGGAGGTGCTCGTCGGCGGGATGATGACGCAGATCGGCTGTCACATACGCCTGAACCCCGGCGGCCGCCGCCGCGGACAGCAGCGAGTCGCCCGCACCGCCACAGACGGCGACCCGGCTGACGATTGCATCGGGGTCCCCCGCTGCGCGCACCCCCCAGGTCGTCTGCGGCAGAGCCATGCGCAGCATGGTGACGAAGTCGGCGAACCCGAGCGGCCGGGGCAGGGTGCCGATGCGGCCAATACCGGTATCGGCGGGCAGCTCCGCGAGGCTGAACACGTCGAAAGCCGGTTCCTCGTACGGATGGGCAGCCCGCATCGCCGCCAGTATCCCGGCCCGGATTCCGGCGGGCGCGATCACCTCAAGCCGCTCCTCGGCGACCCGTTCGACCCGCCCGGCTGTCCCGATCGCCGGTGCTGCGCCCGCCCCGGGCAGGAACTGACCGGTGCCGGCCACGCTCCAGCTACACCGCGAGTAGTCGCCGATACGGCCGGCTCCCGCGTCGAACAACGCGGCCCGCAACGCCTCGGCATCGGCGGCGGGTACGAAGACCACCCACTTGTCCAGAGCCGGGCCGGTCGCTGTCGGATCAAGAACCGCCTGCACCGTCAGGCCCATCACCTCCGCCAGCGCATCGGATACGCCGGGACGGGCGGCATCGGCATTGGTGTGGGCAGTGAACAGCGCCGAGCCATCGCGGATCAACCGGTGGATCAGCGCACCTTTGGGGGTGTCGGCGGCGACCGTGTCCACCCCGCGGAGCAGTAGCGGGTGGTGAGCCAGCAGCAGGCCGCGCGGACCGACGGTATCGACCACTGCGGCGGTGGCGTCGACGGCCACCGTCACCGAGTCGATGTGGTCATCCGGGTCGCCGCAGACCAGACCAACTGAGTCCCAGCCCTGCGCAAGACCCGGTGGATAGGCCTCGTCGAGCGCGGCGATCACCTCGGCCAGTTGCACGCTCATCGCAATACCTCCGCAACAGCAGCCACCAGCACCGGCCATTCCGGGCGGACCGCGGCGCGTAGATGGTCCGGTGTCAGCCCGACGAAAGTGTCACACCGCCGCACCGCAATTCCTTGGGCCTGCAGTCTTTTGCGCATCAAGACACCATCCGGCACGGCGAATGTCACAAACGGCGCATGCCCCTCGATCACCACCAGCCCCAGTCCCCGAAGCGCGGCTGTCATCTGGGTGCGCAACCGGGACACCTCATGCGCACCGGCCGTGGCCTCCTCCACCGCGGCGGGTGCACAGCACGCGGTGATCGCTTCCAGCTGCAGCGTTCCCAGCGGCCAGTGCGGCCGGGCCGCGGCAAGGCGGGCCAGCACCGCCGGCGCCCCCAACGCGTAGCCGACCCGCAGTCCGGCCAGCGACCAGGTCTTGGTCAGACTGCGCAACACCAGCAGATCGGGAAGGCACAGACCCGCCACCGACTCCGGCTCCTCCGGTACCGCATCGGCGAACGCCTCGTCGACCACTACCAGCCGATCCGGACGCCGCAGGTCCAGAACCGAGTCACGCGGGTGCAGCACCCCGGTCGGATTGGTCGGATTACCCACCACCACCAGGTCCGCGGAACACGGGATCGCTGCATCCCGGAGCCGGAACGGCGGCGGCAGGACAACCTGCCGCAGCGGAATTCCGGCAGCGGCCAGGACAGCTTCAGGTTCGGTGAACGACGGGGCTATCAGCGCCGCCAGTCCTGGCTGCAGGGCCGGAAGCAGCGAAAAGCCCTCCGAACCGCCGGCGAGCAGCAGAACATGGTCCTCGGGCACGCCATGGCGGCTAGCGACGGCGGCCACAGCCGCGGTGCGATCCGCGGCGCTGGGATAACCCGCGAGGTCGGTCAACCGGTCTGCCAGCCGAAGACGCAGCCAGTCCGGCGGCACGGCGTAGCGGACGTTGACGGCGAAGTCGAGCAGATCCGGCGCCCCGGCCTCGTCACCGTGGTAACGCGAGGCGGGGCGCACCTGCGGCTCCGCGCCCCGATCCCTCACCAGATGCACAGTAGTCGCCGCGGTATCGGCCGAGCCGACGATACGGTCGACGGACCGGGCCGCCCGGATCGAGGTGTTCAGGCCCACAGCGGCCACCGGCGATCGATCAGCCACAATGGGACGGTGAGTCCCGTTGCAGCCGGCGTCCGCCCCCAGTTGGTGATCTTCGACCTCGACGGCACGCTGACGGATTCAGCCGAGGGCATCGTGGCCAGTTTCCGGCATGCCTTGGCGCGGGTCGGTGCGCAACCGCCCGCGGGGGATCTGGCCGGCCGTATCGTGGGTCCGCCGATGCACCACACCATGGCCGCTCTGGGCCTGGGTGATCGGGTCGGCGAGGCGGTCGCCGCCTATCGGGCCGACTACACCAGCCGCGGGTGGGCGATGAACACCGTGTTCGAAGGTGTTGCCGAGCTGCTGGCCGACCTCCGGGACAACAGGGTGCGGTTGGCGGTGGCCACCTCCAAGGCCGAACCGACCGCACGCCGGATCCTGGAGCACTTCGGAATGGCCGGTCATTTCGAGGTAATCGCCGGGGCGAGCCTCGACGGCACCCGGGCGGCCAAGTCCGAAGTGCTGGCCCACGCGCTGGGCCAACTCGACCCGCTGCCCGAGCGAATACTGATGGTCGGTGACCGCGCCCACGATGTGGTGGGTGCCGCCGAGCACGGAATCGGCACCGTGGTGGTGGGCTGGGGCTATGGCGAGTCCGATTTCGCTCGGCCACTCGCCGACGAGCCGTTGGCGCATGTCGCGACGATGGCCGAACTGCGGGAGGTTCTCGGTGTCTGAGGTGGCGCTGCACGTCACATTCGTATGCTCGGGCAATATCTGCCGTTCGCCGATGGCCGAGAAGA
This sequence comes from uncultured Mycobacterium sp., assembly GCA_964555915.1. Classification (GTDB taxonomy): domain Bacteria; phylum Actinomycetota; class Actinomycetes; order Mycobacteriales; family Mycobacteriaceae; genus Mycobacterium. The sequence goes on from CAZKUK010000038.1 coordinate 7,038, forward strand.
TGTTCGACCACCAGATCCGCCGGCGTGGTCTCGCCGATTCGGTCCGGGTCAGCAGCGCGGGCACCGGCGGTTGGCATATCGGTGCCGGTGCCGACGCCCGCGCGGTTCGGGTCCTGCGCAGTCACGGCTACCCCGTCGAGCACAGCGCCGCCCAGGTCGGCGAGGACCATCTGGCCGCAGACATGGTGGTGGCGCTGGGCCGAAATCATCTCCGTCAGCTGTGCGACCTCGGCGTGCCCCCGGGGCGATGCCGCATGCTGCGGTCATTCGACGCTCGGTCCGGCGCCCACGCACTGGACGTCGATGACCCGTATTACGGCGATGACACCGACTTCGAGGATGTTTTCACCGTCATCGAGGTGGCCCTGCCGGGCCTGCACACCTGGGTCGACGGGCAATTGACCACGCGGAAATCCGCCGGCCCGGGGGGCACGCACTGATGCGCCGGTTGGCATTTCTGCTGCGGCCCGGCTGGATCGCCCTGGCTCTGGTGGTCGCGGCATTCACCTATATCGCGTTCACAGTGCTGGCTCCGTGGCAGCTCGGCAAGAACACCACGACCTCAAGGGAGAACCGGCAGATCGAGGCATCGATGACAGCCGATCCGGTACCGGTGACCGAATTCCTGCCCGAGCAGGGTTCGTCGGCCCCGGAGGCGCAGTGGCGGCGGGTCACCGCGACCGGCCGCTACCTTCCCGATACCCAAGTCCTGGTCCGGCTGCGGGTCATCGACGGGCGGCCCGCCTATGAGGCGCTTGCCGCATTCGCCGTCGACGACGGCCCCACCGTCCTGGTCAACCGCGGCTATGCGGCACCCGAGCAGGGCACCGCGGTCCCGCCGATCCCGCCACCGCCTGCTGGCACCGTCAGTATCACCGCGCGGCTACGCGACTCCGAAACTGCGCCCGCCGAGGGCAAGAAGCCCTTCACCGAGGCGGGCTTCCGGCAGGTCTACGGTATCGACACCACCCAGGTTGCCGCATTGATACAGACCCCGCTGGCCGGCTCCTACCTGCAGCTGATGGCCGACCAACCGGGGGTTCTCGAGCCGCTGCCGCTCCCCCAGCTCGACGCCGGCCCGTTCTTGTCCTACGGGATCCAGTGGATCGCCTTCGGCATCATCGCCCCGCTCGGCCTTGGCTATTTCCTGTACGCCGAAATCCGGCTCCGGCGCCGGGAGGCCGCGGCCAGATCGAGGGCCGAGAGTGCCGCACACACCCCGGCCGAACCGGTCACCGTCGAGCAGAAGCTGGCCGACAGGTACGGCCGCCGTCGCTGAGCCCCGGTACACCGAGCGACAGCGGGTCGGTATTTCATGGCTCAGGCACTCACCGCAGTTGCGATGAGGTGCACACCTCCCGCCGGCGATGAGGTGCACACCGCCCACCGGCACGGTACGGAGGTCTGCTGCGGAGGATCACCGCCACCGTAACCGCGGCACCCTGAACCCACCGCGACAGCCGGACCGCCCGGCGCAGATCCGGCACCTCCGGGGATGGACCGTCACCGAGGGTGGGGCGGATCTCCAACTGGTGGCGGTACTGAGTCGGCCCACCCAGCCGGACACCGAGCGCACCGGCGAAGGCCGCCTCCGGAACGCCCGCATTCGGGCTCGGGTGCCGCGCCGCATCGCGCCGCCAGGCCCGCACAGCTCCTGTCGGCGACCCGCCGACCAGGACCGCGCAGACGACTGTCAGCACCCCGGTCAGCCTGGCCGGCACGTAGTTGGCGATATCGTCCAAACGGGCAGCGGCCCAGCCGAATCGGGCGTAACGCGGCGATCGGTTGCCGATCATCGCATCCAGCGTGTTGATGGCGCGGTAGGCCAGCACCCCCGGCACGCCGGCCAACGCCGCCCACAACAGTGCCGCAACATGTGCGTCGGAGGTGTTCTCGGCGACCGATTCACACGCCGCGCTGGCCAACCCCGATTCGTCGAGCACCGATGGGTCACGACCGCACAGCGACGGCAACAACTCCCGGGCTCCGTCGAGATCCCCGACGTTGAGCAGATCGGCCATCTCCGAGCCGGTTCGGGCCAGTGTTGTTCCGCCCAGCGCCAGCCAGGTGGCCATGGCCGTCAGGACCGCCCGGGCCGGATCGTTGGGCGCTCGACGCCAAGACAGCACTCCGACGCCGGTAAGCGCACCCACCAACAGAACCGCGTGGACCGCCCCGGAGGACCGGTTGTCACGGTAGGTCTGCGCCTCAAGAGTCGTTGCGCACCAACCGAACCCCGCCACCGGATGGCCACGTCGCGGGTCGGCGAGCAGTACATCGGCGACATAACCCGCCGCGATCCCGGCCGCCGCCCACCGGTCCCGCGCGTTCACCCCGGCAGCCTCTCACACGTGGTTGACTGCTCCACAGCCCAACTGGAGCGG
>CAZKUK010000038.1:9521-32863 GCA_964555915.1 uncultured Mycobacterium sp.
CACAACCCGACCGCACAACCCGACGATGGAGGCAGGAAGTATGCCGGATCGAATCCTCACAGCCGGAACCATCATCACCATGGACCCGAGCCGCCCCCGGGCCCAGGCGGTGGCCATGTCGAACGGCCGCATCACCGCCGTTGGCTCACTGGACGAGTGCCGCGCCGCGACCGCGGACGCCGAGGTGGTCGACACCGGGGCCGCAGCCCTGCTTCCGGGCCTGATCGAACCGCACAGCCATCCGATGATGAGCGGTGTCGCCCTGAATCCGCCGGCCCGAAACATCACCCCGTTCAACGATCCGCAGTGGTCGGACGTACAGAAGGTATTCGCCGCCGCGATCGCCGAGAGCGATCCGGGTACACCTCTGCTGTTCTCCGGCTTCGACGCACTGCTACACCAACGTCCTGCGCCACAGGCGCCCGAACTGGACAGAATCTTCGGGGACCGAGCGGCGGTCATCGTGGACAACTCCGGCCATGGCGTGTACTTCAACACCGCGCTGATGAAATCCAAGGGGTGGGATGTGAGCCCGCCGGCCGACCCCGTCGGGGCACATTTCGGCCGCAATCCGGACGGCAGCCTCAACGGTCAGGGCTTTGAGACCGGAGTGCTGTTCGCCGTCGCCGGCGATATTCTCGCAACCCTGGGAAACCCGCTGGTGGCCGCGGCGGAGTACTACGCAACCATGGCACAGGCCGGTCTGACCTCCGCCTCGGATATGACTTTCGATCGCAATCTCCAAGGCGGGTACGAGGCGCTGGCAGCCGCCCCGTCCTGCCCGCTGCGGATCAGCATGTGGGAGGTCTCCACCAGCGCCACGTTCGCCGAGCCCACACCCTTCACCGCGGGCGACGAATGGCTGATCAAACAGGGCGTGAAACTGTGGACCGACGGCTCCCCCTGGGTGGGCAACATCGGTATCTCGTTTCCCTACCTGGACAGCGAGGCCACCCGGCTGGCGGGTATCGACCCGGCCAAGGCCGGCGGACCGCAGTCGATGAACTACACCCGGTCGGAATTGGATGCCATCCTGGACAAGGCTGCCCCGGCCGGCTGGCAGATGGCCCTACACGCCAACGGCGACCTGGCCATCGACCTGGCGCTGGACGCCTACGAGGCGGCCCTGAAGCGGCACAGCCTACTCGGCACCGACCACCGTTGGCGCATCGAGCACCTCGGTGCGGGTACCCGGCGTCACTTCGATCGAGCGGCCGAACTCGGTGTCTACACCTCGATGGCGCCGTTTCAGTATTACTACTGGGGCGATCTGCTGGACGGGCAGATGTTCGACCATGAGCACGGCGCGCGCTGGCAGTCGTTCGGTGATGCGGCAGCCTCCGGTGCGGTGGTCTCGTTCCACAACGACGGGTCGGTATCGCCACCGTCACCGATCCTCAATATCGCCACCGCGGTGACCCGGCGCACCCGTTCCGGCGCGGTACACGGCCCGGAGCAGACCATGGCACTGGAGCAGGCGCTGCGGGCACACACCGTGGACGCCGCGCGTACCCTGCACCGGGAGGCGCTCATCGGCTCGATCACCCCCGGCAAACTGGCCGACTTCACCGAACTCGCCGCAGACCCCTACACCGTCGACCCGGTGAATCTGGCCGAACAAGCCGCCGTGCGGGGCACCTGGGTCGGCGGCGAGCGAACCGATCTGGACCGATTCCTGCGCGCAGTGCGCGGTACCGACGCCGCTCCGCACGCACATCTGGCCGCCCGGTCGGCCCATCGCGGCTGCTGCTGACGGCCGAACAGCGAGTCGTACCGTTCCTCTACAGTGCGCAGCATAAGAAGGGGACGATTTGGGGGGCGAAATGGCAGTTGTATCCGAGGCGACACGGGGCGGCGGGACTCCGGAGACGTGGCCGGAATACCTGCGCAGAATCAGTGGAGGGGCCACCCAGGCCCAGATTGCCGCGCGCATCGGCATCGGCCGGCTGTCGGTTTGTCACTGGTTGCACGGCAAGACACAACCCAGGGCCGAGACGGTGATCAGCGTGGCCCGAGCCTTCGACCGGCCGCCGGTCGAGGCGCTGGTGGTGGCCGATTACCTCGGCACCGACGAGATCGGTGCCCCGGTGCAGATCAGTGTTTCGTTGGAGCAGGTCTGTGGTGAATTACTCGGAGCCGAGGTGCTACGTCGGCTGACCGACCGGAAAAAACCCGCCGACAGCGGCTAAAGATTTGCGCACACCCGGACCCCTGGGCGCACCCTGGATACCCGGGCGTACCGGGCGAACTTCCCGCCGCACTCCGGTCAGCGCGGCGGATCGCCTTTCCAGCTGAAACTGTTGACGTATCGGCCCATATCCTGGGCGAGTTGCAGATTGGCGCCGGAAGGCATGCCGGGTCCGAAATCGGGCCCGAACTCGTGATACGGCCCGGTGGCACTGGCGATCAGCGCAATATCGTTCTTGACCGCCACCATCATCACGATCCGGGTCGGCACATAGTTGGCGTTCGCGCCCGGCGGCCATGAATCGGCGACCACGCCGTAGCCCGGCTGATAGCCGACGACGGCGTTCGGTATCTCGTAGGCGGTGCTGGCATCGGGAAAGGTCGCGGCGATCAGAGCATCGGCGATCTGCTGAGGAGAACGGCCCTGTGCCCGCTGGGCGAACAAGCGCATGGTTCCGCCGTCCCCGGCGGTGAACGTGGCGGTGACCCCCGTAGCGTCGGTGGTGACATCGTAGGCCGAGCCCGGTGCCGGATACGACACCGAGAACACCTCGCCGGGCGCGACGAACCGGGGCAGAACCGTCACGGGCGGTCCCGCCTCCGGCCGGCCGCAGTCCGGTGGGCACAGGTAGCGCGCCGGTTTCTCCGTGATCATGATCGACACCCCCACCAGTGCCAGCGCGATCACGGCGATGCCCCCCGCCCACATCCCGAGCAGCCTGCCCCACCGGGTGCGGTTCATCGCCGGGGTGGCATACGGCCCCGGCGCGAGGGCGTAGCCGGCCGCGTATCCGACACCGCCGTCGGCGTTCCGTTCCGCCGGGTCCCGGGGTTCCGGCCGCGATCGGCGCCGCTCTGCACGCGATGAGCGCGATGAGGCCCGCGCGGCGGCGCCGCAAGCCGGGCAGAACGGCATATCCGGCACCACCAGTTCACAGCGCATACACAGCAGGGGTTCGGGTGGACCGACCGGGTCGTGGATTTCGTGTAGCAGTGCCAGTTGCGCGCCCACTCGCAGGATCAGCAGGGCGACGACGGTCAGCACGAGATGAAGGAGCAACACCACCAGTTGCGAGACGCCGAGGATGTCGATGACCCCGAGGATCGCCTGAATCGACACCATGGCCGCAGCGAGCAGAACCAGCAGGGGGCGGGTGCGGTCCCGGGTTTGCTTTCCGGGGCCGTTGAACCACAGTGTGATCCCGATCAACCCGCCGGCCGCACCGGCGGTCAGCGGTACCGCCAAACCCCCGATACAGGCCTGGGCGATCACTCCGCCCAGCGGCCGCGGATGGGCGATCGGGCCGGTGGCCAATATCGGGGCCAGTCGCGTCATGGTCGCACCCGTGGTGAATGCCAGCGCCGCAAGCGCTCCGATCACGAAGCCGTCCAACGACTCTCGCCCTGTCATTCCACGTATCCGAATGAGAGCGGCCGGAACGACAGCGAGCAGCGCCGCGCCAATGGCCAGACCGAGGCCGTCGCGCAGCACCGTGCCGATCGAGATACCGGCGCCGAGCTGGGCCCCTTGTGAACGCGCGACGATCCCGCCGGTCAGCAGCATCCAGCCCACCCCGAGTCCGGCGCCGAGCACCGCGGCGACCCCCAGCGCGGAATGCGGAATGTCACGGTACACATCCGCTTCCCGCAGATACACCAGAAACAGCAGGGGCACCCCGAAGGCCGCCACCGCGATGATCGCGGGCGGAACCTTAAGGAGGGCGAAGCCGACAAGACCGATCACCACCAGCAGCAGACCGATACCGAACGGCCGCCGCGAACGCCGACTCAGGTGCGGAAACAGCGAACTGGTGATCCCCGGGCGCAGCACCGCTTCGCCCCGGGCCGCCACGTAGGAACCCCCGCGCGGCCACCGGCCCCTGCCGCCGCGTTCAGAGCCCAGAGGCGAACCGCAGCGGCCGCAGAAACAACCAGCCGGGACCTGCACCCCGCAGTTCGGGCACTCGACGGCCGACAGCGGGTCCGGCTCGGATCCACCTTCAGTTCTCACCGGGCCGACTTCTGCGCCTCGAGCAGGCTCTGGGCCAGGGCTTCGACGTTGGGGCTGCCCAGTCCGGTCACCAGGTCAAAGCCCGGTTTTGCGAACGCCACCGCGTTGGCTCCCAGCGTGATGTCGCGGAAAGCCGGCACTGTCTGGTCGCGGGCGACCTGGTAGAGCAACGGGTTGAGATCACCCAGGCCGGTGCCGCCGCGTTCGATGATGAACTGGTTCATCACGGCGGTCAGACCGGCCCAGATCGGTGCCGACAACGACGTACCGCCGCCCACCACGACCTGCTGGTTGAACACGAATTTGACACCGGTGACCGGGTCAGCGACGGCGGCGACATCGGGGGTGAGGCGTTGACCTCCTCCGACTCCGACGTCGAGATCCCGCTGCCAGTCCGGGCGGTCGAACAGCGCCGAGACCCCGCCACCGGAGCCCTGGGTCAGCGGGGCGTCGAACCAGGCCTGTTCGGCGAGCCACACCCCGCTGGCATCGGTTGACAGCGTGGTGCCCCCCACCGAGGTCATCTCCGGCATGGAGGCGACCGCATCCAGGCCGATGTCATCGGGGCTCGGCGGGGCGGCCCACTCGTCCTTACAGGCGCGGCCAGCCAGGTCACCGCTGGCGTCGAATGCCGTGGTGCCGGTGCGGTGAGCCGCGACGAGGGCGGCGCGCACCGGCACCAGATCGGCGGCGGTGATCAGCCTGTCGCAGCCCCAGCCAATGGACAAACTCCACACCGCTCCCGGGTAGCGGCGGCTGGTGTCCTGCATCATCTCGGCGATCTTCTCGTACGATCCGCCGCCCTGCACCGTCGGCAGGGCGTTGACCAACACCTTTTTCGCATCGGGGGCGATCGCATGGATCGCCTGGAGATCCATCGCGGCCTCTCCGCGACGAGACGGCGGCTGACCCCCCACCACCTCCGGGGTGAACGCCGGAAGCCCGAAAGTGGCGGCGAACATGTCAAGATCGGCCTGGTCGAACCCGTCGAAGGCGAACACCACCACCGTGATGCCCTTGCCCGTGTAGCCGCGCTCCCGCAACGATTCAATGTTGTAGGTGCGCAGCAGCGCATCGGGTGTCAGGCCCGCATCGGGGACGTCCAACGGGGGCACCGGCCGGGATTCGTGATGCGGGGTGTATCCCAGTATTCGCCCGAGCTCGGCTACCTCGTCGCGCAGTGAAACCGGCACCGAGGGCTGCTGGGGGGATGCGTAGAACACCTGACCGTGCCGCCCGCGATAGTCGTGCACGGCAACGTCGAGGGCATCGGCCAGCACCGCGGGCCGACCCTCGAGGAAGGCCCAGGTGTCACCGTGTCTCCACCGGACGGATAACCCGTGCCGCTGCGCCCACGCCATCAGCAGATTGGGCCGGGAACCGGGGTGCAGTGCGGCGGTCAGCTGAATCCCGTCACCGGTTGCAGGACCGAGATCGGTCGAACCGGCGAGCAGCGCGGCGTATGGGCCACTGATCACATCCGGCGTCATAGGGGTGGTGCGGCGGCCCGGATCGGTGGTGGGCGCGCAGCCGCAGGTGATCACTGCCACCAGCACCGCCACCGCGATCCGTGCGCGTCGCAGCGGGGTCACGGTTTGCCGGACGGCCCGCCGGGACGGCATCGGGATGTCATCCGGGCCGAGCGTACCTTCTCGATCGTGGGTTTCGACGACCGTCGAGACGTTCATCACCGGGCCCGCCGATGAATGTAACCGGGGCACCTGAACGGGGTGGGCGTGGACGGTATCGAACCGCCGACCGCTGGTGTGTAAAACCAGAGCTCTACCACTGAGCTACACGCCCGGGCCACGAGCTCGTGTTCCAGGCCCGTGCCCGGCGAGGGTACCCGCCATCCGCGCGGGTTGGAAAATCGCGATCAGGTCCTCAGCGTCGCGAGCGCGTCGGCCCACACCTTCTGATCACGGGCTTCACCGGGCTGTTTGCACTCCGCGAACCGGACCACGCCGCTTCGGTCGATGACGAACGTGCCCCGGTTGGCAAAGCCGCCATCGGAGTTGAACACTCCGTAGGCCTGCGCCACCGCACCGTGCGGCCAGAAATCCGACAGCACCGGAAAGGTGAAACCGCTCTCGGTGGCCCAGATTTTGTGCGTCGGGGGAGGACCCACCGAGACCGCCAGGGTCGCGGTGTCGTCGTTGTCGTAGGTGGGAAGGTTGTCCCGCACCTCGTCGAGTTCACCCTGACAGATACCGGTGAAGGCCAGCGGGAAGAACACCAGCAGCACGTTCTTGCGGTCCCGGAAGTCCCGGAGGCTCACCGGCTGACCGTTCTGATCCTTGAGGGTGAAGTCCGGGGCCTCGGCACCGACGGCGATTGTCATGAGTGCCGCCCGGCCGCCTTGGACCGAGGCTGCACCAGGCGGCTGCCGATCCAATCACCGAGGTTCGCCGACGACGTCTGCATGAGGCCGGCGGTGGGGGCGGCCTCAGCGATATCCGCTGGGACGACATGGCCGGGTTTGCCGGTCTTGGGGGTCAGGACCCAGATGATCCCGTCCTCAGCGAGCGGGGTGATGGCATCCATCAGCCGATCCACCAGATCTCCGTCGTTGTCCCGCCACCACAGCAACACGACATCGATCACCTCGTCGGCGTCCTCATCGAGAAGGTCGCTGCCGCAGGTCTCCTCCACACTGAACCGGATGGCGTTGTCAGCGTCGTCGTCCCAGCCCAACTCCTGAACGATCTGATCGGGGTGGATGTCGAGCCGTTGTGCGTAGCTACGCCCGCCATCACTCAGGGCGACCACCGTCTCAGACCTCCTCTTGCGTCGACCGCCTGTCCGGCTTCTATCGTCGCACGAACAAGCCGGGTCGTTCTCCCCGCGGTCGGTTTCATCGGTATGCGGCGTCACAGAGGTCCAGGGCGGTCGCCCTGGCATCGTTGAGTTCGGTTATGACCGTGTTGAATTCAGCGGGCGGCGCCTGCTCGCTGATCGCCTCGGCCGTGGTGACCGCGCCGGCCACCCAGCCGAGGAAAGCATCGCGAAGTTCGACGGGCACGATATCGCTGATGCTGGTCTCCACCGCCTCCGCACTCTGAATCAATCCGTCGATCGCCGGCCCCTCGGTGGAACCGACATTGCCGCCCTCCTCGTTGAACGCATCGACATAGGCATTCACCGCGTCAATGGCTTCGGCGCTGGTGATCGACAACGTTTCGCAGGTGGCCTGGACTGCCCGGGTTGTCATCGAGGCCTGCCGTTCGGACTCCCGGGCGCTGGAACTGGCCGCGGACTGTGATGACGACAGCGACATCGAGGTGCGGTATGCGGGGGCCTCACCCGCGTTGACCTCGGCGTCGCCGCCCGTCACGGTGGTGCAGCCCACGACCCCCATGGACACCACCGCCGCGCCGCCGATCAGCATTCCGGCGATGCGCACTCCTCGCGCGGTTCCGCTCAGCACGTCTGCAGACGTTACCGGTTCGCCGCCCAGATGGGCGCACGGCGCGAACTCTGCGGCGGGAGTGGCGTCGGTGCGGCACGATAGGACCGGTAATCCCTGCCACCCTCCCCCCACCCCCAGCCAACGAGGAGCGGAAGTGACGGCCCAGTTCGCGCGCGATCAACGGAGTCAAGGCCCGGGCAGTGCACCGGAGTCCGATCGGGTTCGGGTGATTCGCGACGGCGTCGCGTCCTACCTGCCCGATATCGACCCGGACGAGACCTCCGAGTGGCTGGAGTCATTCGACGGCCTGCTGTCGCGCTCCGGCCCGGCCCGGGCCCGCTACCTCATGCTCCGCCTGCTGGAACGGGCCGGTGAGCAGCGCGTGTCACTGCCCGCACTGACCTCCACGGACTATGTCAACACCATCCCCACCGAATTGGAACCCTGGTTCCCCGGCGACGAGGACGTCGAGCGCCGCTACCGGCGTTGGATCAGGTGGAACGCCGCCATCATGGTGCACCGCGCACAGCGCCCCGGCGTCGGCGTCGGCGGTCACATCTCCACCTACGCCTCCTCGGCCGCGCTCTACGAGGTGGGTTTCAACCACTTCTTCCGCGGCAAGTCCCACCCCGGCGGCGGCGATCAGATCTACATCCAGGGCCACGCCTCCCCCGGTATCTACGCTCGCGCATTTCTGGAGGGCCGACTGTCCGCCACCCGCCTCGACGGCTTCCGGCAGGAGCACAGCCACCCGGGCGGCGGCCTGCCGTCCTACCCGCATCCCCGGCTGATGCCGGACTTCTGGGAGTTCCCCACGGTGTCGATGGGTTTGGGCCCGATGAACGCCATCTATCAGGCGCGGTTCAATCACTACCTGCACGATCGCGGGATCAAGGACACCTCCGATCAGCATGTGTGGGCTTTCCTGGGCGACGGCGAGATGGATGAGCCGGAAAGCCGCGGGCTCATTCAGGTTGCCGCCAACGAGGCTTTGGACAATCTGACCTACGTCATCAACTGCAACCTGCAGCGCCTGGACGGCCCGGTGCGCGGTAACGGCAAGATCATCCAGGAACTGGAGTCGTTCTTCCGGGGCGCCGGCTGGAACGTCATCAAGGTGGTGTGGGGACGCGAGTGGGACGCACTGCTGCAGGCCGACAAGGACGGCGCGCTGGTGAACCTGATGAACACCACCCCCGACGGGGACTTCCAGACCTACAAGGCCAACGACGGCGCCTACGTGCGGGAGCATTTCTTCGGACGCGACCCCCGCACCAAGGCCCTGGTGCAGGACATGTCCGATGCCGAGATCTGGAACCTCAAACGGGGCGGGCACGACTACCGCAAGGTCTACGCCGCCTACCGCGCGGCGATGGAACACAAGGGCCAACCGACGGTGATCCTGGCCAAAACCATCAAGGGATACACGCTTGGCTCGCACTTCCAGGGCCGCAACGCCACCCACCAGATGAAGAAACTCGCGCTCCAGGACCTCAAGGACTTCCGGGACTCCATGCGGATCCCGATCAGCGACGCCCAGCTGGAGGAGAACCCCTACCTGCCGCCCTATTACCACCCGGGCCCGGACACCCCGGAGATCCGCTATCTGCTCGACCGCCGGACCGCACTGGGCGGTTTCCTGCCGGAGCGGCGCACCAAGTCCCGGCCGCTGACCCTGCCACCGCGCGAGGTTTACCAGGTGTTGAAGACCGGCTCCGGCAACCAGGAAGTCGCCACCACGATGGCGACGGTGCGGGTCTTCAAGGAACTGCTGCGCGAAACCGGCGAGAACGCCGTGGGCCGGCGCATCGTGCCGATCATCCCCGACGAGGCGCGCACCTTCGGGATGGACTCGTGGTTCCCGACCCTGAAGATCTATAACCGCAACGGCCAGCTCTACACCGCCGTCGACGCCCAGCTCATGTTGGCCTACAAGGAGAGCGAGCAGGGGCAGATTCTGCACGAGGGGATCAATGAAGCCGGCTCGTGCGCGTCATTCACCGCCGCCGGATCCTCGTACGCCACACACAACGAGCCGATGATCCCGGTCTACATCTTCTATTCGATGTTCGGTTTCCAGCGGACCGGCGACAGCTTCTGGGCCGCCGCCGACCAGATGGCCCGCGGTTTCGTGCTGGGTGCCACGGCCGGGCGCACCACCCTGACCGGTGAGGGCCTCCAGCACGCCGACGGCCACTCCCTACTGCTGGCCTCGACCAACCCGGCGGTGGTCGCCTACGACCCGGCCTTTGCCTACGAGGTCGCCTATATCGTCGAGAGCGGGCTGAGCCGCATGTTCGGCGATGATCCGGAGAACGTGTTCTTCTACATCACGATCTACAACGAGCCCTACGTCCAGCCCGCTGAGCCGGAGAACCTCGACGTTGAGCATCTGCTGCGCGGGATGTACCGCTACCGGGCCGCCGCCCGGAACCGCACCAGCACAGCCCAGATCCTGGCCTCCGGCGTGGCGATGCCCGATGCCCTGCGGGCCGCCGAGATGCTGGGGCAGCGATGGGATGTGGCCGCCGATGTGTGGTCGGTGACCAGCTGGAACGAATTGCACCGCGACGGTCTTGCGGTCGAGAAGGAGATCCTGCGCCATCCGGAGCGCCCCGCCCCGACCCCGTTCGTCACGCAGGTGCTCAGCAATACCGCGGGCCCGGTGGTCGCCGTGTCGGACTGGATGCGCGCGGTGCCCGAGCAGATCCGGCCGTGGGTGCCCAACAGCTATCTGACGCTGGGCACCGACGGGTTCGGGTTCTCCGACACCCGTCCGGCCGCCCGCCGCTATTTCAACACCGACGCCGAGTCGGTGGTGGTGGCGGTGCTCGAGGCCTTGGCCCGCGACGGGGAGATCGACCCGTCGGTGGCGGTGGCGGCGGCCCGGGAGTATCAGATCGACGATGTGCTGGCAGCCCCGGAACAGACGTCGGATTCCGGGGTGGCGTAGGCCCCGACATCAGGACCAAAACGGTTCGCTTTTTTAGTGGTTGTCACCAAGAAGTGCCGTAGATTTTAGACATGCCCGACAATCCCCAGGCCGAAGTGGCGCGTTCTCCGCTGGAGCTGCTGGCCGACGTTCCCGACGCCACCCTGCGCCGGCTCAAGGGACGCTCGGGCCGGCTGGCCACCGAGGCCGTCCGTGCCATGCAGAATCGGCTGCCGTTCTTCGCCGAACTGGAGGCCTCCCAGCGCGCGAGCGTGCAACTGGTGGTCCAGGCCGCGGTGGTCAACTTCGTCGAGTGGATCCGTGATCCCACCAGCAATGTCGGCTACACCGCCCAGGCCTTCGAACTGGTGCCCAAGGATCTGACCCGCAGGATCGCCCTGGCGCAGACCGTCGACATGGTTCGGGTCACCATGGAGTACTTCGAGGAGGTCATCCCGATGGCGGCCCGCAACCCCGAGCAGATGACCGCGCTGACGGTAGGGATCCTGCGGTACAGCCGCGATCTGGCGTTCGCCGCCGCCGCCATCTACGCCGACGCCGCCGAGGCCCGCGGCTCCTGGGACAGCCGGATGGAGGCCAGCGTGGTCGACGCGGTGGTCCGCGGCGATACCGGCCCGGAGTTGCTGTCCCGGGCGGCGGCACTGAACTGGGACACCACCGGGCCCGCGACCGTGGTGGTCGGCACCCCACCGCCGGGCCGGGAGGAACTGGCCGGTGAGGACATCCGCGATATCGCCATGCGGCATGACCGTGCCGCATTGGCCGATGTGCACGGCACCTGGCTGATCGCGATCATCTCCGGACCGCTCTCGCCGACCGACCGGTTCTTCAACGATCTGCTCTCCGCCTTCTCATCGGACCCGGTGGTGATCGGCCCCACCGCACCCATGCTGACCGCGGCCTATCACAGCGCCGGTGAGGCCATCTCCGGGATGAACGCCGTGGCCGGCTGGGGCGGCGCCCCCAGGCCGGTACTGGCCCGCGAACTGCTACCCGAACGCGCCCTGCTCGGTGACACCTCGGCGGTCACGGCGTTGTACAACGACGTCACCAGGCCACTGGCCGATGCCGGTCCCGCTCTGGCCGAAACCCTGGATGCCTACCTCGACAGCGGCGGCGCGATCGAGGCCTGCGCCCGGAAACTGTTCGTTCATCCAAATACCGTCCGGTACCGCCTCAAGCGGATCGCCGACTTCACCGGCCGCGATCCGACCCTGCCCCGCGACGCATACGTCCTGCGGGTCGCCACCACGCTCGGCCGGCTGGGCTACCGCGCCGCATCGGCCAGCACTCCCCAGACCAGTGCGAATACCTCCGTGGCACAGCTCACGCCGCCGCTGGTGGGCCTGGGCCGCGAAGTCTAGGTCGCGAGATGGTGTCGCTGACATCGCATTCCTCCGCACTTTTGTAGGTGTTCCACAAAAACCTAAGACAAGGTTCATAATCCTTTACACCCTGCAAATCCGCTTTCACAGTGTTCTCTTAGAGATGTGATCGCGCTCCTCGCGCCCGGACAGGGCTCGCAGTCCCCCGGCATGCTCGCCGACTGGCTGACGCTGCCCGGAGCAGACGACCGGATCGCCGCCTGGTCGCAGATCAGCGGTCTGGACCTGGCGCGGCTGGGCACCACCGCTACGGCAGAAGAAATCACCGACACCGCGGTCACCCAGCCCCTTGTCGTCGCGACCACCCTGCTGGCCTTCGACGAGATGAACCGTCGCGGCCTGCCGGCCGGCGCGGGCGAGACCCTCGTCGCCGGCCACTCGGTCGGCGAAATTGCGGCGTACGCCATGGCCGGGGTCATCCAGGCCGATGAGGCGGTCAGACTTGCCGCGGTCCGCGGTGCCGAGATGGCCAAGGCCTGCGCGGCCGAGCCCACCGGCATGTCGGCGGTGCTCGGCGGCGACGAGGCCGAGGTCCTGGCCCGGCTGGAGGCCCTGGAACTGGTGCCGGCCAACCGCAACGCCGCCGGTCAGGTCGTGGCCGCCGGAGCGGTTGCCGCCCTGGAGAAGCTCGCCGAGGACCCACCGGCCAAGGCCCGGGTACGCCTGCTGGCCACCGCCGGGGCGTTCCACACCCATTACATGGCCGCAGCCCTGGATGGCTATGCCGCCGCCGCCGCCGAGGTCAGCCCGGCTGATCCCCGGGTGACCCTGCTGTCCAATGCCGACGGTCAGCCGGTGACGTCAGGCACCGACGCGATGACCAAACTCGTCGCCCAACTGACTCGCCCGGTGCGCTGGGACTTGTGCTCGGCCGGCATGCGTCAGCGCGGCACCACGGCGATCATCGAGTTCCCCCCGGCGGGGGCGCTGACCGGAATCGCCAAACGTGAACTTCGGGGCGTCGCGACGTACGCCGTCAAGACACCCGCAGATCTGGACGGACTGACCAACATTTAGGGCAGCCGCCGGAAGAACAGATAACCCGTACAACCGCATTCGAAGAAGAAACAACAACGGAAGGGAGCCACAACGTGGCCGCCAGTCAGGATGAAATCATCGCCGGTCTCGCCGAGATCATCGAAGAGGTCACCGGTATCGAGCCCTCAGAGGTCACCCCGGAGAAGTCCTTCGTCGACGATCTGGACATCGACTCGCTGTCAATGGTGGAGATCGCGGTACAGACCGAGGACAAGTACGGCGTGAAGATCCCGGACGAGGATCTAGCCGGTCTGCGCACCGTCGGTGACGTGGTCGCCTACATCCAGAAGCTGGAAGAGGAGAACCCCGAGGCTGCCGCCGCCCTACGCGAGAAGTTCGGCCAGTGACCAAACCTTCCACTGCTAACGGGGGTTTCCCGAACGTCGTGGTGACTGCCGTTGAGGCCACCACGGCGCTCGGCGCTGACATCGACAGCACGTGGAAGGGTCTGCTCGCCGGGGAGAGCGGCATCCGGGTCCTCGAGGACGATTTCGTCACGAAATGGGACCTGCCGGTGCGGATCGGCGGGCATCTCGTCGATCCGATCGATGACCACATGGGCCGGCTGGACCTGCGACGGATGTCGTACGTCCAGCGGATGTCGAAGTATCTCGGCCGCAAGATGTGGGACGCCGCCGGCGCCCCGGAGGTGGACCCGGACCGCTTCACGGTCGTCATCGGCACCGGTCTCGGTGGCGGCGAGAAGATCGTCGAGACCTACGACACGATGAACGAGGGCGGCATCCGCAAGGTGTCACCACTGGCCGTTCAGATGATCATGCCCAACGGCGCGGCGGCGGTGGTCGGCCTCGACCTCGGGGCCCGGGCCGGGGTCATCACCCCGGTTTCGGCCTGTTCGTCCGGATCGGAGGCCATCGCCCATGCCTGGCGGCAGCTGGTCATGGGTGACGCGGATATCGCCGTCTGCGGTGGTGTCGAGGGCATGATCGAGGCGCTGCCGATCGCCGCGTTCTCGATGATGCGGGCCATGTCGACCCGCAACGAGGATCCGGCGGCGGCATCCCGGCCGTTCGACAAGGATCGCGACGGATTCGTCTTCGGCGAGGCCGGGGCGTTGATGATCCTCGAGACCGAGGAACACGCCAAGGCCCGCGGCGCCACGCCGCTGGCCCGGCTGCTGGGGGCCGGTATCACCTCGGATGCCTTCCACATGGTGGCACCGGCTTCCGACGGTATGCGTGCCGGGCGGGCAATGACCCGGGCGATGGAGTTGGCGGGCCTCTCCGCCAAGGACATCGATCACGTCAACGCCCACGCCACCTCGACGTCCATCGGTGATGTCGCCGAGGCGAGTGCCATCCGTGTCGCCGGTGTGGAGCATGCCTCGGTGTATGCCCCGAAGTCCGCCCTCGGTCATTCGATCGGCGCCGTGGGTGCGTTGGAGTCGATCCTGACGGTGCTCTCACTTCGCGACGGAGTGATCCCGCCGACGTTGAACTATGAGACACCCGATCCGGAGATCGACTTGGACGTCGTCGCCGGGGATCCGCGGTACGGCGATTACCAATACGCTATCAACAACTCGTTCGGTTTCGGCGGGCACAACGTCGCGCTTGCCTTCGGACGGTACTGACCCGGGCGAAAGGACCCATCTGCACCGATGGCACAGTTGACAACCGGAAACGGACTGCCGAACGTTGTCGTCACCGGCCTCGCCATGACGACCGCGCTCTCGACTGACGCCGAGAACACCTGGAAGAAACTTCTCGACGGGCAGTCCGGGATCCGCACGCTTGAGGATTCTTTTGTCGAGGAGTACGACCTGCCGGTCCGCATCGGCGGCCACCTGCTGGAGGACTTCGACGGGGAACTGGACAAGGTCGAACTACGACGGATGTCCTACCTGCAGAAGATGGCGGCCGTCATCGGCCGGCGCGCCTGGCAGAACGCGGGATCACCCGAGGTCGACACCCGTCGGCTGATGGTGTCGGTGGGTACCGGAATGGGTTCCTCGGAGGAACTGCTGTACGCCTACGACGGGATGCGGGCCAAGGGGCTGCGCGCGGTATCACCGCTGGTAGTACAGAAGTTCATGCCCAACGGCGCCGCTGCGGTCATCGGCCTGGAACTCGGGGCGAAAGCCGGGGTGAGCACCGCGATATCAGCGTGTGCCTCAGGCTCAGAGGCGATCG
Organism: uncultured Mycobacterium sp.; assembly: GCA_964555915.1. GTDB lineage: Bacteria > Actinomycetota > Actinomycetes > Mycobacteriales > Mycobacteriaceae > Mycobacterium. The sequence continues at coordinate 24,658 of CAZKUK010000038.1, forward strand.
CCAACGCCTGGCGCAATATCGTCTACGGCGAGGCCGATATGGCCATCTGTGGTGGGGTCGAAACCAAGATCGAGGCGGTGCCGATCGCCGGGTTCGCCCAGATGCGGATTGTGCTGTCGACAAGCAATGACGACCCGGCGGGTGCCTGCCGCCCGTTCGACCGCGACCGCAACGGTTTCGTGTTCGGCGAAGGCGCCGCATTGATGGTGATCGAGACGGAGGACCACGCCAAGGCCCGAGGCGCCAACATCCTGGCCCGGATCATGGGGGCGTCGGTCACCTCCGACGGCTATCACATTGTGGCACCGGATCCCAACGGTGAGCAGGCCGGTCAGGCCATTACCCGCGCGGTGCAGCTCGCCGGGCTGCAACCCGCCGATATCGACCACATCAACGCCCACGCCACCGGCACCCAGGTCGGGGACGTCGCGGAAGGTAAGGCCATCAACAACGCGATGGGCGGGCATCGACCAGCGGTCTACGCACCCAAGTCGGCACTTGGCCACTCGGTGGGCGCGGTCGGCGCGGTGGAGTCCATCGTCACGGTGCTTGCCCTGCGGGACGGCGTGATACCGCCAACACTGAACTTGCGCAATCTCGACCCGGCGATCGACCTGGACGTCGTAGCAGGTGAACCGCGGCCGGGTGACTACCGGTACGCGGTGAACAACTCGTTCGGATTCGGCGGTCACAACGTGGCCATCGCATTCGGAAAGTACTGATATCCGATACGAGTCACGCCACCGAGACGAGTGAGCTGACATAAGACAGCCCGGAACCGAAGAAACCACAGCACGAGGAGGTTGGGATGACGATCATGGCTCCTGAGTCGGTCGGCGAATCGCTGGACCCTCGAGATCCGCTGCTGCGGCTACGCACGTTCTTCGACGAGAACAGCGTCGAGTTGCTGCACGAGCGGGACCGCTCCGGCATCCTCGCCGCGGCCGGCACCGTCAACGGTGTGCGCACCATCGCTTTCTGCACCGATGGCACCGTGATGGGCGGTGCGATGGGCGTCGAAGGCTGCAGCCATATCGTCGACGCCTACGATCTCGCGATCGAGGAGCAGAGCCCGATAGTGGGTATCTGGCATTCCGGCGGTGCCCGGCTGGCCGAGGGCGTGCGTGCCTTGCATGCCGTGGGATTGGTGTTCGAGGCCATGATCCGGGCCTCTGGCCACATTCCGCAGATCTCCGTCGTCGTCGGCTTCGCGGCCGGCGGCGCCGCCTACGGCCCGGCTCTGACCGACGTCGTCATCATGGCCCCGGAGGGTCGGATCTTCGTCACCGGCCCGGATGTGGTGCGCAGCGTGACCGGTGAGGACGTCGATATGGCCAGCCTCGGCGGCCCGGACACCCATCACAAGAAATCCGGCGTGTGCCATATCGTCGCCGATGACGAGCTCGACGCCTACGCCCGCGGCCGCCGACTGGTCGGATTGTTCAGCCAGCAGGGCCATTTCGACCGCGCCAAGGCGGAGGCCGGGGATGTCGACCTGCACGCACTGCTGCCGGAATCCCCGCGGCGCGCCTACGATGTGCATCCCCTCGTGGAGGCTCTGCTGGATGACGACGCACCCTTCGAGGAGTTCCAGTCCAAGTGGGCCCCCTCGATGGTGGTCGGGATGGGCCGACTGTCCGGCCGTACGGTGGGCGTGCTGGCCAACAATCCGCTGCGCCTGGGCGGCTGCCTGAATTCCGAAAGTGCCGAGAAGGCCGCCCGTTTCGTACGGCTGTGTGATGCATTCGGTATCCCACTGGTGGTCATCGTCGATGTGCCGGGTTACCTGCCCGGGGTCGATCAGGAGTGGGGCGGTGTGGTCCGTCGCGGCGCGAAACTCCTGCACGCCTTCGGCGAATCGTCAGTCCCCCGGGTCACCCTGGTGACCCGGAAGATCTACGGCGGTGCCTATATCGCGATGAACTCCCGATCGCTGGGCGCGACAAAGGTGTTCGCTTGGCCGGACGCCGAGGTGGCGGTGATGGGCGCCAAGGCGGCCGTCGGGATCCTGCACAAGAAAAAACTGGCCGCGGCCCCCGAAACCGAGCGCGAGGCGCTGCACGAGGAGCTCGCAGCCGAGCACGAGCGCATCGCCGGAGGGGTGGACAGCGCGATCGAGCTCGGTGTGGTCGACGAAAAAATCGATCCCTCCCACACCCGCAGCAAGCTGACCCGGGCCCTCGCTGAGGCCCCGCATCGCCGGGGCCGGCATAAGAACATCCCGCTATAGCCCCGGCTTCCCTCACGGGAAGGGGACGAGGAACTCCTGTGCCGCGGCAGCTGCCCGCGCCCGGTCCGAATCCACCAGGCCGATCCGGGTGCGCCGGTCCAGGATGTCCGCGGCGTCCAGGGCTCCCTCATGGGTGACGGCGAACTCGAACTCCGCGCGGGTGACATCGATACCCTCGACCGCCGTTTTCGCCGGTCGGTCGCAGCGTGCTGAGCCGAGGACGTGCGCGGACTCCGCGCCGTAGCGGGCCACCAGCGAACGCGGGATATCGTCACGCGCAATATCGTCGGAAGTGGGCCGCGCGCCACCGGGATTTGCCGGTGCGCCCACCAACGGCAGGTTTCTGGTGCGACATGGACCTGCCGCCAGCCCCCGCGCCGCCACCGCTCGATTCAGCACATCCTCGGCCATATAGCGGTATTCGGTCAGCTTTCCGCCCACAATGCTGAACAGCCCCGAATCGGATTCCAGCACCGCATGATCGCGGGACAGATCAGCCGTCTTCCCGGACTGTCCCCCGACATCGATCAGTGGCCGAAGTCCCGCATATGCGCCCGTCACGTCATCGGTGGTCAAGTCCGTCTGCAATGCTGTGTTGACGGTGTCGAGCAGGAAGTTGACCTCATCCGGTGTCGGCTCCGGGACATCGGGGATCGGGCCGGGCGCCTCCTCATCGGTAAGACCGAGGTAGACCCGGCCCAGCTGCTCGGGCATAGCGAAAACGAACCGATTGGTCTCGCCTGGGATCGGAATCGTCAGCGCCGCAGTGGGATTGCCGAAACTGGTCGCATCGAAAACCAGATGGGTACCGCGGCTGGGACGCAGCTTGATCGACTGATCCACCTCTGCCGCCCACACCCCGGTGGCATTGATCACCGCCCGGGCCACCAGGTCGATGGTCTGCCCCGTCAGCGTGTCGGTGAGCCGCACCGAGGAACCGGTAGCCGCCGAGGCCGCCACCCGGGTCAGAATCCGTGCGCCGTGCTGGGCGGCGGTGCGAGCCACCGCGACCACCAGCCGCGCATCGTCGATCAGCTGGCCGTCATACGCCAGCAGCGCACCATCGAGACCGTCGCGACGCACCGTGGGCGCCATCGCCGCCGCATCGTCGGCACTGATCCGTCGCGACCGCGGCAGGATCGCCGTACGGGTGCCGGCCAGTGCCCGCAACCCGTCACCGGCCAGGAATCCCACCCGGACCAGCGCACGCTGTGACCGGCTCATCGCCGGCAGCAGCGGGACCAGTTGCGGCATCGCCGTGACCAGATGCGGTGCATTGCGCGACATGAGAATTCCGCGCTCGACTGCACTTCGCCGGGCAATACCGACATCGCCGCTGGCCAGATACCGCAGACCGCCGTGCACAAGCTTGGAACTCCACCGGCTGGTCCCGAAGGCCAGATCGTGTTTCTCCACCAGCACCACCGACAGTCCCCGGTCTGCGGCGTCGAGCGCGATCCCCGCCCCGGTGATACCACCGCCGATGACGACGACATCGACGGTGCCGCCACCAGCGATGGCGTCCAGGTCGGCGATGCGCCGGGCACCGTTGAGGGCACTGCGATTGTTGGCACTGAGATCGTTCGGCAGTGGATCAGCCATGGCGCAGGTATCCGTTCAGGGCGTGGGTGAGTTCGGTCATGAGGGCGTCGGCGCTCAGGATCGGCTCGACGATCCGGGCGGACTGGATCGTCGACTGTGTGATCAGCAGGACCATGGCGGCCAATCGGTGCGGGTCCCCCGCCCGGACAGTGTTGCCCGACTGGGCTTTCCGCAGTTCGTCGGCAACGAGGTCAATCACGATCTGCTGGCTCGTACCGAGCCTTTCGGTGATGTAGACCATCGCGAGATCCGGCGCCGAGCGAAACACGTGCAGGATCACCCGATCGTGACGCAGGTGATGAGCCACCTCCACGATCCGGCCCACCAGGGCATCCCGGTCAGAACCCCGCGCCGCGGTCTGCCGCCAGGCTCCGACGATCCGATCGGTCAGCAAGGAGGCCAGAATGGCCCGGGTGTCCGGCCACCGGCGGTACACAGTTGGCCGGCTCACCCCGGCCCGGCGGGCGATCTCAGCCAATGTCACGCGTTCGACGCCGAAATCGGCCACGCAACTGGCCGCGGCCTCGAGGATCCGGTCATCGACAGCGACCGATTCGGCACTACCGGACGCGGCATTACTGATTGACAACATCTGTAATACTGTAACGCGTGACGGATACTGATGCCGGAAACCTGTTGCCCCCGATGGCCTGGAATGCCTGGGGCGACCCGGGACTGGCCAAACCGCTGTCCGCCGGTATCCGCACACTGCTCGAGCAGGCACTCGGCGCATCCCCCACCGAGCTCATCGCACCCGCTATCGAGGAGGTGCGCCTGGCTCCTTCACGGTTGACCGCGGCTCACCGCGATGGCCTCGCGGCCATCGTCGGAGAGCAGTATCTGCGCACCGGGGATCGTGACCGGCTGTTGCGCGCGGGCGGGAAATCCACACCGGATCTGTTGCGCCGCAAACAGCACCACCAGGACGGTCCGGATGGCGTGCTTCTCCCGGGCAACGAGGACGAGGTCGCGGCAATTCTGGGCTATTGCTCGACGCACCGGATCGCGGTGGTGCCGTTCGGCGGTGGAACCAGCGTGGTCGGCGGTCTGGATCCGATTCGCGACGATTTAGACGCCGTGGTGACGCTGGATCTGTGCCGATTCGATGCCCTGCTCTGGCTCGACGAGATTTCCGGCGAGGCCGAACTCGGAGCCGGGGTCACCGGGCCGGAGGCTGAACGTCTGCTCGGTGAGCGCGGTTTCTCCGCGGGGCATTTCCCGCAGAGTTTCCGCTTCGCCAGTATCGGCGGCTTCGCCGCCACCCGGTCCTCCGGCCAAGGTTCCGCCGGTTACGGCAGGTTCAACGACATGGTGCGCGGTATGCACGTGATCACCCCGGCCGGGCGGTTGGATCTCGGCCGGGCCCCCGCGTCGGCAGCCGGTCCGGATCTGCGCGAATTGTTCTGCGGGTCCGAGGGCCTCTTCGGTGTGATCACCCGAGTGCGTCTGCGGGTGCACCCTGTGCCCGAGAGTGTGCGCTACGAGGCGTGGTCCTTCCCCGATTTCAGCACCGGCGCTACCGCCCTGCGCGCGGTCATCCAGACCGGCACCGGGCCCACTGTGCTGCGGTTGTCCGATGAAGTCGAGACGGGGGTGAATCTGGCCACTACACACAGCATCGGCGAACAGAGCGTCACGGGGGGCTGCTTGGTGATCACCATCTTCGAGGGCACCAAGGCCCATACCGCCAGCCGTCATGCCGAGACCCGCGACCTTATCGAGGAAAACGGCGGAACCTCGCTGGGCGAAGGTCCTGCCAGGGCCTGGGAGCAGGGCAGGTTCGACGCTCCGTACCTGCGCGACTCCCTGCTCGCCGCCGGAGCGCTGTGCGAGACCCTGGAGACCGCGACAACATGGTCCAATATCCCGATCCTCAAGGCTGCGGTCACCGAGGCGCTGACCGCAGCACTGAGTGCCAGCGGCACCAATGCCCTGGTGATGTGCCATATCTCGCATGTGTATCCCACCGGCGCGTCGCTGTATTTCACCGTTGTGGCCGGCCAGCGCGGTGATGTGGCTCAGCAGTGGCGGGCCGCGAAGGCCGCCGCGTGCGATGCGATCATCGCGGGGGGCGGCACCATCACCCATCACCACGCGGTCGGGGCGGATCACCGACCGTGGATGACCGCCGAGCTCGGCGAGGTCGGCGTACAAATATTGCGCGCGGTGAAGCAGACCCTGGACCCGGCCGGCATCCTCAACCCGGGCAAGCTGATTCCGTGAGCCCCGTTTCGCGGGTCACCGTCCTGACCAACCCGATGGCGGGTCACGGGAACGCCCCGCACGCCACCGAGAAGGCAGTGGCGCGATTCCAGGAACGTGGTATCGACGTCGTCGAGGTCGTCGGCCGCGACCCCGCCCACGCCCGCGAACTACTCGATCGGGCGATGCAGGCCGGCACCGACGCGGTCGTCGTCGCCGGTGGCGACGGTGTCATCCGCCTTGCCCTCCAGGTCCTGGCGCGCAGTGGTATCCCGCTCGGCATCATCCCGGCCGGCACCGGCAACGACCACGCCCGTGAATACGCGATCCCGACCGGCGATCCGGCCGCGGCCGCCGATGTCATCGTCGAGGGGCACACCGCCACCGTCGATCTCGGATACATCCGCCGACCCGACGGCAGCGGTACGTGGTTCGGAACCGTGGCGGCAACGGGTTTCGATTCCCTGGTCAGCGACCGGGTCAATCGGATGCGCTGGCCGCACGGCCGGATGCGGTACAACCTCGCGATCGTGGCTGAGTTGTCGAAACTGCGACTGCTGCCGTTCCGCCTGGTCTTCGACGGCGAACGGGAAGTGATCACCAACCTGACGTTGGCAGCCTTCGGCAACACCCGCAGCTATGGAGGTGGCATGCGGATCTGTCCGACGGCCGATCATTGCGATGGCCTGCTCGACATCACGATGGTTCACACCGCCTCGCGCACCAAGTTGATCCGGTTGTTCCCCACTGTGTTCAAAGGAACTCATACCGGACTCGACGATGTCAGCACCGATCGGGCCCGCACGGTCACCGTGGAATCGCCCGGGATCAATGCCTACGCCGACGGCGATTTCGCCTGCCCGCTCCCGGCGGAGGTCTCCGCTGAGCCGGCCGCGCTGCGGATCCTCGTGCCCTCGGGCTGACACTCCAGCAAATGATCGCGGCCGCCCCGCCGGGATGGCGGTCTGTATCGTGATCTGAATCCGCGGGTCGGCGGGATCACCGACTCCGGCACGAATGAGGACGGTGGACCGATGAGGATGGTGTCGAGTACCAATGCGGGGAGGCTCACGGGCCGACAAGGCTGACCGGCGCGGTCGGGTCGTCCTGACCCGGCTGGTGTTGGTATGTGCCCTGGTGATCCCGCCGACCCCACTCGTCACCGCGCAATCCCCGGCCCGCGACCCGATGCACGTACCGGTGGCTGCCGTCTTACCGCATTTCAACGGTCCCGATAACCACCCGGAGGCGTTACCACCCGGTCTCTCCGACATCCCGGCACCCGCGGTCGGACCACCGCCACCGGCCATTGTGAGTTCTCCCGGCCTACTGAAGATCCCCACGGTGGCGCTCAAGGCCTATCTGCATGCCGACCGACTGATGGCGGAGTCCACCCCCGACTGCGGAGTGGGGTGGAACCTGCTCGCCGGGATCGGGCATATCGAATCGACACACGCTTTCGGGGGCGCCACCGACCCGCACGGCAATCCGGTCGAGCCCATTCACGGTCCGACACTGGACGGTTCGCTGCCCGGGAACGAAATAATCGTCGAGGGCCAATCGGAGGGACGTACCGTCTACGCCCGCGCGATGGGTCCCATGCAGTTCCTTCCGACGACCTGGACGCTGTACACCTCCGATGGCGACGGGGACGGCCGGGCCGACCCCCAGAATCTGTTCGATGCCAGCCTGGCCGCGGCCCGCTATCTGTGCGACGGCGGGCTGAACCTGCGGGACCGGTCCCAGCTGATCACCGCCGTGCTGCGCTACAACAACTCGATGTCCTACACCCTGAACGTGCTCGGCTGGGCCAATGCGTATGCGACCGGCGTCCCGCCGGCCAGGTTGCCGTCGCTGACCGGGCCGGCCTGGTCGAACAGCACCGGCCGGGCAGTGGCCAACCCCGGCGGAAACGCCCCCCGGGCGGCACCGCCGGCCCCGATTGCACCGGCTATCCAGAACGTCGGGGATCTCGGCGCCGCACCGGTGCGGGCCGGCGGCGGCCCCCGCTCCGCAGCGCCGGCGCCATCGTCATCCGGCTCGGGGTCGGGCGTGACGAACCCGGGCCCGATCGGCAGCACCGTGATCGGCGGGAGCGGCGGGTCCCCCCGCGTCACGATCGGCAACGGCCGCAGCGGCGGAGCCCGCTGAATCAACACCGCGGCGGAGCCC
>CAZKUK010000039.1:0-31818 GCA_964555915.1 uncultured Mycobacterium sp.
CTGACCTATTCATTACGAGTGAATCGCTCTACCGACTGAGCTAAGGCGGCGTGGCACTGAGCCGGGCCATAGCTTACCTGCCGGTAGACAGCGCCTGGCCCACGGTCGCGACCATGGCGTCGAGGGCGAATTTGGGCTTTACGTTAGCCGCGAGCGCCTCGCGGCAGGCGAGCACCGCCTCAAGACAGCGCAGCAGCCCATCCCGGGATGCGTGTGCGGCGAGCGCGGCCACCTTGTCCGTCATATCCGGATGGCTCGGCGTCACCCCCTCGGCCCCCCCGGCAACCATCAGGGCGTCGCGGAAGTAGCCCGCCAGATCGATCAGAGCACGGTCCACGGCATCCCTGCGCGCCCGGGTCCGCCGGGACTTTTGCCTCTCCACGAGATCTTTGAGCGCCCCGGCCGATCCACGCAGCGCGCCGGCCGTGCCCTTACCGGTGCCACCCGCACCGAGTGCGACGCGGAGTTCCTCGGTCTCGGCCTCGTCCCGCCCCGCCGCGTACGCGGCGGCCTCCGCCTCCGCGGCGGCCAATAGCTCCTCGACCGCGGCATAGGCGCGGGACGGCGTCACGGCATCCCGGGCCAGGCCCAGCGCCTGAGCGCGACGGGTCCGGGCCTCGGGGTCGGTGGCCAACCGGCGGGCCCGACCGACATGCCCGCCGCTGACCGATGCCGCCCACCGTGCCTCACCGTCATCGAGCCCGTCGCGCTCGACCAGCACCCCGGCGATATCGTCAGCAGACGGGGTCCGCAGGGCGATATGCCGGCACCGGGACCGGAGCGTCACCGCGATGTCCTCCGGGTCCACCGTGGGCGCACACAGCAGGAACACCGTCGACGGGGGCGGTTCCTCCACCACCTTCAGCAGGGCGTTGGCCGCGGCCTCGGTGAGCCGGTCGGAATCCTCGATCACGACGATCTGCCAGCGTCCGGTGCCGGGGCGTCGCGAAGCGGCCGCCACGATGGCCCGCATCTCGTCGACCCCGATCGACAGGCCCTCGGGGATGACGCGGCGGACATCGGCATGGGTGCCGGCCATCGCAGTGGTGCACGCGCGGCACTGCCCGCACCCCGGAACGCCCTCGGACGTGCACTGCAGGGCCGCGGCGAAGCACAGCGCCGCGACCGATCTCCCCGAACCCGGCGGCCCGGTGATCAACCACGCGTGTGTCATCGAACCGGTTGCCGCCGCATCGTGAGCCGCATCACCCCGCGCCGCCGCCGCGGCAGCCACCAACTCCGACACCACCGCGTTTTGGCCGACCAGCCGCGTGAACACCCCGGACATCGGTGCAACACTAATGCGACCGCATGACAACGCCGGACAACAAAGGCCGGCACCGCCCTGAAGGGAAGCCGCACCACCGTCTCGAGGTTCCGCGCCCCGGGCCCGGGACCGCTACGGTGAGATCGTGAGTACCGCGCCGGTCCCGCGCGGACGGATCCGCGACTTCGTCCGCTGGGTGCTCCGCACACCCTGGCCGGTGTTCTCTCTGGGCCTGTTGCAGGCAGACATCATCGGCGCTCTGTTGGTGTTGGGCTTCCTGCGGTTCGGCCTGCCGCCGGCGGACCGGCTCAAACTTCAGGATCTACCGCCTGCCAATCTGCTGTTCTTTTTGAGCTACCTGCTGGTCTCGTTCGCGGTTGGCGCCACGATCAGTTTCATGCTGCTCCGACCGGTGTTCCGCTGGCAGCGCGATGATTCGATGCTGTCCGCGGACGATCCGGAGGTTACCGAACAGGCCCGCCTCCGCGCCCTCCGGATGCCGGTCTACCGGTCGATGATCAGCATGACGCTATGGCTGTTGGGTGCGGTGGTGTTCATCCGCGCGAGCTGGCCCGTAGCCAGCGATGCCGCCCCGGTGATGGCGGTGGCGGTCCTGCTCGGTGCCACCGCAACGGCAATCATCGGCTACCTGCAGTCCGAACGGGTGTTGCGCCCCGTGGCCGTCGCCGCGCTGCGCGGGGGGGTCCCGGAGAATTTCCGACGACCGGGCGTGGTGCTCCGACTGGTGCTGGCCTGGCTGCTCTCCACCGGCGTACCGCTGCTGATGATCATCCTGTCCATCGTCGCCAGCAAATTCGCCCTGCTCAATTCCTCCCCGGACAGCCTTTTCATCCCCATCCTGCTGATGGCCGTCGCGGCGCTGGTGATCGGCCTACTGGGCAATATCCTCTCGGCGATGGCGATCTCAGATCCGCTGCGGCAGCTGCGCTGGGCGCTCGGGGAGGTCCAACGCGGCAACTACAACGCGCATATGCAGATCTACGACGCCAGTGAACTCGGGCTGCTGCAGGCCGGTTTCAACGATATGGTCCGCGAGCTCAGCGAACGGCAGCGCATGCGGGACCTGTTCGGCCGCTATGTCGGTGAGGACGTCGCGCGGCGCGCCCTGGAACGCGGCACCGAACTCGGAGGTCAGGAACGCGATGTCGCCGTGCTCTTCGTCGACCTGGTCGGTTCCACCGAACTGGCCTCGACCCGTCCGCCCGGGGAAGTCGTCGGCCTGCTGAACGAATTCTTCCGGGTCGTCGTCGACACCGTTCAGAACCACGGCGGTTTCGTCAACAAGTTCCAGGGCGATGCCGCACTGTGTGTGTTCGGTGCGCCCATCGAACATCCGGACGCCGCCGGGGCGGCCCTGACCGCCGCACGGGAACTGCACGATGAACTCGTTACGGTGCTCGACCCGATCGAATTCGGTATCGGAGTCTCCGCGGGCCGGGCGATCGCCGGTCATATCGGCGCGCAAGCCCGGTTCGAGTACACCGTGATCGGCGACCCCGTCAACGAGGCGGCCCGGCTCACCGAACTGGCCAAAGGCGAGGAGGGGCATGTGCTGGCATCGGCGATAGCGGTGAGCGGCGCGCTGGACGCCGAGGCGCTGTGCTGGCAGGTGGGCGAGCTTGTGGATCTACGCGGTCGCGCCGCGCCCACCCAGCTGGCCCGGCCCCTCAACCCGGCGACCCCCGAATACTCGCACCGAGATGTCACCATGAGGCCATGACGTCCCTCGACCCATCCACCCGACTAGCCGCCGACCGGACCCGTCTGGCCCTTGAACGCACCCTGATGGCCTGGGTGCGGACGTGCACGTCGATGATCGCCTTCGGCTTCGGCATCTTCCAGTTCATGCAGTATCTGTCGACTAACACGGAGTTGCGCCAACCGCTGATCAGCCCTCAGCTTTTCGCCACGCTGCTCATCGTGGCCGGGCTGCTGGCGCTGGCACTGGCCTGGTTACAGAACCGTCAGGCGATGCGGGAGCTGCGGCAGGAGTACGGCGAAATGCCCTATTCGATCGCCGGAGTCATGTCGGCCTTCATCGCCGGGGTCGGCATCATCGCCCTACTCGGCGTGGCATTGCGGGTGTAGACACCCGGGGCCAAGGCCGGAGGCTCACGACTTTTTTGCGGGTGCCTTCTTGGCCGCCGCTTTCTTGCCGGCCGCCTTCTTGGCCGCTGTTTTCTTGGGGGCGGTCTTCTTGGCCGTCTTCTTGACCGGGCCGCGGGCGCGGCGGTCGGCGAGCAGCTCCGAAGCGCGATCGTCGGTGATGGTCAGCACGTCATCGCCCTTACGCAGGCTGGCGTTGGTCTCACCATCTGTCACGTAGGGGCCGAACCGACCGTCCTTGATCACCATCGGCTTACCCGAGCCGGGATCGGTACCCAGCTCCCGGAGCGGCGGGGCGGCCGCGCCCTGCCGGCCGCGCCGCTTGGGCTCGGCGTAGATCTTCAGCGCCTCGTCGAGGGTGATGCCGAAAATCTGGTCCTCCGAGACCAGCGAACGAGAGTCGCTGCCGCGCTTGAGATACGGACCGTAGCGGCCGTTCTGCGCAGTGATGTCCTCACCGCTCTGCGGATCGGCGCCGACCAGCCTGGGCAGCGACAGCAGCTTCAGGGCATCCTCGAGGGTGACCGTCTGCAGGTCCATCGAACGAAACAGCGATCCGGTTCGAGGTTTGGGTCCGTTGGGCTTCTTCCCCTTCTTGGCCGTGACACCGCCATCCTCATCCGGCGGAGGGGGCAGAACCTCGGTGACATAGGGGCCATAGCGGCCGTCGCGCGCGATGATCTCGTGCCCGGTTTCGGGGTCGACCCCGAGCACTCGGCCCTCCTGCGGTGTGGCGAAAAGGGTTTCGGCCAGCTCCAGGGTGAGCTCATCCGGGGTGATCTCGTCGCTGAGATTAGCCCGCTGCGGGGTGGGCTCACCGTCCTCACCGGGGATCATTCGTTCGAGATACGGACCGTTGCGGCCGACCCGGACGTAGACCGGCCTGCCGTGCTCGTCGTCGAACAGCGCAATGGAGTTGACCCCCCGCGCGTCGATACCCTCGAGGTTCACCCCGACCAGCTGTTTGAGTCCGCCGGCCCGGGCGATCGAATGCGGAACACCGTGCTCGCCACCGAAATAGAAGTTGTTGAGCCAGTTGGTGCGTTGTTCGTGTCCGCCCGCGATCTGATCGAGCTCATCCTCCATACCGGCGGTGAAGTCGTAGTCCACCAGCCGGGCGAAGTGCTGCTCGAGCAGACCGGTCACCGCGAACGCAACCCATGACGGCACCAGCGCACTGCCCTTCTTGTGCACATAACCGCGATCCTGAATCGTCTTGATGATCGAGGAATACGTTGAGGGACGGCCGATTCCCAGCTCTTCGAGCGCTTTGACCAACGACGCCTCGGTGTACCGGGCAGGCGGATTGGTGGAGTGGCCGTCGGGGGTCAGATCGGCGGCATCCACCCGCTGTCCCTGCCGCAGCTGCGGTAACCGCCGCTCAGCGTCATCAGCCTCGCCGCCGGCGAGTTCATCGACAGTCTCCACGTAGGCCTTCAAGAACCCCGGGAAGGTGATGGTGCGTCCGCTGGCCGCGAACGTCGCCGCACGGCCGTCGGCGGCAGTACCGGCGATCCGCAGGCTCAACGTGGTGCCGCGGGCATCGGCCATCTGCGAGGCCACGGTGCGCTGCCAGATGAGCTCGTAGAGGCGGAAACCGTCGGCATCCAGTTCGGCGTGCAGCGCGCCCGGCGTCGCGAAGGTATCACCGGCCGGCCGGATTGCCTCGTGGGCCTCCTGGGCGTTCTTGACCTTGCGGGTGTACTGCCGCGGCGACGGATGCAGGTAGTCGTCGCCGTACAGTTGACGCGCCTGATTGCGGGCGGCGTTGATGGCCGACTGCGACAGTGTGGTCGAGTCGGTACGCATATAGGTGATGTAGCCGTTCTCGTAGAGCCGCTGGGCGACACTCATGGTGCGCTCGGAGCTGAATCGCAGCTTGCGGCCCGCTTCCTGCTGCAGCGTCGAGGTCATGAACGGCGGATAGGGACGGCGGGTGTACGGCTTGTCCTCGACTGACGCGACGGTCAGCGCGGCTCCCCGCAGACCGGCGGCCAACGCACCGGCGGAAGCCTGATCCAGAACGGTGACCTCACCGGGCTTGCGGACCGCGCCCAGTGAGTCGAAGTCACGACCGGTCGCCACCCGCTTTCCCTCGACGGCGACCAGCCGGGCATTGAAGCGGGGCGGGGTCGCCTCCGGGTCCGACACGCTCGCGTCGAGTTCGGCCAGAATGTCCCAGTAGGCGGCGCTGCGGAAGGCCATGCGTTCCCGCTCACGCTGCACGATGATCCGCGTCGCCACCGACTGCACCCGGCCGGCCGACAGCTTCGGACCGACTTTCTTCCACAACACGGGGCTGACCTCGTACCCGTACAGGCGATCGAGGATGCGCCGGGTCTCCTGGGCATCGACGAGGTCGGTGTCGAGCTCACGAGGATCCTCCGCAGCAGCACGGATGGCAGCCTCGGTAATCTCGTGGAACACCATTCGCCGGACCGGGACTTTGGGCTTCAGCGTCTCCAGCAGGTGCCAGGCGATCGCTTCGCCCTCTCGGTCGCCGTCTGTGGCCAGATACAGTTCATCCACGTCCTTGAGCAGGCTCTTGAGCTCACTCACGGTGGCCTTCTTGTCCGGGCTGACGACGTACAGGGGTTCGAAGTCGCGGTCGACGTTGACTCCGAGCCGGGCCCAGGGCTCGGACTTGTATTTCGCCGGAACATCGGCGGCGGCGCGGGGCAGATCGCGGATGTGGCCGCGGGAGGACTCGACGACATAGTTGCGCCCCAGGTAGCCGGCAATTTTGCGTGCTTTCGTCGGCGACTCGACAATGACAAGTCGCCGGACATCACCGTTCCCACGCCTCCCGGCGGGCTCCGACACGGGCCGGTCGTCGTCAGCCAACTGCGCCTACGCTCCACTTCTTCCGATCGATATCGGCTACCTGGTCAATAACGGATATCCCTACGCGGTCGATTCCAGACCCCGAACATCTCACAATTTCGCACCCCCGCACTCCCCGGCGCAAACCGGTGTCCCGCGGAGAGCCTCTCAGACCCGCGGCCACGCCGCCAACGCGGCACTGCCCTGCGGGGGTTCCCCCACCGTCTCCACCAGCCGGGACAGCCGCCTGCGGCCACTGATCCGCAATGCCGGCCGAACCCCCCGGGTGCCGATCAAGGTCGGTGCGATGCCCACCCGCATCAGCGCAGAGGCAAGCGGCGAATGCGTGTCCGGGGCATGCTGGTCAAGTCCCAGCAGATACCGGTCGGCTTCCGGGGAGCCTGCCGCCAGCGTCCAGGCCCGCAGTTCGCGTGGACCGGGCAACCAGCGTGACGGCACGGTCTTTACCGCACCACGGGTCCACTCCGAAGCGATATCCAGCAGGCGGGTGTCGACTGCTGTCCGCACGAGTGGGCTGCCGTCCTCGGTGCGGGCTATCTCAGCCGGCAGCCCGGCCGCCAGAACCATGTCGGCCAGCGCCTCGGCCCGCCAGTCGGCGGTGACGACGACCGACAGCCGGGCCCCATCGCCGACGACCACCACCTGCCCCGAGGCGGCCAGGACCCCGGTCAGGTCGGCGACCGCGGGGGGCACCGACTCTGCCGAGAAAAAGGACAGCTGGCTCACGATTCGACACTAGGGCAGTCCGGCGGGGACCCTGCGGCGCCAAGCCGCGGCGGCCGTTGCCCAAAACCAAGTACCCCCGCGAAACCCGGTGTGCAGGGGCGCGGGGGTACTCGGCAGATCGCCGTGGATCAGACGGGATCTTCGGTCAGACGGCGCGGACGCCGGTGGCTTGCGGACCCTTGGGGCTTTGCCCCACCTCGAACTCGACCTTCTGGTTTTCCTCCAAGGTGCGGAACCCCGACCCCTGGATTTCCGTGTAGTGGACAAACACATCGGCGGAGCCGTCCTCCGGGGCGATAAAGCCGAAGCCCTTCTCCGCGTTGAACCACTTCACAGTTCCCTGTGGCATTTTCGTACTTTCCTTCACTTCCTGCGGGAGCGGTCCACCGACATTCCGAATGGACCGGGCCGGTTCCGACCGCCATCCTTTGTGGAATCGTCGGGCCGACCGACCTGATGACCCTCGCAGGAACCGCGATCGCAACGTCGATCCTGCGAAGTGAGACACGAACACAGAAGCTGCGACCGCGTTAATCCAATCATGTCCGCAGCGGTTAGAACAGGGTCGGTAACAATTCCGGTGGATCATCGACCGGGGACGGATGGAGCGGGTTGCAGAACATGACTTTCGGCGGCGATCTACTCGACGCTGTCCGCGGCGCGGGCGGGGGGGCGACGTCGGCGCTGCTTCATATCGCTGAGATACCGGCCCGTGACGGTCAGGAGAGGGACTGGCCCTCCTGGGTGCACCCGGATATCGCGGCGGCACTGCGCGGCCAGGGCATCAATGCGCCCTGGTCGCACCAGGTCGAGGCCGCCGAATTGGCCCGAGCCGGTCACGACGTCATCATCAGCACCGGTACGGCCTCGGGTAAGTCCCTGGCGTTCCAGCTGCCCATCCTGGACGTCCTGGCCCGGGACCCTCGAGCCCGGGTGTTGTACCTGTCCCCCACGAAGGCCCTCGGACACGACCAGTTACGCACCGCCGGACTGTTGACCGCCGGGGTGCCGGCCTGTGCCGACGTCACACCGGCCTCCTATGACGGCGATACGACCGGCGATATCCGCCGGTTCGCGCGCGAACGTTCCCGCTGGCTGTTTTCCAATCCCGATATGGTCCACCTGTCATTGCTGCGCAACCATCCCCGGTGGGCGGTGTTCCTGCGCAATCTGAAGTACGTCGTGATTGACGAATGCCATTACTACCGTGGCGTTTTCGGCTCAAATGTGGCCTGGGTAATGCGTCGGCTGCTGCGACTGTGTGCCCGCTATGCCCCAGCCGACTCGTCCGGGCCGGCGGTGATCTTCGCCAGCGCGACCACCGCGGCACCCGGTACGACCGCCACCGAGTTGATCGGCCGCCCGGTCACCGAGGTCACCCGCGATGCCTCCCCGCACGGTGCCCGCACCGTCGCGCTGTGGGAGCCACAGTTACGGCACGACCTGCGCGGCGAGAACGGTGCCCCGGTCCGCCGGTCGGCCGGTGCGGAATCCGCCCGAATGCTGGCCGATCTGGTGGCCGAGGGGGCCCGGACCCTGACATTCGTCAGATCGCGGCGGGGCGCCGAGCTGACGGCGCTGGGGGCCCGCTCACGGCTGGAAGACATCGCCCCGCACCTGTGCGACACCGTGGCGTCCTACCGGGCCGGTTACCTCGCCGAGGACCGGCGGGCACTGGAGCGGGCACTGGCCGACGGGAGAATCCGGGGCCTGGCCACGACCAATGCCCTCGAGTTGGGGATCGACATCTCCGGGTTGGATGCAGTGGTCATGGCGGGGTTTCCCGGCACCGTCACCTCGTTCTGGCAGCAGGCGGGCCGCTGCGGGAGGCGTGGGCAGAGCGCGCTGATCGTGCTGGTCGCGCGCGACGACCCGCTGGACACCTATCTGGTCCACCACCCCGAAGCCCTCCTCGGCACACCGGTGGAACGGGTTGTCATCGACCCCGCGAACCGCTACGTGATCGGCCCGCAACTGCTGTGCGCCGCTGCGGAGCTACCGCTGACCGCGGATGAGGTGGAGCGCTGGCGGGCAGATCCCGTCGCCCGCGATCTGGTGGCGACGGGGGCTCTGCGCCGACGATCCGGCGGATTCTTCCCGATTGCCGGACTCCAGCCGCATCATCAGGTCGATATCCGCGGCGCCGGTGGGGCCAACGTCGCCATCGTCGAATCCGGGACCGGGCGCGTCCTGGGCAGTACCGGGGCCGGCCAGGCTCCGGCAACCGTCCATCCGGGAGCGGTGTATCTGCATCAGGGCGAGAGCTATCTGGTCGACACCCTGAACCTCGACGACCACATCGCGTTCGTGCACGCCGAGGATCCCGGGTATGTGACCCATCCCCGGGTCATCACCGATATCACCGTCGAGGGGGACGGGGAGCGAGTCGATCACGGCGCGGTGACGCGGGGTTTGGTCCCGGTAGCGGTCACCCACCGGGTGACCGGCTATCTCCGGCGAACCGCCGTGGGCGAGGTGATCGATTTCATCGAACTGGACATGCCGGAGCAGACCCTGGCGACCACCGCGGTGATGTACACCGTCACACCGGAGGCGCTGCAGGCCGGCGGCCTCGCGCCGAAGCGGATACCGGGTTCGCTACACGCCGCCGAGCACGCGGCAATTGGACTGCTGCCCCTGGTGGCAAGTTGTGATCGCGGCGATATCGGGGGGCTTTCAACCGCGATCGGCGAAGGAGGCCTACCGACGGTGTTCGTCTACGACGGCCACCCCGGCGGTGCCGGGTTTGCCGAGCGGGGCTACCGATGCATCGACATCTGGTTACGCGCCACCCTGGACGCCATCGAGGCCTGCGATTGCACGCAGGGCTGTCCGTCCTGCGTGCAATCGCCGAAATGCGGTAGCGGCAATGATCCGCTCGACAAACCGGGAGCGGTTAGCGTGCTGCGCATCGTACTGTCCGGCCTGTCCACACATCAGCGCTGATCATCCACTGCTGACGGCTCACCCCTCAGAAAGTCGACGGCCGTGATGACGCGCGTACATATGCGGACCAGCAGAAAAGAGCCCCACTTCTTGAGGCTCACAGCGGCCTGAGCAACGAACGGTCGGACATCACGATCCGTCGGCAAGTCCGAAATCGGACATAGCTGAAAATACTGCGAGCTGCGAATCCCCGCAACGAAACGCGCGAAACCGTCCTCGGCATTATCCAACTATGTGCGGTTTTACCTGGGAATTCCCAAGTACCCCGACAGGCACTGAGCGGCGGGCCGCCATTAAGCTGAGCGCGTGAATCAGGATTGGCTGCTGGTTGAGACCCTGGGAGAACAACCCATGGTCGTCGCCCAGGGCCGACAGATGAAGAATTTCGTGCCCCTGGCCGTCTTCTTGCGCCGGAATCCCAACCTCGCGGCCATCCAGACCGCGATTACCGAAACCGTCTCGACCGGAACCGGTTTGGCCAGCATCACACCCAAAACCAAACGTGTCATCCGCACCGAACCCGTCCAGATGTCTGACGGATGTATCCACGGCGTGCACGTCTGGAGTGGCCCCACCGACGCCGAGCCCCCGGAACGGCCCATCCCGGGGCCGCTGAAATGGGATATGACGCGGGGCGAGGGTTCGGTAACGGTTGAGTACCTGCTCAATGCGGGTATGGACCCGTCGGAAGAGGCGCTGACAGGCCGGGCGTTCGTCGAGGACATCCCGAGCCGCAGCCTCAATCGCGACGAATCCAAGGCACTGTCCTGGGCCATCGATGTCGAGGCGGGCCGGACCTTCTGCAGCACCTGGGATTTCCCGGACAAACAGGGCGGCTTCCGCAAGGTGGGCTGGTGCGCCAGAACACTGATCGAAGCGGATGAGGACGGTAAGGATCATCTGGTGGCGCGGTCGATGAACCTGTTGGAATCGGTCAGCGAGTCCACGGCCGGGCCCGGCGAACTCGCCCACCGGATCGTCGACGGGCTGTCCCAGCCGGGGGTGCACCGACTGATCGTGGACCTGGAGAACTGGAGAGCGCTCAAATGGCTCGATGATCCGTACCCACTGGTGGACTGGCGTAGCCAGCAGCAGATGCACCCCGATGACGAGCACCTCCGGCCGCGATTGACCCGGGAACTGGAGAACGGGTCCACCAGCGCGGTGTTGCGCCTCCCCGGTAAGGGCGGCGAGTGGGTGCCACTGCACGTCACCGTCAACCGAATAGCACTCGATAACGGTACTCAGGCAGGCCTGCTGACCCTGAGGGAGCCCACCGAGGCTGAACTGGCTGAAGCCGGGCTGGAATCGGCCGGCGAATCGAGTTCGTAGACCGTTGCCGTTCGCCCCGATGCATCAGCCCCGGGTGGTGGGGCCCGCCCGCGCGGCGGCCCGGGACTCGGCGCCGATCCACCCACCGACTGGAGTCGTGACAGTCACCACGACGTCGAGTCGCTCGAGTTCACATCCCCTGACCGTCGCCCGCATCGCATCGGCCACCGCGTGGGCTTCCCGGCATGCCGCCGCGGCTCCGCCCGGCAACCGGACCGCGGCCGCCAGAGCCGCGAGATCGGCTGCCGCCTGGGCCCGGTGTCGGCCCACCACCACCGATCCCAGCCACACCCCACCGAGAGCCGTCATGAGCACCGTGGCGATCATGGCGGCTGCCAGGACCGTCGCCGCGCCGGCGTCGTCACTGTGCCGGCTCGGCGACCGAGACGGCCTCGGCGACGATCGTGATCCCGGGTAACACCGGTGAACGCCTGCTGACCCGGGCAACGACATAGTCGCCGTCGCGGCGCAACTCCACCGACGCGCCGGCCGGGGCCAGGCTGCCGGCGGCGCCGACCCAGGCCTGATCACCGCGCGCAGCCAAGCGGGCAGCCTCCCTCGCCGCGTCGATACAGCGGATCTGCGTGGTGACCGCCGTGATCCCGGCAATGCACACCAACAGCACCGCAACGAGACTCGCAATCGCCAACGCGGCCTCCACCGTGCTGAACCCGGCATCGTGGCCTATACGCGGGTGGTCAGTGCCCGGTTGATGATGTTGGTCAGCGCCCCGACGATGGAATCCCCGGTGACCACGCCGTACAGAATGGCGCCGAAGGCGGCCGCGGCAATCGTTCCGATTGCGTACTCGACTGTCGACATTCCCCTTTCGTCGACGATCAGTACGGTTACCCGACTGCGCACGACACGAATCATCCTGTGCATCATTGCTTTTCCTTTCCTCCGATACTCCTGAACGTCCGGTTGTCGTCACCGCAGCGCCGCCCCGAAGATGTCCCCCGCAAGACCCGCCACAACCGGCACTATCCCGAGGCAGACGAACGCCGGCAGGAAGCACAGGCCGAGCGGTCCGGCGATGAGGACCCCCGCCCGCTCCGCCGCTGCCGTGGCAGCGTCGCCGGCGCTGCTGCGCTGCTGCTCAGCCAATTCGGCAACTCCGTCTGCAAGGGCACTGCCGGCGGTTGCCGAACGTCGGGCCAGCTTGGCCAAGGCAGCACAATCCGCGCCGGAATCCGCGTCGCGGACCTGCCACGCGGTGTCCGGGTCGGAACCGAGGGCAAGCAGATCCGCAGCCCGTCGAAGCAGAGCCGCCAGTTTCGGCGGTGCGAATGCCGCAGTCGCGTCCGCGGCAGCGGCCACTGTCATCCCCGCTGATAGGCATACGGCGAGGACATCCAGGGCCGATGCGACGGCGAAGGGATCCCCACCGTTGCCAGTCCCACCGCCAACCCGGGCCGGACGCCCATCCGGTCCCGACCAGATGCCGGTCTTCCTCCGGATGGCGGGCGGGCCAGCGGTCAGTAGCACAGCGGCGGCGAGCAGCAGAGCCGTGGCGGTCATTCCGCCACACCGTCGATGATCCGATCCGCCCATAGGATTCCAGCGCAGACCAGGCCCACCCCCAGCACGAGGAGCCCACCGCCCGGCGTGGTGCCCAGCAGGAACTGCAGCGGACCCGCTCCCAGCATTTCCCCGAGCAAGACGCCCAGCGCGGGAAGGGCCGCCAGGATAACGGCCGTGGCCCGCGCCCCGGCCAGCGCGGCCTGGATCCGGTCGGAGAATCGCTGACGCTCCACGATGTCGCGATAGGCCGCCCTCATCAGCGTGGACATCGCCAGCCCGCGCTCGGCTGCCAACTGCCAGCAGACGGCTAGCCGGTCCCAGTAGGCGGGTACCGACGAGTCCGTGGCGATGGCCTGTATTCCGGCCGCGACGTCAGCGCCGAGGTGTGCACGCGCCGTGACTGCCCGCAATGAGCAGCCGACCTCGTCAGCGGACTCCGACGCCGCCACGGTGAGAGCGCGCAGCGGATCTGCCCCGATACCCAAATCGCCGACCAGAGCATCCAGTGCGGCTGCCAAGGCCCGGGCCTCATCGCGCCGCCGCCGCCGCCGGACCCACCGGCGCCGCCGCATTTCCGCGGTGGCGGCAGCGGCCGCACCGGCGAGCGCCAGTGCCGGCGATGCGACTGCCGCGGCCACCGCGACCGTGGGCAGAATCAGCAGCGCCGCGATCCGGCCGGCGGGACGATGCCGAGCCGGGGCAGCTGTTAGTAACCGGTGCCGCGCCGGTGGCGGCGTTATCAGCACGGCGGCGGCCAGGAAGAGGGTGGCGATCGTGGCGGCGGTCATCGACCGCAGCGTTCGGCGATCAGCGTGCGTAACGTCCCCACACCGTGCTGAAGTCCACGGTCGGCGTCCCACACGGGTAGCACTCCGACGGGCCCGTCCCCGTCGCGTCGCAGCAACGCGATCTGGGTGAGCCGACGGCCCCGGGAGTCCCTGGTGACGTGGATGACAACCTGGACCGCGGCGGCCAGCTGACTGTGCAGCGCCGCGCGATCCAAACCGCCGAGGGCGGCCAATGCCTCCAATCGGGCAGGAACCTCGAGCGGGCTGTTGGCGTGTACCGTTCCAGCCCCGCCGTCGTGCCCAGTGTTGAGGGCCGCCAACAGATCGACGACCTCGGCACCGCGAACCTCGCCGACCACGATGCGATCCGGACGCATCCGCAGCGCCTGCCGGACCAGCTGCCGAAGCGTGACTTCCCCGACCCCCTCGATATTGGCGCGGCGAGCCACCAGTCGCACCAAGTGGGGGTGCTGCGGTGCCAACTCGGGGGCGTCCTCGACGCACAGGATGCGCTCACGATCGTCAACTGCGCCCAGTACCGCCGCCAATAACGTCGTCTTCCCGGCCCCGGTGCCCCCCGAGATCACGAAAGCCAATCGCGCAGTGATGATGTCGCCCAACAGTTCAGCAGCCTCCGGAGCGATCGCACCCGCCGCCGCGAGCGCCGTGAGGTCCTGCGATGCCGGCCGAAGCACCCGCAGGGAAAGGCAGGTTCCGCCGGCCGCGACCGGAGGGAGCACGGCATGCAGTCGCACGGTAAGCGGGCCACTGACCGCGGCGCCCAGCTGCGCATCGACCCACGGCTGAGCGTCATCGAGTCTGAGACCGGCAGCTGTGGCCAGCCGCTGCGCCAGCCTCCGGACGGCGGTCTCATCGGCGAAGGTGATCCCGCTGCGGCGCAATCCTTTTCCGTCATCGACCCAGACATCCCGGGGTCCCGTTACCAGGACGTCGGTGGTGCCCTCGGCCCGCAGCAGCGGTTCGAGAATGCCCGCGCCGGTGAGTTCGGTCTCCAGAATCCGCAGGTGACCCAGCACCTCGGTGTCACCAAGGACACCGCCGGACTCCGCCCGGATAGCCGCGGCCACGACGCTCGGCCGCAACGGCGCCGACTCTGCGGCCAGCCGCTCCCGGACCCTTTCGATCAAGGACTCGTTCACGACGGCCGCCCTTCGGCGTTGCGCTCGAGCAGCCCGAGCACCGAACGTGCCGCCTGCGCGAGCGGGGAGCGCTGCCGCAAGCGCAGACCGCCCCGTTCGAGACGTGCGGCAAGCATCGGCTCCGGCCGCATGGCGGCCAGCAATGGCACCGCGACGGCACCGGCCACTTCGGCGGCCCGCAGTCCGCCCGGGGCCGGACCCCGCACCACCAGACCGATATTCGGGTTGAGCGTGCGGATCACCGGTGTGACCGCGGCCGTGGCTGCGATCGCGCGCACATCACAGCTGCTCACGACGACCACCAGATCTGCCGAGTGCAGCGCGCAGACCCCCACGGGTGCAGGCTGCCGCGCGATATCGCAGACCACGGTCGCGCCACCTCGCCGCCCGGCGTCGACCACCGCACCTACCGCACCGGGATCGAGATCATGAAAACTTCGAGTACCGGAGAGGAAGCTCATACCGTCTTGACGCGGGAGCACCTCCCGCAAGGCGGTCCAACTCAGCCGACCGCTTTGCGGCGTCAGGTCCGGCCAACGTAGCCCGGGGGCAGCCTCACCACCGAGAAGCAGCTCGATCCCGCCACCGCAGGGGTCGAGATCCACCAGCAGCGATACATCGGCGCACCGCCCCAGAGCCGCGGCGAACACCGATGCGCCACTGCCGCCTGCTCCCCCGGTCACCGCGATCACCCGACCGCGGCTCGGGCCCGTCTCACCCCGTTCGGTGGTCTCCGCAAGATGACGCACCATATCGGCCTCCTGGTGCGGAAGTGCGCAAACATATTGGGCACCAATGTCGATCGCGGTCGTCCAGATCGCCACCGACGGATCCTCCGGGCCGATCAACAACACCCCGTCCCGCCGTGGCATGCCGGCCTGGGCGCATCGACGTGCGCCGGCCTCATCCAGGATCACCGCCGCGGCCGCCAGCCAGGTAGTCCTGCTCGGCGCTTCGGTCCGCACCGCCCGGGCGCCGACCGCCGCGACGACGCGGTCGGCGCCGGCCGACAGGTTCATGTCCTCGACCACGATCAGGACGACGGGCAGGACGACGGGCGAGGCAGCACTCACGGCGTCAACGCTGACGTGGGCACAGGCAGTGGGCCAGTCGTCGAACCGTTGGCTGTGGACAGTGCCGGGTATGTGAGTAACCGGGAATGACAGGGGAAATTGTCGGTAGAAAAGGGACGACCCTCGCCAGGGGGGGAGGAGGCGAGGGTCGTCGTGAATCAGCCCCGGGGGGTCGGGCTGATGCACACTCAGCCACTGCCGAGTGTTCCTAACTATACACACGGCGAGCGCGATCGCTGCAAGCGTTCCGGGGAACCGAAAACCGTTAATTTGCTGTGAATTTGCAGCCTCCGCCAGGTGTCTTGAACTGCCACTTTTCGGGAATGCACTGATGCATATACATGTGTCGCCCGCTACGGCCTGGTTGGCCGAGCCCCCAGTCCCGCTTCGAGCCCTCCCGGGCCGTGCAGGGCGATGTAGGGCCTATCCAGGGCCTACCCAGGGCCCCGAGGGCCTCCCCGGCCCTCCGCACGCCGAGTGCCGTTGCGCCGCTTTGGTTTTTGAGTTTGCCGAACTGTTGCCGTGTATCTCTTGCTGTGACGGCCGTCACGTAGTAGAAAAGAGGAACGGAGGCTTGGTTAGGCCAAGGCAGATTCGGAAGAGAAGGTTCTGCTCCCCGAACTGAGCATCCCAGCACGGTTGCGAGTACCCACGCGGAGCACGCCAGCGACGATGGCAGAAGTGTTGCGGGCCTGCGTACTTGCGCAAAGCGGGTGGATCCAATGGCTCTTTGGGCAGAGTCGGCCCCACAGCGCGGCGCAAGATCGCCGAGGTCGACCCACGCATCCCAACCAGCACGCCTGGTAGCTCACAACCGTGCTAGCGGGCGGCGAGCCGAACTCGATTCGGAACGCCGCCCGCTTCGTATGTCCGGGGCCCGCCGGGGAACCGGCCGTCAGACGGCCCCAGCGACTGCAGTAACTTCGTGGGTACAGCAACGACGCGAGTGCAGCAACTACGTGACGGCGGCCTCCGCGATCGATAATGCCTCGCGGGCGCCGTCTTCCAACGCCCGGCAGCAGAACAGCAACCACTGACCGACTCCCGACGGGTCCCCGGTTGCGAAGGCTGCGGCAGCAGCCCGATATTCCTCGGCCCGCCGCAACCAGTAGACCTCCGGCACTCCCAGACCATGGGGGTCCAGACCGGATGAAATCGTCACCAGCCGTGACACACCCCGGGCCACCACGCCGTCGGCACTACCGAACGGCGCCAGCGTCAGCAGTTCGCCATGGGCGACCGCAGCCAGCACGGGGGCGGGCGCGGAACTGCCGCCGGTGACCACTCGGGTCAGCAAGTCCAGCCGGGCGGCGATCTCGGGTACCTGACGCGGCCGGCCAAGATCGGCCGGGCCCACCAGATCAGCGGCGGCAAGGGAGTGCAATCGGGCCAGCGCCTGCAGCGGTGCCCGCTGCCACACTCCAGCCAGGCTGGTGGTCCCGGCCTCGAGCGCCTGCCCGACCCGCAGCGCACCGGCGAGCACCGGGTCCTGCTGGCCGGATGAGGCCTCGAGTTGAACCCCGCCGCCGTCGAGCGCCGAGGATGACCGTGCTCCGCGGACGGCGGACTCCGCGGCGGTCACCGGCCAGTTGCGCAGGTTAGCGCGATGCCGATGGGCCTTCCCCAGCGCCGCTCGCGCGCTTTCGGCGGCCTCGGCCACCTCGGGCAGGCGCAGCAACGGAGCCAGCAGGTCCGATTGTCCAGGTGTCACGCGGGCTCACGCTAGCGTGACCGGGCGCCCACCCCGCACAGGGGCCGCTGGTCGGACCGCCCACCACCGCTCGCCGCGCCACACCCGCCGTCCGCCGATCGCTTCGACAACCCCCTGGCCCATCACCCGAGGGTGACTACGCTCACAACCATGACCGAGGTGCGCACCGATATCCCCACCCAATTCCCACCGCCGGCGGAGTTCGCCGATAACGCCAATGCGAAGGCCGATCTCTACGATCGGGCCGAGGCCGACCGGCTGGCGTTCTGGGCTGAGCAGGCAAATCGGCTTGACTGGGACGTTCCCTTCACCGATGTTCTGGACTGGTCTGGCGCCCCGGTCGCGAAATGGTTCGTCGGGGGCCGGCTCAATGTCGCCTACAACTGCGTAGACCGGCACGTGGCGGCGGGTCACGGCGACCGCGTGGCGATCCACTGGGAGGGTGAACCCGTCGGCGATGAACGCACCATTACCTACGCTGAACTCCAGGACGAGGTGTGCCGGGCGGCGAACGCGCTGAGCGAGCTTGGCCTGGTGGCCGGCGATCGAGTGGCGATCTACATGCCGATGGTGCCCGAGGCCGTCGTGGCCATGCTCGCCTGCGCGCGGCTTGGCGTCATGCACTCGGTGGTGTTCGGCGGATTCTCCGCAGCGGCCCTGCGCGCCCGCGTCGCCGATGCCGGTGCCAAGCTGGTGATCACCACCGATGGGCAGTACCGGCGGGGCGCTGCGGTGTCGCTCAAGGATGCCGTCGACCAGGCTGTCGCCGACCAGCCGTCGGTGCGCAATGTCCTGGTGGTTCGCCGCACCGGAATCGACGTCAACTGGACCGGCGGCCGAGATCTGTGGTGGCATGACACCGTCGAGAAATCATCGCCCCAGCACGAACCGGAGGCCTTCGATTCCGAGCATCCACTCTTCTTGCTGTACACCTCGGGAACAACCGGCAAGCCCAAGGGCATCATCCACACGTCGGGCGGTTATCTCACCCAGGCGTCCTACACCCACCACTACGTCTTCGATATCAAACCTGACCGGGACGTCTACTGGTGCACCGCCGATATCGGCTGGGTGACCGGTCACTCGTACATCGTGTACGGACCGCTGTCGAACGGCGCCACCCAGGTTCTCTACGAGGGAACGCCCGCATCGCCCGATGAACACCGGCACTTCCAGGTCATCGAAAAATACGGTGTCACAATCTATTACACGGCCCCTACGCTGATCCGCACCTTTATGAAGTGGGGACGCGATCTGGCCTTCGCACATGATTTGTCGAGCTTGCGCCTGCTCGGGTCGGTCGGGGAGCCCATCAATCCGGAAGCGTGGCGCTGGTACCGCTTGGTCTTCGGCGGTGACCGGACTCCGATTGTCGACACGTGGTGGCAGACCGAGACCGGCGCCGCGATGATCTCCCCCCTTCCCGGCATCACCGATTGCAAACCCGGGTCGGCGATGCGACCGCTTCCGGGTATCTCCGCGAAGATCGTCGATGACCACGGGAAAGAACTGGCGCCCGCGACCGAGCGGGGGGAACAGGTGACCGGGTACCTCGTACTGGACAAACCGTGGCCGTCGATGTTGCGCGGTATCTGGCAGGACCCGGACCGGTATGCCGAGACTTACTGGTCGCGGTTCGGCGAGCAGGGCTGGTACTTCGCCGGTGACGGCGCACGGTACGGCACCGACGGGGAGGTCTGGGTGCTGGGCCGGATCGACGATGTGATGAATGTATCCGGCCATCGCATTTCCACCGCCGAGGTGGAGTCGGCGCTGGTCGGTCATGCGGGTGTGGCGGAAGCCGCCGTGGTCGGCGCCTCCGACGACCACACCGGTCAGGCGATCTGCGCGTTTGTCATCCTCAAGGAAAACCACACCGCAATGCCGACCGCAGAGATGGTCGAGATACTGCGCGCCGAGGTGTCCCGGGAAATCTCGCCGATCGCCAAACCCCGTGAGATACACATCGTTCCGGAACTTCCGAAGACCCGCAGCGGCAAAATCATGCGGCGCCTCCTGCGCGACGTCGCCGAAGGCCGTGAACTCGGCGATACTTCAACCCTGCTGGACCCGACCGTGTTCGAGGCCATCCGCGCCAGCAAAGCCAATTAGCGCCTATTAGCGCCACGTAGCGCCACGTAGCGCCACGTAGCTCAGCTGGAGAACGGGGCGGGACCGGGTGCCGGACTCGAGGTCGGGACAAACCCCGCACCCGGTCGATCCTTGGCCGCCAAGTCTGCCTCGATCGCGTTGATCGACATGGTCACCGCGGGCGTGTGCAGCGGAATGTACTTGATGATGCAGGTGGGCAGACCTTCGGTGAACGCACCGTGGATCATGCCCACCAGCTTGTTGTTGACTGTCACCGGAGCTCCGGAGTCGCCGGGCTGTCCGCATACCTGATTGACGATGGTGCCCGGTTCGTCACCCGGTCCCCATGTGACCCCGCACGAATAGCCGGTGGTGCGGCCCAGCTTGCAGGCAACCTGACCGAACATCGGGTCAGGGCCGATACCGTTGATTTTGAACCCGTTCCAATTCGATACCGGTGTCACCTTGGCCGGGTCGAAACGAATCACCGCGTAATCCAAGCCGTCATTCCCGGCGACCATGGTGCCGATGACACCGTTGTCCTCGGCACCTTCAGCGGACACTTGGGCACCCGGGCCGCCGCAATGCGCGGATGTGAACCCGACCAGCGCACCGGTCCTGTCATTGCCGATCGCGGTGAGGGTGCAGTAGGTCTCGCCGTCGACGACGATCCCAGCCCCCCCGCCGATCGGTACCGGATCATCAGCCACGGCGACGGCGGGTGTCAGCATGACGGCGGCAAGGGACCCGATAACCGCGGCCCCAGCCGACCGCCATACCCGGAGTGCGGTGATCACTGAAACCTCCATCGTCATTCCCACCTGACCCATGAGTCTAACCTGGCCTCAACAGTAACTTGCGTAACAGATCTGAGGTGTGCCCGTCAGCGAGTCCGGCATGGCAACATGAACCGCGACCACGTCGAACGCGGGAGGACCACCTTGACTAATCGGGATCGCAAGAACGGAGTGCCCGGCACGGTGACCTCGATTCCGCTGGCAGACCCACACGCCATGCCCGCCGACCCGTCCATCGGCGAACTGGTCAAGGACGCAACCACCCAGGTGTCGACGCTGGTGCGGGCGGAGGTCGAACTGGCCAAAGCCGAGATCACCCGGGACGTCAAGAAGGGGCTCACCGGCAGTGTCTTCTTCATCCTGGCCATGGTCGTACTGCTCTATTCGACCTTCTTCATGTTCTTCTTCCTGGCCGAACTCCTGGACAGCTGGCTGTGGCGCTGGGCGGCATT
Organism: uncultured Mycobacterium sp.; assembly: GCA_964555915.1. Taxonomy (GTDB): domain Bacteria; phylum Actinomycetota; class Actinomycetes; order Mycobacteriales; family Mycobacteriaceae; genus Mycobacterium. The sequence goes on from CAZKUK010000039.1 coordinate 20,839, forward strand.
CCTGATCGTGTTCATCCTCATGCTGATAGTCACAGCAGTGTTTGCACTGCTGGGCTACCTGAAGGTCCGCCGGATCCGGGGACCGCAACAGACCATTGAGTCGGTCCGCGAGACCACCGCCGCGCTCACCCCCGGAATCAACAAGGCAAGGGGTGTGACCGCGCCGGGGTCGGCTGCAGACAGCCCTGCTCCGAACCCCGCGGCGAGGTCTGCCACCGCCAAGTCCGATCCGGTGTCGAGCGACCCGTCCGGTTGGTGATGGCGCGGCCGGACCCGTCGGTCACCCGCATCGCGGGACCGTGGCGTCACCACGACGTACACGCCAACGGAATCCGGTTCCAGTGCGTCGAGGCCGTTCCAAGTGTCGGTAGCGACACCCCGTCCAGCGCGCGCCCACTGGTACTGCTGCTGCACGGCTTTGCATCCTTCTGGTGGTCGTGGCGCCACCAACTGCGCGGGCTGTCCGCTGCCCGGGTGGTCGCCGTCGACCTCCGCGGGTATGGCGGTAGCGATAAACCTCCCCGGGGTTATGACGGATGGACCCTGGCGGGGGATACCGCCGGGCTGATCCGCGCCCTGGGCCATACCTCGGCGACTCTCATCGGCCATGCCGACGGAGGATTGGTGTGCTGGGCCACCGCAATGCTGCACTCACGGATGGTTCGTGCCGTCGCACTGGTCAGTTCGCCGCACCCGGCCGCACTGCGAACCTCGGTGCTGACCTGCCGGGACCAGGGCCGCGCCTTGCTACCCACGTTGCTGAGCTATCAACTGCCGCGATGGCCCGAGCGGGCGCTGACCCGCAACGACGCCGAGGGGCTCGAATACCTAGTCCGAGCCCGGGCAGCCGGCGCGTGGAAATCCACCGCTGACTTCACCGAGACCGTCACCCGCCTTCGCCAGGCGATCCAGATTCCTTCGGCGGCGCATTCCGCGCTGGAATATCAGCGCTGGGCGGTGCGCAGCCAGTTCCGCAGCGAAGGCCCGCGTTTCCTGGGGTTGATGAACCGCCAGATCGACATTCCGCTGCTGCACCTGCGCGGGGCCGCCGATCCCTACGTTCTGGCCGACCCGGTCGAACGCAGTGTCCGGTACGCTCCGCGCGGCCTTTTCCTCGGCCTGCCGGGGGTGGGCCACTATGCGCACGAGGAAGCGCCGGTGGAGGTCAACGAGCATCTGCAACGGTTCCTGGCCGGCGTGTAGCGCGCTCTGCCCAGGGCCGGCTGCGGAAACGGTCAGCCCCCGATGCACGCACCGGTGGGCACCTTGGCGGTGTTGCCGACCTTGGCGAGCTGGCGCGACACCTCGTCGGTGGTCATCACGAAACCGGTGTCGTTGTCGTCGACGGCCGCGCCGAACACCACGCCGATCACCTGACCACCCCGGTTGATCATCGGTCCACCCGAATTACCTTGGCGAACCAGGCCTCTGATCGTGTACACCTCACGGTTGACTGTCGTTGTCTTGTAGATATCGGGCCCGCTGAGTTCGATGATCTCGCGGACCCGCGCCGGGGTCGCGACGAAATCGCCGCCACCGGGAAATCCGAGTACCACTGCGTCGGTCCCGGACTTGGCCGGCTCCTCGGCGAACTGCAAGGGCTGGATGGGCAGATTCGGTACGTCGAGTATCGAGATATCGGCGTCGGGGTCGTAGGAAACCACCGTGGCGTCGTATTCGGTACCGTCATCGGCCTCGACGGTGACGCTGTCCGACCCGGCCACCACATGCGCATTGGACATCACCCGATTCGGTGCGATGACGAATCCGGTTCCTTCGAGCACCTTCTGACAGGCCGGGGCCACCCCGCGGATCTTGACCACGCTGGGCCGGGACGCGGCCACCACCAGACTGTCCGCGAGCGAGGCATCCGGAGCATCGACGGTCTGGATCGATGTACCGCCGAGCGGCTCCAGAACATCCGGCAGACCTGAGGTGCTCAACAGCGCCGACATCCGCTTGGGGACTGTCCGCAACCAGTCCGGCGCATACTTGTCGACCTCGGTGATCACCTTCGAACCGCTCACCGCCGCAGCCAGATTCGGTTGGTTGGAGGAGGTGAGCGGGCTGCCCAGCAACCACGCGGCGATCAGCACCACGACCAGTTGAAGACCCACGCCGATGATCGAGTCGACGAACCGGAGCGGGCCCGACCGGATGGAACCCCGGACCGCCCTGCCCAGGACAACACCCGCGACTTCGCCGATCACCACCAGCGCGAGGATCAGGAACAACGCGGTGAACAGCTTGCCGCGGGAGGAGTCGATATGGCTGACGATATGCGGTGCGAGCATCACTCCCGCGATCGCTCCGAGAATCACTCCGACGAATGACATCAGCGACCCCAGTGCGCCCGATCGCCATCCGGAGATCGCCGCGATCAGCGCGATACCGATCACCGCGATATCCAGCCATTGCGAACTCGTCACAGCGGATCCTCCATATCTTCTGGGACGAGTGCCGTGGTCTCGCCGCGGCCGCCGCCGACGAGTGCCATGGCCTCGTCCAGTGCCCGGATGTGTTGGGTATCCCACTGCTGGGCCCACCCGGCCACGTCGAGCAACGCCGAGATTACGTGACCGGTGAAACCCCAAACCAACATCTCGTTGAGCAGGAACGCCGGACCGGCATAGCGCCGATCGCCCCGCGAGTGGTAAACCATCAGTCGGTTCTCCGGATTGATCAGGGCTCGCAGGGGCACCCGCGCCACCACGGCCGTCTCAGACTGATCGATCACCGCCACCGGCCCCGGGTCGGCCGAGAAGGCGAGCACTGGGATGACATGGAAACCCGACGGCGGAATGAACATGCGTTCCAAAGTGGCCAGCGGGCAGAGCCGGTCGGGGTCGATCCCAGTTTCCTCACGGGCCTCGCGGAGCGCGGTTTCCACCGGCCCCGCGTCACCCGGATCGGCAGCCCCACCGGGAAAAGCAGCCTGACCGGCATGGTGACGAAGAGTTCCGGCCCGAACCGTGAGCAACAGATCGGCATTCGGCGGCACCCCCCCGGTCGGCGGATCGTCGGTCGGCCCCGAGAACAGCACCAGCACCGCGGCGTCGCGACCCGACCGCGCCGTCACCGCTTCGCTTCGGGCAGCGGTGAGGGCGGAGAGCACATCCGGCGGAACTCGTCGACGATAAGCCTGCGGCACCCTGTCGACGTTGTCCACCAGTGGTGCCAGCCACGGCGGCCGGGCCCGGGGGCGGAGCTGATCCGCTGGGCTCACCCGACTCTCCCGTTCCGTGTCATATCAGCGCCATATCAGCGTCGTATCAGCGCGGATTCCGTTGCGGCCGATCACTGCAGCGCGGATTCCACGGCTGCCGCGATCTCGTCGGCACTGGTGAACTCGCGCGGCAGGATCTTGGCAACGCTACCGTCCGCGCGCAGGACCACGGTGGCGGGCATCACATTGGGGACGTTCAGCGCTGCGGCGATAGTGCGCCGGCCGTCCTGAAGGGTCGGCAGCCGGACGTCGAGTTCGGCCAGCCGCAGTAGGGCGGCGGTTTCGTTCTCATCCTGGTGCACCGTCACAACGGTCACCGCATTCCCGGCGCGACGCTGATACTGCTGCAAAGCGGGCAATTCGTCGGCACACGGGGCGCACCAGTACGCCCAGAGGTTCAGCACGACCGTGCGGCCGGCCAGCGCGCGGGCCACCTCCACCTCGGTGCCGTTGGCCGCACACTCCACGATGACCCCCCGCAGGTTGGCCGGACCGCGATCCGGCCCGTTGGCCGGACATGGCGGCAGATCAGCAAGCCGGCGGGGCTCGGCCAGCGCCTCGGCGGTGTCGGCGGTGCGATGACTGCGCTTGGCCTGTTCGGCCGGTGTAGCGGGTTGGCCCGGACCGTCGGCGAACTCCGCGGCCAGGGCCACGGCCAGCGCGGTCAGCACCGCAAGCACCGCCCCCGTCCAGCGGGTCGACATCTTCATCGGCTACAGCCCGGCCAGCGCGAGCAGGTACTCGGCCTCCGGCCCCCGAACCAGTTTGGCCGCGATCAGCGGTTCGGTGGGACCTGTCCCGAAGGAGGGGCAGTCCCGCGCCAGAACACAAACCCCGCAGGCGGGCCTACGGGCGTGGCAGACGCGCCGGCCGTGGAAGATCACCCGGTGGCTGAGCAGTGTCCACTCGCGGCGTTCGATCAGCTCACCGACGGCGTGCTCAACTTTGACCGGGTCGGTCTCGGTGGTCCACCGCCAGCGCCGCACCAGTCGGCCGAAGTGGGTGTCCACGGTGATACCGGGGACACCGAATGCGTTGCCCAGGATGACATTTGCGGTCTTGCGTCCGACACCCGGCAGAGTTACCAGCTCGGCCATGGTTTCCGGCACCGCACCGTCGAACCGCTCGACGAGCTGCTGACCGAGCCGGATCAGCGAGTCGGCCTTGTTGCGGAAGAAGCCGGTGGGGCGGATCAGCGCCTCGAGTTCCGTGCGATCGGCCCGGGCGTAGTCCAGGGCGGTCCGGTACTTCGCGAACAGTGCGGGCGTGGTGAGGTTGACCCGCTTATCGGTGCTCTGGGCTGACAGGATGGTCGCGACGGCGAGTTCGAGCGGATTGCTGAAATCCAATTCGCAGTACACATCCGGAAAAGCCCTCGCCAGAGTCCGGTTCATCCGCCGGGCCCGGCGCACCAGCCCGAGGTGCGTTTCGCCATCCCACTTCGAGGCCCGTCCCGACCCGCCCGCCGTCACCGTGCCAGGGTAGCGACCGCCGACGGAACGGTGGCAATTCGTGATCCCGATGAGATGTGGCGCCGGTTAACTTCCCGGCTATGTCGTTGTTAGCCGCGGTGTGCTTTCCCGGGTTGCTCATGGTCTGCACATTCGGATTGCAACGCCTGGAGGGCATCCTGCACGGCGATCGGCCGAACGCGACCCAGTCCATCACCCGGCTCGAGCAGTCTGCCCGGGCCGCTCGGGAAAAGGCAGCCCAGCGGACTCTTGATGAGTTCTCCGGCGGCCCCTCGGCGGCGAGCCTGGATCCCGTCTTCCTGGTCGATGAACCCGGGCTGCCGACTCGCCCGAATCCGCTGTTTCAGCCATCGGGATTGGCCAATCGTGTGTAGCGTTTCCCCCGTCACCGAGGCCGCCTGAGCAACAGGCTCGCTGTCGCGGTGAATTTTGCGTTTACCTGTTCATCGAAGAGCTTGAGAGGGCAATGTGGACGAGATCCTGGTGCGCGCCGGAATCTTCCAGGGAGTCGACCCCGCTGCTGTTTCCGCGCTTACCCGACAGCTGCAGCCGGTGGACTTCCCGCGCGGGCACACGGTGTTCTCCGAGGGCGAGCCAGGCGACCGCCTTTACATCATCATTTCCGGCAAGGTCAAGATCGGTCGCCGCTCCCCCGACGGGCGGGAGAATCTGCTGACCATCATGGGTCCTTCGGATATGTTCGGCGAGCTGTCGATCTTCGACCCCGGCCCGCGGACGTCCAGCGCCACCACGATCACCGAGGTGCGCGCGGTGGCGATGGACCGCGACGCACTGCGCGCCTGGATCGCCGACCGCCCCGAGATCGCCGAACAGCTGTTGCGGGTGCTCGCCCGCAGACTGCGCCGGACCAATAACAACCTGGCCGATCTGATCTTCACCGATGTGCCGGGCCGGGTCGCCAAGCAGCTACTGCAACTGGCGCAGCGCTTCGGCACCCAGGAGGGGGGTGCCATGCGGGTCACCCATGACCTGACCCAGGAGGAGATCGCCCAGCTGGTCGGTGCTTCCCGAGAGACGGTCAACAAAGCCCTCGCCGACTTCGCCCACCGCGGGTGGATCCGGCTCGAGGGCAAAAGCGTGCTGATCTGCGACTCCGAGCGGCTGGCTCGCCGGGCGCGTTAGCGGCTGGTCCGCAGGTAGCGCAACTGGGCGCGCACCGAACTCTCCGCGGCATCCCGCAACTTCACGTCGACATCGGAGTAGACGCTCTCGACGATCTGGCGGGCGGTGGCGTCCTCGCCGAGCGTTCCGAGCGCTTGACGAACCTGCTCGAGTCGCTCCGCGCGATGGATCAGGTACATCTCGGTGACCGCGACGAGGTTATCGAGTTCAGGCCCGTGACCGGGAAGGACGATTCGCGGGCCCAGTCCTCGCAGGCGGCGCAGCGACCGCAGATAGTCGGCGAGGCTGCCGTCCTCGTCATCAATGACGGCAGTACCGCGCCCCAGCACGGTGTCGGCGGTCAGAACGGCATCATCGAGTACGAAGCAGACCGAATCCGCGGTGTGGCCGGGGGTGGCGAGAACCGTGATCGTCAGCCCCGCCGCCTCGATCACATCGCCGTCACGCAGGTGGCCGCCACGCCCGCGCAGGAAACCGCTGCCCACCGAACGGACGACCGCACCGGTGGCGGCGACGAGTTTGTCGATTCCGTCGGTGTGGTCGCCGTGCCGGTGGCTGATGAGTACCAGCGGAATCCGGCCCAGGTCCGCCAGTCGCTCAAGATGCGTGTCGTCATCGGGCCCCGGGTCGACGACGACCATCTCATCACTGCCGGGCCGGCGAAGCACCCAGGTATTCGTGCCGTCCAGGGTCATCGGGCCCGGGTTGTCACAGAGCAGCACCGAGGCGCAGTCGGTGACCGGCCGCAGGACGCCGTAGGCCGGCTGATTCACCGGCTAGCTAACCTCGACGATGAGTTCAACCTCCACGGGGGCATCCAGCGGCAACTCACAGACCCCGACCGCCGAGCGGGCATGCGATCCGGCGTCGCCGAACACGTCGCCGAGGAACTCCGATGCCCCGTTGACCACACCGGGCTGACCGGTGAAACCCGGCGCGGATGCCACGAACCCCACAACCTTGACCACCCGGACCACCGATTCGATCCCGACCAGTGCGTCAACAGCGGCCAGCCCGTTCAGAGCGCAGGTCCGGGCCGCGGCCCTGGCAGCCTCCGGATCGACCTCAGCGCCGACCTTGCCGGCGCAGATCAGATCACCACCGACGAGCGGCAACTGACCTGAGGTGTAGACCAGGTTTCCGGTCCGCACCGCCGGAACATAGGTCGCCAGTGGTGCGGCGACCGCCGGAAGACTGACGCCGAGTTCCGCAAGCCGGGCAACGACCGACGAGGATCGGCTCATTTAGGCCTCTTCAGGTAGGCGACATGCTGCTCACCGGTCGGGCCCGGCAGGACCGACACCAGCTCCCAGCCGTCTGCGCCCCACTGGTCCAGAATTTGTTTGGTCGCATGGGTCAACAGCGGCACGGTCGCGTATTCCCACGTGGTCGGTTGGTTCATGGCCGAAGCCTAACCTCTTGACGACTCGCCCAAGCACCGGCGCAGGCTTGGATAGCATGCACTGGTGGCGACCGAACTGAAACACGGCAGTGCAGTGGGCTGGCCCGACCGCCTGACCAGGGCAAGACTGCATTTCGTCACAGGGAAGGGCGGTACCGGCAAGACGACCGTCGCTGCCGCCCTGGCACTCGCCCTGGCAAGCGGCGGACGCCGAGTGCTGCTGGTGGAAGTCGAAGGGCGACAAGGTATTGCGCAACTGTTCGACGTGCCGCCACTGCCCTATGAGGAGTCCAAGGTGGCCACCGCCGACGCCGGCGGGCATGTCAACGCACTGGCCATCGATATCGAGGCCGCCTTCCTGGAATACCTCGACATGTTCTACAACCTGGGGATCGCCGGCCGGGCCATGCGCCGGGTCGGGGCGATCGAGTTCGCCACCACGATCGCGCCGGGACTGCGCGACGTGCTGCTGACCGGCAAGATCAAGGAGGCCGCCGTCCGGGTCAATGCCGACAAGAGCCCCAGCTACGACGCCATCGTTGTCGACTCCCCGCCGACCGGGCGCATCTCGCGGTTTCTGGACGTCACCAAGGCTCTGGCGGATATCGCCAAGGGCGGACCTGTGCACTCCCAGTCGGAGGGGGTGGTGCGGTTACTGCACTCCGATCAGACCGCGATCCATCTGGTGACCCTGCTGGAGGCGCTGCCGATCCAGGAAACCGTGGAAGCCATCGAGGAGCTCGAGAAACTGGAGTTGCCGATCGGCAGCGTGATAGTCAACCGCACTATCCCGGCGTTCCTGCCGGCCGATGTCCTGGCCGCTGCGGCCGATGGTGATATCGACGCGGACGCGGTCCGAGCCGGAATCTCCCGAGCCGGGATCGCCCTGCCCGACAACGACTTCGCGGGCCTGCTGACTGAGGCAATCGAGCATGCCGGCCGGATCCGCGCCCGCGCGCACAGCGCAGCGGAACTGGAAAAGCTGCACGTTGCACGACTTGACCTGCCGACCGTTGCCGACGGTGTGGATTTGGGCAGCCTCTACGAGCTGGCCGAGATCCTTGCTCAGCAAGGCGTCCGATGACTGTGAACCGATCGGAGGTAGGTGGGCGATGACTAGGGAAGGCCAACCATGAGCGGCACACCTCCGGTTCTGGATATGAAGACCATCCTGTCCGACCGGTCCAACCGGGTGGTGGTGTGTTGCGGCGCGGGCGGGGTCGGGAAGACGACGACCGCCGCGGCGATGGCACTGCGCGCCGCCGAGTACGGCCGCCACGTGGTGGTGCTCACCATTGACCCGGCCAAACGGCTGGCCCAGGCACTGGGAATCAGAGAACTCGGGAACGAACCGCAGCGGGTACCGCTGGACGAGGCGGTCGGCGGCGAACTGCACGCGATGATGCTCGATATGCGGCGAACATTCGACGAGATGGTCATCGAGTATTCAGAGGATGGTCGCGCACAGACGATCCTGGACAACACGTTCTATCAGACGGTCGCAACCTCACTGGCCGGAACGCAGGAGTACATGGCCATGGAGAAGCTCGGCCAATTACTCGCCGAGGACCGCTGGGACCTGGTGGTGGTGGACACTCCCCCGTCCCGCAACGCTCTGGACTTCCTTGATGCACCGAAGCGCCTGGGCAGTTTCATGGACAGTCGGCTCTGGAAGCTACTTCTCGGCCCGGGCCGCGGCATCGGCAGACTGGTCGCCGGCGCCATGGGCCTGGCGATGAAGGCGATGTCGACCATTCTCGGTTCCCAGATGCTCTCCGACGCGGCCACCTTCGTGCAGTCGCTGGACTCGACGTTCGGCGGGTTCCGGGAGAAAGCAGACCGTACGTACGAGTTGTTGAAGCGGCGCGGAACCCAGTTCGTGGTGGTCTCGGCGGCAGAACCCGATGCGTTGCGGGAAGCCTCCTTCTTCGTCGATCGACTTTCCCAGGAGGGCATGCCGTTGGCCGGGCTGATCCTCAACCGAACCCACCCGATGCTCTGCCCGCTCACGGTGGAACGCGCCATCGACGGTGCCACCACACTGGAGGCCGCCCCGACTGGTGACGAAGACACGCTGAGCGCCGGAGTGCTACGCATCCACGCCGATCGCGCGCAGACCGCGAAACGGGAGGTCCGGTTGCTGTCCCGGTTCACCGGGGCCAACCCGCATGTCCGGGTGGTGGGCGTACCATCGCTGCCGTTCGATGTATCCGATCTCGACGCGTTACAGGCGATCGCCGACCAGATCACCGGCGAGACGTGACCGGGTTGTCTCAAACAACGACGACTTGATTCAACCCCGCACATTAGTTGGTCCGGCGGGTGCACCCCGGCACCATCGGCTCCATGTGGGGAGATCAGTACGCTTTAGGGATTCAGATCCGCAAGCCAGCGCAATGCGCTCAGTCCTGGCATGAAGCAGTACTCCCCGCCGCGGGTCACGACGAAGCTGGGCAGGTTGTGCAGCCGCCGCCGGATGGGCCGTTCCGGAATGGTTGCGACACCCGAGCCGCTGTTGCGGCCGGCCATCGGGTCCTGTTCGCCGGGGTACCCGATGAAGTTGCCGTCATTGATCCACTCGGACTTGATGAACTCGAACTGGCGGTCGAGATGAGCGCCGATGAAGATACCGAACAATCCGCGATCGGCCCCGTCGTCGTCGAGGACGCCCTCCGGTAGCGGCGGACCGTAGGTGGTCCCCCTTCGCAGGATCCGGTGCATGCGCGCAACTCCGATGATTGAGGCATCACGCGGGTTCGCCCGTCGGACATGGGCGCCGGCAGGGCATTTCAAGCCCTTGTCGTCGTCGGCATAGAGGAAGTCGTTGTTCCGGGCGTCATCCGCCCCCAGTGCCTCGTCATCGTGCTCGGGCGATAGCGCCAACGGGGCACCACTCGGCCACCGGCCGACCATCTTGGCCGCAAGGAGTCCCTCGTCGGTCGGCGATGACGCAGCCGAGCGCAGGTACTGGCGCCACAGCGCGACCTTGGTGTGAAGTTTCCGGATTGCCGCGTAGGTGCCGTTGCGGCCGAGCACATCAGGTTGGGGCATCGGCGGTGGGTTGCCGGTCTCGTCGGGATATCCCAAGACGAATTCTCCGGCTTTCAGTGGCACCTCCCCAGTATTGGTGCTGGGAATGCCGGTCCCTTCGATCGCGGGATAGCTAATGCCGTCACGGAAGCCGAAAGAGGTTCGGCCAGTGGGAAGTTGGCGCACTTCCTGCCGCATAACCACAGTGATCCCGGCAGTGCCTTGCAGAGCGGTTCCGGCCCGCGCCACAGCCGCTTCCAGCCGCTCGTTGTCGGGCGCGATCGCCGCGATCGCCACGTGAAGGTTCGGCGTCCCGAACGGGGCATCCCAGTTCGCGGGGTCACTCTCGCCGACATCACCGAGGATCGACGCCCGGGCCGCCATCCCCTGTTGGAATGGGATGGGGAAGCTGGCCAGAGAGTCCTCGGGAACGCCGAGAGCGCGCAGTCCTTCACAGGTGAACGCCACGCTCAGCCAGGCATCCTGGTCCTGATTGGCAGCGGGCAGGCCGATGCTGATTGCCGGCAGCAACGCGCGCACCATCGCGCTTCCCGCCGCCGGGTTGTCGATCCGGACGAGCAGAAACCGGCCGACATACGGTGTCGGACGCGGGTGCAGCACGCCGCTCTGAATGTCGTTCAGTTCCAGCACATCGCCTCCACCCGAGGACGCGGTGGGCACGCTCGCCGGAAGGCTGCCCAGCTAAG
>CAZKUK010000040.1:0-10175 GCA_964555915.1 uncultured Mycobacterium sp.
GGGTACCTACTTCGACGTGCGGGCCCATCACTCACGATTCGCCGCGAGCCGCGGTTTTTTCGCTGGCCGGCAATTCACATTCCTGGGCCTCGTGATGGGCACCTACACCTTCGGCCTGGTAGATCGACCGGGTGGCGATCAGGGCACGTGGGAGCTGTGTGCGCTGTGCACCGAGGGCCAGTCGATAACTTATGTAACCGTCGACGACGCTCTCTCCGATATCGGCGATCGGGTTATTCGGCGGGGTCAGGTCCGCTGAGAGCACGCGGGGCCCGCAAATACCCGACTTTCGGCCCTAGGTGGATCATCCTTCGATGGCGTTGAATGGTCCGTAAGAGCGCCGAGTGCGCACTCGTTTAGAGGAGTTTTGATGAAATCACGTGATGTGTCTTGCCGGCTCGGATTGCTGCTCGGTGGAATCGCCGTTGTCGGTATGACCGCGTTGACAGCCGGCTGCGGCAAAGGCGAGGACAAGCCCGCCGAGACCCCTGAGCCGACCAAAACCTCCGGAGCACCCGCGCCGTCGCCGGAACCAACGCAGGCACCGTCACCGTCGGGCAGCGCGCCGGCACCTGCACCGAGCGGCCAGCCGGCCTCGCCCACCGAAAAGGCCACCACTCTCACGCCGGGTGGGCCCAACTCCTTCACACCGTCGGTCATAGCACCCGCGGCGCCGACCGCGCTGCCCGGAAACGTCGTCACCGGCGGGTGACTGCACAGAACTGACCGGCACGGTTCGCCGGACACGACCCGGGAAACCCCGTGTGCATGGTCCGCTGAGCTGCCCGAGTGCGGTCAGCGGTCCGTCGAGGTGCTCAGCGCCTTGGCCCCGGCATCACAGGCATCTGCGACACCCCGGCCGGCATCGAAGCCACAGCAGGCTTGACGGTGCCTTCTGTATCTTCCCAGGCCCGGTTTCTCCGTGGCGATGGCTGCGAACCTCGGCTTTCTTGCACACCGTCTTTAAGAGGTGAACCGGATCGAGGTATACGGGGGAACCCAATCGGTCGTTGCAGCACCGGGCTGTTGGTGCGAGTGAGCCTACGACTGACCCCGAGGTTTGGGGGTCCCCGGCTGTTGATCTGTCGTCTGTCAGGTGGTCGCACCACAGGATGCTGGCCGGGCGGGCAGTGACCTCATAGGAGCCTGACCTCACCAGGTCCCATCACAGTCCCGTCCACCCGACCGGCCTCAAACGACTATTCGACCGCGAAATCTGGGCCCCAATGCGCCCAATCCGCAAGGCGCGCTACTCCACTCAGTAAGCGGCCACCAAGACAGAGGCACACCAGCAACCGGGTGTGCACGAACGCCGTTGCGGTTCAGGGGAAACCGTGACCCGACGTCGGCCAGCGGCAGCTGCGGGTTCCGCCGCAGCGCAATCGGTCAGCAGCGCGGCCGCACTGATATTACGAGCGCCGGCGAGGGCGCGGCGTCCGCGACTAGTCCACCGTCACCGCGGCCGCGGAACGCCACGGCATCATGCTCGTCACGGGCATAGCGGTCAGCGCGCTGTGGTTCAATTCGAACATGTTGCACGCTTCGGGCTCCAACATCACCTTCCACCCGCGCTCGAAAACCTTCCCGGTGTTCAACTTGGTGGACAACCGGTTGGGCGCCCCGTTCCAGACCGGCGCACCACGCCCGGAATACCTGGCCGCCCGCGGCGACCTCGCACTGACCGAGCTCGTCCCGGACGGACTGCGGGTGTCCTGAGCGCCATGCCCGCTCCCGCGCCGAAGTCGACCCCCGCCGGCGGCTCCCCCGGACCGGACGCCGAACTCGTGTCGCTGCCGATCGCCGAGGTCGAGAAGCGACTCGACACCTCCGCCGGCGGTCTCACCCGCGCGGAAGCCGCCACCCGACTCACCCACTACGGGTCCAACGAGATCACCGGCCAGCGGACCAACCCGCTGCTGAAGTTCCTGGGTTACTTCTGGGGCCCGATCCCCTGGATGATCGAGATCGCCGTCATATTGTCCGCCGTGGTCGGGCACTGGGCGGATTTCTTCATTATCCTCGTGCTACTGCTGGCCAACGGGATCGTCGCCTACACCGAGGAACGCCAGGCCGGCAACGCCATCGATGCCCTCAAGACCAGACTCGCCATCAACGCGCGCGTGATCCGCGACGGCACCTGGGGCACCCTGCCAGCACGGGAACTGGTGCCCGGCGATGTCATTAGGCTGCGACTGGGCGACATCGTCGCCGCCGACGCCCGCCTGCTCGACGGCGACGGGATCGAGGTCGACCAGTCGGCGCTGACCGGGGAGTCGCTGCCCGCGACCCGAGCCGCAGGTGACGCCGTGTTCTCCGGGTCGATCGTGCGACAGGGCGAGGCCGATGCGCTGGTGTACGCGACCGGCTCGGGCACCTACTTCGGCAAGACCGCCGAACTGGTCACCGACACCCGTACCGTCAGCCACTTCCAGCGTGCCGTCCTCAAGATCGGCAACTACCTGATCATGCTCGCGGTCGCCTTGGTCGCGGTGATCGTCGTCGCTTCGCTGTTGCGCGGCAACGCAATTCTCACGACGCTGCAATTCGCGCTGGTCCTGACGGTCGCGGCGATCCCGGTGGCGATGCCCACCGTGCTGTCGGTGACCATGGCCGTCGGCGCGCGGTTACTCGCCCGCAAGGAAGCGATCGTCAGCCGGCTGGTCGCGATCGAGGAACTCGCCGGGGTGGACGTGCTCTGCGCCGACAAAACCGGCACCCTCACCCAGAACGCGCTGACCCTGGGGACCCCCTTCGCCGTAGCCAGTGTCAGCCCCGCGCAGGTCGTCCTCGACGGCGCGCTAGCCTCCCGCGCCGACAACGACGACCCCATCGACCGCGCGGTCCTCGGCGGTCTAACCGACGTGACAGCGCTGCAGTCTTACACCGTCACCCACTTCGCACCCTTCGACCCAGTCCACAAACGCACCGAGGCGGCCGTCACCGCCGCCGACGGTACGACGCTGCGGGTCACCAAAGGCGCCCCGCAGGTCATCCTGGCGCTGGCCGCCAACGCCGACCAGGCCGGGTCGGCCGTCAGCGCCGCCGTCGACGATTTCGCTGCCCGGGGTTTCCGGTCCCTGGGCGTGGCCCGCGCCGAGGCCGGCGGCGACTGGCGGTTCGCCGGGGTGCTGCCGCTGTTCGACCCCCCGCGGGCCGACGCCGCAGAGACCATCGCCACTGCGCGGACGATGGGCGTGTCGGTGAAGATGGTCACCGGTGATGCGTTGGCCATCGCCAGGGAGACCGCAGCCAGGGTCGGACTCGGTGCAGACATCCTCGACGCCACCGGGCTGGGAGAGGTGCGCAAAGCCGAATCGGCGGCAGTGAACGAATCCATCGAGAACGCCGATGGTTTCGCCCAGGTGTTCCCCGAGCATAAGTACCACATCGTCGACGTGCTGCAACAGCGCGGTCACATCGTCGGGATGACCGGCGACGGGGTCAACGACGCCCCCGCGCTGAAGAAGGCCGACTGCGGTGTCGCGGTATCCGGCGCGACCGACGCCGCCCGCGCGGCCGCCGACATCGTGCTGCTAACACCGGGGCTGTCGGTGATCGTCGACGCGATCAAGGAGAGCCGCAAGATCTTCCAGCGGATGAACAGCTACGCGATGTACCGCATTGCCGAAACCTTGCGGGTGTTGCTGTTCATGACCGGCGCCATTCTGGTGTTCAACTTCTACCCGCTGACCGCCATCATGATTGTGATGCTGGCGCTGCTCAACGACGGCGCTATCCTGTCCATCGCCTACGACAAGGTCCACTACGCCCACAAACCCGAGGCGTGGAACATGCGCCTGGTGCTCGGGATCGCCACCGTGTTGGGCGTCATTGGGCCGATCGCGGCGTTCGGGCTGTTCTATCTGGGCAACCGGGTATTCGAACTGGGCCAGGACCGCGTGCAGACGCTGATGTACCTGCTGCTGTCGGTGGCCGGGCACCTGACGATCTTCCTGACTCGCACTCGGGGGCCGTTCTGGTCGATCCGGCCCGCCCGCATCCTGCTCGCCGCCGTCGTAGGCACCCAGTTGATCGCCACCTTCATCGCTGTCTACGGGGTGTTCATGACCCCGCTGGGCTGGACCTGGGCGGCCGTGGTCTGGGGCTACGCCCTGGCCTGGTTCCTCATCGGCGACCGCGTCAAACTGCTCGCCTACCGCATCCTCGACCCGACAAAACCCGTTACCGCCGAGGCGAACTGATGTCACAACGGTGGGAGGAACTCGCGGGGGCAATATCCGGCCGGGCGTTCGCCGCGGCGTATTCCATCCGGGTGACGGTGTACGCGCGGGGACGCGCTAACCCTCACCGTCACCGCCGGTCTGTTCCCCCGAGATGTGGCGGCGGATGACTTCGCGCGCCTTCCCCGCCCCCCGCCGGGACGTCTGTACACCATTGGCATTCCCTGATCGGCAACGATTGCACGGCTGGTGTGATCGCTGGCCAATGCCAGCACCCGGGAAGCCGCATCCCCGATCGTCGGGCGGGCGATGCCGTGCCCCTGCTCGAGTTGGTGGCGGCGTGCGCGCTATTGCTTGGCCCACAGGCAGTTACCCGCCAGTTCGACGTAGAACAGCCTCGGCAGCATCTGCAGTGCCAGGACCGTGCCGGGTTCACCCTCGGTTGACTCGGGCTCAGCGAGGACACCGGCCTCCACGACCGTTGTCTGCGTTGCCTTGCAGGAGGTCTCGGTGTCCTGCGGGGTGGCGATCCAGCTGCCCGAGGTCAGATTCGGGTTCCGCATCCCCTGTCCGTGCAAAGTGATTGCCGGCCCGTAGCTGAGCCACGTGTCATTCGGGTCAAACGGGGTCTGTACCTGCCGCCATCCGAAGTCGGCCCCGGGCTGCTCTTCGCACCGGACATAAGTCCGCTCGTCGGGCAGCAGGGTCATACTTCCGGCCAGTTCGGCCGGGCACGGCGATCCGGTCGCAGGGACAGTTACGTCTGCATACGTGACGGCGGGGAACAACATGGCCGCCCCCGCCGCCACACCCAATCCGACGCCGAGATAACGCTGTCTACCCCTGCCCTTGACGACCCGTCTGTTCGTGCGCAGTCGGTCCACGCTCTGTCCGTCCATGGTTCATCCTTCCGCGCGGTGACGGCCGGAATCAGGTCGCCACTGTTGTCCTTATCGTCGAGCGGCGCCGAAATGTTGCCGCCGCAACCGGACCAGCCGACCATCAGCGCGGCGGCGTCGCGCCAACCGCGGACCAACCGGACCCGCTCAGACGTAGAGCGCGTCGATTTTGTCGTGGAAGTTGTCCACGACAACTTTGCGTTTGAGTTTCAAGCTCGGGGTCAGATCGCCCGACTCGACGGTGAGCTCACGGTCGACGATGGCGAACTGCTTGATCTGCTCCCACCGATTGAGGTGCTTGTTGAGTTCGTCCACATAGCCGCTGACAGCCTGCCTGGTCTTGGGATCGCGGGCGATCTCCCCAAAGGCCTTATCCCCAAGTCCGTTGCCGTCGGCCCAGTCCCGGAGACCATCGGCGTCCAGGGTCACCAACGCCACGCAGTACGGCTTGCCCTCGCCGTAGACGATGATCTCGCTCGCGAACGGGCAGATCCCCTTGAACTGGGCAGAAATCGCCGACGGTGCGACGTACTTACCCTGGGAGGTCTTGAACATATCCTTCTTGCGGTCGGTGATTCGCAGAAAACCGTCGGCGTCAAGCTCTCCGATATCGCCGGTGTGGAACCACCCGTCGGCGTCGATCGCCTCGGCGGTGGCCTCCGGCAGGTCGTGATAACCGTTCATGATGCCGGGACCCTTGAGCAGGATCTCGCCGTCATCGGCGATCGCGACCTCGGTCTGCGGGAGAGTCCAGCCGACGGTGCCGAATCGGTAGGCCAGCGGCCGGTTCAGCGATGACGCCGCCGAGGTCTCGGTGAGCCCGTAACCCTCCAGCACGACGACCCCGATCGCATCGAACCACTGCGCGATCTCGCGGTCGAGCGCTGCCGAGCCGGAGATGAAGAAGCGCAGGCGGCCACCGAAACGGTCCCGGATCTTGCCCAGCACCAACTTGTCGGCGAGCGCGTACTGCGCCGACAATAACGTCGAGGGACGGCCACCGGCCTGCCGGGCCCGCGACACCTGCAGCCCCACGTCGATGGCCCAGTCGAACAGCTTCTTTTTGATGCCGCCCTCCTTGACCATCATCTCGTTGATGCGGCTGTGCACCTTCTCGAAAATGCGCGGGACCGCGCCCATGATCGTCGGCCGGATGATCGCGAGATTGTCGACGATCTTGTCGACCCGGCCGTCGATCACGGTGGGGAACCCGATCGCCAGCGGCAGCGCCAGCATCACCTTGCCGAAGGCGTGCGACAGCGGAAGCCACAGGTAATTGAGGTCCTTCTCGGTGAGCACGCCGAGGGAGTCCATGGCGGCCGCGGTGTAAGTCCAGGACTGCTGAACCAGCCGCACCCCTTTAGGTCGCCCCGTCGTGCCGGAGGTGTAGATCAGGGTCGCCAACTGGTCGGGCCGAATGGCGTCGATGCGGTCCGACACCGCGCTCGGGGAGTCGGCCAGTAGCTGTTTGCCGAGCTGTTCGAGATCGTCGAGGCCCATCACCCAGTCGCCGTCATCGCCGGCACCCTCGATCAGCACAACTTTCTCCACCGCCGGCAGATCGGCGCGCCGGGCGACCAGTTTGTCCAACTGCTGCCGGTCCTCGGCGATCACGATCCGGCTACCCGAGTTGGCCACGATATAGGCGACGTCCTCGGCGTTGGTGGTGGGATACACGGTGGTGGTAGCCGCTCCCGACGCCAGAATGCCGAAATCGACCACGACCCACTCGTATCGGGTGCCCGACGCCAGCGCGACCCGGTCCTCGGGGTTGATACCCAGCGCTATCAGGCCGGCGGCGATGAGCTCCACCCGGTCGCCCACCTGCTGCCAGGTGACGCTGGTCCATCCGCTGTCGCCAGGGTACCGGAACGCCTCGGCGTTAGGGGTTGCGGCAACCCGATCGACGAACATCCTGGGCACCGATGCCGGGCGGTTCTCGATCTTGCCGATATCGAGCCGTTCCTGAGATTTTTGCAGGCCTGCCATGCCCTGAGTCTATGAAACGCTCACAGCACCGATACGGGGGATGGCCAAACCCCGCATCCACCGGTCACCCGGGCACCGGCAGGTGCTGGCGACCGACCCCTCTGACCAGCGCAATCCGTCTGGCAACGGGTGCGAACCGGCGTCAGGGCAACGGTGGTGGCGGCACGCCGGGAGCAGCCACGCACGACCCGCTCACCGCATCGAGCAGCGTGCCCGACGGACATCCCGTGACGCACTGGAAGCCTGGAGTCAGGGTGTCCTCCACCTGGCCTGGCGGGCAGGTCTGATCGGTATCAGCCCCTGCCAGGGGGACGCCGAATCCGACCACGCCCGCACTGAAGAAACCGGCGAGGATGATCGACCCGAACCGGCGGCTGGCGATCCCCATCGGACCCTCCTCGCGCTGAACATTGCGAACACGAACTCTGGCCTTCAGGGTAGTACCGGAGTCGGCAACTCAGGGCTAGCCACAGCAGCGTGTCTGACCTGCCGCGCAGACTCCTCGGCTACGCCGGTCCGCCTGGGCCCGGCGCAGTCTCATCGCCTCCTCGCGCCGGCCGACGGACTGCGGTGCCGAACCGCCGGCTGAGAACAGGGGCGCATCAGCAGTGGACATCCTGACCGCGCAGCACAGCGACCGGCGGGACCTTGCGGCTGTCGCGGCGGCGACATTCCCGCTGGCCTGCCCTCCCTCCGCCGCACCCGAAGATATCGCCGCCTTCGTCGCGGCCAACCTGTCTGAAAGTAACTTCGAGGCCTACCTCACCGATCCCGCCCGGGTTGTGCTGGCCGCCGCCGATGCCGGACGGATCGTCGGCTACGCCATGTTGATCCGCACATCGTCGATCCGCGCATCCGAGCGCGGCCCGGAGTTCTCCGATACGGGGCTGTATCGCCATTCGGCCGAGCCGTCCGAGATGGTCGAGTTGTCCAAGATGTACGTGCTGCCCGCCTATCACCACACCGGTGCGGCGGCCGCGCTGATCAGTTCAGGGATCGACTGGGCGAGCGGGAGCGGCGCCGCCCGGGTCTGGCTCGGGGTCAACCAGTACAACCACAAGGCGCAGCGGTTCTACCGCAAATACGGTTTCGAGGTGTGCGGCACACGAAGCTTCCGGCTGGGTGCCAGCCTGGAAAACGACTTCGTGATGGTGCGGCCACTCGATGGCAGGAACTAGACCGCGGCCGCCCCCGCACCGGTCAGCGCGAGCAGTCGCGACATGGCACGGAGGTACTTCTTCCGGTAACCGCCGTCGAGCATCTCCGCCGAAAACACGGTGTCCAGCTTCGCCCCGGATGCCACGACCGGAATGCCGGCGTCGTAGAGCCGATCGGTCAGCGAGACAAGCCGTAGAGCGACGCTCTGGTCATCCAACTGGTGGACTCCGGTGATGTGCACCGCCGACACCCCCTCGATCAATGCGAAGTATCGCGACGGATGCATGGTGGCGAGGTGCGCGCAGAGCGCGTCGAAATCATCCAGCGTAGCTCCCGTGACCCGCTCGGCGCTGGCGCGGACCTGGTCATCGGTCAGCGGTTTCGGCGCGGGCGGCAGCCCCCGGTTCCGGTAGTCCGGGCCCTCGATCCGGACGGTGGTGAAAATGCCGGCCAGGGTATTGATCTCGCGCAGAAAGTCCTGCGCGGCGAAACGGCCCTCACCGAGTTGTTCGGGCAGTGTGTTCGACGTCGCGGCAATCGAGACACCCCTCTCAACCAGCTGAGACAGCATGCGTGAAATCAAAGTGGTGTTACCGGGATCGTCGAGCTCGAATTCGTCGATACACACAATGGAATACTCGGCCAGCAGTTCGATGCATTCGACGAACCCGAACACCCCGGCCAACTGGGTCAGCTCACCGAATGCGGCGAACGCCTTGGGGTGTTGGCCCGATTCGGGCATTCGCCAGTAGGCCGAGGCGAGCAGATGGGTTTTCCCGACACCGAAACCGCCGTCGAGGTACAGGCCCACACCCG
Organism: uncultured Mycobacterium sp.; assembly: GCA_964555915.1. GTDB lineage: Bacteria > Actinomycetota > Actinomycetes > Mycobacteriales > Mycobacteriaceae > Mycobacterium. The sequence goes on from CAZKUK010000040.1 coordinate 9,044, forward strand.
GCAGCGTCTCCCGCCGGCCGAACAGCTTCTTGCGACCGGCGCGCCGACGCAGCGCCTCATCGCAGAAACTCATACAGGTATCCACCGCCGCGATCTGGGTGGGTTCGGCCGGGTCAGGTCGGTAACTGCTGAAACTGACCTCACCGAAGGTCGGCGGCGGCACCAGCTGGGCTATCAGCCGCTGCGGCGAGACCGTGGGGTGACGGTCAACCAGATGCCCGACCATGGCAGGCACTGTATCGATGGCCCCGGTGCGGTGTGTTGCAATCGTGGACGTGGATGCGCGGTTAACTCTGCTCGGCGGCGGCGCCGTCGACGATGACACCCTCTACCGGCTGTATGCCTACCCGGATGCCGACCCGGACGTTCCGCCCAGGCCGGTGGTGCGCGGTAACGTCATCGCCAGCCTCGACGGCGCGGCCACCACCGGCGGGACCTCCGGCGGTTTGGGCGGCCCGGGCGATCGCGGACTGTTCGCCCTACAGCGTGAACTGGCCGATGTGGTCGTCGTGGGCGCCGGAACCGCTCGGGCCGAGGGCTATGGCGGCGTCCGCATGTCGGCCGCCCAGCGGCTGTCGCGGCGGCACCGCGGCCAGCCCGAGGTTCCCCCGATCGCCCTGGTCACCCGCTCAGGAACTCTGGAGCATGACCTCGCGGTGCTGACCGACAGCGAGGTGCGGCCGCTGGTGCTGACTGCCGCCGCCGTCGCCGTCGGTACTCGGCACCGGTTGGGCTCCGCCGCCGAGGTGCTCGACTGTTCCGGAGCCGACCCGACCGCGGTGGATCTCGCGGTGGCCCTCGATCGGCTGGCCGAACGCGGCCTGTCGCGGGTGCTGACCGAGGGCGGCCCAAGCCTGCTGGGCACCTTCATCGGCCGGCACCTGCTCGATGAACTGTGCCTGACGCTGGCTCCGGTGCTGGTGGGGGGAACAGCGGTCCGTATCGCGGTCGGCGCATCGGACACCCTCAGCCGGATGAGCTGTGTACATGTCCTCACCGACACTGACGGTTATCTGTACTCGCGCTACATCCGGGCCGGCTGAGCGGCCTGCCGGGCCGGCGGCCACGGGGTCGCTACTGTGGCCGGCGGCCACGGGGTCGCTTCTGTGGCCGGCGGCCACGGGGTCGCTAC
>CAZKUK010000040.1:10275-31275 GCA_964555915.1 uncultured Mycobacterium sp.
CTGTGGCCGGCGGCCACGGGGTCGCTTCTGTGGCCGGCGGCCACGGGGTCGCTACTGTGGTGCCATGCATCGGCAGGGTCGGGTTGTTGCCGCCATCAGCGCGGGTAGCGCCGTTCTCACGGTGCTCACCGGCTGCGCCCCCTGGCTGGCGGCCAACCCGCAATTCGCCACGGATGCGGCGAACAACCAGGGTGCCGCGCCGACCAGCGGTGCCGCCCCCGAGGGCCCACTGGCCATCACCGCACCCAAAAGCGACCTGGTGTGGAGGGAATGCACCGCCAAGGTCTTCGGGGACGCCGGAGCCACCCCACCACCCGGCGTCGCGCTGGACTGCGCCGACTACGACGCAGACCTCGACCCACTGACCGGCGCGACCGGCACCCTGACCATCGGCGTGGTGCGCGCCCGTTCGGTACAAACGCCACCGGATGCCGGCCCGGTGGTCTTCACCACCGGATCAGACCTGCCGTCGTCCCTGCAACTCCCGGTCTGGCTGTCCCGCGCGGGAGCCGACGTTCTCACCGGCAACCCGATCGTCGCCGTCGACCGGCGCGGAATGGGCCTGTCAAGCCCCATCGATTGTCGTGATGACTACGACCGCCGGGAGATGCGGGAACAAGCCCAGTTTCTGTCCGGCGACGACCCGGTCGCCAACCTGGGCGCAGTCACGTTGACGGCGACCACCGGCTGCACCGACGCCCTCGCCCCCGGCAGCTCGGCTTATGACAACGCCCGCGCCGCTGAGGATCTCGAGCGGCTCCGCAGCACCTGGGACGTCCCGGCACTGGCGCTGATCGGCGTCGGCAACGGTGCCCAGGTGGCACTGGCCTACGCGGGCTCGCACCCGGATAAGGTCGCCCGCCTGGTGCTGGACTCCCCCGTCCCGCCCGGTGTCAGCGCCGAATCGGCCGCCAACGACCGGGTCAGGGCACAGCAGTCCGCCCTTGATGCGTTCGCTGCCCAATGCATCGCGGTCGACTGTGCGCTGGGGCCGGACCCCAAAGGCGCGGTCGATTCGTTACTGGCAAGCGCGCGGGCCGGGCGCGGGCCGGGCGGCTTGTCGGTGGCGGTGCTGGCCAACGCCATCATCACCGCCCTCGGATATCCCTCCGGCGACCGGATCGCCAGCACCGTCAAACTGGCCGATGCGCTCGCGGCGGCCCGCACCGGGGACACCAACCAGCTCAACAGCCTGGTCAATCAGGCCGAGGCGGTGCGCGGCACCGATGGTCAGTTCGTCAACGACTGCAGTGACTCGCTCAACCGCCCCTCCCCGGACCGAGTGCGTGAGCTCGTCGTCGACTGGGGCAAGCAGTACCCGCAGTTCGGCACCGTCGCCGCGTTGAATCTGGTGAAATGCCTCAACTGGCCCAGCGGCTCGGCGCCGCAGGACCCACAAAACCTCGATGTCGACGTGCTGTTGCTCGGTGTCCGAAACGATCCGATCGCCGGCAGCGAGGGTGTGCCCGCCACCGCGGCGACGATTATCAATGCCGGCGCCACCAGTCGTCGGGTGATGTGGCAGGGCACCGGTCACGGAGCAAGCATCTACGCGGCCTGCGCGCTGCCGCCGGTGCTGAGCTACCTGGAGACCGGGGACATTCCGACGACCGACACCTTCTGCCCCGCCTGACCGCCGGCGGCACCCGGCCGGTGTACGGTGCGGTCGTGGCAGTGGCTGACTCGATCCGCTCCGGCTTGTTGAACACCTTCGGGCCGCGCTCCAGTCCCCCCAGCACCGCGACGGTTCTACGCTCGGTGCTCTGGCCGATCGCCATCATGTCGATCATCCACCGCACCTACGTCCTGACCTCCAACGGCTACATCACCGATGACTGGGCCCCGGTTTACCGGGCCGTGCGCAACTTCCGCGCCGGGGTCGACATTTACAACGAGAACTTCGACTACGTAGACCCGCACTACCTGTATCCGCCCGGCGGCACCCTGCTGATGGCGCCGTTCGGCTATATCGACAGCGAATTCGCCGCCCGCAACTGGTTCATACTCGTCAACACCCTGGCCATCATCGGTGCCGGCGTCCTGCTGGTGCGGCTGTTCAGATACCCGCTGTCCTCGGTGGCGCTGCCGGCGCTACTGGCGGCCATGTTCGTCACCGAATCGGTGACGAACACCCTGGTGTTCACCAATGTCAACGGCATCATCCTTTTCCTCGAGGTGCTGTTCTTCCGATGGCTTCTGGGCGGCGGACCACGCCGGGAATGGCTGGCCGGCATCGCGATCGGCCTCTCCCTGGTGGTCAAACCGGTGCTCGCGGTGCTGCTGCTGCTGCCGCTGCTCAACCGGCAGTGGCGCACTCTCGCCGCGGCCGTCGCGGTGCCGGTGGCCTTCAACGCGGTGGCCTGGCCATTGGTTGCCGACCGGATGAACTTCATCAATCGGACCCTGCCCTACCTGTCTTCGACCCGCGACTACTTCAACAGTTCGGTGCTCGGCAACGGGGTGTACTACGGGTTGCCCATGTGGCTGATCTTCGCGTTGAGGGTGCTCTTCGTGGTTCTGGCGGTGGCGAGTCTCTGGCTGCTCAATCGCTACTACCGGACCCGGGATCCGCTGTTCTGGGCGCTCACCTCCTCGGGGGTGCTGCTGATCACCTCCTGGCTGGTGTTGTCGCTGGCCCAGGGCTACTACTCGATGCTGCTGTTCCCGTTCCTGATGACAGTGGTGCTGACCAACTCGGTGCTGCGCAACTGGCCGGCGTGGCTGGCTACCTACGGCTTCCTCACCCTGGACCGCTGGCTGATGTGGCGCTGGCCCACCACGGGCCGTTTCCTGGAGTACATGAAGATCACCTACGGCTGGTCGCTCATGCTCGTCGTGGTGTTCTGCGTCCTGTACTTCCGCTATCTCGACGCCAAACAGGACGGTCGGCTCGCCAAGGACCCGGAGTCCGGTATCGACCCCCCGTGGATGACCTCTCCGCTGCGGCAACCGGGAAGTCCCGCCCCGAGTGTGACGCCCGCGTGACGGAGGCCGCACGGCCCGCCCCGACCTTCCACGAGTGCTGAAATCGCGCTACCTTGCCTATGTGAATCCGCTGCCCGCACCCAGGGTGCAACTTTCCGACGGTCAGTGGCGTGAGCGGCTATCCGGCGAGGAGTATCACGTCCTGCGCCAGGCCGGCACCGAGCGTCCGTTCTCCGGCGAGTACACCGACACCACCACCGAGGGCGTCTACCAGTGCCGGGCCTGCGGTGCTGAACTGTTCCGCAGCACAGAGAAGTTCGAATCGCACTGCGGGTGGCCGTCTTTCTTTGATCCGGCGCATTCCGAGGCGGTGATCCTGCGTCCGGATGGTTCGCTGGGAATGCACCGGGTGGAGGTGCTGTGCGCGGCCTGCCACAGCCATCTGGGGCACGTGTTCGAAGGCGAGGGCTACCCGACACCCACCGACCAGCGGTACTGCATCAACTCGATCTCGTTACGCCTCGCACCGGCCCCGCCGGCAACCTGACCCTGCTGCCGGAAAACCGACCTAGGGCAGTCGGCTGATCAACTCCTCCACCCCCACCCGTGGACCGGTGAAGAACGGGATCTCCTCGCGGACGTGCCGGCGAGCCTCGGTGGCCCGCAGATCGCGCATCAGGTCAACGATTCGGTGCAGTTCCTCGGCCTCGAACGCGAGAATCCATTCGTAGTCGCCCAGCGCGAAGGCCGGAACGGTGTTGGCCCTCACGTCTTTGTAGTCGCGGGCGGCCATACCGTGATCGGCCAGCATCTTCCGGCGTTCGCCGTCCGGTAACAGGTACCAGTCCAGGGAACGAACAAAGGGGTAGACGCAGACGTAGTTGCCGGGTTCCTCACCGGCCAGGAACGCCGGTACGTGGCTCTTGTTGAATTCCGCCGGCCGATGCAGCGCAACACTGCTCCACACCGGTCTGGTGGCGCGACCCAGGCTGGTGGCGCGGCGAAAGTCGCTGTAGGTGGCCTGCAGCGATTCGAGCCGTTCGGCATGGGTCCAGATCATGAACTCGGCATCGGCACGCATCCCGGCCACGTCGTAGAGGCCACGGACCACGACACCGTTGTCCTCCTGCTGTTTGAGGAAGGCCGCAGTCTCATCGCTCACCGCGGCCCGCGATTCGTCGTCGTATCCCAGCGCGCCGGGTTCCACGGCGAATGCGGAGAACATGACGTAGCGGATGGTGGCGTTGAGCGTGTCGTAATCCAGTCTCGCCATGGGACTATGGTGCCACGCCCAGCCCGGCAGCCGAGCGGCGAACCAGTCGGGGCACCTCGCCGGCATCCACCGGCGCACCGAGATGGTCACCCTGGGCGATGACGACATTCCAGCCAATCAGCCGCGCGGCCGTCTGGGCATCCGCGACACCTTCGGCGACAACGGTGAGCCCCAGTTGACCGGCAAGTGCCACCATCGTCCGCACCACCGCTTCCACCCGGGGGTCCGCCATCTGCGGGCCGATGAAGCCCTGATCGAGTTTGATTTCATCGACCGAGAGGTGACAGAGGTAGGACAGGGCCGGGTACCCGGCCCCGAAGTCATCGATGGAGATTCGCACTCCGCGCCGGCGCAGCTCGTCGAGCACGATTTTGGTGGGACCGATGCGCCCGAGGGGAAGGTCCTCGGTGACCTCCACCGTCAGTATGTCGGGTGTGAGTTCCCGCTCGGCCAACGCCGCGCTGATCATGTCGGGCAGGTTCAGGTCGACCATCATCGGCGCGAACACGTTGACCGACAGCGGTATGTCAACGCCGTTCCGTCGCCACTGGCGGGCATCGTCCAAAGCACTCGCGAGAACGAAGCCGGTGATCGCCGCCATCAAATCCTGGCTGCGGACAAGCGGAAGGAATCGGCCGGGCAGCAGTAGGCCGTGATCGGGGTGCGGCCACCGGAGCAGTGCCTCCACCCCGACGACCTGAAGGGTCCTCAGATCGACCTTCGGCTGGTAGACCAGCACCAGACGAGCCTCATCAACGGACTGGCACAGTTCGGCGAGCAATACCCTGGAGTCGGTGCCTGGCGGTACCGGCACGGGGCGCCCGGGCAGATTCCGGTTCCGTTTCGCCGCGTACATTGTCAGGTCGGCTCGCCTGAGCAGTTCCTCGGCGGTCGACTCTCCCGGGCTGGCCGACGCGACCCCGACGCTGGCTCCGACCCGCACCTCGCGGCCATCGACGAACAGGGGCGTCTCGAAGTCCGTCAAGAGCCGCTGCACGACGCCGTGGGCCTGGGCCGCCGGAATCCGCAGCAAAACGGCGAACTCGTCTCCTCCCAGCCGCGCCACCAGATGTTCGGGGCCGGTCACGGCGACCAACCGCTGTGCCACAGCGATCAGAATCTCATCGCCGAACGCGTGACCGAGGGTGTCGTTGAGGGATTTGAAACCGTCGAGATCGACGATCAGCACCGATACCGGATCACCATCGGGATCAGAGGCGGCCAGGGTCCGGTCCAGACCATCGGCGAACAGCGTGCGGTTGGCCAGTCCGGTCAGCGGGTCCCGCAAGGCGAGATCGGAGATGGTGCCCACGAGTCGTTTGGTTTCGGCGACGGCGAAAAACTGCCGGACCAGGACGGCCGGTACCAGAATCAAGGTCGCCGCGAGAACCACTCCGTCGCCGGCGACGCCGTGGGGTCCGACCGCGACCATGGCCGCCGCCGCCATGAAGGGCGCATACGGCAGCCACACCGAGGCCCACCCCGGGGCACCGCCGGGCCGCTGGTCGAATACAGCATACCGTCCGTCCACGGCGGCCACCGCGACCAGCAGTATCCCCGCCATCCAGGTGATCTCGATCAGATGGTGAGCGGTGAACAGCCCGTCACCGACCGAGAAGTAGGCAAAGACGCCTTCGGCCAGCGTCGTACAGAAAAGACCCAGGGTCAGCAGGGTCAGCGTCGGCCTCGCGCCGAACGCCGAGCTCGCCAGAACGACCGCCGCCACCGTCAGCGTCACCAGGTTCAGGATCGGATAGGCCAGCGACACCACGAGTTGAAGCCAGCCTCGTCCACTGGCGAAGGAGGCGTCTCGCATCACCGTCACCCACGAGACGATTAGCAATGATCCCCCCATGATCACCCCGTCGAGGAACAACCGGCCCCGGGACTGGGTTCCCCGACTGGACGGAAACAGCAGCAGCGCAACCAGTGCCGCGACAGGGAAGAGCAGATAGGCGGCATCGGCAACCGACGGGAAAGACAGCCGCCAGCCCAGCAGATCGCGACCGGCCCAGACCGACTCACCGACGGTGGCTGAGCACAGCCCGCCGGACAGGACGGTCCAGGCGTAGCGAACCCGTCCGGTGGTCATTCTCGCTGTCACCGCGGCACCAAGTGCCGCGACGCCGGTGACGACGACCGAAGCCACTGCCCCGACGATTTCGACGGCCCGCGGACCGGCCCAGCCGGTGAACAGCCAGCCGGCGGTGATGAGGAAGAAGCCTGCCGCCCAGGCCGACACCCACACGGTCGCCGGCCGCTGTCCACTGGCCCGGAAGGCCGATCCAGACGCCATGGGCCCTCCCGTCGGTGCCCGCACAGTTTATGCCGTCAAACGCCGGTTTCAGCAAACAGCTTATCGGCGGCCCGACCCGCTGCGGCGATACAGGCGGGGACCCCGACACCATCCAGGAAGTTTCCGGTGACCGCGAGCCCGGCCGGCAATCCGGTCCGAATTTCGGCGACCAGTGCGCCGTGGCCGGGACCGTACTGGGGTAGCGCATCGATCCAGCGACGCACGAGAACCTCCAGCGGCTCAACCCTGATACCGAACACGGTCTCCAGATCCCCCGCCGCCCACCCCCGCAACTGCTCATCGGAACTGGCCCGGGCGATATCGTCACCGAAGCGGCCGAAGGACAGCCGCAGCAACTCTGCTCCGCCGCGGCTGCCCCACTTGCGGGTGGACAAGGTGATGGCTTTCGAATGCAGATCCTCACCGCTGGACACCAGGACGCCGGACTGCGGGGGAAACGGCGTACCGGCCGGGACCGCCATGGCCAACACCACCACCGAGGCAACCGGCACCCGGGCCGCCGCCGCGGCGGCTCGGGGCGCGATATCGCCGAGCAGACCGGCCGTCCGCGGAGCCGGCAGCGCCAGCACCACCCCGTCCACCCGGGTCGTGCCACCGGTTGTGTCCGCCACGACCCAGTCCGCGCCGTCGGCGGTGATGGCGCACACCGCCTCCTGAACCCACCGAAACCGGCTGCGCCGCGCCAACTCCTCCAGCAACACCCGGTATCCACCGTCGACAGCACCGAAGACCGGACCGCCGGAACTGACCGGTAGCACCCGGCGCACCGCTGCGGTCAGACTGTCTGCGCCGGCGTCCAGCGCCGCTGCCACCAGCGGAACCGCCGACCGCAGCCCGATTGTGCCCGCCGAGCCCGCATAGACCCCCGACAACATGGGATCCACCGAGCGGGCCACGACCTGCTCCCCGAACCGCTCGGCCACCAGTGCGCCGACCGCCGGGTCCGCGCCGCGCCGCCACTCCAGTATCCGGTCCGGCTCAGCGGCAATACGAGCGACGGTCGCCCGATCCACCAGCCCCGATAACGACGCCGCAGACCCCGGAATCCCGTTGACCGCCCCCGATGGCAGCGGATGCAGCCGGGCACCGCTGTAGATGCCGGTACGCACGCCGGTGGGGGTGATCTGCCGGTCAGCCAAACCGAGTTCGGCCAGTAGCGCGGGCATCTCGGGGCGGCGGGCCAGGAACGCCTCGGCACCGACATCGACCGGTTGGCCGCACAGGGTCTCGGTGCGCAGGACCCCGCCGAGCCGGTCAGCCGGATCGAAGACCGTGATTGTGGCGTCCTCTCCCACCGCGCCGCGAATGCGGTGGGCCGCGGCCAACCCGGAGATGCCTCCGCCGACAACCGCGTAGGCCGGGCCGGAGCGCGGGCTCACAGTGTGTGCACCAACGCCACCAGCTCGGTGATGATCCCCGGGTCGGTGGCCGGCAGCACGCCGTGACCCAGGTTGAAGATATGGCCGGCGGCGCCCGCCGCCACGGCCAGGCGGGCGTCGTCGGCGACCGCGCGGGCGGCTCTGTCCACCGCCGGCCAGCCGGCCAGCAGGACCACCGGGTCGAGGTTGCCCTGCAGCGCCTTTCCCGGTCCGACCCGGGTAGCCGCATCAGCCAGTGGGGTCCGCCAGTCCACGCCCACCACCGTTGCGCCCGCCTGCCCCATCGCGCCGAGCAACTCCGCGGTGCCCACACCGAAATGGGTCATCGGCACGCCGTAATCGGCCAGGGCGCGGAACACCCGCGTGCTGTGCGGCAGCACGAAGTCGCGGTAATCCGCCGGCGAGAGGGTGCCCGCCCACGAATCGAACAGCTGGACGGCATCCACCCCCGCGTCGAGTTGGAGCCGAAGGTAGTCGATGGTCAGATCGGTCAGCACCGTCATCAACGAGTGCCAGCTGGACGGCGCGGACAGCATCATGGTCTTGGTGCGCTCATGAAGCTTGCTGGGACCACCTTCGACGAGATAGGACGCCATGGTGAAGGGAGCGCCGGCGAAGCCGATCAACGGCACCTCACCCAGCGCGCCGACAAGCAGGCCGACCGCCTCGCTGACCGGTTCGGCCCGTTGCAGCCGAACGGATTTCATCGCTGCCACATCGGCGTCGGTGCGAACCGGATTGGCTATCACCGGACCGACGTCGGGCACGATATCCAGATCGACCCCGGCCGCACGCAGCGGCACGACGATATCGGAGAACAGGATCGCGGCGTCGACGCCGTGCCGGCGCACCGGCTGCAAGGTGATCTCGCAGATCAATTCCGGGTCGAAACAAGCCTCCATCATGGTGTTTCGGGCCCGCAACCGGCGATATTCCGGCAGTGAACGGCCCGCCTGTCGCATCAACCACACCGGCATCCGGTTTGGTGTGCCGCCGGTAGCGGCAGCCAGGTAGGGCGCGTCGGGCAGCGTGCGGCGGGTGATCACCCGGACCATGCTGCCACGGTGTCCTCCCGCGGGTGGCGCGGTGCCGTCGCGGGAACCGCCGCGACAGCACCGGCTCCGGCGCGCCTGTCGGCACGCCCCACCGGATAGGGCTAGCGTCGAATAAGTGACCAGCTCGGAGCCGACTCAGTTCCGCGAGGCCGTGGCGGCGATGAACGCCGCCGAGGTCCGGCATGAGATCGAGCTCGGCCCGATCCGCCCACCTCAACGACTCGCGCCGTACAGCTACGCCCTGGGTGCCGAAGTCCGTCGTCCCGAACCGGAGATCGTGCCGGAGCGCTCCGAAGGTGACGCATTCGGCCGGCTGATTCTGCTTCACGACCCCGACGGCGCCGACGCCTGGGACGGGACCATGCGGCTGGTGGCCTACCTCCAGGCCGACCTGGACCATAGCGAGGCGGTGGATCCGCTGCTGCCGGAGGTCGCCTGGAGCTGGCTGGCCGATGCCCTGGAGTCGCACGGCGACCAGGTGGTGGCGCTCGGCGGAACGGTGACGGCCACCACCTCGGTTCGCTACGGTGACATCTCCGGTCCGGCTCGGGCCCACCAGTTGGAGCTCCGCGCGTCCTGGACGGCCACCACATTGGCACTCGGCACCCACGTACAGGCTTTCTGCGAGGTGCTCGAACATGCCGCCGGCCTGCCGCCGACGGGGGTCACCGATCTCAGTTCCCGGTCCCGCGCCTGATATGGACACCGGCCAGGACCCGGCCGCCGCAGCCGGCGACAGCCCTGACCCGGAGCCGCTGCGGGCACCGGCGGAGGGTGTTCCGCCGGTCTCGGTGACTGTCGCCGAGATCGCCGACGCCGCCAGAAAACTATCCGCGGGTACCGGACCGTTCGCCGTGGACGCCGAACGGGCGTCGGGCTTTCGTTACTCCAACCGTGCGTATCTGATTCAGATCCGCCGCCGTAACGCCGGGACCGTGCTGATCGACCCGGTGAACCACGGCGGCAGCCCTATCGATGCACTTCGCCCGCTCGCCGAGGTGCTGGCCGAAGATGAGTGGATTCTGCACGCCGCCGATCAGGATCTGCCCTGTCTGGCCGAGGTCGGGTTACGGCCACTGCGGCTGTATGACACCGAATTGGCGGGCCGGCTAGCCGGTTTCGACCGGGTGAACCTCGCGGCGATGGTCCAACGACTCCTCGGTCTCGGACTGGCCAAAGGCCATGGTGCCGCGGACTGGTCCCGACGACCGCTGCCGGCGGACTGGTTGAACTATGCCGCCCTGGACGTCGAGGTACTGATCGAACTGCGCGAGGCGGTCAGCGAAGTGCTCGCCGAGCAAGGTAAAACCTCCTGGGCCGCCGAGGAATTCGACTACCTGCGGGTTGCGGAGAGCGCACCCACCCGCCGTGACCGCTGGCGGCGCACCTCCGGACTGCACAAAATTCGAACCGTTCCAGGGCTGGCAGCGGTACGCGAACTGTGGAGGGTGCGGGATCGGATCGCCCGGGACCGCGACATCGCACCCGGCCGGATACTGCCGGACGCCGCGATCGTCGCCGCCGCGCTGGCCGATCCGAAGTCCATCGACGAACTAGTGGCACTACCGGTGTTCGGCGGGCCTAAGCAGCGCCGTTCGGCGAAGGTGTGGTTCGCTGCCCTCACCGCGGCCCGCAACACTGACGATCTTCCTGAGATCGTTGAACCGCTGACCGGGCCGCCGCCAGCCTCGCGATGGACCAGACGTAACCCGGAGGCAGCCGCCCGCCTGGAGGCCGCCCGTTCCGCCCTGTCCGAACTGTCGACGCGCATGTCTGTGCCCACTGAGAACCTGCTCGCCCCGGACCTGGTGCGTCGACTGTGTTGGGAATGGGCGGACACCGGCGATACCAGCGGCACCGTGGAGACCTTCCTGCACGATAACGGGGCACGGGCCTGGCAACGCACCCTGACGGTTCCGGTGCTGGCGCCGGCACTGGCTCGCGCTCCCGCCGAAACCGACCGAAGCGATTAATCGATCTGCTGAGCCAGCGACTCGTCGGGGGCGCCGAGCGATACCACCCATCCGGTGACCTGACGGGCGACATCCTGCTCGGTCAGCCCCCATTCGGCGAGTATCTCTCCACGCGACCCGTGGTCGAGGAATTGTTGCGGCAGACCGACATCCCGACACGGCACATCGATATCGGCGGCCCGCAGGGCGGCGGAGACCGCCGAGCCGACCCCGCCGTTGACACCGCCATCCTCCATCGTCACCACGAGCTTGTGGTTCCTGGCCAGCGGGCCGAGTGCCGCCGGGACCGGCAGCACCCACCGCGGGTCGACCACCGTCACACCAATTCCCTGCCTGCGAAGCCGCCCAGCGACCTGCAAAGCCATCTCCACCAGCGAACCAACCGCCACCAGCAGAACATCCGCGCCGAGCTCATCGGCCGGGGTGGCCAGGACATCCATACCGGCCACCCGCTTCAACGCCGGGATATTCTCGCCCACCGCACCTTTCGGAAACCGGATCACCGTCGGCCCGTCGTCCACGTCGAGCGCCTCGCCGAGTTCCTCCCGTAACCGAGCTCCGTCGCGCGGTGCCGCGACCCGGATACCGGGAACGATATTGAGCACCGACAGATCCCACATGCCGTTGTGGCTGGCTCCGTCAGGACCGGTGACACCGGCCCGGTCGAGCACCAGGGTTACCGGCAACTTGTGCAGGGCGACATCCATCAGAACCTGGTCGAACGCACGGTTCAGAAATGTCGAATAGATCGCCACCACCGGGTGCATACCGCCCATCGCCAGCCCGGCGGCCGACGTCACCGCATGCTGCTCGGCGATACCCACATCGAAAAGGCGGTCGCCGAACCGTTCGCCGAACGCGGCCAGACCGGTCGGGCCCGGCATTGCAGCGGTGATCGCCACGATATCGCGCCGTTTGTCGGCGTAGTCGATCAGAGCGTCGGAGAACACCGACGTCCAACCCGGCGCCGACGGCTTTGCCGCCAGACCGGTGTCCGGATCGATGACACCGCACGCGTGCATCTGCTCGGCCTCGTCATTCTCCGCCGGCGCATATCCCATGCCCTTACGGGTGACCACGTGGACCACCACCGGGGCGTTGAAGCCCCTGGCATGGCGCAGTGCGCTCTCCACCGCATGCTCGTCGTGGCCGTCGATCGGTCCGACGTACTTCAGTCCGAGATCGGTGAACATTTCCTGCGGCGCGATGGCATCTTTGATGCCGACCTTCACACTGTGCATGGCCTGATAGCAGACCTCGCCGAGCACCGGCAGACCGCGCACCGCCCGGCGACCCCGATCAAGCAGACGCTCGTACCCCGGTTGCAGGCGCAGACCCGCCAGGTGGTCGGCCAAACCGCCGATGGTCGGTGCGTAGCTGCGGCCGTTGTCGTTGACGACGATCACCACCGGTCGTTTCGCCGCGGCGATGTTGTTGAGCGCCTCCCAACACATTCCGCCGGTCAGCGCCCCGTCTCCGACAACGGCCACCACATGCCGGTTGGGTTGGCCGGACAACTCGAAGGCCTTGGCCAGTCCGTCGGCATAGGACAGGGCCGTCGAGGCATGACTTGACTCGACCCAGTCGTGATGGCTCTCCGCACGGGACGGGTAACCCGAAAGCCCGCCCTTTGTTCGCAGCGTGCCGAAGTCGGCGTGGCGCCCGGTCAGCATTTTGTGGACATACGCCTGATGTCCGGTATCGAAGATGATCGGATCGTACGGAGAGTCGAACACCCGGTGCAGAGCGATCGTGAGTTCCACCACACCGAGATTGGGCCCCAGGTGCCCCCCGGTTGCAGCCACCTTGCGGACCAGGAACTGGCGAATCTCCCCCGCGAGTTCGGTCACCTGGTCTTGGGACAGGCGATGCAGATCGGCGGGGCCGCGGACCTGTTCGAGCATTCGGTCAGTCTACCCAGGGTTGCCACGGGTCTCGGGCTCAGCCGCGTAGACATCGGGCACACCGTCGTGGTTCGCATCGGCGGTCTCCAGATCGAATATCAGGCGGTAATGCCGATTACGAGCCTTCAACACGGCCGCGGCCAAAGCGGCGGCCAGTAATGAGCCGACGAGGACCGCGACCTTGACGACGGACTGCCGCCCGGGGTCGGATTCGTACGCTAATTCCCCGATCAGCAGCGATACCGTGAATCCGATCCCGGCCAGCATCGAGACACCGAAGATGTCGATCCACCGCAATGAGGCGTCCAGACTGGCACGGGTTACCGCGGCCATCAGCCGGGTGACACCGAAGATCCCGAGGGTCTTACCGACCACCAGCCCGCCGACGATCCCCAGCGCGATCGGGTCACGCAGGGCGGTCACCAAACCGTCATACCCGCCGAAGCTCACCCCGGCGGCGAAGAAGGCGAACACCGGGATGGCGAAACCCGCCGATATCGGCCGCATCACGTGCTCGAAATGCTCTGCCAGACCTGGCCCACCGGCGCCGTCCCCGGCTGCCTCACCGCGGACCAGAACCGGCACGGTGAAGCCCAGCAGAACACCCGCAACCGTGGCGTGCACACCGGACTCGTGGACCAAGGCCCAGGTGATGAGCGCCAGTGGGATCAGCAGCCAGGGAGACCGGACCCTGCGCTGCACCAGCAATGCGAACAGCGCCAGCGGGATCATCGCCAGCAGCAACGCACCGAGGTTGATGGTGGCGGTGTAGAAGATGGCGATCACCGCTATCGCCAGCAGATCATCCACCACGGCCAGGGTCAGCAGGAAAGTCCGCAGCGCCGAGGGCAGGTGAGTGGAGATGACCGCCAGCACGGCCACCGCGAACGCGATATCGGTGGCGGTTGGAATGGCCCAGCCGTGAGCCGCGCCGTCGCCGACACGCGCGGTGAAACCGATGAAGATCGCCGCCGGCACCACCATCCCGCCGACCGCGGCGGCGATCGGCAGCGCGGCCCGCCCCGGGTCACGCAGGTCGCCGGCGACGAACTCCCGCTTGAGTTCCAGGCCCACGACGAAGAAGAAGATGGCCAGCAATCCATCCGCGGCCCAGCTACCCAGGCTCAGGTTGAGGTGCAGGCCGAGATCGTCGGTGCCGACCCGCAAGGCGGTCAACGAGTGATACGAAGCCGCCCACGGCGAGTTGGCCCAGATCAGCGCCGCGGCCGCAGCGGCCAGCAGCACCGCACCACCCACGGTCTCTTTGCGGAAAATCTCGATGACGCGCCGGGTCTCCGACCAGGAGCCGCGGCTGAACAGCCTGCTGGGCAACGCCGGGCGGTCGTTGCGGGGATCAGGGCGTTCCACGGTTCACCTCGCGGGTTCGACGGTCACTGCCGACCAGAATTCCCGGCACACCTTCCGCGCGCCAGTCTAAGGGCATGCCGATTACCGGCTGAGCAGGGCGATGCATTCCACGTGGTGGGTCAACGGGAAGGCGTCAAAAACCCGAATGTCCTGCACCCGATAGCCGTGGCCGCGGTACAGGCCGATATCACGGGCGAATGCCGCAGCCTCGCAGCCGATGTGGATCACCCGCGGGACCCCGGTCCCCGCCAGCAGGTCGATGACGGCCCGTCCGGCACCCGACCTGGGGGGATCCAGCACCGCGATATCCGCCGCCCGCGCCTGCCCGGCCAGAAACCCGCGCACCGACCCGGTGACGACCTTGACCGCCGGAAGATCGGCGAGGGCGGTCCTCGCGGCTGCCGACGCCGCGCGGGCCGTGTCGACGGTCAGCACCCGGCCGCGCGCGCCCATCGCCTCGGCCAGCACCGCCGCGAACAATCCCGCGCCGCCGTAGAGATCCCAGGCCCGCCGGGCCTCGCCCCGCTGCGCCCACTCCCCCACTAGATCGCTGTAGGTTCGCGCCGCGTCACGATGAGACTGCCAGAACCCGGTGACCGGAATCCGCCAGACCCGACTCCGCACCCGCTGAACCGACTCCCGCGCACCCTCCACCACATCCCGGCGATCTGGTCCGGTGACCAGCACGTGCCTGTGGTGATCGTCGTCGATCACCACATGGACCTCATCACCGCTTCGCCAGCGCGGACCGTCCAGCCCGGTCAGCATCCCCGCCGTCAGCTGCGCGCACCGCACATCGGTGACCAGCTCAGCGCTGTGATAGCGGTGCAGACCGGCCCGGCCGTCCGCCGCGGTGCCGAGCCGCACCCGAGTCCGCCAGCCCGTCGCGTCACCGGATCCGACCGGTTCGGCGATTCCCTCCCACTGATAATCACCTAGCCGCGCAAGCTGATTGGACACCACCAGGCCCTTGATCCGACGCGCGGCTGCGGGATCGGCGAAGGCCAGATCGCAGCAGCCCGCGCCATCGGCTCCGGAGATCGGGCATAGCGGCTCCACCCGATCATCTGAGGGCTCGAGTATCTCGACGGCATCTGCGTGCCAGTACGACCCGCGCTCCGCGGTGATCCGCGCCCGCACCCGCTCCCGGGGAAGTGCGTACCGCACGAAAACCACTCGGCCGTCGTGCCGCGCCACACAGCTGCCGCCGTTGGCCGCCGAACCCGTGGTCAACTCCAGCAGATCCGGCGCTGTCATGCGCGCTCCGGCGTCGTCATTCGAGGAAACCGCGTCGGACATCGCCGGGGGCGTTATGCCCCTCGACCTCCATGACCCGATCCGACGAACTCAGCTGCCAGGGCACCGAGGTCATCATGACGTTGGGAATGAACAGCAACCTGGTCTTCAGCCGCAGCGCGCTCTGGTTGTGCAACAGACCTTCCCACCAGTGTCCGACCACGTATTCGGGGATGAACACCGTCACCACAGTGCGCGGGGCCTCCTTGCTGATTCGCTTGATGTAGTCGACGACCGGTCCGGTCACTTCCCGGTAGGGCGAAGCGACCACCTTGAGCGGGACACTGACATCGCTGTCCTCCCAGTCTGCCGTCAGAGCCCGGGTCTCGGCGTCGTCGACGTTCACCGTCAGCGCCTCCAGGACATCGGGACGCGTCGCCCGGGCATAGGCCAGCGCGCGCAGCGTGGGCAGCTGCATGTTGGACACCAGAACCACCGCGTGGTTGCGGCTGGGCAGCACGATCTCACCCCGTTCGCCCTCACCTGGGGTGAGTTCCCGTGAAACCCGGCGGTAGTGCCCGTTGATGGCCCTCATGACGACGAACAGAGCGCCCATCGCTGCGATCGCGATCCACGCCCCGGCCAGGAACTTGGTGACCAGTACGACGAGCAACACGCTGCCGGTGGCAACGCACCCGATGGTGTTGATCACCCGGGAGCGCATCATCCGCCCTCGTTCAGCCGGATCATCCTCGGTGCGAAGCAGTCTGTTCCAGTGCCGCACCATCGCGATCTGGCTGAGCGTGAACGAGATGAACACCCCGACGATATACAGCTGGATCAGTGCCGAGACATCCGCATCGAAAGCGACCACGAAGGCGATCGCGGCCAGGGCGAGGAACACGATGCCGTTGGAGAACGCCAGCCGGTCACCGCGGGTGTGCAACTGCCGCGGCAGGTAACGGTCCTGGGCCAGGATGGACCCCAGCACCGGGAAGCCGTTGAAGGCGGTATTCGCGGCCAACACGAGGATCAGTGCGGTGACACCGATGATCAGGTAGAGCCCAGGCGCGAAATTGTGAAAGACGGCATCGGCGAGTTGGGCGAGCAGGGTCTTCTGCTGATAATCGGCGGGCGCGCCGATGAGCTGCTCAGCCGGCCGCTGAGCCACTTTCACCCCCGTGTCGACCGCCAGCAGGACCATCCCGACGAAAAGGGTGATTCCGGTAGCGCCCAGCAGGGCCAGGGTGGTCGCGGCATTGCGCGCCTTCGGCTTGCGGAAGGCCGGCACCCCGTTGCTGATCGCCTCCACCCCGGTCAGCGCCGCGCACCCGGAGGAGAACGCCCGGGCCACCAGGAACACCAGCGCGAAGCTGGCGATATCGCCGTACTCGGGTTGTATCTCGAAATCAGCGGACTCGGCCCGCAGCTCATGGCCGAGCAGGTGAATCTGAACGAAACCCCAGCCCAACATGGCGAGCATCCCGATCATGAAGGCATAGGTCGGGACCGCGAAGGCGGTGCGGGATTCCCTGATGCCCCGCAGATTGACCGCGGTCAACACCACGATCGCGATCACGGCGAAGGCGACCCGGTGCTCGGCGACGAATGGAACAGCCGAGCCGATATTGGACATCGCCGCGGCCATCGATACCGCCACGGTCAGCGGGTAGTCGACCAGCAGCGCGCTGGCCACCGTCAGACCCGCGTTGGGCCCGAGGTTGGTGGTGACGACCTCGTAGTCGCCGCCCCCGGACGGATAGGCGTGCACGTTCTGTCGGTAGGAGGCCACCACCACCAGCAACACCACCGCCACCGCCACCCCGACCCACGGCGCCATCATGTAGGCCGACACCCCGGCGACCGCCAGCACCAGGAAGATCTCCTCGGGGGCGTAGGCCACCGAGGACATCGCGTCGGAGGCGAAGACGGGCAGGGCGACGCGCTTGGGCAGTAACGTGCGGTTCAGCCGGTCGCTGCGGAACGGCTGCCCGAGCAGCATCCGTCGCACACCTGTGGAGACCTTGGACACGAGTGCCAAGAGTAGGCGCTGCCCACGGTGGCGGTACCGTTCCCCATACCGCACGGCCCGGCCGGGGCCGACGCACGGATCAGCCGAAAGGATCTCAGGTGCGGGTGGTGGTGATGGGGTGTGGCCGGGTTGGCGCCGCACTGGCGGATGCGTTGAACCGACTCGGGCACGAGGTGGCAGTCATCGACCGCAGGGCAACGGCTTTCCACCGGCTACCGGCCGATTTCACCGGCGAACGCATTCGTGGCATGGGCTTTGACCGGGATGTGTTGCTACGCGCCGGAATCGAGCGGGCCGACGCTTTTGCCGCAGTGTCCTCCGGCGACAATTCGAACATCATCTCGGCGCGGGTGGCGCGGGAAATGTTCGGCGTCGAGCGGGTGGTGGCCCGGATCTATGACGCCAAGCGCGCCGCCGTCTACGAGCGATTGGGCATTCCCACCGTCGCCACCGTGCCGTGGACCACCGACAGGCTGCTCAACGTCCTCACCGATGAGACCAAAACCGCGCGGTGGCGCGATCCCACCGGAACCGTCGCCGTTGCCGAGGCGACCCTGCACGAAGCCTGGGTCGGTCTGCCCGCCACCGAACTCGAAGAAGCCACCGGCGCCCGAGTCGCGTTTCTGATCCGGTTCGGCACCGGGGTGCTGCCCGAACCCAAGACCGTCCTCCAGGCCGGCGATCAGGTGTATCTCGCCGCGGTATCCGGCCAGTGCGCCGCCGCACTGACGATCGCCGCGCAGCCACCCGGGGAAGGGACACGGGAGTGAAAGTCGCGATCGCCGGTGCCGGCGCCGTCGGCCGTTCCATCGCCAGGGAACTGGTGGACAACTCCCACCGGGTCACGCTCATCGAGCGCAACCCGGACCACTTCGACGTCACCGCGATACCCGCCGCCGAATGGCACTTCGGGGACGCCTGCGAGCTGAGCCTGCTGGAGGCGATACACCTCGAGGAGTTCGATGTCGTCATCGCCGCAACCGGCGATGACAAGGCCAACGTTGTGCTGTCACTGCTGGCCAAGACGGAATTCGCGGCACCGCGGGTGGTGGCGCGGGTCAACGATCCACGCAACGAATGGCTCTTCGACAGCGCCTGGGGAGTCGATGTGGCGGTGTCGACTCCGCGGATGCTGGCATCGCTGGTCGAGGAGGCGTTCGCCGTCGGCGACGTGGTGCGGCTACTCGAATTCCGCAAGGGACATGCGAACCTGGTCGAGATCACCCTGCCCGACAACACACCGTGGGGCGGCCGACCGGTGCGCAAGCTGAACCTGCCGCGCGATGTCGCGCTGGTGACCATCCTGCGCGGGCAGCGCGTTATCGTTCCCGAACCGGACGAGCCGCTGGAAGGCGGGGATGAACTGCTCTTCGTCGCCGCACCCGAGGTGGAAAGAGACTTGCGCACCCTGCTCGCCCATGGCCGCGGGTAACTGACTGCGATCCAGATCAGTCCCGGGCCGGTTCGGCGTCGGCGTCCGCCCCGGCGACCGCGTCCGTCCCGGTGTCGGCGTCCGTCCCGGTGTCGGCGTCCGTCCCGGTTTTGGCGTCCGTCCCGGATTTGGCGGCATGGTCGGCATGCAGGGCCCGCTGGGCCTTGCGGATGGCCAGATAGGTGACCAACGCGCCGATCGCCGCCAACGGCCAGCCCATCGCGATGCGGGCGACTCCGAGCCAACCCGTCTTATCGGCGTCGTAAAGATGGTTCTGCACCACGAAACGGGAACCGAATACGGCCACCCAGGTCAGCGTCGCCGCGTCGAAGGCCAGCACCGCTCGCCGCGACCGGCGCCAGTCGCGGCCCGCACCCGTCACCCAACTCCACACGTATCCCACAATCGGCCGGCGGAACAGCACCGAGAGCGTGAACACCGACGCCCAGATCAGTGATGTCCAGATTCCCAGCAGGAAGTAGCCCTTGGATGCACCGACCACCCACGCGATCAGAGCGCTCACTCCGACACCGAGGAACCCCGCTACCGCGGGCTGCACCGAATCACGCCGGACCAGCCGCCACACCAGGATGGCTGCGGCCGCGCCCAGCGCAGAAAACAGGGCGGGCAGCAGACCGAACGCGGTGTTCACCGGGACCAGGACGGCCACCGGCAGAGCGGAGTAGATCAGACCCCGGACACCACCCATCTGGCCGAGCAGTGCCTGACCGGGGGCCCGGTTGGATTCACTCATCGCCGGAGCCTGCCCGACCTGGCAACGCCCGGGTCCAGGGCCATCAGCGGTGAATCTCGTAATGCGGGTTGTAGATCGCCTTGCTGCCGTTGTCGAGCATGCCCACCCGGCCGGAGACCTTGAGCGTGCGCCCACAATCGATACCGGGGATTCGGCGCTGGCCCAGCCACACCAGCGTCACGGTGTCGGTTCCATCGAAGAGTTCCGCCCGAACCCCGCCCGCGCAGCCCTTGGCGTTGGTCTCAACGCTGCGAAGAGTCCCGACCATGGTCGCCTCTTCGCCGCGCTGACAATCGCACGCCCGCTGGGCGCCGGTGCTCGCGGCCGCTCCGGTGAGTTCCTCGGCATCCCGCGCTGCGGGGCTCTCTGTCAGTCGCCGGGTCAGACGGCGAACAAACCCTTCGGCCGCAGCCATGGCCTCTCCTGATAGCTCGATCACACTGCCCCCGCCACGGTAGACCTCTTGGTTCGGCTGCGCCACGGGGCACACCCTATTCCCGCCCATCGACCCACCCTCGCGCGCCGAAGGGTCGTCCCGGCAGGATCATGGGGTGGCGACCAGCATCCGAGGTGTGATCACCGTGCTGCTTCCCGGGACCGGTTCCGACGAGCATTATCTGCGGCGGGCCTTCGCCGCACCACTGCAGGATGCCGGTGCGGTGCTGCACGCGGTGGCCCCGGAGCCACGCGGGCTGGTAGGCGGTTACTTGCGAGCACTGGATGAGGCAGCCGAGAGGCAAGGCCGGATCGCCGTGGGCGGTGTGTCTTTGGGTGCTGCGGTAGCCGCCAACTGGGCGTTGGACCATCCACGGCAGACCGTCGCGGTCCTGGCAGCACTTCCGCCGTGGACGGGGGCACCCGGGGCCGCACCCGCCGCAGCCTCAGCCCAACACACCGCGGCTCTGCTGCGCCGTGACGGGCTGCGGTCTGCAACAGCGGAGATGCGGTCGTCGAGCCCCGACTGGCTGGCCGATGAGCTAGCCCGGTCCTGGGGTCTGCAGTGGCCGGCACTGCCCGACGCGATGCAGGAGGCAGCCGAGTATGCGGCGCCGACCGTTGACCAGCTCAAAGCTCTGGCGACCCCACTGGGCGTCGCGGCCGCATCGGACGATCCGATTCACCCCTACCCGGTAGCCGTCGAGTGGGTGTCGTCGGCGCCCCGGGCGGGGCTGTGCCAGATCAGCCTCAACGAATTCGGGCCGCGGCCCGAACTACTCGGCGCGGCATGCCTGTCGGCACTGTCGGACATCGACTGACCGGCGATCAGCCACCAGTGCTGGTGCTGGTACTCCGCACCTGCCGCATCGAGGCCCCAGGCTCGGTTCGCCGTGCATCCGGCTCCGGCTGTTGCT
>CAZKUK010000041.1:0-30864 GCA_964555915.1 uncultured Mycobacterium sp.
TCCCTCGCCCCCCGCCAGGACGATGCCAAGCACATGCGGCAGCTCCCTCATAGCAGTAAACCTAACCACCCCCGCCTGCGACGGCTAGCGCAATGATGGTTTCACCACGTACGGCCGTGACGGGCGGCCCCTGCATTACGGTCAGCACTATGCGGGTGGCGATGATGACGCGGGAGTACCCGCCCGAGGTTTACGGCGGCGCCGGGGTGCACGTGACCGAGCTGGTGGCGCAGCTGCGCCGGCTTTGCGCGGTGGACGTGCATTGCATCGGGGCCCCGCGATCCACCGCATTCGCCCATCAGCCCGATCCGACACTGGCCGATGCCAACCCCGCACTGGCGACATTGTCGACCGACCTGCGGATGGCCGCCGCCGCAGCGGAGGCGACGGTGGTGCACTCGCATACCTGGTACGCCGGTATGGCCGGGCATATCACCGCGTTGCTGCACGCGATCCCGCATGTGGTGACCGCCCATTCGCTGGAGCCCAAGCGGCCGTGGAAAGCCGAGCAGCTCGGCGGCGGATATCGGGTGTCACTGTGGGCCGAACGTACCGCGGTGCAGGGCGCCGATGCCGTAATCGCGGTGAGCGCCCGGATGCGCGACGACGTGCTGTCGGTGTACCCGAGGCTCGATCCCCACCGGGTGCACGTCATCAAGAACGGTGTCGACACCGACACCTGGTACCCCACCGCACCGGATTCCCAGCAGTCCGTACTTGACGAACTCGGAGTGGACCAGAATCGGCCGATAGTTGCTTTCGTCGGCCGGATCACCCGGCAGAAGGGCGTCGGGCACCTGATCACAGCGGCACACCGGTTCGATCCGGAGGTGCAGCTGGTGCTCTGCGCCGGGGCCCCGGATACCCCGGAGATTGCCGCCGAGATCACCGCCGCGGTCGAGGACCTCAGCGCCAGACGCACCGGCGTGTTCTGGGTCCGGGACTTTCTGCCGGTGCAGGAAATCCGCGAGATACTCTCGGCGGCAACGGTGTTCATCTGCCCTTCGGTCTACGAACCGCTGGGCATCGTGAACCTTGAGGCCATGGCATGCGGTACCGCGGTCGTGGCCTCTGATGTCGGCGGTATCCCCGAGGTTGTCGATGACGCGGTGACCGGAGTTCTGGTCCACTATGACGGGCAGGACCCGCGGTCCTTCGAGTCCGGGCTGTCCGCCGCCGTCAACTCTCTGATCGCGGATCCGGCAAGGGCCCGCAGCTACGGCGCGGCGGGGCGGCGGCGTTGTATCGAGGAGTTCTCCTGGGCCCGAATCGCCGAGCAGACCCTGGAGATCTACCGGGCGGTGTCGAACTAGCGGCACATCTTGGCAACAAACCCCGCGCGTTGACACGGGGTCCTGCGGGTTCCGCGGAGCTAGCCGGTGACACCTTTGAGCTCATCACCCAGGGCGGCGGCCTCATCGGGGGTCAGCTCGACGACGAGTCGTCCACCGCCTTCGAGCGGTACCCGCATCACGATGCCGCGCCCCTCCTTGGTCGCTTCCAGCGGACCGTCCCCGGTCCGGGGCTTCATCGCCGCCATCGAGTGCTCCCTCCAGATTCAAGCAGGGCCGCCGACACCGGTCGGGTGACGGTTGCTCCGATTCTAGTGTTATCTATTCTTCCCTACCGGCGTTCCCGGTTGCGAGGTACCCGGACACCCAGCAATCCTGCAGGTGATCGTCGACCATCCCGGTGGCCTGCATCAACGCATACACAGTGGTGGGGCCGACAAACCGGAAGCCGCGGGACCTGAGTTCGCCGGCCAGCGCCGTGGACTCGGCGGTGCGGGTGGGCATCGCGGACTGAGTTGCCGGGCGCGAACGCACCGGCGGGGCGTAGGCCCACAGCAGCTCGGACAGGTCGACGTCAAGACCGGCGGCCACCCGGGCGTTGGTGATGGCGGCTTCGATCTTGGCGCGGTTTCGGACGATCCCGGGATCTGCCATTAGCCGGTCGATATCGGCCCCGGTGAATCCGGCCACCGCCTCGATGTCGAAACCGGCGAAGGCCCGCCGAAAGTTCTCCCGCTTCCGCAGGATGACCAGCCAGGACAGACCACTCTGGAAGCCCTCCAGCGTCAGCCGCTCGAACAGTGCGGTGCGGCCCCGCACCGGCCGGCCCCACTCGTGGTCGTGATAGTCCCGCAGCAGCTGCTGATCCCCCGCCGGCGCGGCGAGCGCCCACGGGCACCTGCGGCGACCGTCTTCAACGGCCGCAGTCACCCGGCGTCCGGCTCCGCCGTGGCCGCAGCGTCCAACCCGAACCGTTGCTCGACGGTGGGGTCCGGAAGGCCGGCGGCGGCGCGCACGGCGGCCAGTTCACCCCGGAGCTGATCCAGTTCGGCGCCGAGCCGGTCGAGTACCCAGTCCACCTCGCTGGTCTTGTATCCCCTCAGGACCTGAGCGAACTTGACGGCCTCGACATCGGCACCGGTGACCCCCGAGGCGGGCAGAACGGTCGCGGTGGTGGCCCGGGGCAGTGGCGGCAACGGCTCGCCACGGCCGAACAGGATGCTTGCCACCCCGAAAAGGACGACGGCAACCAGGATGAGCACCACGAGGTACATCAGGATGAGCGTCACACCTGCGATCCTGCCTCACCTGCGGGCCGCGACGGGAGCCAGGACGCCGACTCAGCGCAGAGTGTTCATCGGCGGCCGATCGATCAACGACACCGATGAGGTGCGGGAGACATACCCGTCCAACCCGTCGGCGCCGGGGAAGAACTGGGTCAGTCCTATCCCGGAGTCGTCGATCCCGCACCGGGTCAGCAATGTGGCCATGACCTGTCGGCTCATCGGGCCCAGTTCATTCAGCGGCCGGTTGCGATGGGTGCGCACGCCGAGATTGACCTGGGCGATCGCCTCCAGACCCAGCCGGTCGTAGGTGTCGATGAGAATGCCGATCTCAACTCCGTAGCCGGGCGCGAACGGCACCGAGGTCAACAGTTCGCGAGATCCGGCGTACTCCCCACCCAGCGGCTGCAGCACGCACCTGAGCTCGGGGCGAAGAGCCGCCAGCAGTGGCCGGGCAACCAGCTCGGTGACCCGACCGCCGCCGTTGGCATCCTCACCGCCGCGATGTTTGAGGGGGCGCCGGTAGAAACCTTTGACCAGATGGACACCGTCACCGGTAAGCATCGGACCGACCAGCCGCGGAACGAACATCGGGTCGGGCCCGATCAGATCGGAATCGATGAAGACGATGAAGTCGCCGGTGGTGGCAGCCAACGACCGCCACAACGCCTCGCCCTTACCCGGTTGCGGCGCGATCTCGGGCAGCGCCTGCTCCCGATGCACGACCCGCGCGCCCGCGGCGACCGCCCGCGCCTCGGTGGCATCGGTGCATCCAGAGTCCAGCACGACGAGTTCGTCGACGAGACCGCCGAGCATCGGGGTGATCGTCTCGATCACCGGTCCGATGGTTTCGGCCTCATTGAGGGCCGGGAGGACCACCGAAACGGTACGCCCGCCTTTGGCGTCCTCCAGCTCATCAACCGTCCAGGGCGGCCGGTGCCAGGTCCGGTCAGCCGGCCAGGCGCGATCCGCCTTCGGCTTCTCGCTGAACCAGAATGCGCGATCCGCCTTCGGCTTCTCGCTGACCGTCGATGCGCGATCCGCCTTCGGCTTCTCGCTGAGCTCAGTCATGCCAGACCCCTTACCGTTCGGGCCGGTGGTCGTTCACCTTTGATGGAGGCAACCATCTCCAGTACCCGGCGAGTCGGACCCACCTCGTGCACCCGGAACATCCGAGCGCCATCGGCGGCAGCCAATGCGGTCGCCGCGAGTGTGCCTTCGAGACGTTCAGTCAGTTCCACACCCAGAGTCTCCCCGATGAAATCTTTATTGCTCAGGGCCATCAGGACCGGCCATCCGGTGTTAACGAGATCGTTTACATGGCGCAACAAAGTCAGCCCGTGGAAGGTGTTCTTACCAAAATCGTGAGTCGGGTCGATCAGGACACCATCACGCCGGACGCCCGCCGAGACGGCCCGCTCGGCGGCGGCGGTCACTTCGGCGATGACGGCATCGACGACCCCGGTCACGGTGGTGCCGTAGTTCACCCGGAACGGACGGGTTCGCGGGATCGCGCCCCCGGTGTGGGAACACACCAAACCGGCACCGAACTCGGCGGCCACCTCCGGTAGAGCCGGGTCATGGCCCGCCCAGGTGTCGTTGATGATGTCGGCACCGGCCGCGCAGGACAGTCTGGCCACCGACGCGCGCCAGGTATCGACGCTGATGCACTGATCCGGGTAAGCCGCGCGCACCCATTCAATGAAGGGCACCACCCGGGCGGTCTCCTCGGCGATATCGACGACGACGCCCGGCCCGGCTTTGACCCCGCCGATGTCGATGACGTCGGCACCCTCGGCCACCGCGCGATGCACGGCTGCCATGGCGGCCTCGTCGGTGAACGTCGCACCGCGGTCGTAGAAGGAATCCGGGGTCCGGTTGACGATCGCCATGATCAATGCCCGGTCGGCGGCTACCGGCCGCCCGCAGAACGTCGCGCTCATTCCCCTATCCTGCCCGGCGAGTGCTCGGCAGTTCCGGGGGCCGCCGCAGGGAGTTGCCGGCGGTGGTGCGCTGCGGGCCCCCGGGGACACCCTCGTCATAGGCGGCAAACGTGGGCCTGGTCAGTGGTGGCGTTCAGCTCCCGGGATGCCCCGGACGGCGGGGAGTTCTGCGTGCTGCGCACGAAGTGGGCCCGAGTCCAACACCAGCTGCCCCTCGGGCGGGGTCTGGACTCGCCCGCAGCTCGGTGGCACGCTGGTCTCAATGATGGACCGCCGGCGGTTTCTGACGTTTTCTGCGGTCGGTGCCGCCGCCGGCTCCCTCGGAGCCTGTTCACTGTGGTCCGCCGATCGCGCCGCCGAACCGGGTGGCAGCGGTCCGGCCGATCTCCGCATGTCGTTCGGGCCGGCGGAAACCGATATCGACCTGGGCGGTGTGTCCGTGCCCACCTGGGCGTACGGGAATCAGGTTCCCGGACCGGAGATCCGGCTGCGCAAAGGCCAACGCCTGCACGCATCATTGACGAACAAGCTGCCGGGTGCCGACACCACGATCCACTGGCATGGGCTGGCGATCCCCAATCCGATGGACGGCGTGCCGGTACTGACCCAGCCACCCACCCCGGTCGGGCAGACATTCGAGTACGACTTCGTCATACCGGACTCCGGTACGTACTACTACCACTCCCATGTGGGCACCCAGCTGGACCGCGGCCTGTATGGCCCGATCGTCATCGAGGACCCGGACGAGGGCGACGCCTATGATGACGAACTCGTCGTCGTCCTCGATGACTGGATCGACGGCACGGGAACCACTCCCGATCAGGTGCTGGAGAACCTGAGGACCACCGGAATGCGCGATATGGGCGACATGGGACCGGATGCCGGCATCACGCCCTCGACGCCGATGGGTGGTGACGGCGGTGACGTCGTCTACCCCTACTACCTCATCAACGGCCGTGTCAGCGACGACCCGCAGGTCGCCGATTTCCGCCCCGGCCAACGTATTCGACTGAGGGTGATCAATGCGGGCGGCGACACCGTATTCGTGGTGGCGGTGCCCAACCATGCAATGACGATCACCCATACCGACGGGTTTCCGGTGGTCCCCGAGCAGGCCGACTCGGTGATCCTGGGCATGGGTGAAAGATTCGACGCCATCATCACGTTGGAGTCGTCAGTCCCGGTGGTTGCGGCCGCCTACCGTAAGGACGGCCACGCCAGGATGAATCTGCGCGTCAGCAATGCCGCGACCGGCGCCGACATCGATGACTTCGTATCCACCTTGCGGACCATGGTCCCGTTGGATACCGCGAGCCTGGCCGCGGCGCCCGAGGTCAACCTGCCGCCCGGCGACCCGGACCGGGTCATCGACATGCGACTGGCAGGTCCGGTGGACGGCTACAACTGGACGATCAACGGCAGACTCTACGATCCGCCCAACGACGGCTACCCGGTTGAGCCCGGCGAGCGGGTGCGCATCCGCTACATCAACGAATCCGCCATGGTGCACCCAATGCATCTGCACGGGCACACCTTTCAGGTGATGACGCCGACCGGCGGCACAGGTGCCGATGGATTCAAGCCGATGGCCCGCAAAGACACCGTCTTGGTGGCGCCGCTGGCGACCATCGACGTCGATATCGACACCAACAACCCTGGTCGGTGGATCACGCACTGCCACAACGTCTACCACCTGGATGCAGGTCTGGCGACCTTCATCTACTACGAGTAATTCCCACGAGTAGTTCCCAGACGCCGACCCCTCGTCGTGTCACCGGTCACCAACGTCGGCCCTTCCCGAGCCGCCCGCACACAGCGCCAGCGCAGCCTCGATATCGTCGACGACTACCAGCCGCTCCAACGCGGCCCGCGCGACGTAGCCGGTGGGCACCAGCGAATCCAGCCAGCGCAGCAGACCGTCATAGTGACCATGCGGGTCAAGGAGCACCACCGGCCGGTTGTGCATGCCCAGATAACCCGCAGTCCAGGTTTCGAAAAGCTCCTCCAGGGTCCCGATACCGCCGGGCAGCGCGAGGAAGGCGTCGCTGCGGTCCTCCATCAACTGTTTCCGCTGCCGCATGGTGTCGGTGACCACCAGTTCGTCGGCCTCGATATCGGCCAACTCCCGGTGCACCAGAGCTTTGGGGATCACCCCCACGGTGCGCCCGCCGCGGGAACGGGCCCCGGCGGCCACCGCCCCCATCGCCGAGACGTTCCCGCCGCCGGAGACCAGCGTCCACCCACGTTCGGCGATCGCCGCGCCGACCTGGCGGGCCAACGTCAGCAGATCGGGGTGACGTGGGCTGGCGGCGCAGTAGACGCAAACCGCCCACCGAGACTCGCCGCCCATTTGCCGCTGCACACCCGGAAACCTAGACCAGTGCCGAGCAGCGCCCAATTAGAGTCGGGAGTTATGCCGCTCCGCTCCTGCTGGCCCCTCGTACCGCGTCGCGCCCTGGATCGGGTGATCGATGTCCTGGATGCGAACCCGGCCGGCGCGGCGCTGATCGGACACGAAGGGGTCGGTAAGACCACCCTGGCCGGACAGGCCGCCGAGCGGCTTGGCCGGGGGAAACCGCTGTGGGTGCTCGGCACCCTGGCCCAGTCCTCGATACCGTTCGGCGCATTCGGCCCGGTCATCGACGTCGACGAGATCGGGAAGCCGGCCGCCATGATCGCCTCGGCAGCGGACTCACTGCATGCCATGGTGAACCAGGCGCCCATCATCGTCGACAACGCGCGTCTCCTGGATCCCCTCTCGGCGAGCCTGGTCTACCGGCTGGCCCGGGATGGCGGCTGCCCGCTGATCGTCACCGTCCGCTCGGTACTGCGGGTACCGCACGTGGTGTCAGCGTTGTGGGACGACGGGCTGTTGCGGCGCTGCGATGTCATCCCGCTCGACCATGACGAGACCGACGCGGCCGTGGCCGCCGCAGGCGGCGGCGACACCGCCACGCTCTACCGGCGTAGCGCCGGAAACCCGCTGCACCTGCGGTTAATGATGGCGACCGGAGGTACCGAGGAGACACTCCCGGGCGCCATCGACCGGTATTTGGCCGAGCTGCCCCCGCAGATTCGCGCGGTTCTCGGTTACCTCTGCGTATTCGAGCCGCTCTCCCGGACCGATCTGGTCACACTGACAGATGAGGCGGCGGTCGCCGCGGCGATCCAAACGGGGGCCGCCCAGGTGCGAACCACCTCGGCCGGTGAGTCGGTCTACAGCGGCCACCCGCTGTTCCTGGAGCGGCTGGCCGCCGGGCTCGACCGGTTCACGGTGCAACGGCTGCGCACCGCGGTCGCCGGACAACTGGCCGCAACCCCCAGCCGCAGCCCCGCCGACCGATTGGGCCGCACCCTGCTGGCGCTCCAGGGCGAACAGCCACTGGACAGCGATGCGGTTGTCACCGCCGCCGAGGAGGCCCTTCGGCTGGGTGACCTGGGGTTGGCGGAGCGGCTGGCCGGCGGGGCCCTGGAGCGCGAGGACCACCTCGGTGCCCGGCTGGCGATGAGTCATGCACTGGCCTGGCAGGGACGCGGACGGGAGGCCGACGCGGTGCTCGCCGCGGTCGATACCGTCGGCCTCAGCGAAGACCAGCTGATGGCCTGGGCGCTGCCCCGGGCGGCCAACCAGTTCTGGATGTTGTCCGAACCCGAACGCGCCACCACATTTCTGCACAATGTTCGCGGCCGGGTGGACTCCGAATCGTCCTATCTGACCCTTGATGCGTTGGCGGCGACCTTCGCGATGAACGCCGGTAACGTCGGCCGGGCGGTCGGAGTGGCCGACGAGGTGCTCGCGCATTCGGCTCCACCGGATATGGCGGTGGCGTGGGCAACCAGCGCCGCGGCCCTGTGCTCGGCCCGAATGGGGCGCTTCGACGCCGTGCGACCGGCGGTGCAGCGCGCCCTGGGCTCCGACCATCCGGGTTTACTGCGGTTCACCGTCGGGCTGGCCGAGACCACAACACTGCTGATGGAGGGCAAGACAACGGCGGCCCTCGAGGTGGCCCGGCAGTTCACCGATTTCGCCGAGCTGGCCCAGCCGGGCCGCGCTATCGGCGACGTACTGCTGGCTCAGGTGTTGCTGGCCCGTGGGGAGGCCACCGCAGCCGTCGAGCTGCTGCGACCGTCGTCGATGACCCTGGAACGCACCGGCTACTCATGGGGTCCGCTGGCGCTGAGCTATCTGGCGACAGCGCTGGCCTACCAGGGCGAGGTGGCGGCCTCGGCGATAGCGCTGGCACGTGCCCAGTCCCGGCACGGCACCAAATCGGCCCTGTTCGCACCGGAGTTGGGGATCGCCCGCGCCTGGCGGCTGGCCACCATCGCCGACCGGCCGTCCGCCATCACCGCCGCCCGTGATGCGGCCCGGACCGCTCAGCGCAGCGGCCAACTGGCGGTGGCGGTCCGGGCCTGGCATGAGGCGACTCGACTCGGGGATCGCCGAGCCTGGGATGCGCTGGCCCAGCTGGCCGATGCGGTCGATTGCGCATTCACCGAGATGGCTCTGGCGCATGCCCGGGCACTGGCCGCCGGGGACGCGGCGGGCCTGACCGCTTCGGCCGAGCGTCTGGCCGATGCCGGGTTCGCCGGGGCCGCCGCCGACGCGAAGCGGCAGGCAGCGGATTTCGGGGCTGATTTCGGTGGCTAGCCGCCCAGGTAGCGGCGCAATGCCGCGGCCACAGCGGTGATCTGCGCGGTGGACACCCGCTCATCGCGTCGGTGCGCGAGGTTGGGGTC
Organism: uncultured Mycobacterium sp.; assembly: GCA_964555915.1. Classification (GTDB taxonomy): domain Bacteria; phylum Actinomycetota; class Actinomycetes; order Mycobacteriales; family Mycobacteriaceae; genus Mycobacterium. Next base: position 9,259 of record CAZKUK010000041.1, read on the forward strand.
GCCCGGGCCGTAGTTGACGGCCGGGATCCCCAAGTTCGCGAACCGGGCCACATCAGTCCAGCCGTATTTGGCCCGAACCAGCCCACCGGCGGCTCCGACCAGGGCGGCCGCCGCGGGATGCTGCAGCCCTGGTAATGCGCCCGGTGCCAGGTCGGTCTGCTGCAGGTTCACCGGGAGGCCGGCGAACACTTCGCGAACGTGTGCCAGGGCAGACACCGGGTCACGGTCCGGGGCAAACCGGAAGTTGACGGTGACCGACGCCTCGTCCGGGATGACGTTTCCGGCCACGCCCCCATCGATCCGCACCGCGGACAATCCCTCCCGGTAGACGCATCCGTCGATATCGACGATCCGGCCCTGATAACCGGACAGCCGGTCGAGCACCGCCCCTAGTTTGTGAATAGCGTTGTCGCCCAACCACGATCGCGCTGAGTGCGCCCGGGTCCCGGTCGCCGAGATGACCGCGCGCAGTGTGCCCTGACATCCCGCTTCGATGTAGCCGCCGGATGGTTCACCCAGGACGGCGACGTCGCCACGCAGCCATTCGGGTAGCTCTCGCTCGATACGGCCCAGCCCGTTGGCCGCTGCCTCGATCTCCTCGCAGTCGTAGAACACCAGCGTGATGTCGTGAACGGGTTCGGTCACGGTGGCAGCCAGGTGCAGGAACACCGCGTCACCGGACTTCATATCCGAGGCGCCGCAACCCCAGATGTGGTCGCCGTCGCGCCGGGCCGGCACGTTATCGGCGATCGGAACGGTATCGAGGTGACCCGCCAGGATGACCCGGGTCGGCCGGCCGAGGTCGGTGCGGGCCAGCACCGCCTGGCCGTTGCGAACCACCTGATAACCGGTCTGTTCCCGCAGTGCGTGTTCCACTTCATCGGCGATGCGGCGCTCGTCACGCGAGACGCTTGGGATGTCGATGAGCGCAGCGGTCAGGTCGACCGGGTCGGCGCACAGATCAAGCATGGCCCTCTACGTTAGCGGGTCACCGCTTCCGGGCGAATACCTGCGAAAGCCCACCCACGGCCGTCGTGTCGACGCGCTTTGCGTCTGCTCAGCGCGGAAGTACGGTAATGCACCGTGACTTCTGCAGCCGGCTTCGGACTTGCCACCATCACCGCCGACGGCACCGTCCTGGACGCCTGGTTCCCGGATCCCGAACTGGGCGCCTACGGCCCGTCCGGAACAAGCCGGATCGCCTCCGGCGATTGTCCCGACGAGCTGACCGCACTGTGCGGGCCGGATGCCGACCGCGGTGTCGATATCGTCCCGATTCGCACCGTGGCCGGGTTGGCCGAGCCCCCCGCCGACACCTATGACGCCTATCTGCGGCTGCACCTCATCTCGCATCGGCTCGTCGAACCGCACGGCGTCAACCTCGACGGCGTGTTCGGCGCGTTGACCAACGTGGTGTGGACCAACTACGGCCCCTGCCGGATCGAGGGGTTCGAAGCGGTGCGGCTGCGGCTGCGGCGACGCGGCCCGGTCACGGTCTACGGGGTCGACAAGTTCCCGCGGATGGTCGACTACGTGGTGCCGTCCGGGGTGCGTATCGCCGATGCCGACCGGGTCCGGCTGGGCGCCCATCTGGCCGCCGGGACCACCGTCATGCATGAGGGTTTCGTCAACTTCAACGCGGGCACCCTGGGCACATCGATGGTGGAGGGCCGTATCTCGGCGGGTGTGGTGGTGGGCGACGGCTCCGATATCGGCGGTGGCGCATCCATCATGGGCACGCTGTCCGGTGGCGGCACCGAGGTGATCTCGGTGGGCGAACGCTGCCTGCTCGGCGCCAACTCCGGGCTGGGCATCTCACTGGGCGATGACTGTGTGATCGAGGCGGGCCTGTATGTCACGGCCGGCACCAAGGTCACCGCCCCGGACGGCACCACAGTCAAGGCCCGAGCACTGTCGGGGGTGAATAACCTGCTGTTCCGGCGCAATTCGAGGACCGGTTCGGTGGAGGTGGTAGCCCGCAACGGGCAGGGCATCGCGCTCAACGAGGCGCTGCACGCCAACTGACCCCGGCGCAGCGCCGGTCAACCCCGGTCCATGAGCTGCTTCTTGAGGACCTTTCCCATGGCATTGCGCGGAAGCTCCTCGACCCGCCGGACCTCGCGGGGACGCTTGTGGACTGACAACTGCTGCGCGACGAACCCGATGAGCTCCTCCGCGGAGGCGTCACCGACGACGAAGGCGACGATGCGCTGACCCAGATCCGCATCGGGCAATCCCACGACGGCCACCTCGGTCACCCCAGGGTGTCCCAACAGCGTCGCCTCGATCTCGCCGGCGCCGACGCGGTAACCGCCGGATTTGATCAGATCTACCGACTCGCGGCCGACGATGCGGTGCATCCCGTCCGGACCGATCATGGCGGCGTCGCCGGTGCGGTACCAGCCGTCGGCCTCGAACGCCCCGGCGGTGGCCTCGGGGCGGTTGAGGTAGCCGTCGAAGACGGTGGGGGTGCGGACCTGCAGGCTGCCGATGCTGTCACCGTCGTGCGGCACCGGTGAGCCGTCCCCGCCGACGAGCCGGGTCGCCGTACCCTCCAGCGGCAGTCCGACCCAGCCGGGACGGCGTTCCCCGTCGGCTCGGGTGCTGACGGTGATGAGGGTCTCGGTGCATCCGTAACGTTCCACCGGAGCGTGCCCGGTCAACTCGGTGAGCCGACTGAACACCGGAACCGGCAGCGCGGCACTGCCGGACACCAGCAGCCGCGCCCCGCGCAGCGCCCGCGCCGCCCCCGAGTCGGCGACGACGCGGGACCAGACGGTGGGCACCCCGAAGTACAGCGTTCCGCGCGCAGCGGCGTAGGCCTGTGGGGTCGGCCTGCCGGTATGGACGAAACGGTTGCCCACGCGCAACGAGCCCAGTAACCCGAGCACCAGTCCGTGCACGTGAAACAGCGGCAAGCCGTGGACCAGAGTGTCCCCGGCGGTCCACTGCCAGGCCTGCGCCAGCGCATCGAGATCGGCCGCGACGGCACCCCGGCTGATCACCACGCCTTTCGGAGGCCCGGTGGTACCTGAGGTGTATATGACCATCGCGGTATCGCGCGGCCCCGGCTCCGGATAGCGATGCCACGATCGAGCGTGTACCCGGACCGGCACATGTGGCAGGCCGGCGGTACGCGCCGGCGTGTCGCCGAGCCAGGCCTGGGCCCCGGAGTCAGCCAGAATGTGGGCCTGCTCGGCGACACCCACATCGGCGGGGATCGGGACGAACGGCACTCCGGCGATCAGGCATCCGGTTACCGCAAGCACCGTCGCCGCGGTGGGGGTCGACAGCACCGCGATGAGCTTGGCCCCACCGACGCGTTCGGCCACCGACGTCGAGGCCCCGACCAGATCACTGCGCGAGAGGGTGGCACCGTCGATCCGCACCGCGTCACCGATATCGGCACCGGCCGCCACCGCGGCGGGGTTAAGCGAGGCCAGGAGCACCTGAGCGAGGCTACCTCCAGCACCGGCGCGTCGTGTTGCAGATGCGACAGGTGAGGTTTGTCGACGGTTACCCTCGGGGATATGTGGTCAGGTCAGCGCGCCGATGGGGCGTTCCGCGCGGCGGCGAGCCCACACTGAGACCCCCGTCATGAGATTCGGTCGTCACCGCCTCACGGTCACGTTGCTCTGCACAGCGCTGCTCGGCTCCGTCGCAGCGCTGGTCCCACCGTCCGCGGACGCCGCGCCGCAGCCGTGGAACGGCCGGTACCAGATGGTCACCTATGCCTCCCAGAAGGCCGGCACCAGCCCCGCAGCCAAACAGCGCGAAAACGATTTCGGCGCCGCCTTCACCCTGGCAACTGCATGTTCAACGACCCGCTGCGTCGCGACGGTGGTCGACGGTCCCCGTCCCGGCAACCCGACGGTGCCGTGGCCGACCCGGTATGTGTGGAACGGCTCGGAGTGGACCACCAGTTACGACTGGCTGTGGGATTGTTTCCTGGGCAACGGCAACCAGAAGCAATGGGCCAGGGCGACCTCGTGGGCCTACTACCAGCCGCAGCCGGACGGTTCGCTGAAAGGAACCTGGCATACCGATATCGCCGAGGGTGCCTGCCGGGGCAGTGTGGTCATGCCGGTTGCGGCCGTCCCGGCCTGAACAACGGATCGCGGGACCGGCTCTGCGATCCTCCGAAAAAGAATCGCCCGGTCCGGTAACACTGTGACCCGTGTGACCGATGAGAAGACTGTTGTGCCAAAATCTTCGGTCTGAGGAGCCGCCATGAGGGTTGCCGGTCGTGTTCTGGTGGCGGTTGCCGTCGCGGTGGCGGGGTTGTTCGTCGGGTCGGGGACGGCCGCGGCGGGGATGGACAACCAGATGAGTCTGGTCGACGGCGGCGGCCGGACCATGACCATCTCGCAGTGGGACACCTACCTCGACGGGGTGTTCCCGCTGGACCGCAACCGGCTGACCCGTGAGTGGTTCCACTCCGGGCGGGCCAAGTACAGCGTCGTCGGTCCCGGCGCCGAGGACTTCGCCGGCACCCTGGAACTGGGTTACCAGGTGGGCTTCCCCTGGTCACTGGGTGTCGGTATCAACTTCAGCTACACCACGCCCAACATCCTGCTCGACGATGCCAGCCTCTCCCCGCTGGGCTTCGACCCGTTCGGCTCGGTCATCACCCCGAACCTGTTCCCGGGTGTGTCGATCAGCTCCGACCTGGGCAACGGACCGGGTATCCAGGAGGTCGCCACCTTCTCCGTCGACGTCGAGGGCCCGGAGGGGTCGGTGGCGGTGGCCAACGCCCACGGCACTGTCACCGGCGCGGCCGGCGGGGTCCTGCTGCGTCCGTTCGCCCGGCTGATCTCCAAGACCGGCGACAGCGTCACCACCTACGGCGAAGCCTGGAACATGAACTGAGCCCGGCCCCGGCTCAGCCCGCCAGCCGGGTCACCGCGGCCGCGATCCGCTCATCAGTGGCGGTCAGGGCCACCCGAACGTGCTCGGCGCCGCGGGGCCCGTAGAAATCACCCGGTGCGACCAGAATTCCGCGTCGGGCCAAGGCGGCTACCGTGTCCCGGCACGGTTCGCCCCGGGTGGCCCACAGATACAACCCGGCCTCGGAATGCTCGACGGCGAACCCGCCCGAGCGCAGCGCGGTCAGCAGAACCGTGCGGCGGTGTTCGTAACGGGACCGCTGTTCGACCTCGTGGGCGTCATCGCCCAACGCGGCCACCATCGCCGCCTGCACCGGAGTCGGCACCATCATCCCGGCGTGTTTACGCACCGCGAGCAGCTCGGCGACAAGTTCCGGGTCGCCGGCGACGAACCCGGCGCGGTAGCCGGCCAGCGACGAGCTCTTCGACAATGAGTGCACCGCGAGCAGACCACTGTGGTCACCCCCGCTGACCTCGGGGTGGAGCACCGATACCGGACGCTGCTCCCAGCCCAGCCCCAGATAGCACTCATCGGACACCACTAGCGCCCCGCGCTGGCGTGCCCACTGCACCACCTTGCGCAGGTGCTCAACCCCCAGCACCGCGCCGGTGGGGTTGGCCGGCGAGTTGAGGTAGATCACCGCGGGCGCCTGCGGCCCCAGCTGGGTCAGCGAGTCCGCAGCCAGCACCTGACAACCCGCCAACCGAGCCCCCACCTCGTAGGTCGGGTACGCCAACTCGGGAATCACGACAAGGTCCCCGGACCCCAGACCCAACAGTGTCGGCAGCCAGGCGATGAATTCTTTGCTGCCGATCACCGGCAGCACCGCATCCTCGACCAGGCCGGTGATGCCGTATCTGCGGCGCAGTGCCGCCGCCGCCGTGGCCCGCAACTCCGGTGTTCCCGCCGTCGACGGATAACCCGGTGCGGCCGAAGCAGCGGCCAGAGCCGCGCGGATCACCGGGGCCACCGGATCGACCGGGGTACCTACCGACAGGTCGACGATGCCACCGGGGTGGGAGCGAGCCGCTGCCGCCGCCTCGGCCAGGGTGTCCCACGGGAACACCGGCAGCGACGCCGACAGCCGATGGCGCCGGGCACCGCCCGCGCTGATCGAGGTCAGTCCTCGGCCTTGGGTGGCAGATCCTTGACGACCTGCGGATCGTTGGCGGTCATCCCCACCTTGGATGCACCGCCGGGCGAGCCGAGCTCGGCGAAGAAATCGGCGTTGATCTGGGTGTACTGAGACCACTCGTCGGGTACGTCGTCCTCGTAGTAGATCGCCTCCACCGGGCAGACCGGCTCACAGGCCCCACAGTCCACACACTCGTCGGGATGGATGAACAACATCCGTTCGCCCTCGTAGATGCAGTCGACAGGGCACTCCTCGATACAGGCCTTGTCCTTGATGTCGACGCAGGCTTCAGTGATCGTGTAGGTCACGAAGGTTCTCCTCGATATGCGCTTCGTTGTGTGTAAGCCGGAGCAGGGCAACGGCGTGCCCTGGGACGCGCTCGTGCTGATACTAGGCGCTGTCCCTACGTCGCCGTGAACTGGTCGGGCGCGGCCGTCGGCGATCCGGCCTCCGGAAGCGCCACAGCAACCCCGAGCGCGAGGAAGAACACCCCGAACAACGCACCACCCAGGAAGACGTTCATCGGTCCCCCCGGGGCAATGAAACTGCCGGCCGGACCGATGATCGTCAGCAGCTCGACGAACTGCTCGACGACGAACACCGCAGCGATCACCGCCAGCCAGCGCGGAAACCGGCCCTGGCGGGCGGCCCAGACCACCGGGCCGGCGAGCATGATCGCGGCGACCGTCAGAATCGGCCCCCGCATCGAAGAGATATCGGCAAGGATCCGCGCAGTGGCCGGATCCAGCGTCTCGGCGTGCAGCGCCAGCCCCGCGCTGAACCACGCGGCAATCCCGACCTGGGTGATCAATACCGCGGCGCCGAGGGTGAAGATATGACCGGCCGGGCCGCCCAGGCGACCCCGTGCGTAACCGATCACCACCGCCAGCGCCAGTAGGGCCAGCGCGGTCAGCAGGGCTTGCAGCCGAATCGCCCCCGCGTGCGCACCGAGGTGGTCGACAATCTCGGATCCGGGTCGATCGACACCCGGGCGCAGCGGGACCACCACGACCGCCAGCACCGAAAGCACCGCGAAAGCCACAGCGGCCAACAGCGGCACTTGCCTGACCATAGGTGGCAGTATGCCGCCTCGCCGTCCGGGCGGGGGGACCAACTCAGGCGACACGCTGCGCGTAGGTCGTGGTGCGCTGCCGCGCCGGCCGACCGATGCCCTCGGCGGTCGCCACGAGTTCGGCGACGGTCTTCGCCGAACCGTACTGCGAGCCCGCCATCCGGGAGATGGTTTCCTCCATCAGGGTGCCGCCGAGGTCGTTGGCTCCCCCGTTGAGCATGATCTGACTCCGCTGCATTCCGAGTTTGACCCAGCTGGTCTGGATATGGGAGATGCGGCCGTGCAGCATGATTCGAGCGAGCGCGTGCACCGCGCGGTTGTCTCGATGGCTGGGTCCCGGACGAGCCGCGCCGGCCAGATAGAGCGGCGAGGACTGATGCACGAACGGTAGCGGTACGAACTCGGTCAACCCCCCCGTCTGATCCTGGATGTCACGCAGCACATTGAGGTGCCCCACCCAGTGCACGGGTCTGTCGACATGGCCGTACATCATTGTCGAACTCGATCGCAATCCGACTTCGTGGGCCGTGGTCACGATCTCGACCCACAGCGAAGCGGGCAATTTTCCCTTGGTGAGAACCCAGCGCACCTCGTCATCGAGAATCTCCGCCGCTGTACCCGGGATGGTGTCCAGTCCCGCCGCCCGCAAACCAATGAGCCAATCGCGAATGCTCGTGCCGCTCTTGGTGACTCCGTTCGCAATCTCCATAGGCGAAAAGGCGTGCACATGCATTGACGGCACCCTCTCCTTGACTGCCCGAACCAGGTCGGCGTAGGCCGTGACCGGCAGCTCCGGATCGATACCACCCTGCATACACACTTCGGTCGCGCCGGCGACATGCGCCTCCCAGGCGCGGTCGGCCACCTCCGCAGTGGACAGTGAGAAAGCGTCGGCATCGCTTTTCCGCTGCGCGAAGGCACAGAACCGGCAGCCGGTATAGCAGATGTTGGTGAAGTTGATATTGCGGTTGACCACGAAGGTGACGTCATCTCCGACAACATCGCGGCGGATCGAATCCGCGAGTGCAGCAACGGCATCCAGCGCCGGGCCGTCGGCCGTGGCCAGGGCGAGGTAGGCGGCATCACTGCAGCCCCCGGGATTGCGCTCCGCCGCCCGCAGCGCCGCAGCCACATCGGTGTCGATACGTTCCGGCGCCCTCGCCTCCAGCTGTCCGACCCGGTCCCGGACAGCATCCCAATCACCGAATGCGCTGCCGAGATCGCTGCGTACCGCGGTCCGCCGGCCTTCGGTGTCGATCGCGGCACCCAGATCGGTCCGGCCCAGTGATTGGGCGGTCTCGTCGGGTTCCTGCCACGGCCGGCCGACCGGGTTGAGATCACGGGCCAGCCCGGTCTCCGGATCGGCCAGTGCGGCAACGTGACCGGCCACCCTGGGATCGATCCACCCGGTCGGCGCCTGAACGTAACGCGGTTGCGCGGTCAGGCGCTGCACCAGGTCGAACCCGGCGTCGGCGGTCACGGCGGCCAGTTCGTCCAGTGCCGGCCAGGGCCGCTCCGGGTTCACGTGATCGGGGGTCAGCGGGGAGACTCCGCCCCAGTCATCGACACCTGCACCGAGAAGAGCCAGACATTCGTTCCGGGACACCAGGTTCGGCGGAGCCTGGATCCGCATATCGGGGCCGAGAACCAGCCGTGTCACCGCTACGGTAGCCAGGAACTCATCGAAGTCCGCGTCCGGAACGGCCGACATGGCGGTGCGTTCCTTGGCGCGGAAGTTCTGCACGATGACCTCCTGGATGTGCCCGAACTCCCGATGGACCCGGCGGATGGCGTGCACGGTTTCGGCCCGCTCGGTGAGCGTTTCCCCGATGCCGACCAGTAAGCCCGTGGTGAACGGTATCGACAACCGGCCGGCATCTGTCAGGGTGCGCAACCGCACGGCCGGGTCTTTGTCCGGGCTGCCGAAATGTGCCAGGCCGCGGGTCTCGAAAAGCCTCCGCGAGGTCGTCTCCAGCATCATCCCCATTGACGGGGCCACCGGCTTCAATCGGGACATCTCGGCCCAACTCAGCACTCCCGGATTGAGATGGGGCAGCAGACCGGTGTCTTCCAGCACCCGTATCGCGGCGGCGCGCACATAATCCAATGTGGAGTCATAGCCGCGTTCGTCGAGCCACTGCCGGGCCTCCGGCCACCGGGTCTCCGGCCGGTCTCCGAGGGTGAAAAGCGCCTCTTTACAACCCATTGCGGCGCCCTTGCGGGCGATATCGACTATGGCATCCGGCTCCAGGTACATACCCCGCCCGGAGGCCCGCAGCTTGCCGGGCACCGTGACAAAAGTGCAGTAGTGGCAGGTGTCCCGACACAGATGGGTCACCGGAATAAACACCTTGCGCGAATACGAGACCGGCAGCCGCCCACGCGTCCCCCGTCGGCCTGCCGACATCAGGCCCGCGTCGCGGACACGGGCCGCGCTGGCACACAGGTCCAGTAGGTTCTCACCGCGCGCGGTCATCGCGATGGCGGCTTCGTCAATATTGAGGACCACACCGTCGCGGGCGCGACGTAACACCCGGCGCAGTGCCGCAACCGACTCCGTCACGGTGTCGTCCGCTCATCGACCCGGGCCGCCAGCATGGACACCACAGTAGTCGCGCGCAGCTGCACCCTGGACGGGGCTCACCCCCGACCGATTCATTGGGCGCTGGGCAGCCCAGCCAGTAGGCTCTCAGGAAATTGTCAGGAAAGCGTGAGGGTGATGTCATGATTGCAATCGGTGGGCCATCGGCCCGTTCGGTGTTGATCGCCGGGATGAGCGCGGCGCTGGTCGGCGGGGCCGTGCTGATGCCGGTATCGGGCACCCGCCCCGCCGAGACGCTGCCGATGATCGACTTCTCGCCGTTTCGGCTCAGCGCGGCGGCATCGCAGATTGTGCCGACGGCGAGCAACCCGATCACCGAGGCCTACGATTCCATCGAGCCGTGGGTGGCCTACGGATTCGAACTCGTCGACTACGCGCTGAGTGTGGTTCCGGTCCTGTGGTGGGTCGCCCCCGGAATCGACCTGGCCTATTTCACCATCGAGCCGCTGGTCCAGGCCGCGGTGTACAGCGGGTCCTACGTGCTATTCGGGCAGTTCGACCAGATTCCCCAGGCGATCAGCAACGGCGTCGAGGAATCAGTGCAGAACTTCGTCGACTATTCGATCGCCTGGATCGGCAGCCTGATCCCGCTGCCGCCGATCCCGCCATTCCCGCCCACACCGCCATTTGCCGGTGCCTCGACGGCCAACGCCCCGGCGGCCGCATCGCTGGTTACCGAACGGCGGTCCGGCCCGGTAGCCGCCCAGACCATCACCGCGCCGGCCGACGCCGAGACCGTCACCGGGGCCGAAACCGTCGATACCGCCGCGGTCGAATCGGATAACGCGCCCGTGGAGGTGCTGGCGGTCGCCCCCGCGCAGGAGGTGGATCTCCCCGCCACGGTCGAGGCCGAGACTCCGCGCCGTCAGCTCGGCCGTGCGCCCAGGTCCGGACCGGTCACCCCCGGCCGGGCACTGCCGGGCACCAACCAGGCCGCACCCGGTAGTGCCGAGGTGACCGCACCGGCGAGCACGGCCGCACCGGCGACCGCCGGCGGCTCGGGTAAAGCCAACGCGGCCAGGGCTTCCCGGGGTGCCGCCCGCGCCGGCTGAGGCCGACTCAGGACATTCGGCGCAGCACGAGGGCCGCCGGCAGCACACCCAGAACCATGAAGAGCAGCACCGAATAGGCCATGACGCCCCGGCCCCCGAAGACGATATCGCCGCCGGGTCCGCCCACGGTTAGCACCGCGACCGTCGCCATCCAGGTCCACAGCGGCAACGCGGCGAGCCTGGCTGACTCCGCGTAGTGGCCCGCGGCCCACACCAACGTGGCGTTGACCAGACCGCTCGCGACGGCACTGACCGGGAATGGCACCGGTCCCAGATGGACGGGGAGCAGCAAGGCGCCGGCGAGGGCGGACAGCACGCCGTCGACAGCAAGCAGGGCCAGCACCGCGGTTTCGTTCGGCCGTCGGTCGAGTATCCGCGTCACGCGGACAGGTCCAGACCCGACAGCAGGTCGCGTTCCCAGCCTTTCGGGTCGGTGTCACCCGGTTCACCTGACACCAGGACATAGTGCTCGGTTGCGAGCACCGGCAGAATCACTTTGTTGGACAACGTAAATGATCGCCCGGTCGGCCCCAGGACCATCTGAGTGGCGTGCGCACCTATCGCGGCCACCTTCGCGTCGAGGTGCTCCGGGGCCTCGATCGCCGCGGTGATCTCCCGGTCTGCGAAGCCGAGCGTCGTATCACCGGGTAACCGGATCCAGTCCGGTAGAACGTCCTCGGCGCGCAGGCCATCGATTCCGGCCCGGACGGCGGCCGCGGACGGAACCGTCCAGTAGAACTTGGGGACCCGCCATTGAACGGCCGAGGCAGCCACCGCGGCGGTGGTCACGCGATGGGCCTGAATGTGATCGGGGTGGCCGTATCCACCGTCGGGGTCGTAGGTGACGACAACATGTGGGCGTAGCTCGGTGATGGCATCCGCCAGCTGGCTCACCACTTCACCGAAGCCAGCGTCGGCGAACCGGGTCCGGCGGCGCGGCGGCGCGCCGGCCATGCCGGAGTCCCGCCAGCAACCGGCACCGCCCAGGAACCGTGGTCCGGCCAGCCCGAGGTGTCCCAGTGCCGCGGTCAGCTCCGCTATGCGGTAGCCACCGAGCTGGTCGGCGTGATCGGCACCCAGCTGCGCCCAGCGCTCACCAATGATCTCGCCCTCTTCGCCCAGGGTGCAGGTGATGACCGTCACCTGCGCACCGCGAGCGGCGTAGCGGGCGATGGTGACGCCATTGTTGATGGTTTCGTCATCGGGATGGGCGTGTACGAACAACAGCCGCGGCACAACCGTCATCACGCCTCCCTCAGTCGCCATCACCAGCTGTCGGCGCCACATTACCGACCGGGTTCACCTGGTGGGGCGTGCCAATCTCGAATTCGGCTGCGCGGTACTGGCGATCGGCCCCGGGGGTAGGCTGGCCGCAAACTTGCCCTGGCCCGGCCGTCAGAAGATGACGGTTTGATTGCCGTGCCGGATGATGCGGTCCTCGCAGTGCCACGACACTGCGCGGGACAGCACCGCCCGCTCGACATCGGCTCCGAGCCGGATCAGGTCGTCCACCGCGTGGCGGTGATCGACGCGGACCACGTCCTGCTCGATGATCGGCCCCTCATCGAGTTCCGCGGTGACGTAGTGCGCCGTTGCCCCGACCAGTTTGACGCCCCGCTCGCGTGCCCGGCGGTACGGGGCCGCCCCGATGAAAGAGGGCAGAAACGAGTGATGGATGTTGATCAGCGGGCAGCCCACACCCTCGAGGAATCCCGGCGTCAGGATCTGCATATAACGGGCCAGCACCACCAGATCGACATTGCCGCGCAACAAATCGAGTTGGCGTTGTTCGGATTCCTCGCGGATTTCCTTATTGGCCGGGATGTGAAAAAACGGCACACCGAACGGGCGCACCTGTTCGGCGAGGTCGGGGTGATTGGCGATCACCATGGCCACCGACATGTCGAGTTCCCCGCGGCGGTTGCGCCACAACAGGTCCAGCAGACAGTGGTCGTCCTTCGAGGCCAGGATGGCCACGCGCTTCGGCTTGGCGGCCTCGGTCAACCGGAAGTCGATTTCGTAGCGATCGGCGACCTGTTCGGCGAAATCGCGTTCCAGCGCCTCACGGGCCGCAGTCAGGCCGGGGAGATGGAAGATCGTGCGCTGCATGAAGGTCCCGCCCGACTGGCTGGTGGCATGCTGGTCCAACGAGACGATATTGGCCCCCGCCCCGGAAAGGAACGCACTGATGGCCGCGACGAGCCCCGGCCGGTCGGCGCACCGGAGCAACAGCCGGCCGAGGTCCCTGGACGGCAGTTGACCGCGGCCGCGCGGGTATTCCGCGGGGGCCGACCCGACACCAGCATCCCCCGACATCGTCCCTCCTGACTGAGATGTTCGATCATCCCTCGCCGACAACCCCACCATGCCCGCGATCCGGCGCCGACCGCGAGGGGGAGCCTACCCGGGTGAACTGCCGTGGGCCCCGGTAGACCAGGCGCGTACCGGCGCGCCACCAAGGCGTCCGGCATCGCACTCAGCTATTTCTCAGGTACGGTACCTCTGTCGGATCAACCTGAGGAGAATTCCCAGATGGCTGCCGTTATTCGAACCGCGTTCACCGCAGGCGTGGCGCTGACCGGCGCCGGTGTGATCGCCGTCAGTCCAGTGGCCCCGGCCGTGGACGTATCCGTCCCGATATTGCGCGCCCCGGCGGTCGAGCTGACTGCTGCGCCGGCCTTGGGCGCCCTCCCCTATCAGGTGCTGATCAACCAGCTGGCAAATGTGATCGCGGTGGGCCCCATCGTGTTGGGCAGCACCGAACAGTGCACGACATGCCTCGGGCCGGTACCGGTGTTACCCGGCTCCGCACCGGTCCCGTTCTCCGGCTGGGGCGCGGTCGGTATCACCGCGGGCCTACTCAGCAGCCCGATGGCATTCGTCGAATCGCTGCGCGACACCGGCGATGTCGGGCAGGCCATCGGCACCGCCCTGCTGGCGGTCCAGACACCGATCACCAACACCCTCTTTCTGCTGGAGGCCAGTCGGATTCCCGATGGCGGTTTCGAGATCTCCGGTGCACTGGCGCGTGCATTCGTCGCGCTGGTGGACACCATCGTCCACACCACGGCGATCGCCGCCCAGGCCCTGGTGAACGGCCCGCTGACCGTCGGCGCCGGGCTCGTACTGGCCGGGCAGACATTCGCCACCACGCTGGCCGCCACCGGCGACCCGATAGCGGCGTTCAACGCCGGCTCGGTGCCGCTGCGGGATGCGGTGAGCGATTCCCTGGCCGCCCTCAGCGCCGAGATCGAAGAGGGCCGCACCACGGTGTACGACGACCTGCTGGCTGCGCCGACCGGAACCACCTTCCCCATCCCGACGGTGTCCGCCCCGGCGGCAGCGGTGCCGCCTGCGGCGGTCACCGGACCGCCGCAGGCCGGGTCCGCGGTGACGGGCACGGAGGGGGCCGTGCTGACTGTCGATCCGGACGGCGAGAAAATCGGGGCCGTGACGGCCGCGGCGCAACCGGCGCCCCGGGTCGCGACGTCCCGGCGGGCAGCGAGGACCGATGCAGCGGCGGCAGCCGCCTCCGGTATCCAGACGGGCGGTCCCGCCGGCCGGACCGCCCGAACCTCCGCCGGCGGTGCTGCCGCAGCGGCGGACGGCGGCACCGGGTCCCGCTCGGCCCGCTAGCCGGGCTACCCCCGGTTAGCGACCCACCTTCACCCACCGACCGGCGTCACCGACGATCCCTACCGGTACCGCGCCGGTGAGGCTGACATGACGTACCGTCGGCCCGGCAGCCACAATCGTGGTGTCCTGCATGATCGGCAGCACGGCCGTCAGAGCCCACAGCCGCGGTTCAACCTCTTCCAAGACATCCTCGATATCCAACGAACCGTCCAGGGCGCCATCGATTTTCGCCTGAATGTTCCGGTCGCAGATACCACTGAGGTTGGAGGGCGCGCGCACCAACGGGTCGTTTTCAGGCGTTCGGCCCCGGGTGGGCGAGGGCTGCGGGCTTCCCGTCGGCCGCGGCTCCGGTGCCACCGGCAGTGTCGACACCGGGGCCGCCTCCACCGCCGGGCAGCCGTAACGCGAGGCCAGGGCGGTCGCGAGATCGCCACCGGCGGCATACCAGCCGACGATGGCATCCACCCGGTTGTTGACCAGAGCCGACCCGAATAGCACCGGAGGTTCCAGCGCCAGCACGGTTGCCACAATGCCGGCGCTGCGCAGCTGATCAGCCGCAGTGTTGGCCACCGCGACCGATGTCGGGTCGTTCGACGCCGCACCGATCACCAGCGACAAGGTCTTCCCGCGGCCTCCGACACGCCCGCCGGTGGCGGGCGACGGACGGGCTTCGCCCGAGGCGGAAGTCGGCGGTCGGGGGGCTTCGGTCGCCCGGGGATCCGGCTGGTACCCGGCCTCGGCGAACAACTCCAGCGCGCGATCCCTTCCTATCGGAGCCGGAGCGGTGGGGATGTACCCCGGATCGCTGGGAGTCCGCACCAGGGACTGGTCCAGGGTCACCGAATTGTCGGTGCCGGCGGCAACCGCTGCCAGCAGGTCGACGTCGAGGAGGCCGATGAGCGCCTTGCGCACCAGCGGATCCGCCAGTTTGGGCCGCTGGGCGCGCAGGGTCAGCTGGAGCGCCCGCGGCGCGATCAACCGGGAGGTGCGGACCGCGGGGATGGCGGATAGCTGGGCGAAGGCGGCCGCGCCGCCGTGCACCTGAGCGACCTGGGTGTCGCCGTTGCGGATGGAGTCGGCCAGGGCCGCGGGGGCACCCGCCCGGCGGAACAGTATCTGGTCCGGTACGGCGGGCGGACCCCAGAACCGGTCATTACGGGCCAACAGGATTTCGTCCCGCTGCGGATCGATGGTGTCCACCCGGAACTGACCCCCGGTCACCACCAGAGTGCGGGCCAGCCCGGCGGCGAATCCGCCGGGCACATCCTTGACGATGTGGGCCGGCAGCAGATTGTTGAACAGTTCACGCCAAGCCGGGTAGGGCTGGGCGAACGTCACCACCGCGGTCTTGCCCCCGTCCACCGATTGCACGCTGGTGATCAGGTCATAGCCCGCCGGGTCCACGACACCGGGCAGGCTGACCATTTGACGCCACAGATACCAGAAGTCATCTGCCCCGATGGGGGCGTTGTCGGTCCAGGCGGCCTCGGCCCGGATTTTGTAGGTGATGGTGAAAGGGTCGGTGTCGGTCACCGTCGCCGAGTCCAACAGGATGGGATCGATTTCCCACCGCGACCCGGTCGGGGTGTCGGGGTCGGGCACCGGCCGGAACGAACTCGGAAGCACCAGCGCACTGATCGCGGCATTGACCGGAGACTGGTCGGAGAGCAGGTGCGGGTTGAAGCCCGGACCGATGGAGTCGATGGCCATGATGATCCTGGGCGCGGCCGGCGCCGGGGCTGCCGACTGAGGGGTCCTGGTGCTCTGCGGTGCCGGAGGCGGGTCCGCCGCGCAGCCGGCGAGGAGCACCATGGTCAACAGTGCGCCGGCGGTTCGCGGCCTGCGTGGTCCGGTCAACACGCCGCTGAGCGTATCGACCCGGCCATCGGCTCTCTCACGCTTTCTGTGCCTTCGCCCTGGAGCGGCTCCGGGCACGGCTGGTGGCGTCCAACTCGACCTTGCGCACCCGGACGATTTCAGGGGTGACCTCGACGCACTCGTCGGCGGCGCAGAACTCCATCGCCTGTTCCAGATCCAGTTCCAGCGGCCGCGCCAGTGTCTCCATCACATCGGCGGTCGACGAGCGCATATTGGTCAGCTTCTTCTCGCGGGTGACGTTGACATCGAGATCCTCCGCCCGCGGATTGATCCCGACGACCTGACCCTCGTAGGTGTCATCGCCCGGTTCGACGAAAAACTGCCCCCGGTCGGCGAGCTGGATCATCGCGAAGGGCGTCACCGAACCGGCCCGGTCGCTCACCAGCGATCCGCTGTGCCGGGCCCGGATCTCACCCGCCCACGGCCGGTAGCCGTCGAACACCGCGTTGGCGATACCGGTGCCGCGGGTCAGCGTGAGGAAGTCGGTGCGGAAGCCGATCAGGCCGCGGCTGGGCACGATGAAGTCCATCCGAACCCAGCCGGCGGCGTGGTTGGTCATCTGCTCCATGCGCCCTTTGCGGTTGGCCATCAGCTGCGTGACGGCCCCGACGAACTCCTCGGGGCAGTCGATGGTCATCGCCTCGAACGGTTCGTGCAGTTTGCCGTCGATGGTGCGGGTGACCACCTGGGGTTTACCAACGGTCAGCTCGAAACCCTCCCGCCGCATCTGCTCGACGAGCACGGCCAGCGCCAACTCACCGCGGCCCTGCACCTCCCAGGCATCGGGCCGGCCGATATCGAGCACCCGGATCGAGACGTTGCCCACGAGTTCGCTGTCCAGCCGGGACTTCACCATCCGCGCGGTCAGCTTGTGACCGGAGACCCGACCGGCCAGCGGCGAGGTGTTCGTGCCGATCGTCACCGAGATGGCGGGCTCGTCGACGGTGATCCGCGGGAGCGCGTGGGCGTGATCGGGGTCGGCGAGGGTGTCACCGATCATGATCTCGGGCATACCTGCGACGGCGACGATATCCCCGGCGACAGCCTCCTCGGTGGTGGACCGCTCCACGCCGACGGTGGCCAGCAGTTCGGTGATCTTCGCGTTGGCGATCACCGGCAGTCCGTCCACCTCACGCATCCAGGCCACCTGCTGGCCCTTGCGCAGCCTGCCGTTGTAGATCCGGATCAACGCGAGTCGGCCCAGGAACGCCGAGGCATCGAGGTTGGTGACCAGGGCCTGCAACGGTGCCTCCGGATCACCCTTCGGTGGCGGGATGTGTTCGAGGAGCACATCGAAGAGCGGGTCCAGGTTCTCACCATCGGGGTTGTTCCCGTTGGCCGGTTCGGTGGTGCTGGCGATACCGGCCCGGCCGGAGGCGTAGAGGGTGGGCAGGCCCAGGGCCCGCTCGGCGGCCTCCTGCGCCTCGGCATCGAGGTCAGAAGCCACATCGAGGAGCAGGTCGTGGCTCTCCTCGACTACCTCGGCGATCCGGGCATCCGGCCGGTCGGTCTTATTGACCACCACGATCACCGGAAGATGGGCACTCAACGCCTTGCGCAGCACGAAGCGGGTCTGTGGCAGCGGGCCCTCCGAGGCGTCAACGAGAAGCAGCACCCCGTCCACCATCGAGAGCCCGCGTTCCACCTCCCCGCCGAAGTCGGCGTGCCCCGGGGTGTCGATGACGTTGATCACCGTCATACCGCCGTCCGGGTGATGCCGGTGCACCGCGGTGTTCTTGGCCAGGATGGTGATGCCCTTTTCCTTCTCCAGGTCCCCGGAGTCCATCAGGCGCTCGACGGTGTCGTCGCCGCGGTGGGTTAGCGCACCGGACTGCCGCAACATGGCGTCGACCAGGGTGGTCTTGCCGTGGTCGACATGCGCCACGATGGCGACGTTGCGGAAATCGGGGCGCGGTCCGGGGCTAGTCACATCGCCGATTGTCGCAGTACAGGGGGCCGATCGCGAAAACGCGACAGCCGGGGCGGACCCGACCCGGGTCGGTTTCCCGTCGGCTATCGGGGTCCGGCCAATCGCCGGAGAAGCGCCGGCAACCAGGCCCGGTCCGCCGGGACCCAGGGCAAATCCTCCAGTTCGGCGGCCTCGACCCAGCGCAGCGCGCCATGGTCGTGCGGATGCAGCGTCCCACCGGTCTGAACCACGTAATACGCCCGGAGTGTCAGCGACTCCCCGACCTGAACATCCCCGCCGATCCGGGTCTGCACAATGACCCCGATACCGAGTTCCTCGCGGAGTTCACGGGCCAGTGCCTGCGCATCGGTCTCGCCCGCGGCCACCTTGCCACCGGGAAGCTCCCACAACCCGGCCAGTTCCGGCGGGCGCCGGCGCCGGGCCACCAGCAGGGCCGGTCCGCGGATCAGCGCCCCGGCGACGACGATCTGACCAGCCATGGTTGTCGAAGGTATACCGTCGTTGTATGGCCCTACTCAGTGATGACGAAGTCGATGCCGCAGCCCGGACCCTGGACGGTTGGGAACGCACCGACGGCGCACTGCGCCGCTCGATCACCTTCGAATCATTCCTCGACGGTATCGAGGGCGTCCGGCGGATCGCTGAACTGGCCGAACGGGCAGATCATCATCCCGACATCGATATCCGCTGGCGCACAGTACATTTGGCGCTATCGACACATTCCGCGGGCGGTATCACCAATCAGGACGTCGAACTGGCACGTCAGATCGACGAAGAATTAGCCCGCTAGCGGCGATCCACCCGAGCGTGGCCAGGGCGGCGACCAGGTACACCGTCCCGGCCCAGGCGAGATACCAGGGCCGGCCGATCTCCCAGATCGTCGGCTGACTGAAACTCAGCACCCACGGCACGCCGACCAGGGTCAGCACCAGCCAACCCCAGCCCAGCAGTCGCGCGCCCGGTCGCGTGTGCCACGGACCCTGGATCAGCCAGATGATCAGCGGCAGCGCCCAGATCCAGTGGTGAGTCCAGGATATCGGCGAGATCAGCAGCCCGAGGAACTCAACCACCAGCAGCGAGCCCAGCCGGTCACGTTCGCCGGTGCACCCCAGCGCCCACCAGGCCAGACTCGCCAGCAGCGCGGTCACGGCGACCCCGGCCAGCACCACCGGTCCGTAGCCCGCGTCATGGCCCAGGATCCGGGAAGCCGCGCCGCGCCACGACTGGTTGAAGACCGTCCCGATCGGGCCGACCCGACTCGCATCGCCGAGCAGGTCGGTGAAGTAGTACCGCGCCTGCTCACCGACGACCGCGATCGACACTGCCACCGTGCCGACGAACACCCCGGCCGCAGCAGCCGCCGCTGCCCAGCGCCGCACGCCCAGGAAGTACAGGCCCGCGATCGCCGGGGTGAGTTTTATCCCTGCGGCCAGTCCGACCAGCAGACCGGATAACCACCATCGGGTGCTCCAGACCGCCCACAGCACCGCCAGCACCAGGAACACGTTGATCTGGCCGTAGTCGAAGGTGCTCCGTAACGGCTCAAGCCATATCCCGACCGCGGTCCACAGCATCGCCACCCGGCGCCCCGCCCCGCCGGCCACACCGGTCAGACGCTGGCTGACCCGGATGACGGCGTACACGGCCGCGATGATGCCGAGCTGCCAGCACGCAGCCACCAGCGGGAAGGGCAGCCGGCTCAGCGGGTAGAACACCAGTGCGGCGAACGGCGGATAGGTGAACGGCAGCGGGAAATCCGGGGTCTGCTCCGAGTAGACGTAGGAGTAGAGCGTGCCAGGGTCGTCGAGGGCCGCCGCGCCGCCGAGGTAGACGTGCAGGTCCACGAAGTTCGTGCCGTTGGGCACCAGGTAGGTCCACGCCAGCCGGGCGGTGACACTGGCCAGCAGCAGCACCGGTGCCAAACGTGCGGCGGAAGCGTGTCCAGCCGATCCGGTGCCCACCGGCCGACTGTATCGATGCGCGGTTCGGCACGCTCCCGCGCAGCGGATATGCCGGCCCCGCTCCGATCTGCCGGGTCACCGCCGACCATCACTCCCGTAACGGTTGAATAAACGCCACACGTGTCACTTGAGTCACACCCGCAACTGGATACCTTCGGTGTCAAGACCTGCAATCAAGGGAGTCAGACCACATGTCACGTTTTGCAAAGCTGTTCGCCGCCAACGCCATTGCCGCCGCCGGACTGTGCTCGGCGGCGATCGCACTGAGCTCGTCGGCTGCTGCCAACCCGGGCGTCCCGCCAGCCGTTCCCGGCGTCCCGGGGCTGGACATGATTCAGCAGTTCGCCACCAACCCGGCCAGTGTGGGCGCGGTACTCCAGACGGCCGCGACCGCCCTCAACGGCGCGTCGACGATGGTCGGCGCACCGGCCCCGTCGACCCTGCCGGTGTCACCGATCGAGGGTGCGCCGGCCACGCTGCCGGCCACGCTGCCGGTCGCACCGGCCACTATGCCGGTCGCGCCGGCCGCGCCGGCCACCGCCCCGCTGGGCGCGGGGTCGACGCTGGTGCCGCTGCTGAACCAGTTCGGCATCCCGGCCAGCCTGGTCAACCTGACCCCCACTGACTTCCCGATCCAACTCGGTAACCAGGCCGCTGCTAGTCCGGCCCCGGCTATGGCTCCGGTGACCGCGCCGTTCACCCCGGTGGCCGCACCGCCGGCCCCCGCAGCCCCCAGCGCCGGTATCAACCCGCTTCCGCTCCTCAACGCCCTGCCCTGACAGCTGATCGACTAGTCGCCCAGACAACCCCGAGGGAGCACTTCGTGCACACCATCGCCAAGCTGGCCATCGGCCTGACCGCAGTGGCACTGACCGTGGCTACCAGCCCGGCGGCCGCCGCCGACCCGGCGATCCCGCTGGATCCGGTCCAGCTGCCCGGATTGGCGGCGGTGCAGAACCTCAGCCCGGTCGTCCAGCAGGCGGCGGCCAATCCGGCGTCAGCGCAGGAGTTGATCCTGGCGGCGGCCTCCCAGCTGGCCGGCAACGCGACCACCCCGGGGGGTTCGGCGGCACTGGCCGAGGCGGTCACCCGCTTCATCCAGCACGGCGGGGCGGCGGCGGGCCCCGCCGCGCAGCCGTCCTCGGCCCCGCTCACCCAGCAAGCGGCCACCGGGATCGCGCACGGCACCGCACCGTTGTTCACCCCCGGTCCCGGCAACGGCCCGATCCCGCTGCCCAAGCATGTGCCCCCGGCCGGGGTCGTCCCCGGTGCCGAGGCCCACCTGCCCACCGGGGTCAACCCGGCGCACTCCGCCGGTCCGGTTGCCGCCACCATGCCGGAGGTACCCACCGCGGTGGCCGCCCCGGTTCCGGCCCCGGCAACCGCGCCCGCTGCTGGACCCGCTGCTGCTGCGACTACCGCCTACGACCCGAATACCCCTCCGACACAGGAC
>CAZKUK010000042.1:0-30221 GCA_964555915.1 uncultured Mycobacterium sp.
TGCTCGCCTCGGCCAGGTGGGCGGCCCGGCGCACCAGCACCTCGCCGTAGAGTCCCGCGAGGTCGCGGTGGGCCTCGCGGCGATCCTGCGGATCAGCCTGATGGATGACCGCCGCGCGAACCAGGGGATGGCGAAAGACGATCTCCACCAACGGATTCGCGACTATAAGACCTGCCTGCATCGCAGGCTGGGCGTTCCGCATGGCATATCGCGCCCGGGTCGGCGACGGGACGCTGCCGGCGATGCCGTCCAGCGCTGCCCGCAACAACTCGCCCCCCACCCGGGCTGAGCTGCCCCAACCGCTCGCCGAACACCGCCACCAGACGCTGCGTCAGCGGCATCCCGCCGGTGCTGTGGAGGATCCGCACCACGTGCCAGCCACCACCGGCGGCCCGGGCGCACATCTGATCGATCAACGCCGACGTGCCGATACCGGGCTCCCCGGACACCACCACCGCGCACTCGGTGTCCTCGGCCAGCATCCGGCCCAACCGCAGCGACTCGGGCAGGCGGCCCAGCAGGTCGTCGGCCGCGGGCATGCCTTGAGTATGCGTGGCCGGGGAAGTGATGCAGTAATTTCACCGATCCCTGAGGCGGGGCGGTGCGGTAGGTTCAGGCCACTGAGGTGTCCGGTTCGCAATCAGGTGAGCGTGCCTCGGTTCTGCACCGCTGGAGACGCTGTGAAGCACAGGCCGACCACGATCCGCGACCGCCTCGGCGCCCTGCGCGGGCTGCTGAGAATCAGCGATGACGACTACAACGCCTACATGCGGTCCTACGGCGAGTTGTTCGTCGATTCCCCGGAGAACACCCGGGCCGACTACGAAGCCGGGGTTGCGCTGCGGGGGTATCCACAGGGCAGCAGTAACGAACTCACTGAGTTGTACAAGGTCATCCACCTGCTGTGCACCCTCGGCTCGGTGGAGAAGATGTACATGCCGCCGCAGATCGACCCGGCCGAGTCGGTGCTGGCGAATCAGATCCTCTTCGAGCGGATCGTCGCCGACGACCTCCGCCTCACACCGGGAGAGAAGGTCCTGGAGTTGGGCTGCGGGTGTGGTGCCATCGCCGAGCACATCGCCGAGTTGACCGGGGCGGACCCGTACGGCATCAACCTGGACCGCTCGCAAATCGAGAAGGCTTGGCGCAACCCCAATCTGCCGCGGTCGAACTTTCAGATCGGCGACTTCAACAAGGCGCTGGAATTCGATGACGCGTCCTTCGACGCCGTGTACGCGATCCAGCCGATGACCTACGTCAGCGATCACGCATTCACCTTCAGCGAGGTCTTCCGCATCCTGCGGCCCGGCGGGCGCTTCGTCATCAACGACGTCGCCGCCCTGGATGCCTACGACCGCGACGACGACCATCAACGGACGTTGATCCAGCACACCAGGGAGCTGACCGTGTTCGGCGGGTTCTGGTACTACAAGTACTGGGAGGACGCCTACCGCGACGCCGGCTTCGAACTGCTGTCCTCGGTCGGGCGACCGGCGGTGGAGCTGATCAAAAAAGAGGTCGCCCTCTTCGACAGATACGAAACGGTGTTCAAACTCCTCGCCCGCCTGCACCTGATCCCCGGCAAAACCAACGCGCTGATGGGCCGGATGAACGAGAACAGCCACTCCTACATCCGCGCCGAAGAAGAGGAACTTCTGACCCTCAACTGGCACTGCGTCGGCCAAAAACCCGCGTGATGTCGGCACTGTAAGCAACCCGGAGGCATGACAATGCGAGAGATCCTGGGCGGTCTGGCGGTCGCCCTCGGCGTCGGCGCGGCGATCGCCGCAGCACCGGCCGCGGCATCCGCGGACAACGCCGACCCGGATGGTTCGAGCGCGTCGGCCTCAGCGGGGCCGACTCGCGCGCCGTCTGCCTCAGTCCGGTCGGCACCGAGGGCCATCGCGGCGCGGCCGGGAACACCCGGACGGACCCAGTCGCAGCGTCCCGCCGTTGCCGGACCGGGCGCCGCGGTCCGGTCCGCCCGGTCGGCCGTGCCGGTCCGTCGAGAGCAGCCGATCGACTCGGACATACCGGCGGGTCCGGCCGTCGGGCCTGCCGCGGTGCCGGCATCGCGGGCCTCTGCGGCGGTGACCACCCGCCCGGAGCCGGGCACTACCGCGCGCGCGGTTGCGGCTCCGGCTGCCCGGGTGGTCGCGCCGAGTGCCTCGGTGACCGGGGGTTGGCAACCGGGCAGCATCCTTCGGTTCTTCGCCGGCAACGGCACCGCCGACAATCCCAACGGCGGCATTCTGATCGGCAACGGTTACAGCTGGACCGCCGACACCTGCACCGGAACCTGTGACGGCGGCAGGGGCGGGCTGGTCGGCAGCGGCGGTGACGGCTTCGCCGGCGGCAACGGCGGGTCGGCCGGCTGGTTCGGCAACGGCGGCAACGGCGGTGCCGGTCTGCCCGGCGGGATCGGCGGTGCCGGTGGCTCCGGCGGGTTGTTCCTCGGCAATGGCGGTAACGGCGGCGCCGGCGGGTCGGTGATCTCCGGTGCCGCCGCTGCCGGCGGGATCGGCGGCAGCGGTGGCCACGCGGGGTGGTTGTCGCTCTGGGGCGACGGCGGTCGCGGCGGTAACGGCGGCAACGGACTGGACGCCCCCGGCGGTGCCGGCGGTGCCGGCGGGCTGGGCCGGGTGCTGTTCTTCGCCGGACGCAACGGCGCCGGCGGCGCTGCCGGCGACACCAACGTGGTGATCTCCGACCAGTTCGGGACGACCACGATTGAGGGCACGTACGTGGTGATGAACAACAACTACAGCGGCAACGGATCGCAGACCATCACCGTGACCCCGACCGGGTTCACCATCACCGAAAGAACCGGTTCCACCTCGACCTCCGGCGCCCCGCTGGCCTACCCGGCGGTCTACCTCGGCTGCCACTACAGCAACTGCTCGCCGTCAAGTCCGCTGCCCGTGCAGATCGGCACGATCACCAGCGCCACCAGCAGCATCGACTACACCTACCCCGGGGCCGGCAGCGATATCTACGACGCCTCCTACGACATCTGGATGGATCCCGCACCGAAGACAACCGGGGTGAACCAGCAGGAACTGATGATCTGGTTCAACGAGCAGGGCGGGGTCCAGCCCATCTCGTACTCCTATGACAGCCAGGGCGTCGCGGTGCCCATCGCCACGACCACGATCGACGGGGTGAGCTGGAACGTCTATCGGGGCAACAACGGAGCCAACAATGTGGTGTCCTATCTCGCGGTCACCCCGATCACTACGTTGACCGGTTTCGATGTGCTCGCATTTATCAACGACACCATGGTTCGCACCGCGGACTTCGAGCAGCCGGTGACCGACGACTGGTATCTGACCAGCATCCAGGCCGGTTTCGAACCGTGGAGTGGCGGGGTGGGCCTGACAGTCGATTCATTCGACGCCACCGTCGTGGGCTGACGAGCGCGGCGGTCGGAGGAGGAGTCACCTCGCGGGATCGGTCAGCGGGGCGAGGACGTCCCGGGCCGACGGCAGTGCGGCGCGGGACCGATCGACGAATACCGGAGCGGCCGGGTCGACGGTCAGCGGGCCCGGCGCATCGGGGGAGCCGCCGGCCAGCCGGGTCGCGAGGATACGGGCGAACTCGCGGGGCTGGTCGTTCTGCGGGTAATGGTTGGCGTGCGGCAGCAGCCAGAACTCGTTATCGCCCGGTTTGGTCGCCAGATAGTTGTCCCAGATGTAGGCGGCCACCCGCAACGGAGCGACGGTATCGCGGATTCCCCAGATCAGCGTGGTGTCCACCGACATGGCGGCGAGTGCTTCAAGCCATTGCCGCTCGTGTTCGGAGCGCTCCACCAGATACTGGATGGTGTCGTGCAGGACCGCGATCCCGTCGTTGACGGCGAACGTGTCCGCCAGTGCGGCGATGGTGGGATCCTCCGGGCTGCGCGGCGGTGAGAACACACTCTGTCCCAGACCGGCGGCGAGCATCTGGGGGCTCGTTCCGCGCAGTTGCGGTGCGGTCTCGGGGTCGAGCAGAAGTCGCTGGAAGTCGGTGAGGCTCGACAGTGGCAGGAACATGTTGCCGTTGCTGAGCACCAGATGGGTGAGAGTGAAGTCGTCGGCACCGGCTGCGCAGCGGCCGGCGAAGGTCAGTGCCACACTATCGCCGCGGTCGTGGGCGATGACCGCCCCGGAGTGGGCGCCCAGTATCTCGGTGAGGTAGTGGCCGACCAACTCGCCGTCGCGGCGCACCGAGTAGGTCTCGTTCACCGGTTTGGCGGAGAATCCGAAACCCGGAAGGTCCAGCACACCGACCCGGTGGGTGGCGGAGAGCTCACCGACGACGTCGGACCAGTCGATACTGCTGGTGGGAAATCCGTGAATCAGCAGCAGCAGCGGGGCCTCCGGGTCGCCGAACTCGGCATGAAAGATGTTCAGGCTGGCGTTGTTTCGCAGCCCCTCCGAGGGAGCCCAATCGAAGTGGGATCCGGCGTGCAGCCAGTCCCGGGCGCGTTTGTGCATCCCTCTGCCCCTTGCTGACCACCTGATCGACGACGGCTGGCCCGATCATAACGAGGCTGGGCATAACGAGGCTGGGCGTATCCGGGGCGGGCGATCTGCAAAGATCTTTCCCGTGAAGGGCCGGATCAGGTGACCGACGACAGCACTCGTACCGATCTGGTCGACGGTGTGCCGCGGCGGCGCATCGTGATCGCCTCCATGGTGGGCACCACCATCGAGTTCTACGACTTCTACATTTACGCCACCGCGGCGGTGCTGGTGTTTCCGAGCCTGTTCTTCCCGAAGGGAAACCCGACGACGGCGCTGCTGGCCTCGCTGGCGACCTTCGGCCTGGCGTTCGTCGCCCGTCCGCTGGGGTCCATCCTGTTCGGGCATTTCGGCGATCGGGTGGGCCGCAAGGCCACCCTCGTCGGATCGCTGTTGCTGATGGGGATCGCGACGTTTCTGATCGGACTGCTGCCCACCTACGGCCAGGTTGGTCTGCTCGCCCCCGCACTGCTGGCGGTGCTGCGGTTCGCTCAGGGTCTGGCGCTCGGCGGGGAGTGGAGTGGTGCGGCGTTGTTGGCGACCGAGACGGCCCGGCCGGGTAAACGGGCCTGGGCCGCGATGTGGCCGCAACTGGGCGCCCCGCTGGGATTCCTGATGGCCAACGGGTTGTTCCTGCTGCTCATCGTGTGGTTGGGGCACAGTGCCGCTCAGCCGGACCCGTCCGGGGCGTTCCTGTCCTGGGGTTGGCGCCTACCGTTCCTGCTCAGCGCGGTCATGGTCATCGTGGGGCTGTACGTGCGGTTGCGGCTCACCGAAACCCCGGTGTTCGTCCGCGCCGTTCAACGTGGGGAACGGGTCAAATCGCCGTTGACCGAGGTGTTCCGGACCAGTTGGCGGGAGCTGATCATCGGGACCTTCGTCATGCTCGCGACCTACACGCTCTTCTACATCGTCACCACCTGGGCGCTGAGCTACGGCACCGCAAACCGGCCGCCCGAGGGCAAAGGACTGGGCTTCGACTATGTCGACTTCCTGCAGTGGCAGCTGATCGCGATGCTGTTCTTCGCGACGCTGCTTCCGGTGGCCGGCCGCCTGGCCGACCGGTTCGGGCGGCGGGCCACGCTGCTGGTGGTCACCGCGGCGATCATGGCCTACGGCGCGTTGTTCGGGCCCATGCTGTCGCCGGACTCCGGCTCGCAAACCACCATGTTGATCTTCCTCATCGTCGGAATGACCCTGATGGGCCTGACCTTCGGGCCGATGAGTGCGGTCCTGCCCGAGATGTTCCCGACCAACGTCCGCTACACCGGATCGGGGATCGCCTACAACGCCTCGGGCATTCTGGGGGCCGCGGTCGCGCCGTTTCTGGCCACCTGGATCGTCGCCGAATACGGGGTGGCCTGGGTCGGGCTGTATATGTTCGGGGCTGCGGCGCTGAGCTTCGGGGCACTGTTGGTCATGCGGGAGACCCGGGACACCTCACTGGATTCCGGGCTGGATTCCGGGCTGGATTCCGGACTGGGCGCCCAAGGGTCCCGGGATCTGCGCACCAGCAGACGGTAACGAGGGACGCACCATATGCGACGATCGCAGCAGAGCGACATCTCGACCGTCGGACGCCGGCGGGCACAGCAGGAGAGGACTGCCGGACTGATGACCGAACGGCACCGCGCGGGCACCGCGGCACTCGCCGGTGCCACCGTCATGTTCGTCGCGCTCACCGGGGCGGCTTCGGCCGCGGCGGAGCCGGCCGATCCAGCCCCGTCGCCGGGACCTATCTATCCGGAGCCGCCGCCACCGGCGGATGCGGCCACACCGGACCTGCCCTCGCAGGCTCCCGGTGATCCGGCCGCTCCGCCACCGCCGCCGGCCGGACCGCCGGGGGTCCCGGAGATACCGAATCCGGTGTACGGCTCCGGCAAGTCGGGCGGGGGAGTCTTCGGAACCCTGATGGATATCTGGGATCAGGTTCAGAACCCGACCTTCACGGCCGATGAGCTGATGGGGTCCGGTGTTGCCCCGGCGCCCCCACCGCCGGGGGCGGGGCCGGCGCCGGCCCTGCCGCCCGGATACGTCTCGATCAACTCTCCCGGTGGCCCACCACCGTTGCCGCCACCCACCTCCGGCACCGGGTCCGAATCCGGACGTCCGGAGCTGCCGCCCGGCTATTACCGACTGGACGGTCCCCCGCCGCCCTGGATCGCAAACCCGGACGCCCCGGGGCCGGATTCGGTTGAACCGGCAGAGGCGGTCGGGAGTTCGTAGCGGTCTGGCCGGCCCGGGTTGGCCAATGATTCGCGGAAACCGATCCGGGGCACTATTTTTTGCGGGGTGACGTTCTCAGCTGTTGGTGCGCTCATCCGGTGGAGCGCCCGTTTCCTGCCAGTCGCCGCAGTCGCCGTTCTGATGTTGTCGGGACATCTCCCACCGTCCGGACATCCGCCGGCGGTGCGCCCGCTCGCGGCGGACAACCCGCTGGCCGCCAGGCCTTTCTACGTCGATCCCATCTCGCTGGCGATGACCGCGGCGAAGAACGCGAACCCGCCGAGTCCCGAGCTGACCACGATCGCCAACACACCACAGGCCTACTGGCTGGATCACGCATTCCCGCCGGCCACGGCCGCGGCGACGGTATCGAGGTACGCCGGCGCGGCGCAGGCCGCCGGCGCCATGCCGATCCTGGCCCTTTACGCCATTCCGTACCGGGACTGTGGGAGCTTTGCCGCCGGCGGATTCTCGACCGCGGCCGGTTACCGCGGGTGGATCGACGCCATCTCATCCGGTCTGGGCGATCTGCCCGCGGCGATCATCCTCGAGCCCGATGCGCTGGCGATGGCCGACTGCCTGTCGCCGGCCCAGCGTCAGGAGCGCTTCGACCTGATCAGCTACGCCGTGGACACCCTGACCGCCAACCCGGCGGCGGTGGTCTACATCGACGGCGGCCACTCGCGCTGGGTTACCGCCGAGTTGATGGCCGAGCGGCTCAACATGGTCGGGGTGGACCAGGCCCGGGGTTTCAGCCTCAACATCACGAACTACTACACCACCGAGGAGCAGATCGGATTCGGTGAGACCATCTCGGCGCTCACCAACGGATCGCACTACGTGATCGACACGTCGCGCAATGGTGTCGGGCCGGTGCCGGACGCCCCGCTCAGCTGGTGCAATCCGCGCGGCCGGGCACTGGGCGTCCCACCCACCACGGTGACGGCGGGCGCGCACGCCGATGCCTACCTGTGGCTGAAGCGTGTTGGTGAGTCCGACGGATCGTGCGATCGCGGCGATCCCCCGGCGGGCCGATTCGTCAATGAGTACGCCATCGCCCTGGTTCGCAACGCCGGCTGAGCGGAGCTCATCGGGCCGTATCGGGCGAGGCCTCGGGGTGGGCCGCGTCCGGGCCGTTCCTGGAGCGGCGGCGCGGCATATGCTCCACCACCGGCACGATGAGCGCCCCGACCAACAGACCGACCAGCGCCGAGGCCAACGTGTTGAGCAACCAGCCCAGGACGCCGCCGACACCGGGCACGCCGTGCACGGCGGCCTCGATCTGGTGCACCAAGTGGTAGGGCAACGCCCACCCCAACTCATCGAATCCGACCAGCAGGATGTGGCCGCCGACCCACAGCATGGCGGCGGTACCGATTACCGAAAGCCAGGCCAGAACCTTCGGCATCCCGGTGACGAGCAGTCGGCCCAGCCGCTGGAACAGCGGTGTCGGCCGGCCGGCCAGCTTGAGGCCCAGGTCATCCATCTTCACGATGAGCGCGACGACACCGTAGACCGCAACTGTGATCCCGACCCCGACGACGGCGAGGATGACCCCGCGGGACACCACCGGTTCGGTGAGAACCTCCTTGAGCGCGATCACCATGATTTCTGCCGACAGGATGAAATCGGTACGGATCGCGCCGGCGACCGTCGCCGACTCGGCATCGGGTCCCAGTTGTGCGGTCGGGGCGTCATGATCATGATCGTCGCGCCGCAGTGCATGGATGACCTTATGGGTGCCCTCGTAGGCCAGGAAGCAGCCGCCGAACATCAGGATCACCTCGACGACGATCGGCGCGATGCTGCTCAGCAGTAACGCGGCCGGCAGGATGATGAGCAGCTTGTTGCGCAACGACCCCATCGCGATCCGCCGGATGATGGGCAGTTCCCGTTCGGCGGCGAGGCCCCGCACATAGGCCGGTGTGACAGCGGTGTCATCGACCACCACGCCGGCGGCTTTCACGCTGGCCTTGCCGGCGGCCGCGCCCACGTCGTCGATCGAGGCGGCGGCAAGTTTAGCCAGGGCGGCGACGTCATCCAGTAGCCCGACCAGCCCGCCTGCCATCCCGACTCCTCCGCTCGGTGCCGACCCGGCGAATGTTACCGGTAGCCGGGAAGGAATACCGAGCGCGGCAGGTTGTAACCGGCATGACCGCGCGCATCGACCTGACCATTGACAACGGAATTGACGCGGAGGACCGGGTGCGAATCACCGAGGGTCTCGCACACCTCCTCGCCGACACCTACACGTTGTATCTGAAGACCCACAAGTACCACTGGAACGTCACCGGCCCGATGTTCCAGACCCTGCACCTGATGTTCGAAACCCAGTACAACGAATTGGCCCTGGCCGTGGATCTGATTGCCGAGCGCATCCGGGCACTCGGCGCCAAGTCACCCGGGAGCTATTCGGAGTTCGCGGCCCTGACGAGTATCAACGAGGACCCGGCCGTCCGCGGCGCCACCGAGATGATCAGCGATCTGGTGGCCGGACAGGAGGCCGTGGTGCGAACCGCCCGCGCCCTGTTCCCCGTCGTCGAGTCCGCCCACGACGAACCCACCGCCGATCTGCTGACCCAGCGGATGCAGATTCATGAGAAGACGGCATGGATGCTGCGCAGTCTGCTGGAGGAGTGAAGGCGCTCAGCCGAATCTGCTGTGCAGCCCGCGGTTGAACGGACAACCCATCAGCAAGCGCAGGGCCCGAGCCAGGGTTTCGCCGTCTGTCGCGGGGCGCCAGAACGGGACCCGAATATCCCGGTATCCCTCCGGCCGCTCCACCCGGACCTGCAGGCCGTGCCGATCCAGTCCGAGAAGCTTCAGGTGTCCCCGGCGTGCGTCACGGGGCAGATGCCGGCGAAGGCGTTCGACGTTGTCGGGGTGGTGGATCTGAAGATGCTGCAGCCAGGCCGATTCCACCTGCCAGAACGGATCCGGGCGGGCTGTGAGCAGTGCGGCGCGGTCAACGGCGTCGGCGCCGCTGGCATCGGCAAAGACGGCCGAGTCCACGGTGCACATCAGTAACTGGTGGCCATGGCCGACATCGAGCAGGTCCGGGCTGGGCTTCACGGTGGCAATCGCGTCCACAATCCGCGGAACCTCCGACGGGACGATGTCGGTGAGCCGTCCCTGTATCCACGCCAGCGCTCGTACCGACTCGTCCGCCATGGTGGGGGTGTGGTCGAGCAGTTCGATGACAACGGGTGCACCGGCGGTCATGGTCGAAAGTATTGACCGGCGGTCGACCGTGAAGGCGAAGTGTCCGCAGGCAAACAGATGATGGACCGGGCTGAACACCGGCGACGCACCATCGGCCACCAGATGCGCGGTGCCCGTCCGCGCGCACATCGAACGCACCCGCTCGGCCGTCACCGGGATCCCGGTCTTGTCCGTCACATCCACCTCCCGTATCCCTACCAAGGTAAGCCAACCCTTAGTAAGGTAACCCAAAGTAGTGGGGGATGCGACCGAACTGGCGACACCGGGCCGGCTGCCGGGTACCGGCGCTACCTTCCCCGGGCCCGGATGGCCGACTCGATCTCCTCGGCGGGGATGGGTTTGGTGCAGAAGAACCAGTCCTCGCAATGCACACCGGCGTCCGCGCCGTCCATCCGGTCCTTGGCGGTACCGCAGGATCCGGCGGGCGGGACGATCACCGGTTCGCCGGGACGCCAGTCCGCCGGCGTGGCGACGTCATAGTGGTCTGCGGTCTGCAGGGCCTTGACCACTCGCAGTAGTTCGTCGAAGTTGCGGCCCAGGCTCAGTGGGTAGTAGATGACCGCGCGCACGATGCTCTTGGGGTCGATGACGAAGACCGCGCGAACGGCCTTGGTGGTGTCCTCGCCGGGCATGATCATCCCGTACTTCCGGGCGATCTCCATCGAGATGTCCTCGAGCAGCGGGAAGGTCACCTCGATATCCTTCATATCGCGGTAGGCGATTTTGTCCTTGATGGTGCGCAACCACGCGATGTGGCTGTACAGGCCGTCGACCGAGAGCCCTAGGAGCTCGGTGTTGTACTTGGCGAACTCGTCCTGCATCGAGGCGAAGGTCATGAACTCGCTGGTGCACACCGGGGTGAAGTCGGCCGGGTGGGAGAAGAAGATCACCCATTTGCCGGAGTAGTCGGCGGGGAAGTTGATCGGTCCCTGTGTGCTGACCCCGGTGAACGATGGGGCCGGATCGCCGATACGGGGCATGCCGGCAACGGGGGCGGGTGCGTCAGGTGTCATGGTGACCTCCGGGTTTTCTGGACTGAATCTAGTTTATTGTATACCCCAAGGGGTATACAAGTGGCCTACTCGTTGCGCCGCACGTCGATTCTATTGAGCGTGCTGCCGAGCGGATTCGCCGCGCCTGTCATTCGGGCCGCGGTACTGCGTTGTGGATGTCGAGCGCGACGATGGTCGGGGCCGGTAGTGGTCGGCCGAACGGCCCCTGGGGATACACCCGGCGTCGAGTCGGCAGCCACATCCCGCCGAACTGCCGGTACTCGCTGCACAGATGGGCGCCCCTGGCCCATCTGCCGATCACCTCGGCGGTGTAATCGTGCCTCGTCAAGCGCCCCGTGGAGTCGAAGTGGAATTCCTGCCTCGGCGAATGCGTCGGCAAGCCCGGCGGGAAGCCCACCTTCAGCAGGACCCCGCCAGCGGTCCCGGGTTGCTGCTGCACGGTGAATCCGGGTTCGGTCAGCAGGAACGGCAAGGCGATGTAGTTCCACATGGCATAACCGCAGAAGTAGGCCAGATCCAGCGGATCCCAGTACAGCAACCGGCGGCGGTAGGGAAAAGCCGCCCGCGGATCGGCGCGCGCCGCGGTCACCTGTCCCGATGAGTCCCGGGTTTCGACCCGGTCGGCGCCGAGGAAAATCGTGCTGTGGCCTGGGGTGGGGTAATCATGCAGAATGACCTCGGGCACTTGCGTCTTGACGGTCAGGCGCATACGCCGCTGTAGCGCAACATGTTTCGTAGTGAACAGAAAACCGCGCGCAGACATTTCGAGGTCCACCGCTGCCAGCGAGCGCCAGTACGACAGTCCGCCGTGAGCGTCCAGGATGCGATCGAGTTCCGCGGTCATGTCGCGTCACCATCAATGCCGTGCTCAATCTGCACGACAGTGCGGTCCTGCACGTGCGGGAGGATCAGCTCGTTGAGGATTCGCTGATGTTCGGGGTGGTCCCGGTAGGCGGCGAAACAGTCCCGGTCCTCGAAGGTGCCGATGACCGCGAAGTCGTAGGCCGTGGGAGTCAGGCCAATATCGTTCCCGCACAGGTAGTTTCGGACGCCTTCGAGCCGGGAGGTAAGGGCGCCCAGCGCGGCGCTTATCGCTGCAACCGGGACGTCAGCGTCATCGCGCCACTGGAAGGTCACGACGTGGGTGAAAACCATGAGTCTCACTGTAGGTACATGAGCCGCACTGTAGGTAAAGGCCGCCCCGGAAGCGTCACCGCTCTACATGCCCCATACCTGCTGCGCGAGTACGGTGAGAAATGACGCTGCTAGTCGAGAGGAATCGCTATGACGACGCCCAAGCCGAATACCTACGACCCCAAGAAGGGCGGCAAGTTCGAGCCGACCACCAAAGCCACCCCGCCGCCGCCACCTCGCCGGCGTAGAAAGAAGTAGCACTCCCGGGCAATGCCGCCGCGATCGGTGCGGTTCAGCCGCTGAATTTGCCGCTACGAATCCGGTCGGCATCCATCAGTGCCAGTTCCTGGGCGGCGGGAATGACGATCCGCGGATCGGGCACCAGGTCGATATCGTCGGCGCGGCCCGAGTACGGAACAGCGTTGAGGATGACCCGCATCGCGTTGAGTCGTGCCCGGTGCTTGTTCTCCGAGCGCACGATGGTCCACGGGGCGTCAGCGGTGCTGGTGCGACGCAACATCCGGTATTTCGCGTCGGTGAAGTCATCCCAGTGCTCCTGGGCCTGGACGTCGATCTCGCTGAGCTTCCACTGCCGCAGCGGGTCATCGCGGCGCCGCTCGAACCGGCGGGCCTGCTCCTCCTTGGTGACACTGAAATAGAGCTTCACCATGATGGTGCCCTGGCGCACCAGGTCTTTCTCGAAACCCACGACCCCCTTGAGGAAGTTCCGGTACTCCTCATCGCTGCAGAAGCCGAAGACCGGTTCGACCATGGCCCGGTTGTACCAGGAGCGGTCGAACAGCACGATCTCGCCACCGGTGGGGAACTGTGCCACATAGCGTTGGAAGTACCACTGACTGCGTTGCTCCTCGGTGGGTTTGCCCAGCGCCACCACTCGGTAGTGTTTCTCGTTCATATAGCGGGTGACCCGACGGATCGTCCCGCCCTTACCCGCGGCGTCCCGGCCCTCGAAGAGCACGATCATCCGGCGGTTCTCGTCTTCGAGGTAGCGCTGGAGCTTGAGCAATTCCACCTGAAACGGCTTGAGCTCTTCTTCTTCGGAAACCCGACGCGGTACGGCCATCCGGTCATTGTGGCCCAGCGCGGCCACCGCCCTTCGCGCAGGTCCGGATGGGGCCGGTCTCGGAATGGTGGCGGTTGCGTGCCGACCCAGTTTCGCCGCCCCGGGCGGGCATCGGCCCTGGATACGATCGTCGGGCCCTGTCGTTACCGCCTTCCCGACTCCGGAGTGCCCGTGAAACTGCGCAGGAAAATGGCGAGCTTCGCCGGGAAGGTCGGGCTCGTGCTCGGCACTCTTCCGCTGTTCGCTCTTCCGATCGCGGCACCGGTCGCCGCGGCCCCCGTCCTCCCCGCTACCGCACAGACCGCCCAGTGGATCGTTGTCGGTGTGCCGGCCGCCGACGCCACGACCGGAACACTCACCGCGTATCAGAAGGTCGCACAGCAGTGGAAGCGTGTGCTGGGCCCCATCTCCGCGAAGGTGGGTGAGCTCGGGGTCGGCGTCCCCGCGGACGGCGTCTACCGCACACCCGAGGGAACGTTTGCGTTCGACCAGGCCTTCGGGCGCAAGCCCAATCCGGGCACCAAGATGCCGTATTTTCAGGCCACCGATCAGGACTGGTGGGATGAGGATGCCAGCTCGCCCACCTACAACACCCACGTGAGATCCGCGCAGAGACCCTCATCCATCACCGAGAACCTCTACACATCCGGACCGGTTTATGACTACGCGGTCAACATCGCGGTGAATCCGCAGCGGATCCCGGGCAAGGTGTCCGGAATCTTTCTGCATGTGACCGATGGCAACCCGACCTGGGGATGTGTGGCCATCGGCCGGGATGAGATGCGCGCGCTGCTGAACTGGCTGGACCCCGCGGCAGATCCGCGGATCACCATTGGTGTCGGGACCCCGTCGCTGGTGGCAGCCAGGTCGTGATGCCGACGCAGTCGGTGACGGTGCCCTCGTCAAGGTCGCCGAATGACGGGTCGGAGCTACCGTGGACCTCAAGCCGGCCACCGGTGAGTTGACCGACGGGATGCTCGTGCGGGGGCTGCATGTGGCGGCTCAGTTGCCGCCCGTGGACGGGCCCGCGCGGGCGGCGGCGAGCGCCGGGTGGATCCGGACCTCCATCGCTTTGATCGCGAAGAACACCGCCCGGCCCGGGAGCAAGCCGAGATCGGCCACCGCAGCCGGGGTGATATCGGCGCACAGCGCAGGCCCCCCGTCGGGTTGTTCGCCGGTCCGGACCCGTACGGCCCCCCCGTGTAACTCCAGTTCGGTGATGGTCGCGGGCAAGACGTTGCGGGGGCTCGCATGCGGGGGTTCGAGGTGGACCGACACCGCCATCGGCGAGAACACCGCGACTGCGGAACTGCCGGTGGACGGGCCACCGGTTCCGTAAATCGTTCTGCCCCAGGTTGTTCTGATCGTTCCCGGCTCGCCGACCACCCCGGACAGCAGGTTCACTCCGGCGATCCGGGCGGCGAAGTCACTGCGCGGGGAGGCCAGGATGTCGCGGACCGGAGCACTCTCGACGATCCTGCCGGCGTCGACGATGATGACCCTGTCCGCGATCGCGAGGACGTCGAGTAGCTCATGGGTGACGATCACCGCGGTGCGCCGATCGGTCTGGAGAAGATCGCGGAACAAGCCGCGGACCGCAGTTGCCCCGGCTACGTCGAGAGCGGCCAGCGGTTCATCGAGGAGCAGCAGTCGGGGCTCGACTGCCAGAGCGCGGGCGATCGCGATCCGCTGGGCCTGCCCGCCCGACAACTCAGCGGGCCGGCGGGCGGCCAGGTGGCCGGCGTCGACCGCTTCGAGCCATTGCCGCGCCACGGTACGCGCCCGCGAACGGCTGAGTCCGGTACGGCGCGGTCCGTAGGCCACGTTGGCCTCGACGGTCATATGCGGAAACAGCAGTGCCTGCTGGGTGAGCATGGCGATACCCCGGGCATGCGGCGGGATGAAGAGCCCCGCGGCGGTGTCGGTGAGGACCGTGTCCCCCAGCGTGATGCGGCCGTGGTCGGGGCTGAGGAGCCCGGCGATCAGCGCGAGCAAGGTCGATTTGCCGGCGCCATTCGGGCCCAGGACCGCCAGGACGTCACCGCTGTCGAGTTGGAGATCGAACTCGGCTCCGCGTTGATCCACCCGCGCGTGCAGCTCAAGCCCGTTCACAGCGGACCGGACAGCCGACGCGAGGCGGAGGCGATCACGATGAGGGCGGCGACAATGATCAGCAGCAGCGATAGGGCGAGTGCGGCCTCGGCATCGGTTTCCCGTTGCAGATAGATCTCCAGGGGCAGCGTGCGTGTGACGCCCTGTAAGGAGCCGGCGAAGGTGAGGGTGGCTCCGAATTCGCCGAGTGACCGAGCGAACGCCAGGACCGCGCCGGAGATCAGCCCCGGCAGCACCAGCGGCAGGGTTACCGTCCGCAACACGGTGGTCGGCCGACCCCCCAGCATCGCGGCCACGCTCTCGTACCGGTTGCCGGCGGAGCGTACGGCGCCCTCCAGGCTGACCACGAGGAACGGCAGCGAGACGAATGTCTGGGCCAGCACGACGGCGGCCGTGGTGAAGGCGATCCGGATATCGAAGGCTTCCAGATAGCGCCCCAGCAGGCCGTAGCGGCCAAACGCGTATAACAGCGCGATACCGCTGACCACCGGCGGGAGCACCAGTGGCAGTAGGACCACGGCACGCAGGAACCTCAGACCCGGGAATGTTCCGCGGGCGAGGGTGATGGCCATCGGAACCCCGAGCAGCACACACAGTCCGGTGCTGGCTGTTGCGGTCTTCACGCTCAGCCACAACGCCGCGCGCGAGGACTCCGAGGTGATCAGCGGAATGAAGTGCGCCCAGTCGATCCGCAGCAGGATCGCTGCCAGCGGAATGAGGATGAGTGCTGCCCCGACCGACGCCGGCAGGTAGATCCAGGTCGGGAGGCCGACCGTGACCCGCGGCTGGGTCGGAGTCCCGGTCCTCACGGGATCTCGAAACCCGCGTCGGCCAGTGCTCCTCGTCCGGTCGGACCGGTGAGGAGTTCGACGAAAGACTCTGCCGCAGAGGGATTCCGGGACTCGGCGAGTACCCCGACCGGGTAGCTGTTCGAGGCGGCGTCGGCCAGCGGGATGGTGACTTCGGTGACCTTGTCGCCGGCTGCCCGGGCATCGGTCAGGTAGACCAATCCGGCGTCAGCCGCGCCGGAGATGACCTTTCCCACCACGTCGGTCACAGTGGACTCCTCGCTGGCCGGTGTGAGGGTCACACCGGTGAGCCGGCCGAGTTTCGCCGCCGCGGCGCCGCACGGCACCTGCGGCGCACACACCACCACCGCGAGCCCGGGTCTGGCCAGATCGGCGAAGTCGGCCACACCATGCGGGTTTCCCGGCCGGGTGATGATCGTCAGGGTGTTGGTGGCGAACACCTCCGGTGCGCCGCGCATGAGTCCGGCGCCGACGGCTCTACCCATGCTCGCCTCGTCGGCCGAGGCGAAGACATCCGCCGGAGCGCCCTGGGTGAGCTGGGTGAGCAGGTCGGTGGAACCGGCGAAACTGAACTTCACGCGGGTACCCGGATGGGCCTTCTCGAGCTGCCCGGACAGCGTCGTGAATACCGCTGCCAGCGAGGAGGCCGCGAAAACGGTGATATCGCCGGCCGGACCCGCCGGTGGATCCGGTGGGGGGGAGGGGGCACCCGAGCAGGCCGTCGCGGCCGCGATGGCGATGGCCGCGATTGCCGGGGCTGCGGCCCGGGCGGTCATCTGTCGGCCTTCGGTATTTCGACGATCACGGTGGTGGCCTTCACGGCGGCAACGGCAAGCGAGCCCACCTCCAGGCCGAGTTGTTCTGCCGACTGCCTGCTCATTAGCGAGACGACCGTATGTGGTCCGCACTGGAGTTCCACCTCGGCCATTACCCCGTCGGTGATCAGGCGGGTGACGATCCCGGCGAACCGGTTACGTGCCGAACTCCCGGTCGGCGGCGGATCCGGTGCGGTCGCGGCATGGGTGCGGGCGAACTGGGCCAGGATGTGGCCGGGGATGGCCAGCCGGCCGGTCGCGTCCTTCGTGGCGGTGAGGCCCCCGCCGTCGATCCATCGCCGCACGGTGTCATCGCTGACGCCCAACAGGGCCGCGGCCTCCCTGATCCGGATCATCGCCATCCACTACCCCTTGAACACATTCCGTCTTTGCGGTGATTATCGGCCCTGGCTTCATTGTTCACTGATGGAATCAGCGTTTAGCCCCGCATTCGCGTTATCGAGCCCGGGTGAACGCAGCGCAACACGGTGCAACACAGTGTGCTGCCAACCCGGCCTCCCGAATGCCCGGATGAAGGGCCCCGGGATGCCCGGATGAAGTCAATGTCGGCCGAACGGGTAACAGCTATGCGACCATCGCCCGGTGCGGGAAACCTTCAACGAGAAGAAGGTCAGGGTGGTCATCGCCGATGACCACCCGTTGTTTCGGGACGGGTTGATGCGCGCGCTGACCGGCAGCGGTCTGGTTGACGTGGTCGCCGAGGCCCCGGACGGGCCCTCGGCACTGGCGGCGATCAGGAAGCACGCACCGGCTGTTGCGTTACTGGATCATCAGATGCCCGGGCTGAACGGAGCGGAGGTTGCCGCCGCTGTGCTGCGGGACGGTCTGCCCACCCGGGTGCTGCTGGTGTCGGCCTACAACGATGCCGCGATCGTCTACCGCGCTCTGCAACAGGGCGCCGCAGGCTTTCTGCCCAAGGAGTCGTCACGCTCGGAAATCGTCAATGCGGTGATCGAGTGCGCGAACGGCAACGATGTCGTTGCCCCGGATTTGGCCTCGGGTCTTGCCGCCGAGATCCGCCGCCGGGCCGAGCCGGCCGGCCCGACCCTGAGTGCCCGCGAACGCGAGGTGCTGAGCCTGATCGCCGGCGGCGATAGCATCCCGATCATCGCCAAGACATTGTTTCTCGCGCCGTCGACGGTCAAAACCCACGTGCAGCGGCTCTACGAGAAGCTCGGCGTGGGGGATCGGGCGGCAGCCGTCGCCGAGGCCATGCGCCGGGGATTGCTGGACTAGCCCATGGGCCGCCTCGTCGACCGGGTGCTGGATTTTCTGACCACGGACCCGTTGCGCATCCGGTCAATCCTGCGATTGGTGCTGATCGCGCTGATCGCGCTGCTGATTCATCACAGTCGTATCCAGCACCGCTTCGAGGGTGCGTTCAACGCGGTGCTGGTGATCTACACCCTGGTGGCGCTGGTGTTCCTGGCCGTCGTGCTGTTCGGGCCGGACCGCTGGTGGTTCGGCTGGTTCTCGACATCGGTCGACACTGTCATCGTGATGGCGCTGTGTATCGCGTCCGGGCCGGCGACGATCGCGCTGTACCCGATCTTCTTCCTGCTGCCGATCTCGGTGGCCTTCCTGGAAAGACCGCTGACCACCGGCGTGCTCGGGCTGAGTACGGCACTGGGATACCTGCTGGTCTGGGTGGTCTACGCCTCCGGTGATAAAAAGTTCGGCGGTCACATTCCCCCCATCGTCTACGCCCAGGTGGGGTGTCTGCTGTGGTTGACCGCCGCCATCACCGCGTTGTCCTACACACTGGCGCGGAGGCAGGGCCGGGTGCTGGCGCTACTGGATGTGCGCCGCCGGTTGGTGGCGGAGTCGATGCGGGCCGATGAACGGGGCAACCGCGAACTGTCCGAACAACTGCATGACGGTCCCCTGCAGAATCTGCTTGCCGCACGGTTGGACCTCGACGAGTTGCGGGAAAACCCCACCGCGGCCGGTTTCGACCGGCTGGATGCGGCGCTGCGGGAGACGGTTTCGGAGTTGCGGACCACCGTCAGCACCCTGCACCCGCAGGTGCTGGACCAGGTGGGTCTCAGCGCGGCCGTCAGCGAACTGGCCCAGCGCAACGAGCAGCGGTGGGGAACTCCGGTGTGCGCCGAACTCGATGAGGTGGGTCGCCCGGAATCCCAGACGCTGATCTACCGGGCCGCCCGGGAGCTGCTGACCAACGCCTACAAGCACGCCCGGGCGACCCGCCTGGATATCGGCCTGCACCGGGACGGTGAGGCGACTGTTCTGCGGGTGGCCGACGACGGAGTCGGATTCGACCCGGCGATCCTGGATCGACGGGTCGCCGAAGGCCATATCGGTCTCGCGTCGCTGGTCGTCGGCGTCGAGGCGGCCGGCGGCTCGATGGACATCAGCGAGCGACCGGGCGGTGGGACAGCGGTGACGGTGACCGTCCCGGACGAGGTAGCGGCGGAGCGGCTGCAGTCCGTCTGATCGCTCAGCGCACCTCAACCGAGATCGACGGCCACCCACTCGCGCCATCGGGCGCGGGGGCGCTTTGCTGTTCGGTCTGCACCGCGCCGGTGTTGTCGGTGGCCCGGACTGTCAGGATGTGCCGCCCGGCGGCGGCCTCCCAGTCGAAAGTCCACAGCCGCCAGGTGTCATCGGAGTAGGCCGCGCCGAGGGTGGCCGGCTGCCACGGCCCGTCGTCGACTCGGACTTCGACGGCTTCGATTCCGCGGTGCTGAGCCCAGGCGACCCCGCCGACGGTGACCACGCCGGCGGAGACCCGCGCCCCATCGCGGGGCACGTCGATACGGGATTGCGTCTTGATCGGAGCCCGCGCCGACCAGCCGCGTTCGGTCCAGAAGGCCTTGGCCCGGTCGAACCGGGTCAATTCCAGGTCGACCACCCACTTGGTGGCTGAGACGAAACCGTAGAGACCCGGCACCACCAGCCGCGCGGGGTAGCCGTGCTCGACCGGCAGGGGCACCCCGTTCATCCCGATCGCCAGCATCGCGTCCCGGTCGTCGGTGAGAGCCTCCACCGGGGTGCCCACCGTGAAGCCGTCCACCGAGGTCGACAGCACCATATCGGCATCGGGACTGACCCCGCTGCGCCGCAACAGGTCCCGGACCCGGTAGCCGGTCCACATGGCGTTGGAGATGAGATTTCCGCCCACCGGATTGGACACGCAGGTCAGCGTCACGGCCGCCTGGACGGCCTCGAACTGCTCGAGGTCGGCGAAGGTGTAGGTGATCTCCTCATCGACCATGCCGTGAACGCGGAGCTTCCACTCCTCCCGGGAGACCTGCGGAACGGTGAGAGCGGTGTCGATGCGATAGAAGTCTTCGTTGGGAGTGATGAAGCTGGGCAGCCCGGCGTCATCGGGTTGCACATCCGCCGGAACGGGCGGTGCCGGGACGGCGGGTGTGGGCAGGGCGAAACTGTCGCGGTCAGTGGCCACCGAGCGACGCTGGCGGGTGAGAACGGAGCCGACGACACCGCCCAGCGCACCCAGCCCGACGAACCCCAGGGTCAGCAGCGAACGCCGCCGACCGGGGTCCGGGGTTTCAGCGGGGGTCTGTTCCCGGATCCGTTCGGAGGTCAGCAGTCGCAGCGCCGCGATTCCGGTGGCGGTGCCCAGCAGGGTCGGGATGAGATCAAATGCGCTCGCCCCGGGACGGCTCAACACGGCCAGGCACCCCAGCAGCCCGGCTCCGCCAAGAACGATGCTGCCCAACGGAATTCGTGAGCGCTCCCAGATGGCGGATGCTGACGCCAGCGCGGCGATGACAACGAGCACCATCACGGTCAGGAAGGTCTTGTCCGCGGTGCCGAAGGTCTGGATGGCCCATTCCTTGACCGGGCCCGGGGTCAGATTGATCACTGATGTCCCGACGGCGGTGCGGGAGTCGGCGGCCGGGGCGAAGAACGCCGCGGCCAGTTGGGTCACCCCGAGAGCGACCGCTGCCGCTGCCAGGCCGGCTCCCATCCGGGCACCGATCGTGGTTTGAGGCATATGGATCAACCTACCTGCGCCCGCCCCGCAGGTTAAGTGCTCGCCCGATACGCGAGGGTGCGCAAAGTGCACGCCGGGGCCGGCGTGTCGGCGGGCCGACACGCACCCTCGCGGTGAGGCCTCACCGGGCTGGTTGTTCGGCCCCGCAGCAATCGCCGGCGGCCGTCTCGGAGGGAGCCTCGAAGAACGTCTCGGAGTCGGCCAGCTTGGTGTAGACCTCCCACCGCTCGCCGTCCGGTCCGCTCACCCACACCTTGTCCTGCAGAGCGAAGCAGCAGGTGGTGCCGATTTCCTCCTCGGTGAACAGTCCCTCCGCGGTGAGGCGGCCGATCTCGGTATGCACCCGGTCGCTGCTGTCCTCCTCGACCCCGAGGTGGTTCAGAGTGCCTCCCGCGCCGGGGTTCTTCAGCAGCACCAGTTTCAGCGGAGGTTCGGCGATGGCGAAGTTGGCATAACCGGGCTTCACCTTGGCGGGTGCGACGTTGAAAAGTTTGGAATAGAACACGATTGCCTGGTCGATATCGTCGACGTTCAGGGCTAGTTGGATACGGGACACGAGGACCTCCTCAGGCCATATGTGACATATGTCGAATTACTCGGGTGGCTCCACCCTGCCACCTTTTGGATATATGTCAAGGGTTCTGGAATGATGGCGCCATGCCCAAGGCGTTGCCCGATATCGACATCTCGGCCCCGGTCTGCTGTGCGCCCATAGCGGCCGGGCCGATGGACGATGAGGTGGCGCTGGAGGTAGCGCTGCGGCTCAAGGCGCTCGCCGACCCTGTCCGGGTCAAGATCATGTCACTGCTGTTCTCCTCGCCGTCCGGCGAGGAGAACAGCGGCGAGTTGGCTGCCGCGGTCCGGATCACCGAGTCCACCGTCAGTCATCACCTGACCCAACTGCGCAACGCGGGTCTGGTGGAGTCGGCCCGGCGGGGTATGAGCGTCTACCATCGGCCCCGGCATGCGGCCATCGCGGCGCTGTGCGCGGTCATCGACCCGGACTGCTGCCGCTGAAGTTCGCTACCGGGTGCTCGCGGCCGACACCGGGCGGTCCCGCACCGCGAACGCCCCGGCGCCGGCGAACGCGATCAGCAGGAACGAGAAGCAGTACAGCACCGAGAGTTCGCCGCCGTTTTGGATGGGCAACAGGCCGTCAGCCTGGTGGGCGGTGAAGTAGGCGAACGCCATGGTCCCCGAGCCGAGGAGGGCGGCCAGCCGGGTGAACAGCCCGAGTGCGACCAACAGACCGACGACGAGCTCGATCAGACCGGCCCACCAGTACGGCCAGGTTCCAAAGGGAACCGCCCCGGACTTGGTGGCCGGCCAGCCGAACAGCTTGGCCGTGCCGTGCAGGGCG
Organism: uncultured Mycobacterium sp.; assembly: GCA_964555915.1. Classification (GTDB taxonomy): domain Bacteria; phylum Actinomycetota; class Actinomycetes; order Mycobacteriales; family Mycobacteriaceae; genus Mycobacterium. Next base: position 22,284 of record CAZKUK010000042.1, read on the forward strand.
AACAGCAGCCCGACGACGATCCGGAAGAGACCGAGAACGGGAGCGGAGAATCGGTCGAGCCGGGCGTCGATGTCCATATGACGACGATACTGCCGATCAGCCGCCGCGCGCGGTTATGGTTCGCAGGTGACCGATAACCAGATGCTGGTCCTGAACGGCGCCGACCTCGATAGCATCGGGCTGACCTGGACCGAGATCATTGACGTTCTCGAGGACGCTTTCCGCCAGAAAGCGCGGGGGCTGGTGCAGAACCCGCCCAAGCCCAAAGTCACCTCCCGCGGCGATGACGCATTCATCCACGCGATGCCGGCCTATCTCGGTGGATCGGACAAAATCGGTATCAAGTGGGTGGCCGGCTACGAGCAGAACAATGCCAAGGGACTGCCCTACATCTACGGTGCGATGATCATGAACGACCCGGAGACCGGCCGGCCGATCGCCCTGCTCGACGGCGGGTGGATCACCGCGATGCGTACCCCCGGGGTCTCCGGGGTGACCATGCGGCACGTTCCCGGCGCTCCCGAACACTTGGCGATTGTCGGCTGCGGGCTGCAGGGTCATCGGCACCTGGAGGTCGCACTCGAGGTGCACCCCGGCCTCACCCGGGTGTCGGCCTATGACCGCAACCCCGGCCGGGCCCGCGACCTGCTGGACCGGTGCGGAGAACGGGCGACCAGAGTTGCCGAATCCCCCACCGACGCGGTCGCGGGGGCCGACCTGGTGATCACCACCATCACGGTGCCACTCGACCCGAAACTGGACTGCGCCAACACCAATCCCGATGCGCTGCTGCTACCGGTGGACTACGACGATGCCATGGCGCCGAAGGCGTTCCACGATGCCGTGGTGTACTGCGTCGATGACCCTGGCCAGTACGGCTCGGTCGCCGGCAGCATGTACTTCTTCGGCCTGCCGGCACCCGTCACCGATCTGGCCCAAGTTGTCACGGGCCGGTACCCGGTTCCGGCGTCGGGCCGGCGGATGTTCCTCAACATGGGAATCGCCATGGACGATGTAGCACTCAGCGCGCTCATCCTCGACCGGGCCCCGGCCGCCGGAGTGGGTCGTTATATCGAATTTCCCTGAGCGCAGATCGTAGGATCCCGGCATCGGTCCGACAGTGGAGACAGGTAGTGCGATGACGCCGAACAGGCAGGTATGGCTGCGGGCAGGCCTCGGAGCGGGTGCGGTGGCCGCCGGGGTGGGTGCGGCACTCGTCGCCGGGCCCGGGGCAGGTTCGGCGGCGGCCGATGACGGCCCCGGGCGGGGCGCGGCGAGCGCCGGGCAGGATCGCGACTCCAAGGGCCCGGCGCGCTCGCGTGAGCAGGCCCGGCGCGCCGCCAGCCCGGCACCGGTCAGCGAGGCCCGGGTGGACCCCCGCCGCTCGGCAGCGGCCGCAGGCGCGACGGTTTCGGTGGAGATACCGGTAAAACACGTTGTGGCAGAACCGGATCCGGTCCCGGAACCGGTGCGGGCAGTCAGAGGCGCTGCGGCGCGCGCCGGCAGCGCCAGGGTACCGGTGGCCACGGTGGGTCCGGCCGCACCGGTATCGATGCCGGCTCCGATTACGGCCGCTCCGGCCGTCACCGGTGTCGCCCACACCGTCGCGGCACCGTCCGCCGACGCCACCGGAACCACCGCCGCGAACCGGGCCAACGCTGCGGCGCCGGCCGACCCCGGCCCGATCCAGGCCGCGATCCTGGCGGCGCAGGCCTATATCTACGGCTATCCGCTGATGGAGTACGAGCGGGTCCGGCAGACGGTGGGGACACTCAACACCCTGTACTCCCTGACCAGTTTCGCCAATCCGGATGTCGATCCGATCTGGTTGTCGATCGGCGGCGGTAAGCGACCCAATGTCGACACCTTCTACACCCTTGCCGAACTCGATCTCAGCAACGGCCCGGTGGTGTTGTCCATTCCCGATATGGGGGACCGGTACTTCAGCTTTCAGCTGACCGACCCGTATACCAACGTGTCGGGCTATATCGGTTCCCGGACAACGGGTTCCGGGCCGGGAAACTACGCGATCACCTGGTCGGGTGGTCCGCAGGTCGATATCCCCGGTGCGCAGACTGTCGAGGTGCCCTACAGCAGCATGCTCGCACTCGGGCGCACCCTCGCCGGTGACGCCGCCGACCAGGAGGTGGCGCGCGAACTGATCAAGCAGTACGCGTTGAGCCCGACCGGCGGCACCGTCAGCCCCATCATCCCGATCCCGGCTCCCGGTCTGAGCTATCTGGACTCCATCAGCGCCGCAATGGCGCTCAACCCGCCACCGGCCATCGACGCCCCCACGCTGGCGGCCATCGCACAGATTGGCGTGGGGCCGGGAATGACGGTGGCCGACGCCAACCTGGGCGTGTTGTCCACCCTCGCCGCAGACGTGGCGGTTCGGGTAACCGCCGCCCTGCTTCCGCTGGTGACCAGCATCACCCAGTACGTTTCAGCGTTCACCAACGGTGGCTGGGCCACCCCGCCGGCGGCGATCGGCGACTACGGCACCGACTACCTGCTGCGGGCCGGTGTCGCAGAGGTGGGCCTGGTGGCCAACACCCCGGAGGAGGCGGTCTACTCGGCCGGGCTGCTGGGTGCCAACCGGTTGCCACTGGCCGGATTCGGAACCGGCTCGTACCTCCTGCGATTCGCTCCGGGTGAGGCTCCGCCGGTCGGTGCTTTCTGGTCGGTGACGGCCTACGGCAGCGATGGCCGGCTGGTGCCGAACGCGCAGAAGCAATACGCGGTCAGCAACAGCCGGCCGGAGGAACTGATCACCCGGCCGGACGGTTCGATCGATATCGTCTTCGCCCCCCGCGATCCGGGCGACCCGGGCGCGAATTGGCTGAAAGTGCCGGCCGGCGGTGGCTTCGAGGCCTATCTGCGGATGTACGTGCCCGACGAGTCCGTCCTCGACGGCACCTGGGTGGCGCCGCCCATCGAGCGCCGCTGGTTCGTCTGACCGTCAAGCGACGCGTGATCAGCTGTCGGTCGACGTTCCGCCGCCGACCTCCGCAGGCAGCGGTGGCGGTAGCGGCACCGTCGATGTCGTCTGAGCCGTCGAGGTTGCCGCACCGGATGTCGCGGGGGACGAGGTGGCGGGCGTCGAGGTGGCGGGCGTCGAGGTGGCCGTCGTCGAGGTGGCCGATGTGGACGTGCTCGTCGTGGTGCCGGGTGTTGACGTGGCGGCGGGGGCCTCCGGGCCGGTGTAGTCGGTCCACGTCTCGGTGCGGAACGTGTTGCCGTTCGCGGTGACGCTCAGCGCCGTCGGGGTCACCGTGTATTTCACGCCGTCGTTGTCGGCGACGAAGGTATCGCTGGATGTTTTCGATGCCGTGGTGATCAGTCGGGCGCCGTCGCTGACCCGCACACCGCGGTACTGATAGGAACCCGACGCGGTCTTACAGATCGCTACCCGCGAGGTCTCGGTGGCGCCGAAGAGAACTGCGGTGGCCGGTGCCGTGCAACGCGCGGTCGAGTTGACATAGCCGTTCGCGTCCGCCGGCGGTGCGGCGGTGGGCGTGGCGGTGGAGGTAGACGCCGCCAGGGGCACGCCGACAGCGATCAACGCCGATGCGGCGGCAGCGGCGAGTCCGGTTTGGCGCAGCCGGGATTGACGGGTCGTCGAGGTGCTCAGTGGATCCGTGCTCATTGGATCCACCTGATCACACGTTCATCGCGCGCGCGAGGAACGATGCGGAGCCAACACCCAATCGTTAAAGACCCGAGATGGAGCCCGGAACCCACTGCCCGTGACGAATCACTCCGGACACGGCAAGGTCCTTGTCCAGGACAACCAGGTTCGCCGCTGAGCCCGGCCGGAGTACGGCACACGGGAGTCCAAGTGCACGAGCCGGATTCACCGACGATTGCCGTGCCGCCTGCAGCAGGGCCTCGTCCCGAGGCAGACCGGCGTGCAGCACCGCGAACCGGAAGAGCCGGTCAAAGGTCGCGGTACTTCCGGCGATGGTGTCGGTGCCGGCCAGATGTGCCACCTGATGGGCCACCTCGACGGTCAGTGGTCCGATCCGGTAGAGGCCGTCGGGCATCCCGGCCGCCGCCATCGCGTCGGTCACCAGTGACACCCGACCGGATCCGGCGGAGGCGACGATGTGGCGGTAGAGCGCTGCATCGACATGGACACCATCGGTGATCACCTCGACCGTCACCCGGGGGTCCTCCAGTAGCGCGATCACCGGGCCGGGTTCGCGGTGATGGATCGGGCGCATCGCGTTGAACAGGTGCGTTGCGACCGTCGCCCCGGCATCCACGGCGGCCCTGGTCTGCCGGTATGTCGCGTTGGTATGGCCGACCGCCGCGACCGCTCCGGCGTCCACGATGCGGCGGATCGCCTCGAGTCCACCGGCCCGTTCCGGGGCCAGTGTCACCATCCGGATGGTTTCACCCCCGGCGCGCAGCACCCGGTCCAGTTCGGTGGGGTCGGGGTCGCGCAGCAGATCGGGGTCATGGGCACCGCATCGATCAGCCGACAGCCAGGGACCCTCGAGGTGAATACCCGCAATCACACCGGCACGAACCTGCTCGGCGAGTGCCCTGACCTGGGCCAGAAGCTTCGCGGGAGCCTCGGTGACCAGCGACGCCACCAGGGTGGTGGTGCCGTGCCGCAGGTGCTGGCCGACTGCGGCGGCGGTTTGGCCGGGATCGGAGAAGCTACCGCCTCCGCCGCCGTGCACGTGGGTGTCGACGAAACCCGGCACCACCGTCGCGGTGCCGAGATCGTGGTCGGGCCGACGCCGGGGCGCTCCGCGGTGGACGGCGGTGACGAGGCCGGCCGAGATCTCCAGCCACCCGGGCCGGAGCAGTTCGGTGCCGGTGATCACCTCGCCGGCGGTCAGCAGCATCTAGATTTCCTGCCAGCCCGGTTTCGAGCGGTAGGTCTCCCGGTAGTAGTCGGCAAGTTGGAGGCGCCGCGCCGCGGCGTCATCCAACAGGACCGTCACATGCGGGTGGTGCTGCAGGATGGTGGCCGGCCACATTGCGCTCACCGCGCCCTCGACAAGCTGGTGTACCGCCTCGGCCTTGTTCCGGCCGGTGGCGACCAGCACCACATGCCGGGACTCCATGATGGTGCCCAGGCCCTGGGTCAGGCAGTGCGTGGGTACGGCGTCCACATCACCACCGAAGAACCGGGCGTTGTCCATGCGGGTCTGGCGGGTCAGCGTCTTGATCCGGGTCCGGGAGGCCAGTGAGGAGCCGGGCTCGTTGAAGCCGATATGTCCGTCGGTGCCTATCCCGAGGATCTGTAGGTCGATACCCCCGGCGGCCCGGATGGCTCGTTCGTAGTCCGCGCACGCGGCCGGGATGTCCTCGGCAAGGCCCGCCGGGCCGTCCACGGCGCGCGGCCCGAAATCGACCCGGGAGGCGAACGCGGTGTCGATGACATTGCGATAGCGTTCCGGGTGGTCGGCGGGCAGACCGACATACTCATCGAGGGTGAAACCACGGGCCTGGCTGAACGACACCCGGCCGGCCTCATAACGGTCTGCCAGCTGATCGTAGATCGTCAGCGGTGAGGAGCCGGTTGCCAGACCCAGAACCGCCCCCGGCTTGCGCTTGAGTAGCGATTCGATGGCGTCGGCGCCGACAGTGCCGATCTCGGCGGTATCGCGCAGGATGATGACTTCCATCTCCGGCTATTTCGAGGCAGTGAAAAGAATTGCGCCGGAAACTATTTCGGCGTTCAGCGTCACCGTTTCGGCGACCGAGATATTTGACGGCTCACGTTCGTCCATCACCACCACCGGCACTATCGGGCTCAGGCCGGCGGCGACGATAGCCGGAACGTCGTAGCTGATGATCGGCTGGCCGGCTGCGACGGTGTCGCCCTGGGCCGCGTGCGCGGTGAATCCTCGGCCATCCAATGTGACCGTGTCGAGTCCGAGGTGAACGAGGATGCCGACCTGATCGGCCGTCATGATGACGTAGGCGTGCGGAAGCAGTTTGAGGATCTTGCCGCTCACCGGCGCGGTCGCGTCAAGGACCTGCCGGGGCGGATCGACGGCGGCCCCGTAACCGACCATGCCCTGTGCGAAGACCGGGTCGGGGACTGCCGAAAGGGCTAGTGCGCGGCCCGCGACGGGCGCATGGACCGGTGAGAGACTCACAAGGGCTCCTCGGGGTCGATATCGGCGTTTGGTTGTCTGTCAAGGATAGGGATGCGGTCTGCCGATTGAGGCCGTTACGGCACCCTCGAGCGGCTCAAACCGCCCCTCGCGGTGGTCGGCGGTGGTCTAGGCTTCCGCTGGGCTGCAATAGAGGAAGGGCCGTTCCCAGATGAGTGAAGCGCCGGAAACGCCAGGGGCACAGACGAAGTCGGGAATGAGGATTCCAGGTTTCGCCCAGTTGCAGCGGTTGGGTAAGAGCCTCATGCTGCCGATCGCGGTGCTGCCGGCGGCAGGTATCTTGTTGCGGCTGGGCCAAGACGACCTCCTGGGCCGGATCGACGCGCCGGTGATCGGCCCGTTCTTCCAGGCGATGAGCGCCGCCGGCGGCGCGTTGTTCACCAATCTGCCGCTGCTGTTCGCTGTTGGTGTGGCGATCGGATTCGCCCGCAAGGCCGATGGATCCACCGCACTGGCCGCAGTCGTCGGCTACCTGGTGATGGATACGGTCTTCAAGACCATGTCCCCGGTGGTGCTCGCCGGTGAGTTGGACGCCTCCGGCGAACAGGCGCAGATCAACTACAGCGTGTTCGGCGGCATCGTGGTGGGCCTGGTGACCGCGTGGCTGTTCGACCGGTACCACACCATCAAACTGCCGCCCTATCTCGGGTTCTTCGGCGGCAGGCGGTTCGTACCCATCGTCGTGTCACTGGCCACCCTGGTGATCGCCTTCGCGATGAGCTACTTCTATCCCGTTTTCGATGCCGGATTGACCGGGTTGGGCAGGTTCATCGGCGGTGCCGGGGCCCTTGGTGCGTTCGTCTACGGGTTTGCCAACCGGATGCTGATTCCGGTTGGGCTGCATCACATCCTGAACTCCTTCGTCTGGTTCATCTACGGCGACTACACCACCCCGGACGGCAGTGTGGTCACCGGTGAGCTGAGCCGATTCGCGGCCGGTGACCCGACCGGCGGGCATCTGACCGCCGGGTTCTACCCGATTCTGATGTTCGGCCTGCCGGCCGCCGCGCTGGCGATGATCCATGTGGCCAACGCCCGGCAGCGCAAACTCGCACTCGGCATCCTGTCGGCGGCCGGGTTGACGGCTTTTCTCACCGGTGTCACCGAGCCGCTGGAGTTCGCCTTCATGTTCGTGGCGTTCCCGCTCTACGTCGTACATGCCGTACTGACCGGGCTGTCGGTGGCCATCGCGTACGCCTTGGATATCCACCTGGGATTCTCGTTCTCGGCCGGGCTGATCGACCTGCTGCTGTACGGCACCGCACCGGCGGCCAAGAACATACCGTTACTGGTGGCCATGGGACTGGTGTTCTTCGTCGTCTACTACCTGTTGTTCCGGTTCGTCATCACGAAATGGAATATGCGTACACCCGGCCGCGAACCGGAGGCTGAGTTCGAGGCTGAGCAGCGCGCCAACCTCAGTGAGGGTGTTAACGCCCCCACTGCAGTGGTATCCGGTCCGGCCGGTCGGCCGGGCCGGACCGGAGCCGCCGTCGACAGCAAGGCCGAACAGGTGATCGCGGCATTCGGCGGGCGGGAGAACCTCCTCAGCGTCGACGCCTGCATCACCCGTCTGCGGATGGAGGTGGCCGATCCCGGCAGGGTGGACCAGAACCGGCTCAAGGCGCTGGGGGCGGCCGGGGTGATCGAGGTGGGCGGAAGCGTGCAGGCCGTGTTCGGCACCCAGGCCGAGGCGCTCAAGAACGAGATCCTCGACGTCCTGTGACCGTCCCGGCGCGTGCGAGCGCGCGGCCACACCGGCCGCGTCCTCCACGCCGGTGCGGCTAGCGCGGTTTAG
>CAZKUK010000043.1:0-29056 GCA_964555915.1 uncultured Mycobacterium sp.
GTGATGGCGTTCGCAACGACCAGCACCTCGATCAACGCGGCGGTGGTGACCAGGCCGATGCTGCCAGCGACCGGACGTGCGAGGGCGTTGATGAGTCCGCCGATGATATCGCCGCTGAACATCTGCTCGATTCCTTCCAGGAACAGGTTGGCGGCGTATCCGGGAAGGACCGTGACGATGGCGTTGACGATATCCGCGGTGGGAAGCAGTGCGGCGTACAGCGACGCGGCGGCGTTGGAGATGAACTCCGTGACGGTGCTGATCGCGGCCTGGATGGCCGGGATGATTCCGTCCGGTGTCAGCGCGGGCAGCGAGGTCAGCCCTGCGGCCAGCGAGGTCAACCCTTCGGCCGCTCCGGTCGCATGTGAATCCAGTTCCTGCCACATGCTTCCACCGGGGGTGATGGCGGCGATGAAGTCGTTGATTCCCTGACCGATGCCATCGATGAAGAGTCCGATGGTCTCACCCCAGTTGACATCGGGGAACACGCCGAACGGGGTCTCGACGTTGGCGAGACCCTGTGACCAGCCGTACTTCGGGTCGCCGTAACCGAGGTTGACGATCACCCGAAGTGCCGGCTGCACCAGGTCGGCGATCGGCCCGCCGATCACCGGAATCGCGCGCACCAGCTCCAGCAACGGCAGGTTCTCGGTCGGGATCACGTAGTACTTCTGAGTGTCCGAGCTGGTCGGCAGCTCAATGGCGGTGGCGAGTTGCGCCGGGGTCAGGTCCAGGTAGGTGCCGTGGACGAAACCGATTCCCAATGCGGCGTTGAGGCTGGACAGGAAGTTGCCGGGATATTGCGGGAAGTCCGCGAATCCGTCGTATTCCAGCATGTAGTTGGCGACCGGGAACATATCCTCCGGGGTGGGACCGTAGAACGGGATGCCCAGGCTGGGCAGGTTCAAGCCCGGGAAACGGGACAGGAACCCGCCGTTCGGGTTCATCTCGTTGCCGATCAGCACGAAGTTGACGTCGGTATCCGGGTCGATCCCGCATGTCGGGGTGTTGACGCAACCGGCATTGTCGGGGTCCATCACCAACGAGGAGATGATGGCGCTTTGTGAGTAGCCGAAAATGGTCAGAGTGTTGTCGTCGGCGAGTTGTCGGACCACCTCGTCGTAGAGGATCTGATTTCCCTGGTCTACCGAGACGCTCAGTGGCAGTACCTTGACGTAGGGGTAAGGGGTGATCGGGTACAGGCCTTCGGGGGTGACCAGTTGCTCGGGGATGGTGCCGACCGGGCTGTGCTGCTCGACATACTTGGTGAATGCCGCCTCGATGTACTGAGCTGACGGTAATGGTGTGCCGCTGCCGCCCATGATCAAGGCGATGTTCTCCCCGGCGGCGGGGAGAACCGCGGCCGCCGGCGCAGGCGTGGTCACGGATGTGGCTGCGGGTGCGGGCGGGGCGGCCGTCTCCGGGCGTGACTGGGCCAGCAGTAACGAGCTCTGCAGTATGCCAACCGGTGCGCCCGGCACGTCGTTGGCGACCGGCTCGGGCGCGGTGGCCACGGGCGGGTCGATCGGGGCCGCGGTAATCGTGGCTGCTGGGGTGACCAGGGGTGTGACCGCTGCCGGCGCTGCCGCTGACCGCGCCCGCGTGCTCTGGGTTCGCACCGTTGATGCCGGCGCGGCCTTCTGCACCCGGCCGGGCAGGGCGGCTCTGGGGCCGTTCCGGAGGCCCGAACCCGGAGACACAGAGGTTGCCCTCGGGCCGGCGTTGGCTGCGCTTGGGCCGGCCGACCGGTCGGGGCTTGCTCGTACCGATGAGGTGTCCGATGAGGGACTGTCCGCCAACGCCACTGCAGTTCCGGTGTAGAAGGCGGTGCCGATCCCCAATGCGACCGCCAGTCCTCCAACACGACCCACGAACCTGGAACCGCTCATACAACTCCCCTATGACTTTGGTCACAATCAACGGTCGAACTGTAGCGCTTGGCGGGGGATTCCCCTGGGATTTCTCAGGTTTTTTTCAACTAAGGTCTAGCCGTGGCTAACCCGTGGCTAACCCGCGGCTAACCCGCGGCCTCCCGTGACTCCGGCCGCGGGTATTCGCCGCCAGGTCCCTAGATCGCCGGGCCCAACAGGTCATCGGCATCGGTGATCAGGTACCCGTAGCCCTGTTCGGCCAGGAAGCGCTGGCGGTGCGCGGCGTAGTCGGCGTCGAGGCTGTCACGGGAAACCACCGAGTAGAACACCGCGCCGCCGCCGTCGTGTTTGGGTCGCAGCAGCCGGCCTAGGCGCTGCGCTTCCTCCTGGCGTGAGCCGAAGGTTCCCGAAACCTGCACGGCCACAGCGGCTTCCGGCAGATCAATGGAGAAGTTCGCCACTTTGGACACCACCAGCGTTTTGATCTCGCCGCGACGGAACGCGTCGAACAGTGCCTCGCGTTCGGCGTTTTTGGTCGACCCCTGGATGACCGGCGCGTCGAGCTCCGTGCCGAGTTCGTCGAGCTGGTCCAGGTAAGCGCCGATCACCAGGGTCGGTTCGCCGGGGTGACGGGCGAGGATGGATTTGACCACCGCGATCTTGGTGTGTGCCGTCGAACACAACCGGTAGCGCTCCTCGGGTTCGGCGACGGCGTACTGCATCCGCTCGTTGTCGGTCATCGTGACCCGGACCTCGACGCACTCGGCCGGGGCGATCCAGCCCTGAGCCTCGATATCCTTCCACGGCGCGTCATAGCGTTTCGGGCCGATCAGGCTGAACACATCGCCCTCCCGACCGTCCTCGCGGATCAGGGTCGCGGTCAGGCCCAGTCTGCGGCGGGACTGCAGATCGGCGGTCATCCGGAAGACGGGTGCGGGGAGCAGGTGGACCTCGTCGTAGATAATCAGGCCCCAGTCCCGGCTGTCGAAGAGCTCCAGGTGCCGGTATTCGCCCTTGGTGCGGCGGGTGATCACCTGGTAGGTGGCGATGGTGACCGGACGGATCTCCTTGCGCTCACCGGAGTACTCGCCGATCTCCTCCTCGGTCAGCGAGGTGCGCGCTATCAGCTCGCGCTTCCACTGCCGGCCCGCCACGGTGTTGGTCACCAGGATCAGGGTGGTGGCGCCGGCCCTGGCCATGGCGGCGGCACCCACGATGGTCTTGCCCGCCCCGCAGGGCAACACCACCACGCCCGAGCCGCCGGCCCAGAACGAGTCCGCCGCCATCTGCTGGTAGTCGCGCAGCTCCCAGCCGTCCTGCATCAGATCGATCGGGTGAGCCTCACCGTCGACGTAGCCGGCGAGGTCCTCCGCGGGCCAGCCGATCTTGAGCAGCATCTGTTTGACCCGGCCGCGTTCGCTGGGATGGACGATCACGGTGTCGGGGTCGATACGCGCGCCGAGCATCGGGGCGATCTTCCGGTGCCGCAGTACCTCCTCGAGGACCGCTCGGTCCAGGCTCACCAGGCACAACCCGTGGGCGGGGTGTTTGACCAGTTGCAGCCGGCCGTACCGGGCCATGGTGTCGACGATGTCGACCAGCAGCGGCTGCGGCACCGCGTAGCGGGAGAAGCTGACCAGGGCGTCGACCACCTGCTCCGCGTCGTGGCCTGCGGCGCGGGCGTTCCACAGGGCTAGTGGTGTGATCCGGTAGGTGTGCACGTGCTCGGGTGCGCGTTCGAGTTCGGCGAACGGGGCGATGGCGGCCCGCGCGGAGCCGGCCTGTGCGTGGTCGACCTCCAGCAGTACCGTCTTGTCGCTCTGGACGATCAGCGGGCCGTCAGTCATGAGGCCATTATCCGGGCTCGGCCGTCATCACCGAGGTGACCCGGTGGACGGCGAACTCGCGGGGCCGGCCCTGTGCGGGATCCCAGGCTGTCAGCCGCCCGCCTTGAACGGCCAGTGGACGAAGGACGCGCTGGGTCGCCACGCCGGCGGCATCGACGTAACCGATCAGCACATCGGTTCCGAGCGCGGCCGCCTGCCGCAGCAGTGCCATCGCGACACCCGGATCCATCCGCGCCCCGCCCAATGGTGCCGATTGCACCCGGCGCAGTACCGACACCATGGTGGCGAGGCTCTCCGGGTTCGGTTTCGCCGTTGCGCGCGGCACGCGGCGCAGGGGATTGGCCGGTACCCGTACCCCCCGCCGACGCAGCTCGACGATCGCGCCGGATTGATCCTCGGCCGCGGGAGCGAAACCGCCGTGCCGCAGGGCGGCGAGCACCTCCGCGATCGGAGCCTGGGACACCGCCACCGTGGGGGCCAGCAGGCGGACCTGGAGTTCGGTCATCTTCGGCGCGGACACCGCGTGGGAGAGCAGGACAGGATCATCACAGCGGACGAAGGATGCGGCCATTCCCACCCGCAGTTGCCCATGGCGGCGGGCGACATCGTTGATCAGGTAGGTCAATCCCTGGGGAACCGGAGTCCTGGAGTGCCTGTCGAAGAAGCGCTGGAGACCCTCGGCGGTGCGGCCGGTGTCCAGAGCGTGCCGAACGGACTGTTCGCTGACCCGGTACACCATGGCCGCCCCCGCCGATTCGACGGTGGCCACCGCATCGAGTTCCTCGGCCAGCTCCCGCTGGAGGGGCCCGGGCACCACCACCGTGAGATCCGCCTGCACCAGAAAATGGTCGATCGGTTCGGGTAACGCCCGAATCATCGCGGCCAGGGCGGACTCCTCGCCGTTGTCCAGCAGCGCCCGAGCCGGGCCGCTCAACGCGTCACGGCCGGTGAGCCCGACGGCATGCGCCTCGTAGAGCAGATGCCCGACTGGCCCGGGCTGCAGCCGCGCCGCCCACCGCGGTCGTCGCCAGACCAGTGCGGCGGAAGCGTGTTCGGCGTCCACCCCGGAGCCGGGCGGCAACTCGGCGAGCAGTCCGAGCAGTAGCCGCCGGTCCAGGGGTGCGGCCGTGGAGTAGAGCGAATCCGACAGTGCTGCATACGGTTTCGCATCCGGACCGCGGCTCCCTATCAGGCCCGGTCGGGACGGTAGGTCCAGCCAGGTGACGGCCAGCTGCAGCCAGCGGGAGGCGGCCGGCGCATCGAGGAACCGGTCCGCCGCCACCGTCGGTGCCCAGCAGCTCACAGTCTCGACCGGTGTCGGCTGCTCGGGGATACCGCTGGCGATCAGGCCCGCGGCCGCGGCGAGTTCCAGGATCAGCCCCAGCCGTCGGTCATCGATCCCGGTCGCCTTGCTGAGCCGTCGGACTTCCCGGACCCCCAACCCGCCGCTGCGCAGTTCGGGAACCGGCGCCGTCGAAAGGCTCGCCAGCACCGTCTCGAACTGCCGCATGAGTTCCAGGGCCGCCCCGGCTGCCGACCCGTCGACATCCTTGATGGTGGCGGTGGTCGCCACCGGGTCGGCGGGGGTGAGGGCGTCCGGTCCGGGCTGCTCGCCGCGCAGCAGCTGTCCCACCTGGCGGGGTAGCACCACGGTCTCGTCGTCGACTTGATGCAGCAGTCCCGCGGCCAGCAGTCGCTGTACCGGACGGTCGGCGGGTGTTGTCGATGAGGCGTCGCGGGTGCGGCCCACCGGGGAGCCGATCATCAGACGTTCCAGGACATCGCGGGCCGGATCGTCGAGGTCGTGCAGAGCGGCGGCCAGGTCAGCGCTACCGGGTCGCGGATCTGCTTCCGCCACCTGGCCCGGGTACCAGGGCAGCGCGGTCGCGGCCTCGGCGGGCACTTGGACCTCGTCATCGCCCCAGGCCAGTGCGCGCCCGCGTAACTCGTCCAGCGCGGTCAGGAGATCCCCCGTCGGCGCCCGGTCGCCCATCAGGGAGAGCACCTCACCGACTGGAACTGCGCCGTGATCCGCTCGCAGCACCAGCAGCGCATCGAGCATGGCGAGGCATAGGAAGTCCAGATCGTCGGCGGCGGCTTTCACCGACTGTCGTGAGGCCGCCCGCGAGGCCAGCGCCGCGATGCTGCCCGGTGCGGGCTGGGCTAGATCCGGCCGTGTCCTGAGCAGTCCGATCAGCCGTTCGTCAGGCAGATCCGACAGCCACGCGGCCAGCGACACGCCCCGCCGCGACGGAGTGGGCGGCGGGGCGGGATGAGTCGCGGGTGGATGAGTCATCGCCGACCAGGGTAAATCAACGGGCATGCGCGCGAGTTCGGCTGACAAGTGTCAGAATGATGGACGTGGCAGAGAACACGAACAAGCAGAGGTACGTCGATAACGGCTGGCCGACCCGGGATCCGGAAGACCACCCCGTCAGCGAGCTGGCTGCCGACCGGGTGGGTCCGCTGTCCCCCTTCGGAGAACTGACCTTTCCGGTGCCGCCCTCGACCCTGCCCTACATCCACCCGGTCACCGTCGTCAACAAGTAACGGTGACCGCCGGGCGCTCCGAGGTACCGTCGCGCCGTCTGTCCCACCTCGACGACGGGGGCGCGGCACGGATGGTCGATATCAGCGCGAAGCCGGCCACCGCCCGCAGTGCGATCGCCGCGGGCACCGTGCACACCACCGCCGAGGTGATCGCGATGATCACCAGCGGCGGATTGCCGAAGGGCGACGCCCTGGCCACCGCGCGGGTGGCAGGAGTGTTCGCTGCCAAACGCACCAGTGAACTCGTGCCGATGTGTCATCAGCTGGCGCTGACCGGTGTCGATATCGACTTCCATATCGGCGTGAGCCAGGTTGATGTCTCGGCGTCGGTGCGCACCACCGACCGCACCGGTGTGGAGATGGAGGCGCTGACCGCGGTGACGATTGCAGCACTCACGGTCTACGACATGATCAAAGCCGTCGATCCGGCCGCTCATCTTGACGATGTGCATGTGGTGCGTAAGGAAGGCGGCCGTAACGGGGTCTGGACGCCGCAACGGTGAGCAGGTCGGCCAGGGTCATCGTCGCATCCACGCGCGCTGCCGCCGGTATCTACGACGATCGCTGCGGGCCGCTGATCGCCGACTGGCTGATCGCCCGTGGTTTCGGTGTGCCGGGCCCGAAGGTCGTGTCCGACGGCCCGGCGGTGGGGCAGGCTTTACGGGAAGCGGTGGCCGACGGTGTCGACGCTGTCATCACCTCCGGCGGCACCGGTATCGCCCCAACCGACGTCACCCCGGAGGCCACTCTGGAGGTCCTGGATCGCCAGGTTCCCGGCCTCGCCGATGCGATCCGTCGATCGGGGCTGCCGAATGTGCCTACGGCGGTGCTGTCCCGGGGAGTGTGCGGTGTGGCCGGTCGGACGCTGGTGGTCAACCTGCCCGGATCCGTCGGCGGCGTCCGCGACGGACTCGGCGTCCTCGCCGATGTGCTCGACCACGCGCTGGATCAACTCGCCGGGGGAGATCACCGGTGACCCGCATCGTTCGCGCCGCGGTGACGACGGAGACGTTGCGGTTGACCGAGCACGAACAACTGGTGGCCTATCCGGCGGCTGGCGCGGTGGTTGGATTTTCCGGTGTGGTCCGCAACCACGATGGCGGACGCGAGGTTCTTCGGCTGGAGTACTCCGCACACCCGCATGCCGAGCAGATCCTCTTCGAGGTGCTCGCCGACGTCGCGGCGGGGGCATCCGGGGTCCGTGCGATCGCCGCCAGTCACCGGGTCGGAAGCTTGCAGGTTGGTGACGCTGCGTTGGTGGCCGCCGTCTCGGCAGATCACCGGGCCGCCGCATTCTCCACCTGCGCCCGGCTGATCGACACCGTCAAGGAGCGGCTACCGGTGTGGAAGCATCAGTTCTTCGCCGATGGCAGCGATGAATGGGTGAATAGCGCTTAACCGGCCGGGGCCGGGTCTGCGGGTGCCGGTTCGCCGGCAGGTGCGGCGTCTATCGCGGGTGCCGGGTCGCCGGTGAGAACAGGGTCGCCGGTGAGTGCCGGGTCGCCGGTGAGTGCCGGGTCGCCGGTGAGTGCCGGGTCGCCGGTGAGTGCCGGGTCTACCGGCGCCTCACCGGGGATCGGCGATGTGAAGGACCGCTGGGCGAGTGCGACGATCAGATCGTCGCGGTCAATCTGATCGTTCTTGAGGGCCTGCCACAGGTCCTTGATGTAGGCCACGTTCGGGTTCGACACCGGCCCGACCGGTTCGGCACTGGTACCCGGCGGCAGGCTGTCGGGGCTCGGCAGGTGCGGCACACCGCCCGCGAGTTCATCGGAGGCAACCGCTGTGGTGTCACTGCCCGGGGCCTCCGCGACCGGCTCGCCCGGTGCTTCCGCCGGCGCCGGGGATGGGCCAGCCGGATCTGCGGGAGCCAACGGGCCGCTACCGGGCAGGCTGGCCTGCAGGATGGTCGGGCCGGGGGCCACCTCCGGGGCGTCGGCGGGCACGATCTCATCCGGCGCGACTGTGCTCTCGGCGATGGCGATAATCTCCGGCTCGGGCATCGGGGCGTCCTGCGGGGCGGGCGGTGCCTCGGGCAGCGGGCCATCCACTGGTGCGGCCGGCATCGGGGCGTCGGCCGGGGCATCAAGCGGGGTAACCGCCGCCTCGGCCTCAGCGGTCGCGTCGGCATCGAGGGATTCGGCCGCCGCCTCGGTTTCGATGGCCGCGTCGGCCTTGACCGCCTCGTCAGCGGCAGCGCTGTCGGCTGAGACGTTCCGCGGCGTCGGACCGGAAAGCCCGCGGCCGCACGTGGGCCAGGCACCCTTGCCCTGGCCTGCGAGGACCTTCTCGGCGATGGCAATCTGCTGATCGCGGGTCGCCAGATGGGCAGACGAGGCAAACTCCCCGCCGCCGTAGCCCAGCCAGGTGCTCGGGGCGAACTGGAGGCCGCCGTGGTATCCGTTGCCGGTGTTGATCGACCAGTTGCCACTGGATTCACAGTTGGCGACGGTGTCCCATTCGGCGTCGGTGGCAGCCTGCGCCTGAGCGGCCAGTCCGATGCCGCTCCCGCTGAGCACCGCGCCGGTCAGGGCGATCTTGGCGATGCCGATGGAAGAGTTCGTGGGCTTACGATGCCGTCCGCTCATGGGGATCCTCTCTCGCGCGCGCCGAGGCTGTTGTCTACCGGGTTGGGCGGGAAGCCGCCGCCGGCCGATGCGTTGACACCTGCGGTGCAGTCCCGGCTCGTCGTCGGTCGTCCGGTTCCATCCCGCGGGTATCCCCGCCTCCATCCCCCGTGCATCCGAAAACGTGTCGTCGTACCCTCCGCTCGCGGGATGGAGGTCGGCGCGACGAGCAGGGGGGACCCGCCACGAGGGGCGGGCCATCGGCAACGGTAGTGGGGACTTACCGGTCCGTCACCTTTTAGGCAAACTGATGTTTTCCCTGCTGGCGGATTCTCAAGAAGGTCTGATGGCACAGCATTGCCGCTGATCAAACACCTAATTTATCGGTCCGTGGCCGCCCCGAGATGATCCCGTGATGTGACCTAAATCACGATTAGCCGCCCGAGAAGGGGGGCAAAACCTCCACGGTTCGGGCGCCCATCAGCACAGTGTCGTCACCGCGAACCGCCACCCCGTCACACAGGAATGAACACTTCCGTAACACTAAACCTAATTCTTCACTTTGACCACTTAGTTCACTCACGAGGTCGGACATCGTGGCCCCCTGTCGAAGCGTGAGAGATAACGCGTCCACGCCGGCGGCCGCGCGAGCCGCAGCAAAGAAACGTACGGTGACTCCGAACGTGGTGGTGATCTCGGTCATAGTCAACCCCCGATGGCGCTCATCGGCCGGTCTGGCTGAATGAAACCGGGGTCGTTGATGCCGTGCCCGGCCGCCTTATTCCACATGGCGGTCCGCCATGCCAGTTCGAGGTCGGCATCGTCGGCGCCGCTCCGCAGCATGGTGCGCAGGTCTGTTTCCGCAGCGGCGAACAGGCAATTGCGCACCTGGCCGTCGGCGGTCAGCCGGGTTCGGTCGCAGGCTGCGCAGAACGCATCGGATACCGACGAGATGATGCCGACCGTCGCGGCCCCGTCACCGACCCGCCACAGCCGCGCAGGTGCCGATCCGCGCGGCCGGGTGTCAGGGCTGAGATCGAAATTGCCCTGCAGTGCCGCGATGATCACATCGGCGGTCAGGGCGGCGTCGCGGTTCCACTGATGACCGGCGTCGAGTGGCATCTGCTCAATGATCCGCAACTGATAGTCGTGCGCCAGGCAGAAGCGGAGTAGCTCGACCGCATCGGCCAAGCCGGTGACCGGGTCCAGAACCGCGTTGACTTTCACCGGCCGCAGTCCAACGTCGGCGGCAGCGGAAAGGCCGTCGAGGACCGCGCCGAGACGGTCCCTGCGGGTGATGGCCGCGAAATGTTCCGCGTTGACGGTGTCCAGCGACACGTTCACCCGATCCAATCCCGCGTCGGCCAGTCCACCGGCTCGCTGCGCCAATCCGACACCATTGGTGGTGAGGGCGATCTCCGGACGGGGCTGCAACCGTCCCGTCACGGCGATAACGTCCTCGAGTCGCCGGTACAGCAGCGGTTCACCGCCGGTGAAACGAATGCTGGTGATTCCCAGGCGGGTGACCGCCAGACGCAGCAGTCGGATCAGCTCGTCGAAATTCAGGACCGCCTCACCGGGCAGCCAGTCCAGTCCGGTGGCCGGCATACAGTAGGAGCATCGGAGATTGCACCGGTCGGTCAGCGAGACGCGGAGGTCGGTGGCAGACCGCCCGAACGTATCCAGCAACGGTCCATGCCGGGGCATCTGGGGAGCAGCCGGTTCGCGATCCCGTCGGATCGCCGGTATGCCCAGTGTGGTGACGGTCATGCCCGGCCCTGAGAGTGCACCCAGTCGTGGGCTCCGTCGACCGGGACGATCTCCTTGCCCAGCGGCATGAGAGAGACCGGGATCAGTTTCAGGTTCGCCAGGGCCAGCGGGATTCCCACGATGGTGACGGCCATCGCGATGGCACTGAGCAGATGCCCCAACGCCAGCCAGATACCGCAGAACAGCACCCAGATCACGTTGCCGATCAGGGCTCCGGTTCGGGGACCGGGTTTCTCGACGACCGTCCGGCCGAATGGCCACAGTGCGAACATCGCGATACGGGCCGACGCGAAGCCGAAGGGAATGGTGACGATGAGGACGAAACAGATCACCGCGGCCAGTAGGTAACCGAGTGCGAACCACAGTCCGCCGAAGACCAACCAGATGATGTTCAGAATCAGGCGCATCTCTTCCTCCAGCGGTGGAGTCAGCCTACCGATACCAGAGTGGCCCAGTTACCCGGCCGGGGGTTTGAGTAGGATCGCTGTCGCGTCCTGCCCCCGGACGTTCCGTGACATCAGACAAGCAGGTGAGCCAGGTGCCGACCGGCAAGGTGAAGTGGTACGACGCCGAGAAGGGCTTCGGCTTCCTCTCCCAGGAGGACGGCGAGGACGTCTACGTCCGCGCCTCGGCGCTGCCCGAGGGTGTCGAGGGGCTCAAGGCCGGACAGCGGGTCGAGTTCGGGCTGGCCACCGGCCGGCGAGGCCCGCAGGCGTTAAGCGTCAAACTCGTTGATCCACCGCCCACTCTGGCGCGGATGCGACGCGAAGCCGGCCCCGCCACCGAGCACAAGCACAGCCCGGACGAGTTACACGGCATGGTCGAGGACATGATCACCCTGCTGGAGAGCGCGGTGCAGCCGGAGTTGCGGCGTGGCCGGTACCCCGATCGCAAAGTCGCCCGGAGGGTTTCGGAAGTGGTGCGGGCGGTCGCAGCCGAACTGGACGGCTGAACCTTCCGGCGAGGCTAAGGCGACTGAGGCCACACCAGGCGTACCGACCACTCGGCGTGCGGCAGGTCGCGTAGTTCGCCGGTCTCGTCCTGGACCAGGGTCAACAGTTGCACGACCAGACCGACCACCTTGCCGCGCTGCGGATCGACCGTGGGCACGGTCACCGCCAGGCGGGTGTCCGGACGGTAGGAAGCGGTGGTGGTGTTGCGCTCGTCGGCGTAGACCTTCAGAAGCCGCCACGGCGCACGGGCGATCGCGGTTGGCACCGAAAGCTGCACCGGATAGTCTTCGGAAACCGAAAGCTGTTCCTGCTCACCATCTGTGATGCAGTCATTCAGGTCGATCACGTTGCAATACAGGTACGGGCCTACCCGTACCGTCGTCCCCTTCGAGTAGACGCTGATCTGCGGCAGCGTGGATGCGGCGTGGTCGCGGGCCAGCCACCAGGCGCCGACGCCGGCGCCGGCGGCAGCCAGCACAACCAGAGCCGTGATCAACCACGCGATCTGTCGTTTCACCGGTAGGGCTCCGCCGACCGTCCCTGCGGCTCGGCAAATACCGGCCGATTGCCGCCGAAACCGGGGATCAACGAGGCACCGCGATAGCTCACCACGGTCTGCGCCAGGCCGGGAATGAGCAGTGCGGTAATCGCAGTGAAGCCCACCCACAGGTCGGTGTAGACCAGGACCCCGATCGCGCCACCCATGACCCAGGCCAATTGCAGTACCGACTCCGAACGGCCGAACGCCGATGCACGCGATTCCTCCGGCAGGTCATCCTGCAGCGACGCGTCCAGTGACGCCTTGGCGATCGCGCTGGCACCCGATGTGACGAACGTGGCGGCGGCCGCGACGAAAAGGTTACCGGTCACCGCGGCCAGGAGTGCCATCACCGAGACGGCGATGGTTGCCCGCACCACCAAGACGGTCGGCCTACCAAGTTCCAGCCTGGCCGCGGTGAAGTTCCCGGCGAAATTACCCAGCCCCGCGGCTACCCCGATCATGCCCAGGATGCCCAACTGCACCCAGCCGCTGGCGTCCTGGGCCTTGGCTACAAATGCCGGGTACAGGAACAGGAAACCCACCATGGCCTTGATGGTGCAGTTACCCCAGAGCGCGGTGATGATGTTGCGGCCCAGCGGTTGTCGGCGCGGGCCGGTGGTGATGACGCGGGTTGGTTCATCGTCGAGCCAGTCCCACTCCCCGCCGCGTCCGTGATAGGTCAAGGTGGCCGGCACCTCGCCCTCGGTGACCTCGACCCACCGCGGAATCCGCATGGTCAGCGAGGCGCCGGCGAGGGTGACGAACACTACGACGAAGAGCGCACCGGGCAACTGCAACAGGCTGGAGAACATGTACTCCACTCCAGCGGCGATACCCCCGCCGACCACTGTGCCGCCGATCAAGCCGAACATCGTCAGCCGGGAGTTGACCCTGACGAGGTCGATGGTCGGCGGCATCACTCGCGGGGTGACCGCGCTGCGCAACACCGAAAACGACTTGGACAGCACCATCATCCCGAGCGCGCAGGGGTAGAGCACCCAGGACGGATAGCTTCCGGTGGCGCTGTCGTAGTTGGAGATCAGCACTACCGCCAGCAATGTCCGCAGCAGGAATGACATCGCCAGGGCAGCGCGTCGGCCGTGCTGCAGGCGATCCAAAGCGGGCCCGATCAGCGGCGCGATGATGGCGAATGGGGCGATGGTGATCAGCAGGTACAGCGCCACCCTGCCCTTGCTCTCGCCGGTGGCCGCCGCGAAGAACAACGTGTTGGCCAGGGCCACCGCCATGGCGGAGTCAACCGCGAAGTTGGCCACCACCGGCCAGGTCAAGGCGGTCAGACCGGATTTGTCAGCGCCATCGGCGGTCGCGGCGCGATGCACCATCGAGTACATCCGCGAGCCCACCTCGGCCGCGGCGCGGGTGACACCGGCACGTTCGGCGCCGGGGTCGGGATCCGGCTCCGGATCGCCGTAGGGACTATGCCGCTCCGAGCCGAGGGGCGGCAGGTAGCGGTTTCCGCCGGGGTTGGAACTGGTGCCCGCGCGGGACGTGTCACGGCGACCGACACCGTTTGCCGAGCCGGCACGGTAGCCCGGTTCGGCGCGCGGGTAATTCGCCATACCGGGGTGCTCGCGGCGCGGTCGGCCGGCTCCGGTCGACGGACCGGCGCCCGGGTGAACACGCCGCCGTCCAGACACGGTAACGATTGTCCCCCATGACCCCGGCCCTGGGCGGGTGGCCGACCGGTGTGGCCGGTCAGATCCCCGGTGAGGCAAGATTGTCGGCAATGGACATCGACATGTGTGAAGCCGGGTCGACGGCCCCCACGGCTGAACCGGCCGCTGAGGTAGCGGCCGTCCTGGCCGGGGCGGTGGCACTGGCCCGCGAAGCGATCATCGAGTTCAGCGGAGAGACGGTTGGGGACTATCTCGGTGTGGGATACACCGACGAGGTATCGGCGACCCATCGTTTCCTGGCCGATATGCCCGGCTACCGCGGATGGCAGTGGGCCGTCGTGGTGGCCACCTGCCCGGCGGCCGACCACGCCACGATCAGCGAGGTGGTACTGGTTCCCGGACCGACTGCGCTGCTGGCCCCGCCGTGGGTGCCGTGGGAGCAACGGGTCAAGCCCGGCGATCTTGGTCCGGGAGATCTACTGGCGGCCCTGCCTGACGATCCCCGACTGGTACCCGGTTTCATGGCCACCGGTGACCCGCTGATCGACGACACCGCGGTTGAACTCGGACTCGGCCGCCGTCGGGTGCTCAGCAGCTTCGGCCGCGATGACGCCGCCCAACGTTGGCATGATGGTGACCACGGCCCCGACGCTGCGATGGCCCGGTCCACCAAGCGGGTGTGTCGAGACTGCGGGTTCATGGTTCCGCTGGCGGGGGCGCTGGGCACCAGATTCGGGGTGTGCAGTAACGAACAATCCGCCGATGGAAGCGTGGTCGACTTTTTCTACGGCTGTGGCGCGCACTCCGACACGCCCGCCCCACCGGGATCCGGGTCGCCGAGCTACGCACCCTATGACGACGGGGTGGTCGAGGTCGTCGATATTGCCGCAGCCGTCGAGTCCGAACCGGTTACCGGATCGGCCGGCGCCGGGGCGGTGGAGAACTAGCTGCCCTCGGCAGCGGCCTTGATGCGGGCCAGTGACAGGTTCATCCCCTCGATGAGTTCCGTCTCGAATTTGTCGACGCCGCCCAGGGCGGCTTTAGTCACCGCGGTGGACAACGCCGTCACACCGTTCTCGGCGTGCCTGGTTTCGGTCACCCGCGTTCCGGTAGCGGTCGGCTCCAATTCGTAGGTCCACACCGTGTGGTTGATATCGACACGGAAACCCAGCTTGCGCTGGGGGATCACCTCGGTGATCGTCGACGTGGTGGGCCAGAACAGCATGCCGTGCCGGTTGAGATTGACGGTGCGGGTACCGGGTCGCACGGGGCCGAGGGCTTTCATCTTCCGGCACTGCGGACTCCACTGCGGCATCCGATTCAGATCCGATATCAGGTTCCAAACCTTGTCCACCGGGGCGTCGATCTCGATCTCGGCGGTCAAAATTGGGGCTGCCATGGGTGTTCTCCGATCGTTGTCATGTGCTCTGTTCCAACCCGCTCTGTTCCAACCCGCTCTGGGCACCGCGCGCACCGCGACGGGCCGCCGAACGCTGCCACAGGAAAAGCGACGCGCCGAATACGCTCACGCCCAGACCGGCGAGGGTCACCGGGCGCCAACCCTGCAGCGCCGGAACGATGAACGCAGCGACGGCTGCGACGATCCACAGCAGTGCACCGACGCCGACGACCGGTCGCGGATCGAGCAGCGCGGCCGGCAGCTCCGGCAGATCCTCAGCGGCGGCGGACATCGGCCTTACCGTAACCGACCGAGCCCGGGCGTACGTTAGCGCCCATGGTGGCGATCTTCGATATCACCGACCCCGGTGACTCGCGGGTCGATGATTTCCGTGATCTCAACAGCGCCGACCGCCGACCGGACCTGCCCACCGGTAAGGGTCTGGTCATCGCCGAGGGCGTTCTGGTGGCCCGGCGGATGCTTGCATCGCGGTTCTCCGCGCATGCTTTCCTGGGCACAGATCGCCGGCTGTCGGAGTTGGGCCGGGACATGCCGGGGGACCTTGGCGGCCAGGACATCCCCTTCTACCGGGCTACGGCCGAGGTGATGGCCGAGGTGGTGGGTTTCCACCTGAATCGGGGCCTGCTGGCGGCTGCCCGCCGTCCGGCGGAACTACGTGTCCCGGATGTGCTGGCAGGATGCCGCACGGTCGCCGTCCTCGAAGGGGTCAATGATCACGAGAATCTCGGCTCGATGTTCCGAAACGCCGCCGGACTCGGTATCGACGGTGTGCTCTTCGGCACCGGGTGTGCCGATCCGCTTTACCGGCGAGCGGTGCGCGTGTCGATGGGCCATGCCCTGCTGGTGCCGTTCGCCCGCGCCCGGCAGTGGCCCGCGGACCTGCAACTGCTGCGTGATGACGATTTCGTGCTGTTGGCGATGACCCCCGACCCGGAGGCCGATGCGCTGGCCGATGTGATGGGTGGCCTCGCCGGGCGGAAGGTTGCGATTCTGGTGGGCGCGGAGGGACCCGGTCTGACCGAGACGGTGATGCGGGCCAGCGACGTTCGAGTCCGCATCCCGATGTCGCGTGGCACGGACTCGCTCAACGTTGCCACTGCGGCGGCGCTAGCGTTCTACGAGCGCGTGCGGCAGGCCGGCAGGGCCGGACCGATAATCTGAACAGGTGTCCGACGACTCGACTCCCTGGGGTACCGGTCTGACCGTCGCGACGTTCGTGGCGGCCATCACCGCGGCGGCGATCGTCGTCCTCAGCCTCGGGATGACACGGGTGCACCCGGTGGTATCGGTGGGGCTGAACCTGGTTGCGGTCGGTGGGCTGGCCCCGACGCTCTGGGGCTGGCGTACCCGCCCGGTCCGTCGGTGGTTCGTACTCGGTGCCGCGGTTGGGGTGGCCATCGGCTGGGTGGTGATGCTTGGCCTGTTACTTGGTTAGCGTTGGCCGCCGGTACGAACGCCGAGCAGGACATCTTCCCAGGCGGGCACCTCGGCTTTGCGTTTGCCACGTCGGGTTGGAGCGGGCTGCCCGGGTGCCGCCGCCGGCTCCGCAGCGGCCTCGGGGTCTTCATCGAACGCGAGCTGCGCCAGCGGCGCGACCCGCCGCAGTGGCCGTTCGAATTCCGGGTCGATCAGCTCGCTTGCGGCTTCGTCGATGGCAGTGACAGTGCCTCCGTGCGCCCCGGGGCTGAACCGGAAATGCGCGTAGTTCTCCGACAGGCCCGCCGGCCAGCACATCCGAACGGTCCAGCGCCCGTCGTCGGTGCGCCAGGCATCCCAGTCGGTGGACTCCGAGCTCAGCCCGCGCTCGGATAGGGCCGAGGTGATGGTCTCCAGCAACGTCTCGACGGCGGGCCCGTCGGCGAGCACCGGATGGGCGGCTGTTGCCAACTCGGCCGCGCGCTGACGTTCGAGTAGCACCGGGTGGGCGAAACGCTCGACCTTCGACGGATCCATCCCGGAAGACTCGGCAACCTCCTCAACGGATGCACCGGCCCGGATACGCGACTGGATGTCCCTGGGACGTAACACGCCTTTGACCTCATTGTCTGTTGTGTTCTGGACCAGCCCCGCCCGGTCGCCGCGCACCGCGGCGCGCAACCGGTCATCGACCCGGATGAGGAATTTGTCGGCCGGGTCGCCACCCTCGCAGATGACGTGCTTGCCGTCGACATCGAGCCCGATGAGACAGAGTTCCCGCATGTCGTCCTCCTTGGTTGGACTCTAACCCGGACCGGGAGAAGATCACGGAAAGGACACGCCCTGCGACCCGATCGGTCACGGTCGCCCTGCGACCCGATCGGTCACGGTCGCCCTGCGACCCGATCGGTCACGGTCGCCCTGCGACCCGACCGGTCTACAGTCGCTCGACGACCCAATCGACACAGCGGGTCAGCGCGGTGATGTCATCGGGGTCGATCGCCGGGAACATGGCGACCCGAAGCTGATTGCGCCCAAGCTTTCGATACGGCTCGGTATCAACGATGCCATTGGCCCGTAATACAGCGGCCACGGCGGCCGCGTCGACTTCGTCGTCGAAGTCGATGGTGCCGACCACCTGCGACCGCAGGGCCGGATCGGCGACGAACGGGGTGGTGAACGCGGCGGCCTCGGCCCAGGAGTACAAGCGCGACGAGGAGTCCGCGGTCCGTTTCACCGCCCAGTCGAGACCGCCCTGCGCCAGCATCCAGTCGATCTGCTCGGCCATCAGCACCAGGGTGCCGATGGCCGGAGTGTTGTACGTCTGATTCTTCAGGCTGTTGTCGACGGCGATCGGCAACGACAGGAAGTCAGGTACCCAGCGGCCGGACTCCGCGATCGCTTCGATCCGGGCCAGCGCGGCCGGAGACAGGATGGCCAGCCATAGCCCGCCGTCGCTGGCAAAGTTCTTCTGCGGCGCGAAGTAGTACGCGTCACACTCGGTGACGTCGACCGGCAGCCCACCGGCACCCGAGGTTGCGTCGATGAGGACGAGGGCGTCACCGGAGCCCTCGGGCCGGCGGACTCCGACGGCGACGCCGGTCGAGGTCTCGTTATGAGCCCAGGCGATGGCGTCCACCGCGGGATCGGACTTCGGGGCCGGGGCGCTGCCGGCTTCGGCTTTGATCACGATCGGCTCGCCGACGAATGGATTGGCGGCCACCGCGGAAGCGAACTTCGAACTGAACTCACCGTAGGTCAGGTGCAGGGATCTGTTCTCAATGAGGCCGAAGGCGGCGGCGTCCCAGAATGCCGTCGCGCCGCCGTTGCCGAGAATCACCTGGTAATCGTCGGGAAGCGAGAACAGCTGGCGCACCCCGTCGCGGACCCTGCCTACCAGGTTCTTCACCGGCGCCTGCCGGTGTGAGGTGCCGAACAGCGCGGCGGCGGTGCTGCTCAGCGCCGACAGTTGTTCGGGGCGCACCTTCGAGGGGCCGCACCCGAAGCGGCCGTCGGCCGGTTTGAGGTTGGCGGGGATCGTCAGCTGGGCGGTGTCGGCCATGCCGTAAGCCTAGGATCCGAGACCCTCGCAGCTGAAATCGAGCGGGTCAGCAAACCCGATGGCGGGTATGGACAGTATGCGATACCTGCGGTACCGTTTTCGTGAAAGCATCGCTGGACAGACCTCAGGGAAGGCTTCAGATGGCGAAGACCCGCATGGTCAGGCGTTGGCGTCGTAATATGGAAGTCCGCGACGACACCGCATACGTCACGATGCTCACCACATTGTCCGAGGGTTCGGTCCGGCGGAACTTCAACCCCTACACCGATATCGACTGGGATTCACCGGAGTTTGCTGTGACCGCGCAGGACGAGCGCTGGATACTGCCTCGTTCGGATATGCTCGGCCGCCACCCCTGGTACCTGGCACAACCGGTCGCCACCCAGATCGCGATCGGTCAATGGCGACAGGCCAACATCGCCAAAGTCGGTCTGCAGTTCGAGTCGATCCTGATTCGCGGCCTGATGAACTACTCGTTCTGGGTGCCCAACGGCTCGCCCGAGTACCGCTACTGCCTGCACGAGGTTATCGAAGAAGGTAACCACACCTTGATGTTCCAGGAGATGGTGAACCGAATCGGCGTCGATGTACCCGGTATGCCGCGGGTGCTGCGTTGGCTCTCACCGCTGATTCCGTTGGTGCCCGGCCCGCTTCCCATCCCGTTCTTCTTCGGTGTGCTCGCGGGGGAGGAGCCCATCGACCACACCCAGAAAGCCGTACTACGCGAGGGTGGAGACGGTCTGAGGCTGCATCCCATCATGGAGAAGGTGATGGCCATTCACGTGGCAGAGGAGGCTCGACACATCTCGTTTGCCCATGAGTATCTGCGCAAGCGGGTGCCGCGGCTGCGCCGGTCGCAGCGGTTCTGGTTGTCGCTACACATACCGATCATCATGCGGGTGCTGTGCCAGGCCATCTTGGTGCCCCCGCGCAGTTTCTTCCGTGAATTCGGTATCCCGCGCGAGGTCCGGAAAGAGCTGTTTTTCCGCTCCCCGGACTCGCGGAAGATGTTGCGGGACGTCTTCGGCGATATCCGCATGCTGTGTTACGACACCGGGTTGATGAACCCGCTGGCAAAGGCCGTGTGGCGGCTGTGCAAGATCGGGGGACCGCCCAGTCGCTTCCGGAGCGAGCCGCAGCGCGCTCACCTCACCACCGCTGCCTGATCCGGCCGTACACGACACCCATGCCGCATGTCATCACACAGTCGTGCTGCAGCGACGGATCATGTGTCTACGCGTGCCCGGTGAACTGTATTCACCCCAGTCCCGACGAGCCGGAGTTCACCGCGGCGGAAATGCTCTATATCGACCCGGTCGCCTGTGTGGACTGCGGTGCCTGCGTGAGTGCCTGCCCGGTCGGGGCGATCCAGCACCACAGCAGGCTGTCCCCCGGACAGCTGCCGTTCATCGCCGTCAACGCCGACCACTACCCCACCCGGCCCGCCGGGGCGAAACTGCCGCCCACCTCACGGTTAGCGCCTGTGCTACCCGCGCCCCGGCTGCGCGGCCCCGGCCTCACGGTGGCGATCGTCGGCTCCGGCCCGGCGGGTATGTACTCCGCCGACGAACTGCTCACCCAGTCCGGTGTCCGGGTCAATATGTTCGACAAACTGCCCACGCCCTACGGCCTGGTTCGGGCGGGCGTGGCCCCGGATCACCAGGCCACCAAGGGCATCACCGTTCTGTTCGACCGGATCGGTGATGCCCGCGGGTTCAGCTACTATCTCAATGTCGAAGTGGGAAAACATATTTCGCACGATGAGCTGCTGGATCACCACCATGCCGTGGTGTATGCCGTAGGCGCCCCCGGTGAGCGCAGCCTGAACGTGGACGGCATGGCGCTGCCGGGTTCAGCAAGCGCCACCGAACTCGTGGCCTGGATCAACGGGCACCCGCGTTTTGCCGGGCGCACGTTCGATCTCGGCCATGAACGGGCGGTGATCGTCGGCAACGGCAATGTCGCACTCGATGTGGCCCGCGTTCTCACCGCCGACCCGGAGCGGCTTGCCGCAACTGATATCTCCGATAACGCGCTGCGGGTGCTGCGCGGGTCCGCGGTGCGGGAGGTGGTGGTGGCGGCCCGTCGCGGCCCGGCCGAATCCGCGTTCACCCTTCCTGAACTGATCGGGCTCACCGCGACCAATGAGGTGGTTCTCGACACCGCCGACCATATGCTCGTCCTTCGTGACCTCGACCGGGAACAGGATGCCGGGACGCGGGCGAAGCTGCAGATCCTGGCCGGGCTGCCCGATTCCGCCGGCCCAGCCGCCGGTCCGCGGATCCGGCTGGCATACCGGCTCACCCCGCGGCGGATCCTCGGGTCCCAGCGGGCCGACGGCGTGGAATTCGTCGGTACCGGCACCGGGGAAACCGTGACGCTGGCGGCCGGTCTGGTGTTGACGGCCATCGGCTACCGCGGTGCTCCGGTAGCCGACCTGCCCTTCGATGAGTCCGCGGCGGTGGTGCCCAACCGCGCCGGGCGGGTCATCGACCCGGGTACCGGCCGGCCGGTACCCGGTGCCTATGTGGCGGGCTGGATCAAACGGGGACCGACCGGTTTCATCGGGACCAACAAGTCCTGTGCGATGCAGACCGTCGCGGCGCTGGCAGACGATTTCAACGCCGGACTGCTCGGTGACCCGCACACCCGGCCGTCGGCGCTGCGCCGCTTGGTGCGCTCCAGGCAACCCGATGCGATTGATGCCGACAGGTGGCGGGCTATCGACGCCGCGGAGATCGCCCGGGGTTCAGCGGTCGGCCGGCCCCGGGTGAAGTTCACCTCGGTGCCGGAGATGTTGGAGGTCGCCGCGGCCCGTCGGGCTTCGCCGAGCACACGCAAACTCGCACGAAAAAGGGCTCGCTGACCCGACTTCACGTCTGCTCGCCGGGCGCCGGACGCCGGGCGAGGGTGGGGCGGGCCAGGCGCGCGGGGTCAGGGGTTGTGGGCGATCTCGTCCCAGCCCGGTACCGACTCCGGCGAGCGTGGCGCCGGGCCGACGTAAACCGCTGCGGGCCGCACCAGTTTGTCCAGTCGTTTCTGCTCGAGAATATGGGCGCACCAACCGGCTGTGCGTCCGCAGGTGAACATCGCCGGCATCATCGCCGGCGGTACCTCGGCGAAGTCGAGGATGACCGCAGCCCAGAACTCGACGTTGGTCTCGATGGCCCGATCGGGCCGACGCTCGCGCAGCTCGGCCAGCGCGGCCTGCTCCAGTGCGGCGGCGACCTCGTAGCGGGGAGCGTTCAGTCTTCTGGCAGTGGCGCGCAACACCCGGGCGCGTGGGTCCTCGGCCCGGTAGACGCGGTGGCCGAAGCCCATCAACTTCTCTTTGCGGTCGAGGATGCCCCGCACCACCGCGCCCGGGTCGGCGTTTCGTTCGGCCTCTTCGATCATCGGGATGACGCGGGCCGGTGCGCCGCCGTGCAGCGGTCCGCTCATCGCCCCGACCGCGCCGGACAGCGCCGCGGCGACATCGGCGCCCGTCGAGGCGATGACCCGGGCGGTGAAGGTCGAGGCGTTCATCCCGTGCTCGGCGGCCGACACCCAGTAGGCGTCGATCGCCTCCACGTAGCGCGGGTCCGGGTCGCCGTGCCAGCGGGTCATGAAACGTTCCGTGACGGTGGTGCACTCGTCGATCACCCGTTGCGGCACCGCCGGTCGGTGGATACCCCGCGCGGATTGCGCGACGTAGGACAGCGCCATCACCGAAGCCCGGGCCAGCTGATCGCGGGCCGTCTGATCATCGATATCGAGGAGCGGCCGATAGCCCCAGATGGGCGCCAACATCGCCAGGCCGGCTTGTACGTCGACCCGGACGTCGCCGGTATGGATAGGGAGGGGAAACGGCTCGGCGGGTGCAAGACCGACTCCGAATCGGCCGTCAACCAGCAGTGCCCACACATCTGAAAAGGTGACCCGATGTCCGACCAGGTCCTCGATGTCGACGCCGCGGTACCTCAGCGCCCCGCCGTCGCGGTCCGGTTCGGCGATCTCGGTGGTGAATGCCACCACACCCTCCAAGCCGGGAACGAAGTCGTTCGGTAACGCGCTCATTAAGCGGATTCTGCCATCCCCGATTGCACCCGATCCGGCGGCGTACGCTGATCAGCGTGGTAGGTCGTGAAGGGCCCGCACCCGCCCACCGGCTGGCTGGGATGCGCGTGGAGTACGGATCGGTGGAAAAGGACGGCAGCACCGACCTGGATGTCGAGTGGCTCGCCGATGGCTGGCTTGCGTTGTTGCACAAGTGGATCGACGAGGCGGAGGCGGCCGGGATCGTCGAGCCCAACGCGATGGTGCTGGCCACTGTCGAGGCTGGTCGGCCGGCCACCCGCACGGTGCTGTGCAAGAGTGCCGACGCCGAGGGAATCACCTTCTACACCAACTACGACTCCGCCAAGGGTGAAGACCTGGCGACCACGCCCTACGCTTCGGTGACCTTCCCGTGGTTCGCGTTAGGCCGCCAGCTGCACGTTCGTGGCCCGGTCAGCAAAGTCAGCCCCGAGGAGACCGCGCAGTACTGGGCCCGGCGACCACGGGGATCACAGTTGGGGGCGTGGGCATCGGAGCAGTCCCGGGCGATCGGTTCACGCGCCGACCTGATGGCCAGTCTGGCAGAAGTCAGCGACCGGTTCGCCGGGCACGATCAGATCCCGGTTCCGCCGCACTGGGGCGGTTATCGCATCAGCCCGGAGGTGATCGAGTTCTGGCAGGGCCGAGAGAACCGGATTCACAACCGAATTCGCGTCACGGGCGGCCGGGTGGAACGGTTGCAGCCATGAACGCGATCCGGCGCACGGCGGTGGTTCGCCGCCCGGCCGGAGGCCCGTGACCCAACGTCCGGGCAACACCGACACATCCGGTTAGACTTAGGTAGTGCCTTATCGCACCGGGGAGGCAGCCCTTGGGCTGCGGGAATTGAAAAAGCAGCGGACCCGCGCGACATTGGTCGACGTGGCCGCGCGACTCTGCGCCCGGCAGGGGTATGAAAGCACCACAGTCGATCAGATCGCGGCCGCATCGGATGTGTCCCCGCGGACCTTCAGCCGCTACTTCCCGAATAAAGAAGCCGTCATCGCCGCCCTGATGGAGGAGACCTCCGAGTACGTCGCCGCATCGTTGACCAACCAGCCGTACGACATCACCGAGCATGAGGCGCTGGTGCGGGCTCACACCGAGGTTTTTCGTGCCGCCCAGCGGGGCGAACCGGGGGCGATGTCCTTCGATCGAATCAGCGGATTCCTCAGCATTGTCAACAGCACCCCGACGCTGAGCCTCGCGTCGTTCACCTTCCGTCCGGACGGATCGACCCATGCCGTCGGTGCGGCGCTGGCCGCCAGGATGGGCTTGCCGGTGACCGATCCGGCCGTCCGCGTCGTCTTCGACACCTGGGCGGTGCTGATGGCGATCGCGCTGGGCAGACCAGGCAGCGCCCCCGGCGACCCGTGTTCTGTCAGCGACCGAATCGAACAGACCTTCGCGATATGCACCCGCCTCTGGCAGCCGTGGCGGACCGGGGAGTAGACCCCGCCGGGCGATCCAGGGTCATAGCGACTACCTTCGACTGGAGCGCACAGTAGCGTGATCCCCGACGGTCCGACCGGTACCGTCGACCACGCAGGAAAGGGTTGATGTGGCCGTGACCGACGACACCGCCTCGCTCCGGTATCCCGGTGGGGAGCTGGATTTGGAGATCGTCCACTCGAGCGAGGGCTCGGACGGCATCGCGTTGGGTTCACTACTGGCCAAGACCGGCTACACGACCTTCGACCAGGGGTTCGTCAACACCGCCTCAACGAAGAGCGCCATCACCTACATCGATGGTGATGCCGGAATCCTGCGGTACCGGGGCTACCCGATCGAACAGCTGGCGGAGAAGTCGACCTTCATCGAGGTCAGCTATCTGCTGATCTACGGGGAGCTGCCGACCGCGGACCAACTGGCCGATTTCACCACCAAGATTCAGCGGCACACCCTGCTTCACGAGGATCTGAAACGGTTCTTCGACGGCTTTCCCCGCAACGCCCATCCGATGCCGGTGGTCTCCAGCGCAGTCAACGCACTGAGCGCCTACTACCAGGACTCACTGGATCCGATGGACCACGATCAGGTTGAGTTGTCCACGATCCGGTTGCTGGCGAAGCTTCCGACCATCGCGGCCTACGCCTACAAGAAATCGGTGGGTCAGCCGTTCCTCTACCCGGACAACTCGCTGACGCTGGTGGAGAATTTCCTGCGGATGACCTTCGGTCTGCCGGTCGAGCCGTACTCGCCCGACCCGGAGATCGTTCGCGCACTCGACATGTTGCTGATCCTGCATGCCGACCACGAGCAGAACTGCTCCACGTCGACGGTGCGGCTGGTCGGTTCGTCGCAGGCGAATCTGTTCACGTCGATCTCCGGCGGGATCAACGCGCTGTGGGGACCCTTGCACGGTGGCGCCAACCAGTCGGTGCTGGAAATGCTGGAGGCGATCCGCAGCAGCGGCGGTGACGTCCGCGAGTTCGTCCGGAAGGTGAAGAACCGCGAGGACGGTGTGAAGCTGATGGGCTTCGGGCACCGGGTGTACAAGAATTACGATCCGCGAGCACGCATCGTCAAGGAGCAGGCCGACAAAATTCTCGGCAAACTCGGCGGCGACGATGAATTGTTGAATATCGCCAAGGCGCTCGAGGAAGCGGCCCTGACCGATGATTACTTCGTCGACCGCAGGCTCTACCCGAACGTGGACTTCTACACCGGGCTGATCTACCGCGCAATCGGCTTCCCGACCCGGATGTTCACCGTCATGTTCGCACTGGGCCGGTTGCCGGGCTGGATTGCGCACTGGCGGGAGATGCACGAAGAACCCAATAAGATCGGCCGGCCGCGTCAGATCTACACCGGTTACAGCGAACGCGACTACCGCAACATCGGCGGCCGGTAGCCACCTGCGCACCGGCTGCCGTTCACAGCTTTGCCAGCACCGCCATCGCGGCGTTGTGGCCGCCTAGACCGGACACTGCACCGCCTCGCCGGGAGCCCGAGCCGCACATCAGTACCCGTTCATGCGCGGTGGCCACGCCCCACGCGCGGGCGGGGGTGTCGAGTAGTTCGCCGTCATCGGCGAACGGCCACTGCAGCGCCCCGTGGAAAATGTTTCCGCTGGTCATACCCAGACCGTTCTGCAGATCCAGGGTGGTCTTGGTCTCGACACACGCGCGGCCGTGCGCGTCGGTCATCAACACATTCTCAACCGGTTCGGCGAGTACCGAATTCAGCGAGGTCAGCACCGCGTCGGTGAGGCGATCGCGAATGGTGTCGGGATGGTCCTGTTGCAGTGCGTGCGGCACATGCAACCCGAACACGGTCAGGGTGGCCGCGCCGGCTCTGCGCAGTTCCGGCGACAGGATGCTGGGATCGGTCAGCGAGTGGCAGTAGATTTCGCACGGCAGCGGCGCCGGAATCCGGCCGCCGGCGGCAGAAACGTACGCGCCATCCAACTGCGACCACATCTCGTTGATGTGGAAAGTGCCGCCGAACGCCTGTTCCGGGGTGACGGTGTCATCGCGAAGCCGGGGTAGGCGCCGCAGCATCAGGTTGACCTTCACCTGCGCGCCCTCGGCCACCTCCGGTGCCGGTTCACCCATCAATTCCGCCAGTACGGCGGGTCCGACATTAGCCAGCACGAACCGGGCCCGCACCCGGTGCTCGACGGGGTCGGCCGGCGGTCCCTGCCGGTAGCGCACCTCACCGTCGGGGCTGACGGCCGACACCTCGGCATCGGTGATGATCTCGGCGCCGTGCCTCAGTGCGGCGGCACCCAGCGCCCCGCTGACCGTGCCCATTCCGCCCACCGGAACGTCCCACTGACCGGTGCCGCCCCCCATCAAGTGGTAGAGCAGGCAGACGTTCTGCCTCAACGACGGATCGTCGAGCCGGGCGAATGTTCCGATCACAGCGTCGGTGGCCATCACCCCGCGAACCAGGTCGCTGCCGACGGCGTCGGCGATGGCCAACCCGATCGGCCGTTCGATCAGCCATTCCCATACCGCCGCCGCGCCCGGGCCGCCCGTCTGAACCACGTGTCGGCGGGCGTGCTCGCGCGAGCGCAGCGGTTCGGTCAGCGTCGGCCACAGCGGTTCGGTCACCGCCCGGCAGCGCCGGTAGAACTCGGCGAACCCGGACTCGTCGGCGGCGGCGCCGACAGCCGCGAATGTCGATATCGGGGGCTGGCCGGTGGCGCAGTCCGAGCCGATCAGCAGCCCGGTGCGCCCGCCGTCGGCCGGGTTCGGGGAGTAGGAGGCATAGCGGCGGCGGGCCAGTCGGACCGGTGCGCCGAGATCCTCGACGATCTGGGCCGGTAACAGGCTCACCAGGTAGGAGTACCGGGAAAGCCGGGCATCGACGCCGTCGAATGCCCGCGCCGAGACCGCCGCCCCCCCTACCTCGCCCAGGCGCTCCAGTAATCGGACCCGAAGACCCGCCCGGGCCAGATAGCCGGCCGCCACCAGGCCGTTGTGCCCGCCGCCGACGATGACGACATCGGTTGCCGCGGACACCTCGTTGGATCCGGGCGCGGCCACACCGGAAGTTTAGGCAGCCGTTCCGCCGGCCGGGCCCGGAACCCGGCGGCGGCCGTTACGGTAATCCGATGACGACGAAACCCGAGATCGAGTTCCCCGACGGCCCGGCACCGATCGAACTGGTGATGACGGACCTTGTGGTCGGCGACGGTCCCGAAGCAAAGCCCGGCGATATCGTCGAGGTCCACTACGTCGGTGTGGAATACGACACCGGTGATGAGTTCGACAGCTCCTGGAATCGCGGGGAGTCCATCTCCTTCCCGCTGCGCGGACTCATCCAGGGCTGGCAGGACGGAATCCCGGGAATGCGGGTCGGTGGGCGCCGACAGCTGGTTATCCCGCCACAGCTGGCATACGGTCCGGCCGGCGGCGGGCACCGGCTGTCCGGCAAAACGCTGATCTTCATCATCGACCTGCTCGGTGTCGGCTGACCCGGAGCTCACACCGCTTCGGGTCGCCATCTCCTCGGCCTGTGTCGCAAAGTCTGGATTTTCCGGTTCGCCGGGGTTATGTTCCTCCGGTCCTGATAGACGGGGCTTCAGTAGCTGATGGGGGAGGGAACCGATGACAGGTTCCGACGATGCTCGGGTCAGCGGCACAGCGACCGAATGGCGCGCCGAGTCGCGCTACTATCGGCGCGCGCCCGGCTGGGGCTGGTTCTTGGGGCTGCTGCTCGTCCCGCTGCTGTTCGGCTGGCTGAGTTGGGGAGCGCTTAAACCCCCGGCGACCATCAGCGCGCCGAGCGTCAACGTCACCGCGCCGAACGTCTCGATGCCGTCGCTGAACTTCTCCCCGCTGTCGATTCTGCGCAGCGGCAACGACTTCACCCTGTCGGGGATCCTTCCCGACCTCTCGGTCAAGAACAGCCTGCTGACCACATTGAAGGCGGCACTCGGCGGGGGAGCCAACCTGATCGACAAGACCGATATCGCCGCCGGCGCCAACGCGCCGAACTTCGACGGCTTCGGGTCGCTGCTCTCAGCCGCCGCCGATATTCCGAATTTCCAGTTCACCGTGGAGGGTGCCACCATGACCCTTTCCGGTACCGCGCCCTCCGAAGAGGTCAAGGACGCAGTTGAGGCCGCCGCCCGGGCCGGCTGGCCGGATGTCGAGATCATCAACACCATCACCCTTGCCGGCGCCGCCCCGTCCTGTGACAACCTTCAGGCCACCGTCGATGCGAACCTGGCCGCACCGGTGAAGTTCCGGACCGGCAGCGCCGCACTGACCCCCGACGGTCAGCAGCAATTGGCCCCCGTCATCGCCGCGGTCAAGGAATGCCCCGAGACCAAGCTCACGGTGGTCGGCCACACCGACAACACCGGCGATGATGCGATCAACAACCCGCTGAGCGAGAACCGGGCCAAAGCGGTCGCGGCCTACCTGGTTGCCGAGGGTATTCCGGCCGACTCCGTCAGCAGTCAGGGCGCCGGGTCCTCCGAGCCGATCGCGGGCAACGACACTGAGGCCGGTAGGGCCCAGAATCGCCGTACCGAGATCATCGTCAACTAGGGAGTAACGAGATGGATTTTCTCGCACAGTGGTTGTGGTACCTGCTGGCCTTCCTCGTGGGCTCGGCGGTGGCCTGGGCGATCACCGTTCTGACGGTCCACCGGACCAGCAGGGAAGAGGCAATCGCCGACCTTCCCGGCTCGCGTGAGATGGGAGCGCACTGATGAACGACCTCAACTGGTGGCTCATGACTCTGGCGTTCGTGCTGGGCCTGCTGCTGACGTTTGCCATGATGATCCGCCGGGTCACCAGAGAGGTTCCGGTCAACCACGCGTTCTCGGCCAGGGTCGAGGTACCGACGTCGGCCAAGTCCGATCTCAAGTCCGATCTCAAGGCGGATCTC
>CAZKUK010000044.1:0-28371 GCA_964555915.1 uncultured Mycobacterium sp.
CGATACCGACGAGGTTGCGCACCGTGGAACTGGAGGTGAAGCAGACCGCGTCGAAACCGCCGGTCTTGATCATCTCGCGGGTTGCCGCCGGCGGCGGGGCCGCCCGCACGGTGCGGTACGCGGTGACATCCTCGATCTCCCAGCCCCGCTCCCGCAGGCCCTCGGCCAGGGTCTCGGTGGCGATATCGGCCCTGGGCAGCAGTACCCGGTTGACCGGGTCGAAAACGTCGTCGTATTCCGGGAACTCGTCGAGCAGACCCAGCGAGGACTGCTCACCGGCGGGCACCAATTCGGGGCTGATCCCGAACGCACGCACCCGCTCGGCGGTGGCCTCGCCGACGCAGGCGATCTTGACCCCGGAGAACGCCCGGGCGTCCAGACCGAACTCGGAGAACTTCTCCCACACCGCACGCACCGCGTTGGTGGAGGTGAACACCACCCACTGATAGCGCCCATCGACCAGACCCTTGACCGCGCGTTCCATCTGGGCGGGGCTGCGCGGCGGTTCGACAGCGATGGTCGGCACCTCGATCGGCAGCGCGCCATGGGCGACCAAACGCTCGCTCATCTCGCCGGCCTGCTCCTTGGTGCGCGGCACCAGCACGGTCCAGCCGTACAGCGCGCGACTCTCCCACCAGTTCAGCTTGGCCCGCGCAGCAACGGTGCGGCCGATCGTGACGACGAGCGGACCGGCCAGCGGGCCGGCCGGATCCCCGGTCCCCGGCGGGTTGCCGTCGGCCAGCCCGGCCAGGGTCGACTCCACCGACCGCTGCGCACAGGTGGTGCCCTGGGCGCTCACCACGCAGGGGGTGGATTCGGACAGGCCGTACTCGATCAGCGTCCGCGCCGCATCGGCGAGGTGCGAGACCGTCGCGGTCAGGATCAGCGGGCCCGGCGCGGCGGCCAGCGCGGCCCAGTCCACCTCACCGCGCACATCGGCGACGGTGTGGGTGGATCCCAGCGGCAGACCGGCATAGCTGGGAACCGCTACGGTGGCCGGCAGGCCCGGAACTATCTCGAATGCCAGGTGCGACCGGGAAACCGCGTTGACCTCGGTGATGACCGCGTCGACCGACATCGGGTCACCGGCAACGAGCCGGACCACATCGACCCCCGTCTTGGCCTCGGCCACCAGGGTCTTGGCCACTTCGGCCGGTTCGCCGAGCGCGGGCCGAACATCCGGTCCCGCGGCGACCAGCGGCGGCGCGGTGCGGTCGGACGGCGGTGCGCTCTCCGGTGCCGGGCCGACGGCCGGCGGCAGATCCACCCCGACCAGTTTCAGCACCGCCTCCGGAACATCGGGGTCGGTGAACACACAGGCGGCATCGGCCAATACCGACCGGGCCCGTGTGGTCAGCAATCCCGGGTCCCCCGGGCCCGCACCCACGAACGTGATCCGCCCCGGCTTGGCCTTGCGTCCGCGGCCGCTCCCGTGCCCAGTCATCTTCACTCCCGCTCTACCGCTCGTCGCGCAGTCGTACCGACATCACCTCGCGCGCACCGAGTTCGACCAACTCCGCGGCCACCGCGAGCCCCAGCTCTGCGGGCCGGTCGGGGTCGCCGATACCGGACGCACGGATCACATCGGATCCGTCCACCGCCGCCACGCACGCGCGCAGCGACAGCTCCTCGAAAACGCGGCCGTCATCATCGATGGACTCGACCACCTCGGCGATCGCGCCCACCGGTGCGGAGCAGCCCGCTTCCAGGTCGGCCAGCAGGGTTCGCTCGGCGGTGACCGCCGCACGGGTGTCGGAATCGTCCAGCTCCGACAACAGCGCCGCGAGCGCGGTGTCCCCCGATCGGCATTCCACCGCGAGCGCACCTTGCGCCGGGGCCGGCACCATCTGTACCGGCTCCAACGTCTCGGTGACGTCACCGAGACGTCCCAGACGGGCCAGACCCGCCCGGGCGACCACGATGGCGTCGAGATCACCACTGCTTACCCTGTTCAACCTGGTGTCAAGGTTGCCCCTTAGGGGGCGGATTTCCAAACCGAGACCCAGTGCTCTAAGCTGCGCCGCCCGCCGCACGGACGATGTTCCGATCACCGAACCGCTCGGCAGCTCCCCCAGCACCAATCCGTCCCGGGCCACCAGAGCGTCCCGGGCGTCGGCCCGGGGCGGTATCGCCGGGATCGCGAACCGGCCGTCGGCCGCCGTCGGCAGGTCCTTGTAGGAATGCACCGCCATATCGACCCGACCGTCGGCGATCGCCTCCCGCAGCGCGGCGGTGAACACCCCGACACCGATCTCGGCGATCGGCGCGGCGGACCGGTCACCCGCGGTGCTGATGATGACCAACTCGGCGGCCCGGCCACGGGCGATCAGCTGGTCCCGGACGGCTCCGGCCTGGGTGGTGGCCAGCAGGCTGCCCCGGGTACCGATCCGGATCAAGCGTCGGATTCCGTTGCCGGCAGCACGATTTCGCCAGCGGCCACCGCATCGACGGCCTGCGGGTCGAGCTCGAAAAGCTCCCGCAACGCCTCGGCGTAGGTGTTGGCGCCGGGCGCCTCAGCCAGTTGTTTGACCCGGACGGTGGGGGCGTGCAGCAGCTTGTCGACGACCCGACGCACCGTCCGGACCACCTCCTCGCGGTGGGCGACATCCAGGCCGGGCAACCGGTTGTCCAGCCGCAGCAGCTCGGCCTGGACCACCTCGGCGGCGCGCTGGCGCAGCGCGGTGACGGTCGGGGTGACCTCGGCCACCCGTTGGCTGGCCAGATATGCCGCGACCTCGGCGGCGACGATCCGCCGGGCCGCTTCGGCGTCGGCGGCGGCCGCCCGCGCCGACGGTTCGCGCTGCACCCGATCCATATCGACGACCGAGACACCGGGAAGTCCGGCGACGGCGGCATCGACGTCGCGCGGCATCCCGAGATCGCAGAACACCATCGGCGCGGCCAGTTCGTCGCGCGGCGCGGCGGCCAGGGCGTGGTGAACGTCGGCCAGGGTCACCACCGGACGGACCGCCCCGGTGCAGCTGACCACCAGATCGGCGCCGGCCAGCGCCGCCGGCAGTTGATCCAGCGTCATCGCCCGGGCCCGGACGTCCTGGCCGGAGATGTTCGCGGCCAGACGCTGCGCCCGGGGGAGCGAGCGGTTGACCACGTTGACCTGGCTGATACCGGCGCGGACCAGATGGGCGGCGGTCAGCGCGCCCATTGATCCGGCCCCGATGACGGTCGCGGTGCGTCCGACCAGTGCGGTGTAGGACGGCCCCAGTTCCGGCCGGTACAGCCGCTCGGCGGCGACGTGCAGCGCAACCGACACCACGCTGGCGCCGGCGGCATCGATACAGGTCTCGGAATGCACCCGCTTGCCAACGGCCAGAGCCCGCTGGGAGAGATCGTGCAGAACCCGCCCGACGGTCCGGTTCCCTTCGGCGCTGGCGTAGGCACGGCGGACCTGCCCGAGCACCTGCTGTTCGCCGATCACCGCGCTGTCCAGACCGCTGGCCACTGAGAAGAGGTGTTCGACGGCGGCCTCGCTGTAGCGGACATAGGCGTGTTTGGTGAGCTCGCCCATCGTCAGCCCGGAGTGGTCGGCGAGCACCTGCCCGATGGCCGACAGGCCACCGTGGAACGCGTCGACGACGGCGTAGACCTCGACCCGGTTGCAGGTGGAGAGGATCATCGCCTCGGTGACCACCCCGGATTGCAGCACCTGCTCGATGATCTTGGCCTGATCGGGTTCGCCGGTGGAGAGCTGCTCGAGCACCGAAACCGGAGCACTGCGGTGAGACACCCCGAAAAGCAGGACGCTCACGGCACGATCACCTGGCTACTCCCTTGCAGCGGCGAATGCTGGCGGATTGATGGTTTCCGGGTGAGAAACTTACTCGCCACGGTAATCGGTTCGCAGCGACCTGGCCAAATTGCGTCCCGGCGTCACCGGTTCGTGATGTCGGCCCGTAATCGGGGCTCGTCGAGATCCCAGTAGCTGTGCTCCCTACCGTCGAGCAGAACCACCGGAAGCCGGTCCCC
The DNA here is from genome assembly GCA_964555915.1 of uncultured Mycobacterium sp. Taxonomy (GTDB): domain Bacteria; phylum Actinomycetota; class Actinomycetes; order Mycobacteriales; family Mycobacteriaceae; genus Mycobacterium. The sequence continues at coordinate 3,985 of CAZKUK010000044.1, forward strand.
GAACTCCGCGCGCAGCGCGGAATCGCCGGTGGCGGCCACGGCGTCGACATCGGTCTCCGACAGCTCGAAATCGAGCTCGGCGGCCAGTACACCCAACCGCTGATAGACCCGTTGGCACAGACCGCAACCGGCCCGGGTCAGTAGTTCCACCCGGGCCCGGGACCGCCGCGTATCGCTCATCGCAGGTCAGTGTCGCATTCGGCGCTAAAGTGAGCGGCATGGGTTCCGGGGATGACGAGCAGGCGCTCACCGGGGAGGCCAGTGCCGAGGTCGCGGCTGAAGGTCTGGCGGCCGCCGGGGAACCGCCGCCGCTGGATCTGACCGCCGCGGCCTTCTTCGACGTCGACAACACCCTGGTGCAGGGATCATCGCTGGTGCACTTCGGCCGCGGCCTGGCCGCCCGTAAGTACTTCCAGTACAGCGAGGTTTGGCAGTTCATCTATGCCCAGGCCAAGTTCCAGCTGACCGGCCGGGAGAACAGCGACGACGTCGCCGAGGGTCGACGCAAGGCACTGGCCTTCATCGAGGGCCGCACCACCACGGAACTGAGCACACTGGGCGAGGAGATCTATGACGAGATCATCGCCGAGAAGATCTGGCCCGGCACCCGGGCGCTGGCCCAGTTGCACCTCGATGCCGGCCAGCAGGTGTGGCTGGTCACCGCGACCCCCTACGAGCTGGCCGAGGTCATCGCCCGGCGGCTGGGGTTCACCGGCGCGATGGGCACGGTGGCGGAGTCGGTCGACGGGGTGTTCACCGGCAGGCTGGTCGGCGACATCCTGCATGGACTGGGTAAGGCGCACGCGGTGCGGGCGCTGGCGGTCCGCGAGGGCCTGAACCTCAAACGCTGCACCGCCTACTCCGACAGCATCAACGATGTGCCGATGCTCTCGCTGGTGGGTACCGCGGTGGCGGTCAACCCGGACTCCGATCTGCGCGACGTCGCCCGCGAGCGCGGTTGGGAGATCAGGGATTTCCGCACCGCCCGCAAAGCCGCGAAGATCGGGGTGCCCTCGGCCCTGGCCATCGGGGCGGTCGGCGGGGCCGTCGCGGCGGCGGTGTCGCGCCGCCACGAACAGGGATAGCTGCCGTTCGTTGCCGGCCGCGACCGTGCGTGTCGGAACGCCGACACGCCGCGGGAGCGTGTCATTGGCGCATGCTCGAAGTCATCCGCTGCCCCGCGGCCCGCGAACCGGGCGGCCCTGCCAGGAGGCACTGGAGGCACTGGAGGCACCGTGCAGCACAAACCAACCACGATCCGGGACCGACTCGGCGCACTGCGGGGTCTGCTGACGATCAGTGATGCCGACTACACCGCCTACATGCGTTCCTACGGCGAGTTGTTCGTCGATTCGCCGGAGAACACCAAAGCCGACTACGACAACGGGGTGCCCCTGCGCGGGTACCCCCAGGGCAGCAGCAACGAACTGACTGAGTTGTACAAGGTCATCCACCTGCTGTGCACGCTCGGGTCGGTGGAGAAGATGTACATGCCGCCGCAGATCGACGCCGGAGAATCGGTACTGCAGAACCAGATTCTCTTCGAGCGGATCGTCGCCGACGACCTCAACCTGAAACCCGGGGACAAGGTCCTGGAGCTGGGGTGCGGCTGCGGTGCCATCGCCGAGCACATCGCGGAGTTGACCGGGGCGATTCCGTACGGGATCAACCTGGACCTATCGCAGATCGAGAAGGCCTGGCGTAATCCCAATCTGCCGTCGGCGAACTTCCAGACCGGCGACTTCAACAAGGCTCTGGAGTTCGACGACGCGTCCGTCGACGCCGTCTACGCGATCCAGCCGATGACCTACGTCAGCGACCACGAATTCACCTTCAACGAGGTGTTCCGCATCCTGCGGCCGGGCGGGCGCTTCGTCATCAACGATGTGGCCGCACTGGACGCCTACGATCGCGATAACGAACACCAGCGGACCCTGATCCAACACACCCGGGAACTCACCGTGTTCGGCGGGTTCTGGTATCACAGGTACTGGGACGACGCCTACCGCGATGCCGGTTTCGAACTGCTGTCCTCGGTCGGACGGCCGGCGGTGGAGTTGATCAAAAAGGAGGTCGCTCTCTTTGACAAGTACGAGAAGGTATTCAACGTCCTCGCCCGGCTGCACCTGATCCCCCGCAAGACCAACGCGCTGATGGGCCGGATGAACGAGAACAGCCGCTCCTATATCCAAGCCGAAGAAGAGGAATTGCTGACCCTCAACTGGCACTGCGTGGGCCAGAAACCGGCCGCGGCGCAGGCATAGCGGCACACCGGGCCGGTCATGGACACTTGGGGTGTGAGCGGGACCGGTGAACCCACGGCCGCCGACGCCGATAGCGGCTCGGCACTGGCCGGCTATCCCGTTCTCCCGCCATCGCTGAGACCCCCGGCCGTCTTCGATCAGCGATGGCGTGATGTGACCTTCGTCCACTGGCCGGTGGAACCCGCCACGGTTGAACACCTCTTCCCGGCCGGTACGCGCCCGGATGTGTTCGCCGACGGAATGACCTATGTCGCGCTGGTGCCTTTCGTGATGGATGGAATCAGGCTGGGAACCTCACCACCGGTGCCCTACTTCGGAACCTTCCCGGAGACCAATATCCGGCTTTACTCGGTAGACGGCGCCGGACGCCACGGTGTGCTTTTCCGGTCCCTGGAAACCAGCCGGCTGGCGGTGGTGCCGCTCACCCGATTCGGCCTCGGCTTTGCCTATACGTGGGCGCGTATGCGCGTGACCCGCGACGGTGACACCATCACCTACGACAGTGTTCGCCGCTGGCCGCAGCGCGGACTGCGGAGCCGGCTGAGGGTCGCCGTCGGGGAGGCCATCGAACCGACCCCGCTGGAGGTGTGGCTGACCGCGCGATGGGGTGCGCACACCCGCAAGGCCGGCCGGACCTGGTGGGTGCCCAATGAACACGACCCATGGCCGTTGCGGGCCGCCCATATCCGGGAACTCGACGATGACCTGCTGCCCGCCAGCGGAGTCCGGCCCGCCGGTAAACCGTTGCGCGCCCTGTTCTCACCAGGTGTCCGGACCCGCTTCGGCCGGCCGGACAGGGCCGACACGCGATGAGAAGGTAACGGCCGCGGCGGCCATACTCTAGCCATGCATTCCCGGCTGAGTAGGCACAGCTTCGCCCTGCTGGCCTATGCCTTCGCCGCGATCATGCTCGGCACCACGATGCCCAGCCCGATGTATGCGCTGTATTCCGCGGAACTGCACTTCGCGGTCGCCGAGACCACGGTGATCTACGCGACCTACGCCGGCGGCGTGCTGGCGGCGCTGCTGATCTTCGGGAGCTGGTCGGACGCGATCGGGCGCCGCCCGGTGCTGTTGGCCGGCACCGCGTGTGCGCTGGCCAGCGCGCTGGTCTTCATCAACGCCGACACCGTGGCCCAACTGCTGATGGGCCGGGTGCTCTCCGGGGTGTCGGCGGGCCTGTTCACCGGCACGGCCACGGCCGCGGTCATCGAGGCGGCGCCGCCGCACTGGCGCACCCGCGCCCCCGCCGTGGCCACCATCGCCAATATGGGCGGGCTGAGCAGCGGACCGATCCTGGCCGGACTGCTGGTCCAGTATGCCCCCGAGCCGTTGCGGCTGTCCTTCATCGTGCATATCGTCCTGACGGCCCTCGCCGCCGGCTGCGTACTGGTGGCACCGGAAACCTCCAACCGGACGGGAAAGCCACGACGACAGCGACTTTCGGTACCCAAACCTGTTCGACCGATCTTCATCATCGCCGGGCTCGCAGCTTTTGCCGGTTTCGCCGTCACCGGGTTGTTCGCCGCGGTGGCGCCGTCATTCGTCGCCGAGATCATCGGTATCGGCAACCACGCGGTGGCCGGGCTGATCGCCGGCTCGGTCTTCGCCGCCTCCGCGGCCGCGCAGATCGTCGCGGTGCGCATTCCGCCGCGGCGAGCGGTGGCACTGGGGTGCGCCATCCTGGTGGTCGGAATGGGTGTCCTCGCTGCGGCGCTGCATCTTTCGTCTCTGACGGCGCTCATCCTGGCCTCGGCGATATCCGGTGTCGGTCAGGGCATCAGCTTCAGCCGGGGCCTGGCGGCCGTCGCGGAGCGCACCCCCGCCGGCGCACGGGCCGCAGTCAATTCCGCCTACTTCGTGGTGGCCTATATCGCGATCTCGATCCCGGTGGTCGGAGTGGGTGTGGCGGGGCAGGCCTGGGGGTTACGCACCGGAGGAACGGCGTTCGCACTGGCCGTCGGAGTGCTCGCCGCGTTCTGCCTCGTTGCCATCCTGCGGCAGGAGGCGAGGACCACCGCACCCGACGTGCCGGCCTGATCGACCGGGCCGGCCCCCGGGGTGGGGGCGTCGGCATCAGGCGGAAACCTGCCGGCACCTCGGGGATGGAGCGGGCGCGTGCCTGCGACTGCTCGCCGGCGGTGCACACGGGGGCACCGCGGCGGTCTCGCACGCGATAGGCTCCCGCAATGTCTTTCGCCAGTGACATCATCGGCACGCACTACCGTTACCCGGACTACTACCTGGTCGGGCGGGAGAAGATCCGGGAGTACGCCACAGCGATCCAGTCCGACGATCCGCTGCACTACAGCGAGGCGGCGGCCAGGGCCGCCGGTTACCCGGATGTGGTCGCGCCGCTGACCTTCATCGCGATCCCCGGCCGACAAGTGCAACTGGACATCTTCCGCAACTTCGACGTCGGCATCAACCTGGCCCGGGTCATCCACCGGGACCAGAAGATCACCTACCACCGGGCGATCATCGCCGGCGACAAGCTGTACTTCGACTCCTGGCTGGAATCGGTGGTGGAATCCTTCGGCGCCGTCATCAGCACGCTGCGCACCGAGGTGACCGACCAGGACGGCACACCGGTGATGACGACCCTGGTCACAATGTTCGGCGAATCAGCCGGCGCCGCAGAGGACAATGCCCAGGTCGCCGCGATCGCCGCGGCGGCCCTGGGCCGCCGGGGCTAGCCGAGGAACGTGTTGCGGCGCTGGCTCAGCAGCGCGAACAGCGTCTGCTGAATGGTCTCGCGCACCTGATCGGTGATCTCGAATGTGACCATCGGGTCGTCAGCGGCCGACTCGTCATAGGTGTCGGTTTCGATGGGTGCGCCGAAGGCGATATGCCACTTGGACGGGAGCGGCACCAGCCCGGCCGGACCCATGAGCGGGAACAGCGGCGTGATCGGGAAGTACGGCACGCCGAGGACCCTGGCCAGCACCTTGATGTCGGCCAGCATCGGGTAGATCTCCTCGGAGCCGACGATCGAGCACGGAATGATCGGCGCTTTGGCGCGCAGTGCCGCCGCGACGAAGCCTCCGCGGCCGAACCGCTGCAATTTGTAGCGGTCGCGGAACGGTTTGCCCAGGCCCTTGTACCCCTCGGGGAACACGGCGGTCAGTTCGCCCCCGGACAGCAGCCTGCTGGCATCGACGTTACAGGCCATGGTGTGGCCCGCCTTGCGGGCAACCGGGCCCAGCACCGGCATGTCGAACACCATATCGGCGGCCAGCAGTCGCAGATTCCGGTGCGCCGGGTGATGATCGTGCACCGCCACCGAGAGCATCGGGCCGTCGAACGGCAGCGTGCCGGCGTGGTTGGCGACCACCAGACCGGCCCCGCTGGCGGGGAGATTCTCGACACCGCTGACCTCGACGCGGAACCACTTGTCGTAGAAGAACCGCATGGCGGGGAGCACCACGGCATCGTTGTACTGCGGGTCGAAACCAAATTCGTCGACGGCGTAGTCCCCGGTCAGCCGCTTGCGCAGGAAATCGGCGAGTCCGGCGATCCGTGCGACAAGGTCACCGGGCCCCGACTCGGCCACCACCCGCCGGCGGTCGAACTCCTTGATGACCGCATCGAGCTGTTCGGCGTCGGCACCCGGATGTGCTGCTGAGGGATGCCGGCGGGATGATCCATCCCGCTGCGCGTTCCGCGCCCCGGCGCGACGCGGATCGGCATGCAGCGGAATGACTTTCGCCCTGTCACCGGCCACTACTACCCCCCTGCCCCACAGCTGACGAACCCCACCGTTGCACCAGGGCCAGCGCGCGGCCCTCCGCTGAGCGTACCCACTTCGGATCGATGATCGGTTTCAGACCCCGCCCCAGTACGAAGTCGTCGAAGGCCTCCAGCGTCGTCCACTTCGGCTCGAAGCCCAGTTCGGTCCGCATCCGGGTGGTGTCCATCACCCGGCCGTAGCTGAGGTAGTCGATCTGCTCGCGGGTGACCTCGCTGCTCATCCTCGCCTTGCCCAGCGAGTCCATCGCCCGCACGAAAAAGGTCGGCACCGGCATCGAGAGCCGGCCGGCCCGTCGGATGGCCTGTGACATCATCACGATGCCGTCGGCACCGATATTGAAGGTGCCGGCCCGCCCGGCCATGGTGGCCCACTCCAGGGCGCCGAGCGCGTCCTGTTCGTGGAGTAACTGCAGCCGCGCGTCGCGACCGACCACCGTGAACAGCAACGGTCCGGAAAGGAAGCGCGCCAGCGCGGTGTCCATGGCGGGGCCGATCATATTGGCCAGCCGCAGGATCGTCACCGCGATATCCGGACGCCGCCGGCCCAACCCGCGGGCGTAACCCTCGATATCGAGGCTGTCGTGGCCGAATCCCTCCCCGAGCGGCCGAAGGCTACTGCTGTCCTCGGTATGCACCACCGGGTCGTGCGGATTCGAGCCGTAAATCTCTGAGGTCGACTTCAGGATGACCCGCCGCACCCGCGGGGCCTTCTGACACGCGGCGAACAGCTGCATGGCTCCCATGACGTTGAGTTCCTTGAGCGTGGCCCGGCCACCGGAGCGCGGCGCATACGAGGCAGCCGCCGCGTGCACCACGGTATCGACATCGCTGTTGCGAATAACCTTGGCGATGAACGGATTCCGAATATCGGCGCGCACAAATTCGGCGCGGCCCATGCGCCGCTGGAGGTCCTTGCTCGGGGCGACGGCATCTACCGCGATCACCTTCTCGATGAGCGGATTCTGGGCCAGCCGGGCGGTGAGATAACCGCCCAGGAAACGGCAGGCGCCGGTGACGAGTACGACCTTGGGTTGGTCTGCCACCTCGGTGTCGGGCCCGCCGGATTCCATGGCTCAGAGCTTATCCGCCGCGCCGTCAACCGGCACGGCGGCGCGGATCACTTACCGAGTTTTCTGCGTTGAACCCTGGTGCGGCGGAGCAACTTGCGATGTTTCTTCTTGGACATCCGCTTGCGCCGCTTCTTGATTACTGAACCCATAAACTCCGCTACCTAAGTACCCGGCCCTGCCGGGCCTGCCTGTGTTGCGCCTCAGCTTACCCAAGCAGGCGTGTCTGACGAAAACCGCGTCTCGGCGCTCAGCCGGCGTCGAAGTAGGAGGTTTCCAGAAGTTCGTGTACTGCCTTGGCGTGGACGCGAAAAGAACGGCCCACCCGAACGGCGGGTAGTTCGCCGTTGTGGACCAGGCGATACACCGTCATCTTGCTGACCCGCATCAGCGTTGCCACCTCGGCGACGGTGAGAAATTGCGTACTGGTCGTCGGCTGACCTTCGGCGGCACCACCACCGCGCGCCGTCTTGCCGCTCGCGGAATCCCGCGCCGATGGCCCGTTCGTTGACGTCATCGCAAACCAATCCGTCGGGCACGGTGTGCCAGCGGCTTCCCCACCGCTGGCCCCACCCATGCGTACAGGAGGAGAATAGCGTGGCTCGTGGGGTCAGTGCGACGGGTGTTTGTTAATCTGCCAGAGATCTCTAAAACTACTCTGATGTAATTCCAAGCTGCTCAGCGCGGGTTTTTGCGGCCTCCACAGCGGAAGCCACCGCCGCCCGCAGCCCTCCGCGTTCAAGTTCACGCAGGCCAGCAGCGGTAGTTCCGGCCGGCGAGGTGACCAGAGCACGTAACTCCGCCGCGGTGGTGTCCGGCCGGTCGGTGCCGGCCGCCTCCAATCGCTCCATCAGCATCTCCGCCGACCCGGCCATGGTCTTCACCGCCAGGTCGGTGGCGACCGCCCGGGTCAGCCCATTTCCGACCCCGGCGTCGACCATCGCCTCGACGAACAGGAAGAAATAAGCCGGACCGGACCCGGATACCGCGGTCACGGCGTCGATCTGACTCTCCGGAACGGTCAGCGCCGCACCCACGCACCGGAAAAGCCCGGCGGCCTCCTCGACTTGGGCCGATGTGGCGAACCTGCCGGCCGCCAGCGCGCTGACCCCTGCCCCGACCAGCGCGGGTGCATTCGGCATCACCCGGATGACCGCGAAACCAGCGGTCAGACGTGCCTCGTAGTACGCGGTGGGCACACCCGCGACAACGCTGACCAGAACCTGCTCCGCGCCGCCGCCCTCGGCTGCGGCTGTGGCAGCGGCGAAGTCCACGAGGACGGGCTCGAGGTCGGCGGGCTTGACCGCCAGGATCACGAAGTCGGCGTTCTCCACCGCATCTGCCAACGCCGCGACCTGCACCGAGTAGGTCTGCGACAGATGCTCGGCGCGCGCGGGGTCCTTCTCTGCGATCACCAGATCTTTCACCGGACGTCCGGCCCGCAGCAGCCCGGAAAGAAGGGCCTCGCCCATATTGCCGCCGCCGATGATCGCGATTCTGGCCATGGGACCAAACCCTACCCAGGGGAAAACTATTCAGCGGGTACCAGCGCGAGCTGGCGAGTTTGGACGATCAGCCGGCCGGTGTGGTCGACGACGGTGTGGTCCTCGTCGAACCAATCCCGGCCGACCTGCGACGCGGTACACAGCACGCGTAACCAGCCGTCGGCGGGCAGCCCGCGCAGATAGGCGGTGAGCTGGACGGTCGGCGCCCAGCCTCGTCGGCCCACCGCATGGGGAACGGGCAGCGAGATGTCACCGCACATCAGCGCGAACAGGTCATCGACCGGCCCCGCTCTGGGCCGAACCCAGACCCGGAAGGCCGGTGCCCGGCCGCCCGCGACGGCCTCCACCATCTGCGGCCGGATATCGCAGCCGCGAGCCAGGTGGTTGACCGCCGCAGCGGGGTGCCCCGGGCCGATGGCAGTGACATCCGTCGGCGGGAACGCCGTCATCACCCCGGCCACCGTGCCGTCGGTGAACAGCGGCTCGCTTTGCTCGCCGGTCAGTGGCCCGAGCGCGCCGAGGGTGACAACCGCGTGCACACACGCCCGTTGCCCCTGAATCAGTTCGACGTCGACCAGACCTAGACGCCGGCCCCGTTTACGGATCGTGGTGCTCAGATACACCTCGCCGGGGTCCGGTGCGGACAGGAAGTTCGCCGATACGGCCAACGGGTGGATCCGCGCCGCTGCCGGTGCCCCGTGCTCCCAGCCACCGGTCCCGGGGGCAGGACCGTAAGCCTCACGGGCGGCCCGGGCGCATAGCGCGACCATCACTCCGCCGTGCACCTTGGGGCCGATAGTCCAGTCCGCACCGAGGTTTCCCCGAAATGACGCCGATGAAGCGCCGGTGCGGTCGTGAACCCGTCGCAGCGCCATCGCGTCGGCGAACAACGGGGCCACCGGTGCGCCCGGCGAGTCCGAAGCATGGTCGCTCATGGGGACGGCTCGGGATTACCGGAGCAGGTGGGTGCGGGCGAACTCCAGCGACTCGGTGAGGAGTCCGTCGCGCTCAGCCTTGTTGATCGCCGCGGATGTCGTCACCTCGAGGACCACGTGACCGTTGAAATCGCTGCCGGCCAACATCTGGCAGACCTCGACGGTGGGCTGGGTGCCCCGGCCGGGCACCAGGTGCTCGTCGGTGGAGGCGCCGTTGCCGTCGCACAGGTGCAGGTGCACTAGACCCGGCCCCATCCGGCTGGCCATATCCAATGCGTCGGTGCCCGCGGTCGCGGTGTGCGACAAATCCAGCGTGTAGTGCGCATGGTCACCGTCCAACGGATCGTAGGACGGCGCGAAAGCCGAGATCGCGGCCCCCGGGCGGCCACCGCGCCGACGCATTCGCTCTATCGATGACTGGCCCGAGCCGAAAAACCGGTCGGCGCGGAACGGGAACATGTTCTCCACCGCCACCATCACATCGCTGCGCTCCTCAAGAGTGGCCACCTGATCGCTGAAACCGTCGGCATAACGGCGCTGCCAGCGGAAGGGAGGGTGCACGACAACGGTCTGGGCGCCGAGCCTCTCCGCGGTCTGCACGGTCCGGTCCAGTTTGAGGATCGGGTCGGGCCCCCATACCCGCTGGGAGATCAATAAGCAGGGCGCATGCACCGACAGCACCGGCATGCCATAGCGCCGGGACAGCTGCCTGATAGCACCGGCGTCCTGGCTCACCGCCTCGGCCCAGACCATCAGCTCGACACCGTCGTAGCCCAGTTCGGCCGCACACTCGAAGGCCGCCTCGGTCCTCAGCGGATAGACCGACGCCGTCGAAAGTCCGACTTTGATCGCGGGCCGCACTGATCAGATCGACTGCATCAAGGCAAGCGGCCCGAGGGTGACCAGCGCGCCGACCGCAACGGCGATAAGCGTGCTCGCAATATCCTCGGTCTTGCGCACCACCCGGACCGCGATGACCAGGCTGAGAATCACGAGAACCGAAAGCGCCAGTGCAACAAGGCTGTTCCACTGCCACAACTCACCGAAGGCAATGAACAGCCCGGCGCCGAACGCTACCGCGAGCAAGGACTGCAGCACCGCGACAAAGCTCTGCCAGAGCAGGCGCAAAACGCCGCGGGGCCGGGCCTGGGCCACAGCCTCCGCGACCGGGTCGTCAACCTCGGTTTCCACGCCCCGGCGGGCAAGATCATCGGCGACCGTCTCACCGGAGAACAGGGGGCCGCCCGAGGCGCGCAGATACGACTGCAGTTCCTCAGCGCCGACCGCATGTTCGTCGACGAGTTCAGCGAGATCCACCGACTGGTCAACCGGGTCGTAGGCCATCTGCTCGGCACCGGACACGCGGCGCACCGGCCGGGGATCGTAACTGCGCTCCGGGCCGCGCCGGCGGCTGGGCAACGGGTCGCCGGACAGCGGCGGGGGGGTGCCGGACGGGGCCGGAACGGCCGTGACCTGCTCTGCCGGCTCCTCGTCCGGATCCTGGGCTAGATCCTGCCCGGCGGGGGTGACCTCAGCCGCCTCATCAGCGACGGCCTCATCGGCGACCGCTTCCGCGGTGATGTCCTCAGGGATGTCTTCAGGGGTGTCCGCAGGGATGTCCGCAGCGATATCCTCGGCGACCGCATCACTGGCGACCTCCTCGATGACCGCCTGCTCGACACCCGCGGCTTCGGCCCCCGCTTCGGCCCCTGCTTCGGCCCCCGCCTCGACCACCGTGTCGTCGACAACTGCCTCGGCGGCCTCCTCGCCAACCTCCTCGCCAGCGGCCTGGCCGGCCTCCTCGGGCACCGTCTCCTCAGTCGCAGACTCCTGGCTTGCCTCCCGGGCCGCCTCGTCGGGCGGCGCATCGTCACGAACGACCGGAATCTCGCTGGTGAGTTCGGCGACGCTGACAGCGTCGCCCTTACGCCGCCGACGGCGTCGGTGACCGCTGGACTGCGGCGCGCCGATGGTCCCGTTCCGGGCCAACAGCTCGGCCACCGAGATCGGGCGGGTGCTGTCCTCTGATGCGCTCATCGTGTTTCGCCTTTCGATCGGCCCACGCCGTTGCCGACCCGCGCGGTACCCTCCGCCACATTGTCCAACCGGCGAAGGATGATGCCCTCGCGCAGTGCCCATGGGCAGATCCCCACCGCTTCCAACGACAGTGCTCGCATACTCGCCTCCGCCACCAAGGCGCCGGCCACGATCTGCGGCGCCCGCTCGGCACTGACCCCTTCCAGTTCGGCACGGTCTGCTGTGGTCATCCTAGAGATGAAGGCTATGAGTTGGTGCAATCCATTGGCGGTAAGGACGCGTTTCACCCGCGGCCCCGCCGCCGACGGCGCCGCGCCGGTGAGCCGGGCCAGCGACCGGAACGTCTTCGACGTGCCCACCGCGAGATCGGGTTCGCCGGCCCGCAGCACGGCCTTGGCGGTGTCAGCCATCTCGCTGTCAAGCCAGTCCCGCAGCATCGCGACCTGTCGCCGGCCGGGAGGGTCGGCGGAGAGCCATTCGCGGGTAAGCCGCCCGGCTCCCAGCGGGAGCGAGAGGGCCACGTCCGGCTCCTCGTCGACACCATTGGACAACTCCAGCGAGCCGCCCCCGATATCGAGGTTGATGATTCGACCCGCGCTCCAGCCGTACCAGCGCCGCACCGCCAGGAATGTCAGCCTCGATTCGTCGGTTCCGGCCAACACCTGAAGATCCACTCCAGTCTGCGCGCGGACCTTCGCCAGCACCTCATCCGAGTTGCGGGCGTCCCGCACCGCCGACGTTGCGAACGCCATCAGGTCCGCACAGCGCGAACTGCGGGCGATCTTGGCGAACTCGTCGATCGTCGCGATCAGCTTCGCCGCCCCCCGGCGGGTGAGCTTGCCGTTGTCGTCGATGCACTCGGCAAGCCGCAGGGGCGCCTTGGTGGAACTCATCGGCGTCGGGTGCCCGCCTCGGTGGGCGTCGACCACGAGCAGATGAACGGTATTGCTGCCCACGTCGAGCACGCCCAATCGCACGTGCACCAACCTAGCGGTCAGCGGGCGTCTACCGTTGCACAGTGTGACACGCAAGCACCCCGGAGAGGTCGGGATGGACTTCCCACGCGAGTGGGTGGAGTTCTACGAGCCGGACAATCCCGAGCACCTGATCGCCGCCGACCTGACCTGGCTGCTGTCGCACTGGACGTGTGTATTCGGCACACCGGCCTGCCAGGGCACCGTGGCGGGCCGCCCCGATGACGGGTGCTGTTCGCATGGGGCGTTCCTGTCCGATGACGATGACCGGGCCCGCCTCGACGACGCCGTGGGAATGCTCACCGACGACGATTGGCAGTTCCGCGACAAGGGTCTCGGCCGCAAGGGATACCTCGAGATGGACTCCTATGAGGACAAGCCCAGCCTGCGGACCCGGAAACACAAGGGCGCGTGTATCTTCCTGAACCGCCCGGGCTTTCCGGGCGGAATCGGCTGTGCGCTGCACAGTAAGGCGCTGAAACTCGGGGTTGAACCGTTGACGATGAAACCCGAGGTCTGCTGGCAGCTGCCGATCCGGCGCACGCAGGACTGGGTCACCCGTCCCGACGGCAGCGAAATCCTGAAGACCACCATCACCGAGTATGACCGGCGTGGTTGGGGCGAGGGTGGTGAGGACCTGCACTGGTACTGCACCGGCGATCCGGCCGCGCATATCGGCGAGCGGCCGGTGTGGCAGTCCTACGCAGCGGAACTCACCGAACTGCTCGGCGAGAAGGCCTACGCCGAGCTGGCGAAGATCTGCAAGCGGCGCGGTGGTTTCCCGCTGATCGCCCTACACCCCGCGACCCGGGCCGCCACGGCGGGTCAGCCCTCCAACTTGTAGCCGAGTCCGCGGACGGTGACCAACCGCACCGGGTTCGCCGGATCGGCCTCGATCTTGGACCGGAGCCGCTTGACGTGCACGTCGAGCGTCTTGGTGTCGCCGACATAGTCCGCCCCCCAGACCCGGTCGATCAGCTGCCCCCTGGTCAGAACCCGGCCCTTGTTGCGCATTAGATACTCCAGCAGGTCGAACTCTTTGAGCGGCAGGGCGATCCGCTCGCCGTGCACGCTGACGATATGCCGGTCGATATCCATCCGGACCGGACCGGACTCCAGGGTCACATCGCCGGATTCCTCGACATCTGCTCCGCGGCGTAACACCGCCCGGATGCGCGCGATCAACTCGCGCGCCGAGTACGGCTTGGTGACGTAGTCGTCTGCGCCGAGTTCGAGGCCGAGCACCTTGTCGAGCTCGCTGTCGCGGGCGGTGACCATGATCACCGGCACACTCGACCGCGCCCGCAGTTGTTTGCACACATCGGTACCGCTCATCCCGGGCAGCATCAGGTCGAGCAGCACGATATCCGCACCGGCTCGATCGAACTCTGCCAGCGCCGACGGCCCGTCGGTAACCACCGTCGACTCGAAACCCTCTTTGCGCAGCAGATAGGCAAGCGGGTCGGCAAGCGACTCCTCGTCCTCGACGATCAGCACCCTGATCACGGCGTCTCCTGTTCCTCGATATCCGGGCCGACGGTGGAATCCGGTCCGCAATAGGACGGGATGGACAGTGTGAAGGTGGACCCGGTTCCCGGCCGGCTCCACAACCGGATGACGCCGTTGTGATTGGCGGCAACATGTTTCACGATCGCCAACCCGAGGCCGGTCCCGCCCGTCGCGCGGGACCGTGCCTTGTCCGTTCGGAAGAATCGTTCGAACACCCGCTCCTGGTCGGCCAGGGCTATCCCGATACCCCGGTCGGTCACCGCGATCTCGACCGATTCACCGCGACGACGGCGGCTGACCGACACCGTCGAGCCATTCGGTGAGTAGGCGATCGCGTTGGCGATGAGATTAGCCATCGCGGTCACCAGCAGCGGCTGATCACCCAGCACCTGAAGATCCTGCGGGGCGTCGGTATCGATCGTGATGTCAGCCTCGTCGGCGGCAACTTTGTGTCGTGAAATCGCTTCTTGCACAACTGTATCGACATCGACTGCGATAAGGTCGGGCAGCCGCTCGGCGCCCTGCAGGCGGGACAGTTCGATAAGCTCACCGACCATACTGGCCAGCCGCCGGGACTCGGCGTGGATCTTGCCACCGAATCGACGCACGGTCTCAGGCTCATCGGTGGACTGCAGCAGCGCTTCGGCGAGGACACCCATCGCCCCGACCGGGGTCTTGAGCTCGTGGCTGACGTTGGCCACGAAATCGCGCCGACTGGCCTCCATCCGGGCCTGCTCGGACTGGTCGTCGAGGTACACCACGGCAAGGCGGGGGCTGTCGTCGTTCAGTAGCCGCACGTGACAGTGAACCGAAAGTCCCGAACGGCGATCGGTGGCGCCGCGGAGGGCGGACAGGTCCACCTCGACATCCTCTCCGGTGGCCAGCGTGCGCTGAGTGGCCGCCCACACCCGGTCATCGAGCAACCCGTCGCGCACCACATTGAGATCAACCGCGCGACGGTTGCTGATCAGCACATCGCGGAGCGGATCCACCACCACCACGCCCAGTGGCGCCGCCGAGACCACCGACTGCAGAACCGCCGACACCGTCATCACCGCCGGTGACTGCGGGGGACGCGGGGCACGCTCAGCCCGTCGTCGCATCACCCACGCAGCGATCGCGAGCCCGCAACCCAGGCCCACCAATCCCGCGACGGCAACTCCCAGTGCCACCGCACCAAAGCTCACCAGGAAAGCGTACGCACCACAGGGCCGTCACCCGAACCCGGAGCGGTCGGGGGCCGGCGAGTTCAGCGGCTGTTCACCGGTCGTTTATTTGCCGCCCTGGTTGGCGACGGCGGCGGCACCGGCCGCGGCCGCCTCGGGATCCAGATAGGTGCCACCGGCCTCACGCGGACGAAGGTCCCCGCCGAGGTCGTATCGCAGTGGGACACCCGTCGGGATGTTGAGCCCGACCACATCCTGATCGGACATGCCGTCGAGGAATTTCACCAGCGCGCGCAGCGAATTGCCGTGGGCGACGATCAGCACCGTTTTACCGGCCCTCAGATCGGGAACGACGGCTTGCTCGAAGTACGGAACGAACCGGGCCACCACATCGGCCAGACACTCGGTGAGCGGACCACCGCCGATATCGGCGTAGCGCGGGTCGGCGTCCTGGCTGTAGGTGCTGCCCGGCTCGATGGGCGGCGGCGGTGTGTCATAGCTGCGCCGCCACTTCATGAACTGTTCTTCGCCGTACTTGTCCTTGGTCTCGGCCTTGTCCAGACCCTGCAGCGCGCCGTAGTGCCGTTCGTTGAGACGCCAATCGCGGTGCACCGGAATCCAGTGCCGGTCGGCTGCATCCAACGCGATATTCGCCGTGGTGATGGCCCGGCGCAGCAACGAGGTGTAGACGACATCGGGCAGGTTGTCCAGACCGGCGATCAGCTCACCGGCACGCACCGCCTCGGTACGGCCCCTATCGGTGAGGTCGACGTCCACCCAGCCGGTGAAGAGGTTCAGCGCGTTCCACTCGCTTTCACCGTGCCGCAGCAGAATCAGCGTCGAGCCAGCACCCGAGTCAGCCCCAGTATCAGCCATACCGGAAGTCTCTCACGGGGTGCTGAAGTCGTCCGGCTGTTCACCGCGGCCGTCCGCGTCACCGTCACCGCCGCCATCACCGCCGCCGTCACCGCCCTCGATGAGATGCTCGAAAGCCTTGAGGTTCTTCAGTGACTCGCCGCGAGCCACCCGCCACGCCCACTCCTTGCGAATCGAGGTGGCGAATCCGAGTTCGAGCAGGGTGTTGAAATCGTTGTTGACCGCCTCCAGCACCTGACCGAGGATCCGGTCGACCTCCTCGGCGCTGATGATATCCAGCGCAACGCGTCCGACCAGATAGACATCGCCGATATTGTCCAGCGTGTAGGCCACCCCATAGAGCCGCCGGTTGCGTTTGAGCAGGAAGCGGTAGACACCCTCATGGTTCTCGTCAGGTCGGCGGCAGACGAAGGCCTCGACCCGGACCGAATGCTCGCCGATGCTCAACAAGGTGTTGGTGATCAGTTTGCGCTCGCCGGGCAGTTCCACGAGCAATCCGGGTAGGCCGCCGTGGGCGCCTTCGTAGCGGGTGAAGTTCAGCCCATGCTCGTTGAGGGTCTCCTCGATCCCCTTTCGCACCCGGATGGCTTCGGCCCTTGAGTCGGAGTTCATGCGCGTACACCTCGCCGCATGGTCCAGCGCCGGCCGCTGCGGCGCGCCAGTAGGTCACGGGCCGCGCTGCGCTGGTGGATGCGACCGTAATCGGTGATCGCCCGGCCGTAGCTGGCCAGCAGTGCGTCGACGGTGTGATCCCAGGAGAATCGCCGGGCGTGCTCGATCGCGCCCCGGCGCAACGGCCCGGAATCGGCGTCGAGCAGACGGGAGATCGCCGCGGACCATACCCGCGGATCGTGCCCGTCAACCAGGGCGCCGCTGCGGCCGTCGGCCACCGCCACCGGAAGCCCACCCACCGCCGCGGCCACCACCGGAGTGCCGCAGGCCTGCGCCTCGACCGCGACCAGGCCGAAGGATTCGGAGTAACTCGGCACCGCCACCAGGTCGGCAGCTCGGTAGACGTTGACCAGTTCATCGCGGGATTGCGGCGGCAGGAAGCTGACCCGATCGGCGATACCCAGGTCGGCGGCGAGCCGGACCAGGGCGTCGGGGGCGGCCAGCCCGGTGCCCGAGGGGCCGCCGGCGACGAGTATCCGCACATTCGGGAGCAGCGCGGCAGCCCGCAGCAGCACATCCGGTGCCTTCAACGGCTGGATACGACCGACGAAGGCCACGATGCGATCGTCGGTGGCCAACCCGAGGGCGGCCCGGGCGGCCCCCCGGTCACCGGGGGAGAAAATCTGGAGGTCGACTCCAGGATGCACGATATCGATACGCCCGGGATCGGCGTTATGCAGCGACACCAGTTGATGCGCCTCGGATTCGGTGTTGACGATCAGCCGGTCGGCCTCGTCGACCACCTGCTGCTCACCCACCGCACGCAGCGGAGGCTCCGGGGCGTCACCGGCTGCCAGGGCCGCGTTTTTCACCGCGGCCAATGTGTGAGCGGTGTGCACCAAGGGGACCGCCCACCGGTCCCGGGCCAGCCAGCCAACCTGACCGGACAGCCAATAGTGCGAGTGCACGATGTCGTAGTGGCCGGGCTCGTGGTTGGCCTCGGCACGCAACACGCCCGCGGTGAACGCACACAATTGGGTGGGCAGGTCGTTTTTGTCGAGACCTTCGAATGGCCCCGCGGCGACGTTGCGCACCAGCACCCCCGGTGCCACCGGAACCGTGGGAGCGTCGGCCGACGCCGTCGCCCGGGTGAAAATCTCGACTTCGACCCCGCGCCGGGCCAGGTGCAGGGCGGTCTGCAGAACGTAGACGTTGAGGCCACCGGCATCACCGGTGCCCGGCTGGGACAGCGGCGACGTGTGCACTGACAGCACCGCGACCCGCCGGGGAAGTACGCCGGCAGCGGTCAGATCCCGGGGATGGCGCACACCTACATCTTTACACCGCCGCCGAACGCGCCCGCCGCTGACTGAGAGTCAGACGCCTCAGGGCCAGACCCCTCAGGGCCAGACCCCTCAGGGTCAGACCCCTTAGAGTCGGACCCGATGACAGCACACTCGGATGCCCACGCACGGGTCGCGGTGGTCACCGGTGCCAGCTCCGGCATCGGCGAGGCGACCGCCCGGACACTGGCCGGCCTCGGCTTTCATATCGTCGCGGTCGCCCGCAGGACCGACCGGATCCGGCGACTGGCCGATGAGATCGGCGGAACCGCCGTCAGCGCCGACATCACCGACGCGGCCGCGGTGCAGGCACTGACAGACCAGCTCGGACGGGTCGACGTGCTGGTGAACAATGCCGGCGGGGCCAAAGGCCTACAGCCCGTGGCCGAGGCCGATCTCGACGACTGGCGCTGGATGTGGGAGACCAACGTTCTGGGAACCCTGCGAGTCACCCGGGCGTTACTGCCGAAACTGATCGCCTCCGGCGACGGGCTGATCGTCACGGTCACCTCTACCGCCGCACTCGAGGTCTATGACGGCGGGGCCGGCTACACCGCCGCCAAACACGCCCAGGGCGCACTGCACCGCACCCTGCGGGGCGAACTGCTGGGCAAGCCGGTGCGGCTCACCGAAATCGCCCCCGGCGCGGTACAGACCGAGTTCTCGCTGGTGCGGTTCGGTGGCGACGAACAACGGGCCGAGGCGGTCTATACCGGTATCTCCCCACTGGCGGCCCGCGATGTCGCCGAGGTGATCGGGTTCGTGGCGTCCCGGCCCGCGCATGTCAACATCGATCAGATCATCATCCGGCCGCGCGACCAGGCCAACGCCAGCCGGTTCAACCGCCGGCCCTGACCGCCGGCTCCGGGCACTACAGCTCGCAGCCCACCAAAACCGGTTCTGGAACGAGCCGCACCCCGAAGGTTTCCTGAACTCCCGCCCGCACGGTGCGGGCCAGCGCCAGCACATCGGCGGTCGTGGCACCGCCGCGGTTGGTCAGCGCCAGCGCATGCTTACTCGACAGCCGGCACGGCCCCGAGCCGGGGAAGCCCTTTCCGAAACCGGACCGCTCCACCAGCCAGCCGGCCGCGAGTTTGACGCCGCCGGCAGCCGGATAGTGCGGGACGGGCACTGGCGAGTCAGCCCGGATGCGGTCGAAATGGTCGGCCGAGACCACCGGGTTGGTGAAGAACGACCCCACGCTCCAGGTGTCGTGATCGGCGGCGTCGAGCACCATCCCCTTGGCCCGGCGCAGTGCCAGAACGGCGGCGCGAACCCGGGCCGGATCGGCCCGCTGGCCCACCGGAACATCCAGGGCGGCGGCGAGTTCGGCGTAACGCAACGGAGCCGACCGCCCGGCCGGGTCGAGGGTGAACTCGACCTCGAGCACCGTCGCGCCGGCCGACCCCTTGAGGACGCTGTGCCGGTATCCGAACCCGAGCTGGGACGCCGGCACCCAGCGCACCGCACCCGCAACCCGATCGAGCAGCTTGACCCGGGTCATCCAGTCGGCCACCTCCACGCCGTAGGCACCGACGTTCTGTACCGGTGTTGCGCCGGCCGACCCGGGAATACCCGAAAGGCATTCCAGCCCACCAAGGTCGGCCTCGACAGATCGGCTGACGACGGTGTCCCAGTCGGCTCCGGCCGCTGCCCGCAGTACCGGAGGATCCACCGTGACCGCGGTGGCGGCCAACCGGACCACGGTGAGATCGGTCAGATCGTCGGAGATCACCACATTGGAACCACCGCCGAGCACCAGTGCCGGCTGTCCGGCGCGGTCCAGCGCACCGAGGGTGGTGACGATCTGATCGGTGCTCGCACAGGTGATCACGCGCCGCGCGACCGGCCCGGCCCGCAGCGTCGTCAACGACGCCAGTGGGACGTCACCGGTGACCCGGGCTCCCCCGAAATCCCGGTCGAATCCATCACCGGATTCTGTGAGTAGCGCCACGGCCGATAACGGTAGCCTCGTCTGCTATGCCCCGTTCGTTCGACATGGCCACCGAATACACGGGAACTCCTGAACAGGTGCACGCCGCCTTCCGCGAGAAGCAGTATTGGCTGGCCCGGCTGGACGCGTCCGGTGCCGACGACGCGACATTGGAAGACTTCCGGGTTGCCGGCGACGGCGGCGTCGACGTGGTGACCACCCAGGTGCTGCGGGCCCATCGGCTACCCGGCATCGTCCACCAGTTCCACCACGGCGATTTGGAGATCCGGCGCGCAGAAACCTGGACCGGTCTGGCGGATGGCGGCTCGGCGGCCAGCATTGCCGGTTCCATCGTCCGGGCGCCGGTCACACTCGACGGCGACGCCCGGCTCAGTTCCCGCGACGAACGCGCGGTACTGGCCTTCCAGGCCACCGTCGAGGTTCGCATTCCACTGGTCGGCGGCAAGATGGAGAAGTTCATCGGCACCCAACTGGTGAACCTGCTCGACAGTGAGCAGCAGTTCACCACCCACTGGATCGCCGAGAACCTCTGAATGCCCCGACGCATGAGCTACGACGTCGACGTCGTCATTCCGGCCGCCGCGATGTACCGCAACTTCACCACCATCGAGTACTGGCACGACCTGGTGGACTTCTACCGGGAGAACGCCGCGCGCACCGAGATCGCACATTTCCACACCGACGAGACCGGTACCGAAATCGCGTTCACCCATATCCTGTCCGCCGACGATCTCCCGGCGATCGCCCGGGCGGTGGTGCCGGGGCGGTTCGTGATCACCCGCGAACAGCATTTCGAACCGTTCCACACCACCGCCAACGAGGCCCGCGGGCGCTACAGCGCCCAGATTCCGGCTCCGGTTGAGGTCACCGGGGACTATGTGCTGCAGGACACCGATCGGGGCAGCCGGATGCGCATGGAGACACTGTGCCGGGCCCGGGTGCCCATCATCGGCGGACAGATCGAGCAGTTGCTGATGAATGGTTTGAAAACGTTGTTCAGCAAAGAGGGCGAGTTCACCGCGGACTGGGTCGCCCGCCATCGGTAGCCTGCAGCGACCCGTCGGGATACCCACCCGGGGCACCACCGGGGCCAACCGGCTGCGGCGTTGCGACCGCTGGCTGACGTACTCCGCACGGGTACGGGCGGCGTTGCAGGCCGCGGCCGAACCGGTGGTGGTCGACCTCGGTTACGGCGCGCGGCCGGTCACCACCCTCGAGTTCGCCGCCCGGCTGCGCCGGGTGCGGCCCGACATCCGGGTCATCGGTCTTGAAATCGACCCCGACCGGGTTGCGGCGGCCCGCACGGCGGGCAGCGCCACCGTGGAGTTCGCCCTGGGCGGGTTCGAACTCGCCGGTCGCACACCGGTACTGGTGCGGGCCTTCAACGTGCTTCGGCAGTACCCCGAGGCCGCCGTCGCTGACGCCTGGCGCACCATGTGCTCGCGGCTGGCCCCCTGCGGGCTGATCATCGACGGCACCTGTGACGAGGTGGGCCGGCGCAGCAGCTGGTTACTGCTCGATCGCGACGGCCCGATCAGCCTGACCCTGGCCTGCGACCCGCGGGCCATCGCCCGGCCCTCGAACCTGGCCGAGCGGCTACCGAAAGCCCTCATCCACCGGAATGTTCCGGGTCAACCGATACACGCTCTGCTGGGCGCGGCCGACCGCGCGTGGGCAGCGGCCGCCGGGCAGTCGGTGTTCGGGCCGCGCGCGCGCTGGCGAGCCATGCTGACCACGTTGACCGCCGCCGGGATCCCGATCGAGCCGCAGCGACGCAGCCTCCGCGACGGAGTGCTCACCGTCCCGTGGGATGCCGTTGCCCCGGTCTGACCCCGGCCCGTGGCTACCCTGACCGTATGCGGATCGCACTGGCGCAGATCCTGTCCGGCACCGATCCGGCCGCCAACCTGGCGCTGGTCGGCGAATACACCCGACGGGCGGCCGCCGGCGGTGCGCGGCTGGTGGTTTTTCCGGAGGCCACCATGTGCCGGCTCGGGGTTCCGCTCAGCGGGCTCGCCGAACCGCTCGACGGCCGGTGGGCCGATGGTGTGCGCGGGATCGCCGCGGCCGCCGGGGTCACGGTGCTGGCCGGGATGTTCACCCCGGCGCCGGACGGCCGGGTCACCAACACACTGCTGGCCACCGGCGGCGGGGTGGAGGCCGGTTACGACAAAATCCACCTGTACGACGCGTTCGGCTTCACCGAGTCCGCCACCGTCGCTGCGGGCCGCGAGCCGGTCGTGATCTCCGTAGACGGGGTCGGGGTGGGTGTGACGCTGTGTTACGACATCCGGTTCCCCTACCTGTACACCGAACTGGCCGATCGCGGCGCGTCCGTCATCACGGTCAGTGCTTCCTGGGGGGCCGGGCCGGGCAAACTCGACCAGTGGACGCTACTGACCCGGGCCAGGGCGATGGATTCGGCCTGTTTCGTCGCTGCGGCCGGGCAGGCCAACCCCGGTCCCGGGTCAACGTCGAAGGCTCCGACCGGAGTTGGCGGCAGCCTGGTGGCGGCACCAACGGGCGCGGTGTTGGCCAGCGCCGGCGACGACCCGGAGTTGATAGTCTGTGACCTCGATCTCGACAGTGTCGCCACGGTCCGCGATAGCGTCGGTGTGCTGCGCAATCGCTTTAGACTTCGCTCAGATTCGTAGGGCACAATCGCCCCGGTGACGTTCCCGCCGCAGGGCCCGCCGCCGGGCTCGCCGCCGAGTCCGCCCCCCGGGTCCGACCAGCCTCCGTTCGGGTCTGACCAGCCGCCCTTCGGGTCCGCGCCACCCACCCAGCAGAGCCCGCAGCAGTTTCCCCCGCAGGTTGGCCCCCCGGTCCCCGAGCCGACGGCCCCCCCGGCACCAACACCACCGACGCCACCGACCCGCCGCAAGCTGTTCGGCGACCCGCTCTCGGCGCTGCTGGTGGTGGTCATCGTCGTGGCGGTGGCGCTGGCCGGGCTGCTCGGCGCGGAGTTGTACGCCAGGCACAAGGCCGACTCGATCGTGGCCAGTGCGGTCAGCTGCGTGGTCAGGGACAGCGCATCGGCCTCATTCGGCCCACGGCCGTTCCTTATTCAGCATTTCACCCACAGCTACCGGGATATGACGGTGGAGACTGCCGGCAACCGCATCCGCGAGGCCGAGGGGATGCGACTCAAGCTCTATCTCGACGATGTCAGAATCAACCCGACCGCCGATTCGGCCGGCACCCTGGGCGTCCTGAACGCCGATGTGACCTGGTCAGCCGAGGGCATCAAACAGACCGTGCAGGGTGTGATCCCGGTACTGGGCAACCTCGTCAGCGGGGTCAGCCCGGACCCCGCCAGCGGAACCCTGGAACTGCGCGGCCCGCTGGGAACGGTGCTGATCCGGCCGCAGGTCGCCGACGGCGGGCTGAACCTTGACGTGTTGCGGGTGACCGGTCTGGGCTTCACGCTTCCCCGGGAGAGCGTGCAACCCGCACTCGATGCGTTCACCGGACAGCTCACCGACAACCTGCCGATGGGCATCTACGCCGAAAGTGTCGGGGTCACCGACAGCGGCGTCACGGCCCGCTTCGTCACCCGCGACGCGACGATTCCCAACGGCCGACTGGACCCCTGCTTCGCCGGGATCTGAACCCGAGTTCAGGAACCCTTCTCGGCGCCACCGGGATTACAGCCGGCCAGCAGCATGGCGCCGTCATCGACTGCGGGCCGCCACGGCTCGAGATCCCAGCTGTTCTTTCCGGGCTCGGCGAACTCGGCGAAGCGCCAGTGGCACAGGAACTGGGACCGCATTCCCGGCGTCGCGGCATCCGGTGCCAGTGCCAGCACCTCAGTCCACGCCTGATCGGTCTGGGCGGCGGTCTTTCCGAACTCGCCCGCCACCTGACGTCCGGAACCGGTGGGGTAGACCCGCAGCGTGGGCAGGCCGCTGTAGCTGACCCATGTCACACGATCAATGAAGCGGGGTGCCGCCGCGGAGTCGACCGCAGGTTCAACGGTGGGCTCGGCCGCCGCTGCCGGGCAGTGGTATAGAGCGACGGGAACCGCCACCAACACCCCGAGCAGACGGCCGCTCAGCGGGACTTCCCCTGAACCTCGAGCAGCTTGGGGCGCACATCGACCAGATAGACGCCGGTGGCGACCGCGGCGATAACCGCCCCGAGGGTGCCGCCCAGGACGAGGATGAGCAGCGCGGACACCCCCAGAATCACCAGCCACACCGGCTTGGTCAGTTTGTCGGTCGCGGTGTAGGCGTCGGGCCGTTGCATGGCCGCATGTACGAACGCGTACACCGTCACAATCAGGACCGCCGTACTGAGGACAAAAAGAACGGAACCCGCCAGGCCTTGAAACATCACGCTTCAAGGGTAGGCGGGTCCCGTCCGGATCAGCGAACCGATTCGTTACTTCTGGGT
>CAZKUK010000045.1:0-6559 GCA_964555915.1 uncultured Mycobacterium sp.
CCTTCTCCTTGCGGGCATCGGTGATCGAGTAGGTGGCGACGATATAGGACACCTGCCCGTTCGCGATCAGATTCTCCCGTTGCCCGGACGGTGATTCCTTCCACTCGATCTGATCCGTGGTGTAGCCCAGCTCCTTGGCCACGTATTCGGCGACATCGATATCAAATCCACTCATCGAGCCGTCCGGATTCTTCTGTGCGAGACCCGGCTGATCGAACTTCGTCCCGATGACGATCGAATCGCCTTTCGGGCCGCCTCCGCCGCATGCGGTGACCGAGAGCGGCAGCAGTGCGGCCAGCACGGCGGCTCCGATCAGGCGCAGAGGTGCCGAGGGCCTCGAGAAAACGGGCATTGTGTGAGTTCCTTTCGCCCTAGTGGTTGAGGATTTTGCTGAGGAAGTCTTTTGCCCGTTCCGAGCGCGGATTTGCGAAGAAGTCATCGGGGGCGGCGTCCTCGACGATCGCACCCTCAGCCATGAACACCACGCGGTGGGCGGCGCGGCGGGCGAACCCCATCTCATGCGTGACCACCACCATGGTCATACCCTCGGTGGCCAGCGAAGTCATCACCGAGAGCACCTCGTTGATCATCTCCGGATCCAATGCGCTGGTCGGTTCGTCGAACAACATCACCTTTGGTTCCATTGCCAGCGACCTGGCGATGGCGACTCGTTGCTGCTGTCCACCGGAAAGCTGTGCCGGGTATTTGTCTGCCTGGTTGGCCACTCCGACCCGTTCCAGCAGGGTCATCGCCCGTTCCCGCGCCTGCTCCTTTCCGGCTTTGCGCACCTTCACGGGGGCTAGCGTCACGTTCTCCAAGATTGTCTTGTGAGCGAAAAGGTTGAAGGATTGGAACACCATTCCCACCTCGGAACGCAGCCGCGCCAGATCGCGGCCCTCGGCGGGCAGGGCCTCGCCGTCAATGGCGATGGTGCCGGAATCGACAGTCTCCAACCGGTTGATGGTCCTGCAGAGGGTGGATTTACCCGAGCCGGATGGGCCGAGCACCACGATCACCTGACCGCGATCGACGTCGAGGTTGATGTCTTTGAGCACATGAAGGGTCCCGAAGTGCTTATTGACGTCCTTGAGCGAGATCATCGGGACCGCCCCGCCGTCTGCCATGGGCAAACCCTACCCAGCATCGGCGCGCGGCGCGTGTCGTCCGGGTGATCCGGCGCTGCCGGTCGAGGCGGAGCCTCCGTACGATGAACCCGTGACTTCGGTGCTGAAACAGGGGCGGGATGCGAGCGAACAGCCGCGTCCGGGTGACGGCCGCACCTATCAGGTGCGCACCTACGGCTGCCAGATGAATGTCCATGACTCCGAACGACTCGCCGGGCTCCTGGAGGCCGCGGGTTACCGGCGCGCAGGGGCCGGCGCCGAGGCCGATGTGGTGGTTTTCAACACCTGCGCGGTGCGGGAGAACGCCGACAACAAGCTCTACGGCAACCTCAGTCACCTGGTGCCGCGTAAACAGTCAGATCCTGAGATGCAGATCGCCGTCGGCGGATGCCTGGCCCAGAAGGATAGGGATAACGTGCTGGCCCGGGCGCCCTGGGTCGATGTGGTCTTCGGCACGCACAACATCGGCTCGCTGCCGGCGTTGCTCGAACGGGCCCGGCACAATCGCGAAGCTCAGGTCGAGATCGCCGAGGCGCTGCGCGAATTCCCATCGGCTCTGCCCGCGGCGCGCGACTCGGCCTACGCGGCCTGGGTGTCAATCTCGGTCGGGTGTAACAACACGTGCACGTTCTGCATCGTTCCATCGCTGCGGGGCCGGGAACTGGACCGTCGGCCCGCCGACATTCTGGCCGAAGTGCAATCCCTGGTGGACCAGGGTGTTCTCGAGGTGACGTTGCTGGGGCAGAACGTCAACGCCTACGGGGTCAGTTTCGCCGACCCGCGCACCCCACGCGACCGCGGCGCGTTCGCGGCCCTACTGCGGGCCTGCGGCCGTATCGACGGGCTGGAACGGGTCCGGTTCACCTCCCCGCACCCGGCCGAGTTCACCGATGACGTCATCGAGGCGATGGCGCAGACCCCAAACGTGTGTCCGGCCTTGCATATGCCGTTGCAGTCCGGTTCGGACCGGGTGCTCAAGGCGATGCGGAGGTCCTACCGGGCCGAGAAGTACCTCGGCATCCTTGACCGGGTGCGGACCGCGATGCCCCGGGCGGCGATCACCACCGACATCATCGTCGGCTTCCCAGGTGAGACCGAAGATGACTTCGTGGCGACCCTCGACGTGGTTCGCCGGGCCCGTTTCGCGGCTGCGTTCACCTTCCAGTACTCCCGACGGCCCGGCACCCCCGCTGCGGAACTCGACGACCAGATTCCGAAAGCTGTTGTCCAGGAACGCTATCAGCGGCTTATCGATCTTCAGGAGGCCATCTCTCTGGAGGAGAACGCCGCGTTGGTCGGGACCGCCGTCGAACTGCTGGTCACCACCGGGGAGGGACGTAAGGATGCCGCTACCGCTCGGATGACCGGCCGGGCCCGCGATGGCCGGCTCGTGCATTTTGCGCCCGGCGCCGGGGAGGTCCGCCCCGGCGACGTCGTGACGACCACGGTCACCGGCGCCGCACCGCACCATTTGATCGCCGACGCGCCACTACTGTCGTACCGGCGCACCCGCGCCGGCGATGCCGCCGCGGCCGGACAACGTCCGCGCACGGTCGGTTTGGGGTTGCCGCAGGTCGGCGACCCCGCCGCCGAGTTCAAGCCGACAACCACAGGATGTGCGTGATGAGCGGATCACCGGACGAATTCGAGGCCTACCGGGCCGACTTGGAGGCCGCCGAACGCCGGGTAGCGGGGGAAATAGACCCCGGCGCAAGGGCTTTGGTGGTCGCGATCCTGGTATTCGTGCTGCTGGTGTCGTTCATCCTGCCTCATACCGGAGATGCGCGCGGCGTCGATGTGTTGATGGGCGACGATAAGGCGATCAGCGTGGGGATTGCCCTGCCCTCGCGGCTGTTCAGTTGGTTCGCCTTGGTGTTCGGTGTCGGCTTTTCGATGCTGGCCCTGCTGACGCGGCGTTGGACCCTGGCCTGGATCGCGCTGGCCGGCAGCGCACTGGGCAGCGCACTGGGCATGCTGGCGGTCTGGTCACGTCAGACTGCAGCCGCCGAGCACCCCGGCCCGGCGATTGGTCTTATCGTCGGTTGGCTGGTGATGCTGCTGCTGACCTTCCACTGGGCCCGTGTGGTGTGGACACGCACTGCGGTACAACTGGCTGCTGAAGCACAGCGTCGCCAGCAGGCGGTCGAGGATCGCGCGATATCGCTGCTTGATGACCGGGATCACCCTGGCGGCCACAAACGTCCTTCGAGTTCGGACGATTCCTAGGCCAGGCGGTTAGCGTCGTTTGGCGACGGCCTTGGCCGCCGCGTTCGCCCACTCGCGCCATTGCGCCGCGCTGGCACGAGCCTGCTCAGCATCCTTGTCCCGGCCGGCCGCGGCGGCCTTTTCCGCCTGCCGTTCGAACTGTTCTGCACGGGACCGGAACTGCTCGGCGCGCGCCTGTGCCTCGGGGTCGATCCGCCCGGCGTCGGCGGCGTCGCGGATTTTCTTCTCAACCGCCCGGAGTCGACGCTCCAACTCGGCTGATCGATTCCGCGGCGCGTTGCCGATCGCATCCCACTTTCCGGTGATGACACGGAATGCCGCCCGGGCGGTTTCCGGTTTCGACAGATCCAGGTTCTCTGCCTCGGTTAGAAGCCGCTCCTTGGCCTCGGCGTTGGCGGTGAACTCCGCGTCCCGTTCGGCGTTGACTGCCTTGCGGGCATCGAAAAACGTGTCCTGAGCGGCTTTGAAACGCTGCCACAGCGCCTCGTCGGTGTCCTTCGACGTGCGGCCGGCGGACTTCCACTCAGCGAGCAGATTTCGGAAGGCCGATGCGGTGGCGGACCAGTCAGTCGAGACGGACAGTTCCTCGGCGCGCTCGCACAGCCGTTCCTTGGCCGCCTTGATGCCCGCCCGTTCCCGGTCGAGTTCGGCGAAGTGGGCGCCGCGGCGGCGGTTGAAGGCGTCACGTGCGGCGGAGTACCGCTTCCACAGCGCATCATCGGTCTTGCGGTCCAGTCCGGTGACAGTTCGCCACTCGTCGAGGATTGCGTGCATCCTGTTGCCGGCTGCCTTCCACTGGGTGGCGTTGGCGGCCAGGTCTTCGGCTTCGGCGGCCAGGGACTCCTTGCGGGCGCGCTGGGTTGCCCGGTGTTCCTCACGGCGCTCCCGGTCAGCCCGGGCAGTGGCGTCAGCGTGTTCGGCAATGGCGGCGAGCCGCGTCGCCAGCGCGTCCACGTCACCCAGGATGCTAGCCGTGGGAAGGGATTCGGCCAGCGCTGCGGCGCTCGCCCTGATCTTTCGTGGGTCACCGGTGCCGGAGGTCAGCCGGGCCTCCATCAACGTGATCTCAGTGGCAAGGTCATCAAAGCGACGACCGAAGTGATCGAACGCGGCTTCGGTGTCGCCGGCCTGCCAGGATCCGATGACGCGTTCGCCGGCCGAGGTGACCAAGTACACGGTGCCGTCCTCGGCGACCCGACCGAATTTCGACGGGTCATTCGGAGATCGCACCGGTAGGACCGGAGGGTGCGGACGGGGGACCGGCCGAGCAGGGCCCGGTCTCGGAACGGGCTTGGGGGCCTCGTCGATACCTGGCCTGGGGGCCTGGTCGATATCTGCCCTAGGGGCCTGGTCGATATCTGATTCGTCGCCTGTCACAGACCACCTGCCCTCCGCGCGGTGTTCCCGCGCACCTGCCGCGCGAAGCGGCTCCGCTTGCTCGCCGGCCGTCGTCCAGCGGCGGCCACGTGGGTTATTGAACCAGTTCATTGTCCTCCGCGCTCCACGGTTTGGTTATTGCGGTTTGCTCCGGCCGACCCGCTACGGGCACGCTGGCGGCGGAGATCGACAGGACGGTGGGGAGAGGACCGTAAACGTGTCAAAAGCCGATATCGCCGCCCTGTTGGCTTTGTCCGCCGCCTTCTTCATCGGGGTCGGCGATGTCATTCACCAGCGGTCCGCCCACGACGTCACCGACAAACCGGTCGGCTACCTGGAGTTGTTCCTCGAACTGCTCAGGGATCGGCAGTGGTGGCTGGGCAGTGCGGTCTCCGTCCTCGGCTTCGGGTTTCAAGCGGCCGCCCTTGGGCTCGGCTCGGTGCTGCTGGTGCAGGCGTTGCTGGTGACCTCACTGCTCTTCGCACTGCCGATCCAAGCCCGTTCCACCGGTCAGCCGGTCAGCCGGAGCCAGTTCCTCTGGGCGGTGCTGCTTGCCACGTCGGTGGCCGTGATCGTTACGGTCGGGAACCCGACCGCCGGCGACTCCCGCGCCGCTTTCGAGGTCTGGGCTGGGGTGATCGCGGTGATGGGCCCGGCGCTGGCGCTGTGCATCGTGGGCGCCCGGGTGTTCGCGGGCCGACCGACCGCCGCGGTGCTGCTCGGTCTGGTCTCGGGGTCGCTGTGGGGCTTATTCGCCGTATTGATCAAAGGGGTCGTCGAACGTCTCGGTGACGGTGTGGGGGCGGTACTGGCCACCCCGGAGTTGTATGTCGGGATTGCAGTGGCCATCGCGGGCACCGCCTGGCAGCAGTCGGCGTTTCGGGCGGGTTCGTTGTCCTCGTCCCTGCCGACGATGACAGTCGCCGAACCTGTGGTTGCATCGATGCTGGGTATCTTTGTTCTCGGTGAGGCGCTGCGGCCCGGTGAGGATGGCTGGGTGATGCTCATCGCCGCGGTCGCCGCCATGGTGGTTTCCACCGCGGCCCTGGCCCGCCGCGAGGCCGACTCCGTTTCTCCGCCCGTCGCCGCGAAGCCGCCGGACGCCGGCGACTAGCGTTGGGATGTGCTTGCGGCCATTGCTCTGACTCCCACCGCGCCGGTGTTGATCCCGGAACTGGCGGGCACAGCTGCCGCCGAGGTCGATGAGTTGCGCACGGCCGCGATAGCGGCCGCCGGTTCTCTTCCGCAACGGTGGATCGGGGTCGGCGTCGGGCCTGCTGACGAACGGGTCGGACCGGAAAGCCGAGGCACCTTCGCGGGCTACGGAGCCGATGTGCCGGTGGCGTTCTCTGCCGAGGCCAGTCCCCTCATCACCGACCTGCCGCTCTGCGCCCTTTTCGGCGCCTGGCTGCGGGGACAGGCAAACCCGGAGGCGGTGATGCAACTCCGGGTGTATTCCGCCGACCATGACGGCTCCACCGCGGTGGCGCTGGGGGGACGGCTACGGGCCGAGATTGAGGACATCGCGGAACCGGTCGGCGTGCTGGTACTGGCCGACGGTGCTACCGCGCTAACCCCGTCGGCGCCGAGCGGCTACGACGACGCCGCCGTCGCGGCGCAGATCGAGCTCGATACGGCACTGGCCCTCGGAGACGTCGCCGCGCTGGCGCACCTGCCTGCCTCGATCGCCGGGCGGGTTGCCTATCAGGTGCTCGCCGGGCTGGCCGAAGCCGGAACCTGGGATGCCACGGAATTGGGCCGCGGCGCTCCCTACGGTGTCGGATATTTTGCAGGCGTTTGGCGTCCGGCGGGCAGGAGCGAAGCGACTGGGG
>CAZKUK010000045.1:6659-28368 GCA_964555915.1 uncultured Mycobacterium sp.
ATTGGGTCCGGCGGGCAGGAGCGAAGCGACTGGGGGATTGGGTCCGGCGGGCAGGAGCGAAGCGACTGGGGGATTGGGTCCGGCGGGCAGGAGCGAAGCGACTGGGGGATTGGGTCCGGCGGGCAGGAGCGAAGCGACTGGGGGATTGGGTCCGGCGGGCAGGAGCGAAGCGACTGGGGGATTGGGTCCGGCGGGCAGGAGCGAAGCGACTGGGGGATTGGGTCCGGCGGGCAGGAGCGAAGCGACTGGGGGATTGGGATCCTGATCTGATGACGCGGCCCATTGCGATCATCGGGCCGACCGGTACCGGCAAAACAGCGCTGG
Source organism: uncultured Mycobacterium sp. (assembly GCA_964555915.1). Lineage (GTDB taxonomy): Bacteria > Actinomycetota > Actinomycetes > Mycobacteriales > Mycobacteriaceae > Mycobacterium. The sequence continues at coordinate 6,984 of CAZKUK010000045.1, forward strand.
CTCTCGCCGTCGCCGAGAGCCTGAGCGGGGCGTTCTCGGTCGAGGTGATCAATGCCGATGCCATGCAGCAGTACCGCGGTATGGATATCGGCACCGCTAAAGTCCCGCCGGAGCAACGGCGGGGTATCCCGCACCACCAACTCGATGTTCTCGACGTCACCGCCAACGCGACGGTCGCGCGCTACCAGAGCGCCGCCGTCGCCGACGTGGAAGCGGTCACCGCCCGCGGGGCAGTGCCGATTATCGTCGGCGGGTCAATGATGTACATCCAGTCGATGCTCGACTCGTGGTCCTTCCCCGCAACCGATCCGGCGGTGCGGGCTCGCTGGGAGAACCAACTCGATGAAATGGGCGCCGCCGCACTGCATGCCGAACTAGCCCGGCGTGACCCCGCCGCCGCGGCGTCGATCCTGGCCACCGATGGCCGCCGCGTCGTGCGGGCGTTAGAGGTCGTGGAACTGACCGGCCGGCCCTTTGCCGCCTCGGCGCCGAGCATTGGCCGACCCCGCTGGGACACGGTAATCATCGGACTCGACCGAGCCACGGATGCTCTCGATCAGAGGTTGGCCGAACGTACCGGGGCCATGTTCAGCGGTGGCCTGGTTGACGAGGTTCGGGTGCTGCTGGGTAGCGGGCTTCGTGACGGTCGCACCGCTTCGCGTGCGCTGGGTTACGCGCAGGTGGTCGAGGCACTCGATGCCGGCGGCAGTGAGGCCGAACTACGCCGGGCCCGCGAATCGACCTTCATCGGCACCCGCCGTTACGTACGACGGCAGCGCTCGTGGTTCCGGCGCGACCACCGGATCCGCTGGCTGGACGCGGGCTCCGACGGGCTTGTCGAGGCCGTGGCCGCATCCTGGCGCTCGGTATTCTGAGCAGGTGATCTTCGCCAAGGGCCATGGCACCGAAAACGACTTCGTGGTGCTACCCGACCCCGGCGCCGAGCTGGTTCTGACCGCATCCGCGGTCTCGGCGCTGTGCGACCGCCGTCGCGGCCTCGGCGCCGACGGTGTACTGCGGGTCGTCACCGCCGGATCAGCGGTGGCCGCAGGAATTCTGGACCGACTACCGGAGCAGATGGTCTCCGAGGACTGGTTCATGGACTACCGCAACGCCGATGGCTCAGTCGCCCAGATGTGCGGTAACGGCGTTCGGGTTTTTGCGCACTACCTACGATCGAGTGGTCTGGTTGACCGCGATGAGTTCGTAGTCGGCTCGCTGGCCGGTCCGCGACCGGTTGTCGTGCACAAGGCTGACGACTTCTCCGCCGACGTGACGGTGGAGATGGGTGCGGTGCGACGCCTGGGTGTCGGCTGGGCGGCCATCGGCGGGCAACGCCTGACCGGATTGGGAGTCGACGTGGGTAATCCGCACCTGGCCTGTCTGACGCCCGCCCTGACCGCCGAACAATTGCAGGCCCTGGAAATCAGTGGACCTGTGGAATTCGATCGCACCGCGTTCCCGGACGGTGTCAACATCGAGATCGTGACGCCGCCGGTCGAGGGCGTGGTGTCGATGCGAGTCCACGAGCGTGGGGTCGGCGAGACTCGGTCATGCGGCACCGGCACGGTAGCTGCGGCGGTCGCCGCGCTCGACTATCAGGGCGCGCAGACCGGGGCGCTTGAGGTGAGGGTTCCGGGCGGGGCCGTCGACGTGGAGATCACCGGGATGACGAGTTTCCTGCGCGGGCCGTCCATCATGGTCGCGCGCGGCGAACTCGCCGACGACTGGTGGGTGGCCCAGGGTTGATTGCCGGTCGGGGACGTTATTCGGGGTGCGCGACGGTATGTCGCCGTGACACCATCGGAGGGCTGTGATGACCGAACCCAATACCTCCGCGCCCGGCACCGAGCCCAGCCTCGGCGAACTCGCGCTCGAAGACCGCGCAGCACTGCGCCGCGTCGCCGGGTTGTCCACCGAACTCACCGATGTATCGGAGGTGGAGTATCGGCAACTCCGGCTCGAACGCGTGGTGCTGGTCGGGGTATGGACTGAGGGCAGCGCAGCGGACGCCGATGCCAGCCTCGCCGAGTTGGCCGCCCTAGCCGAGACCGCCGGCTCGGAAGTCCTCGAAGGCATCATCCAGCGCCGCGAGAAACCGGATCCCGCCACCTACATCGGCTCAGGGAAGGCCATCGAGTTACGCCGGATCGTCACCGCCGTCGGCGCTGACACGGTCATCTGTGACGGCGAACTGAGTCCCGCACAGTTGAACGCGCTGGAGAAAGTCGTCAAGGTCAAGGTCATTGACCGAACCGCCCTCATTCTCGACATCTTCGCTCAGCACGCCACCAGCCGCGAGGGCAAGGCGCAGGTGGAGTTGGCCCAGATGCAGTACATGTTGCCGCGGCTTCGCGGCTGGGGTGAATCGATGTCCCGCCAGGCCGGTGGCCGGGCCGGCGGAAGCGGGGGTGGGGTGGGCACCCGCGGCCCCGGCGAAACCAAGATCGAGACAGATCGCCGCCGAATAAGGGAGCGGATGTCCCGGCTTCGCCGGGAGATCAAGGACATGAAACGGGTGCGCGAGACCCAGCGCAGCCGACGACGGCACAGCGACGTGCCGTCCATCGCCATTGTCGGCTATACCAATGCCGGTAAATCCAGCCTGCTCAACGCGCTGACCGGTGCCGGGGTTCTGGTTCAGGACGCGCTGTTCGCCACGCTCGAACCGACGACTCGGCGCGGGGAGTTCGACGATGCCCGGCCGGTGGTATTCACCGATACCGTCGGATTCGTACGGCACCTGCCCACCCAGCTGGTCGAGGCCTTCCGATCCACCCTCGAAGAGGTTGTCGACGCCGATCTGCTGCTGCACGTCGTAGACGGCTCCGATGTCAACCCGGTGGCCCAGATCGAGGCGGTGCACCAGGTCATTCGCGAAGTCCAGGCCGAACACCACGCCCCGGCCGCCCCCGAATTGTTGGTGGTCAACAAGACCGACGCCGCCGCTGGCCTGATGCTGGCCCAGTTGCGCGGTGCCCTGCCCGGCGCGGTTTTCGTCTCAGCCCGCACCGGCGACGGTCTGGACCGTTTGCGCACTCGACTCGGCGAGTTGGTGGAGCCCCGCGAGGTCGCCGTCGACGTGACCATTCCCTATTCGCGCGGTGATCTGGTCGCGCGGTTACACGACGAAGGCCGCATCGACGCCACCGAGCACGTCGAGGCCGGCACCAGGGTGAAGGCCAGGGTGTCTGCCGCCCTGGCCGCGGCTGTCGCCACGTACGGCACGGGCTAGCTTCGCGTACCCGGCGGGGACGCTGCCGATGGGCGCGGTCATCCCTCTCATCGGTCCAATGGCGCCACCGGTTGGCCTACGCCAGCATCGGATGACCCCGATCCCACACGAGCCCCCGATCGCAGATGCCGTCATACGGCCGATGACCCGATCGCCCGCGTCCGGCCGTGACCGTAGTCACATCGTGCCGGGGATCGGGCCGCCCGGCCGCGACCAACCATCCGGTTGGTCTATCCTCGGGGGGAGCCAGCGCAGCATCACCGGAGGGCATCGCCATGGGTAACGCCGTGAAATACAACCGCACCATCTTCGAGCCGGAACACAACCTGTTCCGGGAGTCCTACCGGGCTTTTCTCGACAAGCACGTGGCTCCTCACCATGATCAGTGGGAGAAGGACAAGATTGTCGACCGTGGGGTGTGGCTCGAGGCCGGCAAGCAGGGCTTCCTTGGGATGGCGGTGCCGGAAGAGTACGGCGGCGGCGGGAACCCCGACTTCCGTTACAACACCATCGTGGTAGAGGAGACCGTTGCCGGCCGCTACAGCGGCCTCGGTTTTTCCCTGCACAACGATGTCGTGGCGCCCTATCTTCTGCACCAGACCAACGAGGAACAGAAGCAGAGGTGGCTGCCGCACTTCTGTACCGGAGAGATGATCACCGCGATCGCGATGACCGAACCCGGTACCGGCAGTGATCTTCAGGGCATCAAAACCCGCGCGGTCCGGGACGGCGACCATTACATCCTGAACGGCTCGAAGACGTTCATCACCAACGGCATCAACGCCGATCTGGTGATCGTTGTGGCGCAGACCAATCCCGAGAAGGGGGCGCAAGGGTTCTCCCTGCTCGGGGTTGAACGCGGTATGGAGGGATTTGAGCGCGGCCGACACCTCGACAAGGTGGGCCTCGACGCTCAGGACACCGCCGAACTGTCGTTCACCGATGTCCGGGTTCCGGTCGCGAATCTGATCGGAGAGGAGGGCATGGGGTTCATCTACCTGATGGAGAACCTGCCGCAGGAACGTCTCTCTATCGCCATCATGGCTGCCGCTGCCATGGAGGCGGTGCTCGACGAAACTATTCAGTACACCAAGGAACGCAAGGCTTTCGGCAAGCCGATCGGTTCATTCCAGAACAGCCGGTTCATGCTTGCCGAATTGGCCACCGAGACGACCGCGGTGCGCATCATGGTCGACGAATTCATCAAGCTGTTGCTCGACGACGAGCTGACCGCCGATCAGGCCGCGATGGCCAAGTGGTGGACCACAGAGGCCCAGGTGCGTCTCGTTGATCGCTGTCTGCAGCTGCACGGCGGATATGGCTACATGCGCGAATACAACGTTGCCCGCGCTTTTCTCGACGCCCGCGTACAGACCATTTACGGTGGCACCACCGAGATCATGAAGGAGATCATCGGACGCAGTCTCGGGGTCTGACAGGGGCTGAGAGCGCTTTCGCGCTATTTCGATTCAATTCGGGTTGTATCTCGATTCGGATTACGGCTACTGTGCGTCCTGCGTGTCGTGGTTAGCTGGCGCGGAAATATGCGACGGTAATACCCATTATCGAGTTTGATGACAACCTCGACCGGACGCGGGAGAACAGTGCATGACGCGGATAGGTAAACGGCTGGGCCGGACTATTGGCCGCCTGACACTCGGGGTTGTTGCCACAGCTGCCTCGGCGGCACTGGTGGTGCCCACTGCGGTCGCGACACCTGAGAGCGATGCCGCTGACGCCATTGACCAGGCATGGAACGCCGCCGGCGGGGCCGGTTCGGCTGTCGGTGGCAAAGACGGTGCTGTCTACCAGGTCGGCAGTGGATACGGACAGAAGTTCACCGACGGCAAGATCTTCTTCGAACCGGATGCTGGTGCACACTTGATTTACGGTCCGATCCTGGACAAATACGAGTCGCTCGGCGGACCTGCGGATAGCGATCTCGGTTTCCCCAATATCAACGTGGTCACCGGCCTGGTGGGTCCGGACAGCCGGGTCAGTACCTTCAACGGCAGCGACAAGCCGGCGATCTTCTGGACTCCCGAAACCGGGGCATGGGCCGTGCGCGGCGCCATCAATGTGGCGTGGGACCAACTCGGAGGCTCCGCCGGGGCACTTGGCGTGCCGGTCGAGGACGAGCGTTACGACGGGGACATGGTGAGCCAGAAGTTCACCGGCGGGGAACTGTCGTGGAATCGCGCCACCAATACTTTCACCACCGAGCCGGCCGGACTCGCCGACAGCCTGGCCGGCCTTGAGGTTCCTCTCGACGCCACCACCCTGATCAACCTCGCGTGGCGGGCTAGTGGCGGCCTCGGTGGTCCGCTGGGGGCGCCGCAGGGGGAGCAAGCGGCAATTGGCGACGACGGCGCGGCCCAGGGTTATGCCGGGGGCAAGATCTTCTACTCCCCGCAGACCGGGGCGTACGCAGTAACCGGCGCGATCCTCTCCAAGTACGAGTCCCTCGGCGGAGCCGGGGGAGATCTTGGTTTCCCGATCGCGCCGGAGGCCGATGGTGGCGTGCCAAACAGTCGGGTGAGCGCTTTCAGTGCCCCGGACAAGCCGGTTATCTTCTGGACGCCCGATACCGGCGCCATCGTCGTACGCGGCGCCATCAATGCCGCGTGGGATGACCTGGGCGGGGCCACCGGCGAGCTCGGTGTACCGACTGATGATCCGACGGTCAAGGGGGACACCATCTCCCAGACCTTCAGCGGTGGTGAGATCTCGTGGAACGAGACCGCGAAGGAGTTCAGCACCGAGCCGACCGAACTGGCTTCGTCGCTGTCGGGGCTGGAGATGCCCGAGGAGGTGGCTCAAACCCCGGCCGCCCCGACGTCCCCTGATGCCGGCGAGACGGGCGGACTTGGCTGGTGGTGGCTGTTGATCGCTGTTCCGCTGGTGCTGCTGCTCGGCCTGCTCGGAGCACGCGCACTGCGCAAGTCCGCCCCTGACCAAAATCTGGCGGGGCGCGACCCGTACGGGCCGGATTCCTCTCAGGACCGCCCCTCGGACCGGGAGTCCGGATTCTGGTCAGCTGCCGGTGGTGCGGAACAGGCCGGCTTCGAGTCCGACGAAGACGCGATCGATACCGCCCCGACCCGGGTTCCGTCCGCAGCCGAGGTCGCCGAATTCCAGGTGGCGACTACTGAGGCGGACGACTGGTTTGGTGCTGACGGCGCGGAACGGGGCCGGCACTCGGCGGGAACCGCCACTCGTTCGCAGTCAATGTGGCAGCTGGACCCCGACGAGTTCGGTGGCCCACGACGCCGCCACGCGGCTGATGAGCCCGATGCCGAGCTCGGAGAGATGGGCAGTTCGGGTCGTATCGCTGAGGTCGCAGAGGTCACTGAGGTCGCCGAGGTCACTGAGGTCACTGAGTTCGGCGAGATCACGGGGATCGCCGAGGTCACTGAGTTCGGTGAGATCACCGAGGTGGACGAAGGGGCCGAAGTTGGTCAGCCTGAGGGGGTCGCGACCGGCGGCGGCTGGGATCAGGAACCGGCCGCCGATGAGACGTGGCGGCCCGCGATCCATCTGCCACTGGCAGATCCCTACCAGGCGCCGGAGGGTTACTCGATCAAGGGCAACACCCATTCGGGGATGTACTACACCCCGGACTCGGCGCTCTATGACAACACCATCCCCGAGGTGTGGTTTGCCAGCGAGGAATTGGCCCAGGCCAATGGGTTCGTGCGCGCGCCCGAATAGCGGGTCAGCCTTGTCGGCGCAGCTCGCGGCAACGCGCCGGTTTGCAGACGTGAGCCCTGGTCACATCAGATCTTGCGAATGACGGTGACGACCTTGCCGAGAATCACGGCATCGTTACCGGGAATGGGATCGAAAGCCGGGTTGTGCGGCATCAGCCAAACCTGACCCGCGGTGCGTTTGAAGGTCTTGACGGTGGCTTCTCCGTCGATCATGGCGGCGACGACATCGCCGTTGTCGGCGACATTCTGCTGACGGATGACCACCCAGTCGCCGTCGCAGATGGCTGCGTCCACCATTGACTCGCCAACCACCTTGAGCAGGAAAAGCGACCCGTCGCCGACAAGTTCACGCGGCAGTGGAAAGACATCCTCCACCGCCTCCTCGGCCAGAATCGGCCCACCAGCGGCGATCCGCCCGAGCACCGGGACGAACGTCGGCTCCGGAAGCGCATCTGAACCCGTGACGTCGGTGGTGGCCGCAGGGGCCGCATCCTCGGTTCCCCGCACGTCGACTGCGCGGGGGCGGTTCGGGTCTCGCCGAAGGTATCCCTTGCGCTCCAGGGTCCGTAGCTGATGGGCCACTGATGAAGTCGAGGTGAGCCCGACCGCGTCGCCGATCTCCCGGATGCTCGGCGGATACCCGCGGCTGGTCACAGAGGTTCGGATCACCTCCAGGATGGTGCGCTGGCGTTCAGTGAGCCCGGCGGCGCCGAGTGCCCCGGGTGTCTTTGTGCTGTCGCTCATACCTGGGAAATCTAGCCCGATCCTCCCCGATTATCAAACATGTGTTCGACCGTGTCGCCCGTGAGTGGGGCGTCCTCCCGCGCGTGGCTGTTCTGTCGGGGGTCATCCGTAACGTTCGGACACACCCGCTCAGGTGTTCGAATATCGAACATGTGAGCGAGTATATTCGAACACCCGAGCGACTTGCGCAGGAAGGAATCGATATGACAGTTCTTGAGCGCCGGCATCTGGCCTGTCGGAGCGCGTCAACGGTCCGGGGGCCGGACACCGTGCGCCGGCCGGTGGTCCGCGGTGGGCCTCGACCCGATTCTCGGCGTCGGCCCCCGGTCGCACCATTGCGGTTCCGGGGCGGCGGCATCGTGATGTCAACGGTGCCGCATACCCGTCGCCCGGTGAGCACCCCGCTGACGATCGCGCTGGCTGGACTGTCAGCTCTGGTCACCCTCTGGTTGGGTTCACTGGCCCAGTTCAGCGCGGACCGGGTCACAACGCCCGCCTCGGCCACACCGGCACTTGGGGTGGTGGAGCTGCGAGCCGGCGAGACACTTCAACAGTTGGCCGGCCGGGTAGCCCCCGATACTCCGGTTGGGCAGGTCGTCGATCGCATTCGTGACCTCAACAATCTTGATTCGGCCTCGCTGGATGCCGGTCGGACCTTGATCGCGCCGATTGGCTGATCCTCGGTGGCAGGTGGTCCGTGGTGCGGCCGGGAAGGCGCCGGGGTTGGCCGGAGGCGGAGCCTCCCGGTGGCGGACGTCGCGGGCGGGGCACGGGTAGGCTCCGTATCCTCGGCGGTTCGTCCCGGGGGAGAAGGAGCGGTTATGCACTGTCCTTTCTGTCGCCATCCCGATTCGCGGGTCGTCGATTCCCGGGAGGCCGACGAGGGGCAGGCCATCCGCAGGCGGCGGTCCTGCCCGGAGTGTGGTCGCCGGTTCACCACCGTTGAGACCGCGGTTCTGGCCGTGGTAAAGCGCAGTGGTGTCACCGAGCCGTTCAGCCGCGAGAAGGTGGTAAGCGGGGTGCGTCGGGCCTGCCAGGGAAGACAGGTCAACGACGATGCGTTGAACCTGTTGGCCCAGCAGGTCGAGGATGCTGTTCGGGCAGCCGGGTCGCCGGAGGTTCCCAGTCACGATGTCGGGCTTGCGATCCTGAAGCCGCTGCGTGAATTGGACGAGGTGGCCTACCTCAGATTCGCGTCGGTATATCGGTCCTTTTCGTCAGCGGAGGATTTCGAACGGGAGATCGCGGCGCTGCGTGCCAACCGCGAAGTTGGGACGTCCTCCTGAGTCCGCCGGCCCGGTATCGCTGAACGGGATTACCCCAAGCGCCGGACGCCGTCGCTAACGACCCGGCCAGCCAGCAGAACCCAGCCCTCCGGATTCCAGGTGGTGAATATCTCCGATCCTTTGCCCTGCCTGATGATGAGATCACGGCTCAGGTGGTCGGTCATCCGGATCGCGGCTGAGCCGGTGGCTTCGTCTTCGGGAACACCGAGGGTGGCGGCGAACATCCTCGCCTGAAGGTGACCGGCGTCGCGGTCGATCCATGTCCAAAGATAATGCTCGGTGTCATCGGCGTAGTCCGCCGGTAGGGCCGCCTCCAATTCGGTGACCGATTTCATCTGGTGGATCGCGAATTCCGGTCCCCACTCCGAGCGCGCCACCACGGCAGTCAGGCCGTCGGCCGGGCGAACCTGGACAATGCCCGCCGGCACCTGCAGTGTGTTGACCGGTGTGCCGCGGTCGTGTAGCCACCACGCCGCCCCGACGGTCGGGTGACCCGCAAACGGCAGTTCGACTGTGGGAGTGAAGATATGGGCGTGAGCGGTGGTGGAGCCATGCTGGGGCCGATCGATGAATATCGTTTCGCTGTAGGCGAGTTCAGCGGCGATACTTTGCCGCTGCCCGGCTGGCACGCTCGCGGAATCGACCACCCCGAGCGGGTTGCCGAACCTACCGTCAGCGCCGCTGAAAACCCGCAGGACAGATACGTCGACGTCCATATATCGACACTACGCCGCTTGTCTCAGTCCTCGTTGGTATCAGGGTCCCTGGAGTCCTGCTGGGCGAGGAATCGTTCGAACTCGGCCCCCAATTCCTCCCCGCTGGGCAGATCCTCGTCGCGGGCAAGCAGTGAACGGTTCGCCTGAGCGGCAACGAAGGCATCGTACTGACGCTCCAAAGCCCCGACCACCTGTGCGACCTCGTCGGAGGCCGCGACCTGTTCGTCGACCTTTGTGCGGACGTCGGCGGCGGCCTCGTTGAGCGCGAGCAGCGGGAACTGCAATGACGCGCACTGGGACACCTCGGCCAGCAGGGCCTCGGCAGCTGCCGGGTAGTCGGTCTGTGCCAGATAGTGCGGGATGTGCACGGTGAACCCCACTGCTTCGTGCCCGTGTTGGGCCATCCGGAATTCGAGGAGGTTCGACACGCTGCTTGGCACCTGTACCTCGCCCACCCAAGGCTGGTGCCCAGCGATGAGTTCGCGGTTGTTCGAGTGTGCGGTCATCGTCACCGGCCGGGTATGCGGAACCGCCATCGGAATAGCTCCCAGTCCGACGGTTCGCCGAACTCCGAGCCGTTCGGCGAGCAGACGCACCGCGGTGATGAACCGTTCCCACTGCAAATCCGGTTCTAAACCTGCAAGCAGCAAAAACGGCGTACCGAGGCTGTCGCGCAGCGCGTAGAGACCCAACTGCGGGTCCTGGTAGCTCGTGAAGTGATCGGTTTTAAAGGTCATCAACGGCCGCCGCGACCGGTAGTCCAGCAGGTCATCGATCGCGAACGAGGCCACAAGTTCGGTCTCCATGGAGCTTTTGAGGTGCTCAGCGGCCAAGCGGACGGCGTTACCCGCGTCGGAGAAGCCCTCAAGGGCGTGAATCAATACCGGTCCACGGCCGTCGGTCGACGCTAGCTGCGGAGCCGGAAACTCGAGCTCATACATCCCATCGGGCCGGTAGTTGTGGTCCTGATCGTCAGCCAAGGTGTGCCTCCTCGTCAATGCACCCTGTTGGAAAAACCGCTGGTTGGCATAACGTCCCGGCTACCGCGGCCATTCCCCGCCCTGCGGGTCGGCTGCGTTGCCACGATCCCCAGCCGCAACTTCGTGCACAGCAGCGGGCGCAACGGCCGCCGGCGCAGCTGATCTGACGGGCCGAACTGACAACGTCGGGGGCATGACCACACCGCATGCTGATTTCCGCTTCACCAAGCCGGGCGCGCTCATCGCGGCCCTGCCGGCAGTGCTCGGCTTCGTACCCGAGAAATCCCTCGTCCTGGTGTCCCTTGAGCAGGGACAGATGGGTGCGGTGATGCGTGCCGACCTGGCCGAGGATCTGATTGACAATGTCGGCCGGGTCGCCGAGCTTGCGGCCACGTCGGGTGCTGACACGGTGGTCATTGTGATTGTTGACGCCGACGGTGCCCTGTGCCCGGTATGTGACGTTGAGCACCGGCGGTTGTGCGACTCGCTCTCTGCCGCACTGGCAGAACGTCATATCAACGTGTCTGCCGCGCATGTCGTCGACCGTGTTGAGGCCGGTGGTAGCTGGCGTTGCGTCGATGGTTGCGGTGCCGGCGGAGCCGTTGAGGATCCTGGCGCGTCGCCACTCGCCGCAGCCGCAGTGCTCGACGGCAGGCGGCTGTATCCCCGCCGTGCCGACCTGCAAGCGGTCATAGCGATCGTCGACACGGCCAAGTCCGCGGCACTGGTGGAGCCGATCCGGGCCCGGGCGGCAGCGCGGCGGGCCGACTGGGACAAGGATCCGGACGGCTGCGGCCGCCGCGACGTTCAGACGGCGATGGCGGTTGCGGCACGGGTGCGAGAAGGAGGGCGCCCCGCTGACAGCGAGTTGGCGGAATTGGCCTGCGCGCTGACCGACGTCGCGGTTCGCGACACGTTGTACGCACTGGCGGTCGGTGTTGACGCCGGAGCCGCGGAATCGCTTTGGGCCGTCCTGGTGCAGTCCCTGCCGGAGCCTTGGCGTGTGGAAGCACTTGTACTGCTGGCATTCTCCGCGTACACGCGCGGGGACGGTCCACTTGCCGGGCTCGCGCTCGATGCCGCGCTACGCATCGACCCACACCACCGGATGGCTGGGATGCTCGACACCGCCCTGCAATCCGGTATGCATCCCGCGCAGATCCGCGAGCTCGCGGCCACCGGCTACCGGCTGGCCAAGCGACTGGGGGTTTGCCTCCCGCCCAGGCGCGCGTTTGGTCGAGCCGGCTAGACCCTCTCTACCTTGACCGCGTGCGCCATCTCAGGAGGCAGCATGACGTTCTCGTGGCCGCCGACCACGATCGTGACATCGCCGTTGCGGCTGTTCTGCACCACAACCCGGGCATTGGGAACGATGCCGGACTCCTTGAGGCGGCCGATCAATTCGACGTCACCCTGCACGTGCTCAGTCAGTTGGCGCACCACGACGGGTACCGAAGCGCCGACGGGCAGTTCGGTCAACCGCGCCAGATGCGCGCCGTTCCGGTCGTCGTCGGACTCGGCAAGTCCGAGAAGTCCCAACCCCGGGATCGGGTTACCGAACGGCGAAACGGTCGGATTCTCCAGGACCTGGACCAGGCGACGCTCGACGTCCTCGCTCATCACATGCTCCCAACGGCAAGCTTCGGCATGGACCTCTTCCCAGGGCAGGCCAATGATATCGACCAGCAGACGCTCGGCGAGACGATGTTTGCGCATCACCGAAATTGCCAGCCGACGGCCCTTTTCGGTTAATTCCAGGTGCCGATCACCGGCGACGCGCAACAGTCCGTCCCTCTCCATCCGCGACACCGTCTGGCTGACGGTCGGGCCGCTCTGCTCAAGACGCTCGGCGATCCTTGCGCGTAGCGGTATCACGCCCTCCTCCTCGAGGTCGTAGATCGTCCGCAAATACATCTCGGTGGTATCGACCAGATCGTTCATGTGAGGACACCCTTCGTCGCGACGCGAGTCTACTTGCCGATCTGCGGGAATAGCTCAGGACGGCGGGGCGGGACGGGTGTGAACGCAGTGTGCCCGCCGGGTTCCGGCGGGCACACTGGGAAGTACAAGGGCCTCAGCTTGCGTAGGACCGCAACCGCTCAGCGCGATCGCCGTTGCGCAGCTTGACCATCACCTCACGTTCGATCTGGCGGACTCGTTCCCTTGAGAGGCCGAATAATTTACCGATCTGATCGAGGGTCCGTGGCTGGCCGTCTTCAAGTCCGAACCGGAGGCGGATGACCTGCTGTTCGCGCTCGTCGAGGGTGGCCAGAACATGACGGATATCGGTGTGCAGCAATTCCGCGATCACGGCATTTTCCGCCGACATCGCCTCGGAGTCCTCGATAAAGTCACCGAGTGGGGCCTCTTCATCACTGCCGACGGGCATGTCCAGGCTGACCGGATCTCGGCTGTGCTCCAGCAAATCGTTGATCTTGGCCACCGGGATACCCGATTCCTCGGCCAGTTCGTCATCGGTGGCTTCGCGGCCGAGGCTCTGATGCAGCTCCCGTTTAATTCTGGCCAGCTTGTTCACCTGCTCCACCAGGTGCACAGGCAGGCGGATGGTGCGGCTCTGGTCGGCCATTCCGCGGGTGATGGCTTGACGAATCCACCAGGTGGCGTATGTCGAGAACTTGAAGCCCTTGGTGTAGTCGAATTTCTCCATCGCGCGGATCAGGCCCAGGTTGCCCTCCTGAATGAGGTCAAGCAGAGGCATACCTCGACCGGTGTAACGCTTCGCCAGCGACACAACCAACCGCAGGTTGGCCTCCAGGAGGTGGCGACGGGCCGCCTGCCCTTCGCGAACGACGATGCCCAGGTCGCGTTTGCGGCTCTCACCCAGCCGCTTGCGCGTCTGCAGCAGATGTTGGGCGTACAGTCCGGCCTCGATCCGCTTGGCCAGTTCGACCTCGTCCTCGGCGCTGAGCAAGGCAGTCTTCCCGATACCGTTCAGATAGACGCGTACGAGGTCTGCAGCTGGGCTCTGAGCGTCCAGATCGCTGTCAATCCGAGTGGTGGTGGCGGTTGCCATGGGTGCCTCCTAGTCGGCTCCGACTGTCGAACAGTTCAACGCCCCGTCACCGTGAAGAGTTCCCGCGATCTGCTGGTTTCACACGCTCTGAACTGCGCTAACGATGAAGTGGGCTGAGAATGTGCTGAGAAAACCGACCCTGCCGGGTCAACTGGCGCGTTCCTCGCCGGGATGGGTGGCGTGGGTTTGCGCGGTTGGGGTCAGCCCGGTCTCCAGAGCGGGCCGCTCAGCGCGCGGGAACAGGGCGGTGCGTTCTGGAGCATCCGGGAACCTTCGCGGTTCTTCGGCCCGCCGGGGGGGACGATCGTTGGCGATCAACACGGCCATCCAGGGCAGCGGGATGGATGCGGCGAGAATGGCGAGAGAAAGTAGACCGTTGTGCCAAATCCCGTAGGCGACAGCCGCGGCGATGAACGCCGGTATGCGCCACGACATGATTTTGAGGTATTTGCGAACCCTGGCGCGGTGTTGTTCCTCATAGGAGTACTCGGCCCGGGTGATCAGCACGGGCCGACCGTCGTCGTCGAAACCCAACTCGCGATCCATGACCTCACTGTTCCACATCCGGCCAGGGCTGGACCGATAACTTTTCTTACATCTGTCTTACCGGGAGCGGCGTACCGCGACCGGACATCTACGGGCACAATGGGCGCTATGCAGACCGATACGATCGAGCGGACCGACAGCGACGAACGCGTCGATGACGGAAGCGATGACGACCGTCCGAAGCACTTCCACTATGTCAAAAAAGACAGGATCGCAGAGAGCGCGGTGATGGGCACCCACGTCGTGGCACTGTGCGGGGAGGTGTTCCCGGTGACCCGCGCTGCCAAGCCCGGATCCCCGGTGTGTCCGGATTGCAAGCGGATCTACGCCTCGCTCAAGAAGGGCTGACGGCGACCGGCTGCGCTTCTGATTCGGGAGTTTCGCCCGCCGCCGACTCCGGCGCCTGACCGATTTGGGTCGTGCCCTTACGGCGGGCCCGCCAGCGGCGCCAGTGCGGTTCGGGGGCCGGCCACTCCTCTTCGATCGCGGCGTTGAGTTCGGCGCCGATCATGACGGCAAAACCGAGGAAAAAAGCAAAGAGCAGGAACGCGATCGGGGTTGCCAGGGCACCGTAGGTGTAGCCGGTCCGGGTGATGTACTGCAGATATACCCGCAGTCCGGCGGTAGCCACCACAAACACGGTGGTGGCTAGCAGCGCTCCCCACACCAGGCGGTGGGTCGGCAGCGGTTGCGGCAGCGAAACCCGGTAGAGAATCGTGACGGCGACAAGGAGCCCGATCGCGAGCATCGGGTAGTAGCCGAATTGCAGGATGGCGGCCCAGCTGTCCGGAATGCGCCCGCCGATTGCCCGTGGTCCGAGAGCCACCAACGGCGCCGCCACGATCACGAACACCAACATCACCACGTAGAGGCCGAGCGCAAAAAACCGTTGCCGAACCGGGTGGCGCAACGGGGTTTGGCCGTGCGCTTCGACCACTGAGTCGACGAAGGCCGAAATTGCTGAGGATCCGGCCCACAGGCTGATCACGAAACCGAGCGACACCACTTCCCCGCGCGCCCCCTGCACGATATCGCGGACCGTCGGCTCGATGATTTCGTTGACAATGTTCTTCGAGAAAAAACTGTTCGAGGTGCTGATCAACTGCTGCTGGA
The DNA here is from genome assembly GCA_964555915.1 of uncultured Mycobacterium sp. Classification (GTDB taxonomy): domain Bacteria; phylum Actinomycetota; class Actinomycetes; order Mycobacteriales; family Mycobacteriaceae; genus Mycobacterium. Next base: position 22,348 of record CAZKUK010000045.1, read on the forward strand.
TGGTCGACAGCGTGTCCGGACCGAACAGCGGTGCCACGTACGCGAGGCTGCCCAACATGCCGAGGAGGAGCGGCGGCAGGGACAACACCGACCAGAAACCGGCCTGAGCCGACTCCGAGAAGATCGAGTCATCCCAACTTTTGGAGAGCGTCCGTTTGGTGATCCGCCACGCATGGTGGCGGGTCGGCTTGGCGGCCGGGGGCTGGCTCATGACCATCGCAACATGTCGTCCGTCCGCCCGATTGCGCGGTTACGCGGTCGTGCAACTGATCTAGGCGTCGGCCTGGCTCGCTTCGATCACCGCGTCCAGCTCGATAAGCTTTGCCTGGTGCTCATTGGCGTGGTGCTGGCAGAACAGCAGCTCAGCTCCGGAGGGGAGGGTGGCCCGAACGCGGGCCGCCGCGCCGCAGCGGTCGCAGCGATCAGCCCTGGTCATCTCCGGACTGGTCAGCGTTGCGTTCATGGGCTCCTCCAAAGGCGCTCAAGTGACCCCGCGGGCGGACGGGGTATCCCTACTGTGTCAGACGTTTCGGCCGGCGGGCTTGTTCCCGCGTCTCATTGATGTGTCGTGTCTCACGTCTCCAGTGTTGCAGGCGGGGAATCGTCCTGCACTCTAGGTGGATGATCGACTCCGTACCCGATCCCGAACAGCTCGTCCATCTCTGCGAGCAGCAGAGGTGGGACGAGGCGCAATCGGCTGGGGAGTTGATTCCGGAATCGCTTCGGGACGCAGGTTTCATTCACCTTTCCACCCGTCGACAGGTTCACCTGCCGGCAAACCGGCTATTCGCGGGCCGTCTCGATATCGTGATGCTGCTCCTCAACCACGCGGTGCTCACCGCACCGCTGCGGTGGGAGCCCGGTGTTCCGGGCGATCCGGAGTCGATGCTTTTCCCGCACCTGTACGGAGTGTTGCCGATAACCGCGGTGGCAGCGGTCCGACCGTACCGTCCGGGGTCTGACGGTCGGTTCCCGCCGTTCATCCACAGCCCGGGGGAGTAGGCCGGAGCTGTGCAATCCGGCTACTTCGGAACCCGCTAGTTTCCCCGTTTGGGAACGCCGACCCGGTTTTCTCCTCCCCCGGGGACCGGTGGTGTTCCATCGCCGGTGGTCGGGTGCTGTGCGCCGAACGGAGAATCCCCCGTTCCGTCATCGGAGCGCAGCGCCCGGCCACTCGGCCTGCTGATACGGCAGCCGCAGGAGGGGGCGCCTCGCGTCATAAAGGCGTCATGATTATGAAGCGGACAACGTCGTGCCCGCTCCGAATGACTCATGCGCCGGGTCAATCCGGGTTCGGCGCGGGACAGTCTCAAGGGGCAAAAATGAACTTCTTCAGTGTCAGCAATCTGGCTCTCGATGCGCTGGGCGTCGCCGGGGTCGCCGCAGTGCTCGTAGTCCTTGCCATTCTCACCATGCGGTCAGTGGCGATGCGCGACCGGGCGATGACGTTTCGACGCGGCCTTGAGGATGACGCCCGGAGGGCATCCTATGAGCGGCGCTGGCGCAGTGATGTGATGCGCGGAGCCTGATCCGGCGCACGCCCCTAATCCAAGTAGTCGCGGAGCACCTGCGATCGGCTGGGGTGACGCAATTTAGACATGGTCTTCGACTCGATTTGCCGGATTCGTTCCCGGGTCACGCCGTAGACCTGCCCGATCTCGTCGAGGGTGCGGGGCTGACCGTCGGTCAGGCCGAACCGCAGCCGAACCACACCCGCCTCGCGTTCCGACAGGGTCTCCAAAACTGATTGGAGTTGGTCCTGGAGCAGGGTGAAGGAGACTGCATCGACAGCCACCACGGCCTCGGAATCCTCGATGAAGTCGCCGAGCTGGCTGTCTCCCTCGTCGCCGATCGTCTGATCCAGGGAAATCGGCTCGCGGGCGTACTGCTGGATTTCCAGCACCTTCTCCGGGGTGATGTCCATTTCCTTGGCCAGTTCCTCGGGCGTGGCCTCGCGTCCAAGATCCTGCAGCAGCTCGCGTTGAATGCGGCCGAGCTTGTTGATCACCTCCACCATGTGGACCGGGATGCGGATGGTGCGAGCCTGGTCGGCCATGGCGCGGGTGATGGCCTGCCGGATCCACCAGGTGGCGTAGGTGGAGAATTTATAGCCCTTCGTGTAGTCGAATTTCTCGACCGCGCGGATCAGGCCAAGGTTGCCCTCTTGAATAAGGTCCAGGAACGCCATTCCGCGGCCGGTGTAGCGCTTCGCCAGCGACACGACCAGGCGAAGGTTGGCTTCCAGTAGGTGGTTCTTCGCACGTTCGCCGTCGCGGCAGATCCACTGCATATCCCTGCGCTGCTGCACCGGAAGCTTCTGACCGCCCTCTGCCAGTTCGGCCATCTTCTGGGTGGCGTATAGCCCAGCCTCGATTCGCTTGGCCAGCTCGACCTCTTCCTCGGCGTTGAGCAGGGCTACTTTGCCGATCTGCTTGAGGTAGGCGCGAACGGAGTCCGCGGAGGCGGTGAGCTCCGCGTCTTTGCGAGCTTGGCGCAGGGCCTCGGACTCTTCCTCGTCCCAGACGAAGTCACCGGAGGCCTTGTCCTTCTCAGACGGCTCGGAAATGTCGTCGTCCTCGGAACTTTCACCGGTGGCCCCCGCAGTGCCTGCAGGGTCTTTCGTCGCTGTGGCTATAACTGCGGCAACGGCACCCGCGGTCACCTCCTGCAGCTTTTTCAGCTCGGGTTCGGCGGCCGGATCGGCTTTGATCTCCGCGCCGCTGACAGCGGATTCCGGGGCCGCCGATTGAGCCGCGGAGGTGGCTTTCTTAGCCCGGCCGCGAGTGGTCTTAGCCGCCTTGGCGGGCCCGGTCTTGGTGGCGGCTTTGCTTGCGGTGGCCTTGGCGGTGCCCTTGGCCTTGGCCGGTGCCTTCTTGGCCGGTGCTTTCTTGGCCGGTGCTTTTTTGGCGGCCTTGGCCGGCGTCGCTTTGGCGGGTTTCTGGGGTGTTGCGGCAGGGGACACCTTCGCCGTCGTGCTCTTGGCGGCAGCTTTGGCTGGTGCGGCCGTGGCAGTTCGCTTGGCCGGATTTGAACCGTTGCTCGAAGCCGGAGTCGGTTTCTTGGCTGCGGTCTTTTTGGTCGCCGTCTTTTTGGCGCTCGCCTTCTTGGCTGCTGCCTTCTTGGCCGGAGTTTTCCTGGCGGGGGCGGCGGCGGTGTGCTCAGCCGGCTTCACGGTTGCCTGGCTTGCCTTGGTCGCTGCCACGTACGCCCTTTCGGTCCTGCGGGTTCCGGCGCACGCAGACCTGTGTCAGCGAGTGTCGGGTATGGAGAATATCGGCGGACCTGGTGGGACCCGCGGCGCGGTTGCAATAGTGACCGCCGGCCCCATTGTAACGACATCTTTAATATTGGCAGGAACGCGCACCTCCAGTCAGTGGCTGCGGCGTTTTTCCGCGGCCGCCATCGCTGCCCCGACGATGCCGGCGGTGTTGAGCAACTCGGCGGCGACCACGGGTGTGCGGTTCCGCAACAGCGGGATCCAATTGTCGGCCTTCTTGCTGATCCCGCCGCCCGCAATGAACAGGTCCGGCCAGATCGCATTCTCGATGGCGACGAGGACCTTGGTGACTTGTTTGGTCCACTTCCGGTGGCTCCAGCCCTTGCGTTCGAGGACGGATGCGGCAGCTCGATGCTCGGCCTCCTTGCCGTCGACGTCGATGTGGCCGAATTCGGTGTTGGGCAGCAGGATTCCGTTATGTATCACCGCGGAGCCGATTCCGGTGCCGAACGTGAGCAGAACGACTACTCCGTCCTGATTGCGTCCAGCGCCATAACGCTGCTCGGCCAATCCGGCCGCGTCGGCGTCGTTCAGCACGGTGACCTGCTGACCGTCGAGTGCCGCGCTGATCAACTCGGCGGCATGGGTACCGATCCAGGACTCGTCCACATTGGCCGCGGTCTGCACGACGCCGTTGACCACGACGCCGGGATAGGTGACCCCAAGCGGTCCGGTCCACCCGAAGTGGCGGACCACCTCCGCAACGGTCGCGATAACCGCCTCCGGGGTGGCGGGCTGCGGGGTATCCAGCCGGAACCGTTCGCCGACGATCCGCCCGGTGTCGAGGTCGACGATCGCACCCTTGACGCCGCTCCCACCGACGTCAATGCCGAAGCCCCTGCGCGCGGGGCTGGTATCGGTCGCGGTCATGAATGTTCTCCCTGTCGTTGGCGCGGCGGGGCGGTCGGCATAGAACACTAGTCGCGACAGCGGCCCCGAAAGTAGGGATTGTGGGGCCGGTTGTGCTGCGATGGCAGGGTGAGCGACAACCGGCCCGAGCGGCTTCGCCTTCTGGCCGAGCAGCTCGCCTCCGAGGCCGCGGAATTTGTGCGACGCAGGCGGCCGCAAATAATCGGTGATACCGGCCCCGGTGGGGCGTCCGTACGAACCAAGAGCAGCCCGACCGATCCGGTGACGCTCGCCGATACCGAGACCGAGCAGCTGTTGCGGGATCGGCTTGCCCGGCTGCGTCCGGGTGAGTCCGTGCTCGGGGAGGAGGGCGGCCGAACCAACAGCGGTGATGACGTCCGATGGGTGTTGGACCCTATTGACGGCACCGTCAATTTTCTTTACGGCATTCCCTCCTACGCGGTGTCGATCGCCGCTCAGGTCGATGGTGTCTCCGTGGCCGGTGCGGTCGCCGATGTGGCGGGAGGCCGGGTGTACTCAGCCGCGCTGGGGCTCGGCGCACATGTTCGCGCCGATGGTGAGAGGAAGCCGCTCACGTGCAATCGGGTTACTGATCTTTCGTTGGCGCTGCTGGGGACCGGGTTCGGCTACGCGAAGGAGCGGCGCGCGGCACAGGCCGCGCTACTGGCCCGGATGCTGCCGGAGGTTCGGGACGTGCGAAGGATGGGCTCCGCGGCGCTAGACCTGTGCATGGTTGCGGCCGGTCGTCTCGATGCCTATTACGAACACGGGCTTCAGGTTTGGGATTGGGCCGCCGGTGCGTTGATCGCGGCAGAGGCCGGCGCGCTGGTGATGCTTCCGGCGTCGGAAGGGTCCGGGGATCGGGCCGATCTGCTTCTCGCTGCCGCGCCCGGGGTGGGCGGCTCTTTGGTCGAGGCGCTGGAGCGCAATGGCGGTCTGCCGTCGCTGGGGTGCGGCTGAGGTGCCGGCTCAGCAGGTCCCGCTGTGAATCTTGGTGATCAGCGAATGATCGGCCGGTCCGGTCGCGCCGGGACGCAGGCCCGACAGCACCGCCGCGATATCGTCGCTGCTGGCCAGCGAGGTGAAGTCGGTCCCGATCACGAGGTCCACCGAATCGTCTTTGCGGTCGTCCTGGTAGATCTCCACGCAGGGCGCGACCAGCCACGCGGTTGCGGCGCCGGAGCGGCCGTCTTTACCGAATCGGAGTTGTCCCTGACAGTTCAATCGGCTACCGGCGTAGACAGGGTCATTGGCCGCGGTCGGCGCGGCGAAGCCCAGGTCGCGGAGGGCGCCGGCGACTTCCCCGGCCTGACCGCCCTGGCCGCTGGCATTGAGCACCCGGATCTGGGTCTCGGCAAGTTTCGCAGGAGCGACATCCACCAGGGACGAGGCGGAAACCCGATCTCCGAGGGTGGGAGTTTCCTCGTCCGATGCCGTCGGCGGTGCATTGCACGTCGCCACCTCATCGACTTTCACCGGACGGGTCAGCACGTACGCCCACGACAACGTGGCCAGCACGGCCAGGATGCTCACCGCAGCGATGGCCGGGCGATAGTTGCGGCGGCGGAACGGCTGTCCGTCTTTGTCGAGGCCGGAGCCTTCGGTGATGTGAGCGACCACGACAGCACTGTAGAGGTTTGTGTTCGGCATCCCTGACGTTTGGGGTCCGGTGATGGGCGGCCGATCGCCGGTAGGCGGGCAATGTGATGCAAAACACATGCTGAGTCGACGTCATCGGGGCACGAATCGTTTGGCGCACGCGTTCGACGCTGATACAAAGACCTGCTGACAGGACCTGCTGACAGAACCTGCAGCCGGTCTGCTGAGGTTGGACGAGGACGAGGATGGGACGGATGGCTACCGACTACGACGCC
>CAZKUK010000046.1:0-28032 GCA_964555915.1 uncultured Mycobacterium sp.
GGGTCGGTGCCGTTCTGGATGAACGCGATTCCGGTGGAGAGGTCGGTCAGCAGCGCGACCGGTCCGTTGGACTTGACCGTCTGCAGCGCAGACGAAGCGGTATCACCGAGGATGTTGCCGATGGAGGTGACGGCGAACTTTGGTGCGCCGATCTCGGCACGGGAACCCTCGCTGAAGAGGCCCCAGTTGTCGTCACCGCCCTTCCAGGCCTCGTCGGTCAGATTGAAGTAGAACATGCCGTCAAAACGGGCATCCGATCCGTAGACGTAGCGGGTGACACCTTCGTAGTACTCCTGCATGTTCTCGGGGTTGGTCACTGCGGGGTTGTAACCCGTGCTCTGCCAACCTGTTTCCCCGAGAATGATCGGCTTGTCGCCCAAACCCAATGAGTCGAGTGTGGTGGACAGGAGGGTCTCGTAGGACTTCAGGGAATCGAGTTGCCTCTCGGGGGTCCAGGCAGGATTGTTGCGGTTGTCGAAGAACCCGGCGTAGCTGTGAACGTTGATGTAGTCGAGCTGGTCGACCAGGCCGGCTAGGTTCTGGTCCCACTGGCTGGCACCGGGCAGGAAGGTCTCGCCGGCGAAGTTGTAGGTCACCGGGATATCGGACTGATTCTTGAAGTAGGCGACCTGATCGATGACCTCGGGCACGGTCAACGTGGCGGAGGCGTTCCAATCGACAATCTGCTCATTGCCCAGGCTGACCCCGATTACTTTGTCGGCGTAAGGATTAATGATGTCCAGCGCACTGTCGATCTGGGCGCGGGCATCGGCGTCCCGGGTGATGTAAATGCCGGGCTGAACCTTGATGGGGAGGTCCAGCCGGGTGATCGCCTCCAGAATGCGCCCTGTGTAGGCATCGGTTCCCCAGGTGCGTATCGCGTTGAATCCCTGCGCGGCTGTCTGTGCCAAGGCGCCCTCAAGCCGGTCCTGGTCGCCCAGCGCGCCCAGCGACCCCACCGAGAAGCCGACGCCCCGCTGCTCAGTCCAGAACGCGCGATCGGCGGGGGAGAGATCAGCGGTCGCCGTCGAGCCGATCGTCGCCGCGGGGGCGACCCCGGCGGCGCTTCCCGGCGCGGCAAATCCTTGCGGTGGCGTTGTCGAGGAATCGAGCACCAACCCGCTGCCGACCGGGACCGCTGTCGGCCGACTTTGGTTGACCCGGCCCTGGCGACGCGCTGCGGCCAAGACCACCCACGAGAGGGGCGATTGGACCGGAGCGCCGGGTTGGCTGCCGAACAACAGGGTCGCGGCCGATTCGATTGCTCCGGCCTCGGCGACCGCTATGGCGGCGTTGGCCGCTACCGGCGGGGCCGGGGGTCGTCCTTCTGCCTGGGTCAGCAGTTCAGCCCGTGGGACGGACTTGTCAGCTGACGGGAGGTCAAGATCGGCCACGGAGGGAACTGCAGTGAACTGCCGCGCAGCGACGTCTGCGGCGGGAACTGCGGATGCGGACTTCGCAACGGAACCCGGGCCGGTGTCGTTGTCGTCCGGTGGAGTCTGGGATTTACTGCCCGAGTCGATCGATTTCCGTAGCTCAAAGTCAGTGACGGGGCGGCGGTCGCGGGGGCTGCCTTTCGTCTTGGCTGTGGATTGAGTCGGCAACGACTCCGAACCGGAACGCGCGGCGTCGGCCGGGTTGCGCGTCGGTCGGCGCATTGGACCTGGGGTCCCCTGATGAGCGGCACTGGTCGCCGCCCCGGCCGTACCCGGGCTGCCCGCCGAGGAACGGCCCGACCGTGTCGAGGTGTCGCTCTCGGCGTCTTCCGCCGCAGCGGTACCGGGGTTGGCGACGACCGCGATGCCCAGGGCGAATAGCGCCGCGCTGAGCTGTTTCTTACGAGATGAAGGTCCCATGGCTCACTCCTCACAGTCTGTCCACGATCATGACCAGCATTCTGGCCACGACCGTGGGCAAACTAGCACCGAATCGCAATCGTGGCCACATTTGTGGACACAAATTGTGAGAGGCCTCAGCTACCCCCGGTCTGAGTATGTTGGCGCAGTGGGGTCCAGGGGGAGATGGGTGGGACTGTCTCGCGATGATCGCCGCGCCGGCGCCGAAAGTTATTGGTGGATGCCGCCTTTGCTCTGATCGGTGACGTTACCGAGCTGTCGGTCCGGTCGGTCTGTCGCGAAGCAGGTTTGCACCACCGGTACTTCTATGAGAATTTCGCCGACACGGCCACGTCCTGTTCAGTGTGGCTCCGGTCGATCCGGTTCTGGTGGCCCGTCGAGCGACGGCCCAGCAGGTGGCGGCGCCACCACTCAGCTCAATGAGCAGTGGATCGGCGGTTCCCTGGGGGCTGACCTCGATGTGGTGATCGAGCATGCGGTCGATCTGATGACGCCGGATCTCCTGGGCGTGGACGGCGCGGCCTTCACTGGAGCCACGGATAGAGTTGGAATGGGAGCCGTGGTTAAATCCGGCGATGGCCGAACTAGTTCAGACCTATCTGGACGAACTGGTGGCCGAATTCGCACCGGTGTCCGACGGCACGCTGGCCGACTACATTCCGCAGCTCGCGGCGGTAGACCCGACCGGTTTCGGGCTGACATTGTCTTCTGCCGACGGCTATCTGTATGAATCCGGTGACGCGCGAACCGAATTCACCATCCAGTCGGTATCCAAGCCGTTCACCTACGCACTGGCCCTCGATCAGGCGGGCCTAGATGCTGTCGATGCTCGAATCGGCGTCGAGCCGTCCGGGGACGCATTCAACGAGATCAGCGTCGATGAGCGCACCAGAACGCCGAAGAACCCGATGATCAATGCCGGCGCCATCGCAGCGGTGTCGCTGATTCCCGGTAACACCCCGGATGAACGCTTCACCAGGATCCAGGATTTTTACTCCGCCTGCGCGGGCCGCCCGCTGGAACTCGACGAGGATATCTACCGCTCGGAGCAGGCCACCGGAAACCGCAACCGGGCAATCGCCTACATGTTGGCGAGCTTCGGGGTGCTCGATGAGCCGGACGAGGTCCTGGACGTCTATTTTCGACAGTGTTCGCTGCGGGTCACCAGCGTGGACCTTGCGCGGATGTCGGCCACCCTGGCCCGCGGTGGTGTCAATCCCAAGACCGGTCGGCGGGTCACAACCCCGCAGGTGGTGCAGCGCACCCTGAGCGTGATGGTCACCTGCGGTATGTACAACGGCGCCGGGGACTGGGTGAGCGCGGTCGGCATGCCCGCCAAGAGTGGGGTGGGCGGCGGGATTGCCGCGGTCCTGCCCGGTCAGCTCGGTATCGGGGTGTATTCGCCGCTGCTGGACTCCCGCGGCAACAGTGTGCGGGGGGTCCTGGTGTGCCGGGCTCTGTCCTATCGCCTGGGCCTGCACTTCATGAACGTCAGCAGGGAAGAGCGGATGACCATCCGGGCGGTCTATCAGGCCCGCGAGGATGTGCGGGTCTACGAGATGCACGGTGATCTGATGTTTGCCGGTGCGGAGAAAGTGCTGCGGACCATCGATCGCGACTGTGACGACCTGACGGTCGCAATCCTCGATGTGACCCGGGTCGACACCATCAACGACCCTGCGCGGGAGCTGCTCGCCGGGATGAGTGCCGCTTTGCAGGCATCCGGCAAGCAGGGCCTGGTGGTCGATCCAGATTCCGCGGTCGTCCGCCCGGGGCGCGGTTTCGACCACATGGTGTTCCGCACCCTCGATGACGCCCTGGCCGCAGCCGAGAATTGGTTGCGCACCAACGCCGAGCGCTGAGCGCTCAGCGGCCGCCCACCAGGCTGGCGATCTGGACCCGTTCAGGGTAGCCGCGTAAGCGGACCGGTCTGCCGAGGCGCCAGAACCGTTGTTCGCGGTCCGAGGCGACCGCGATAGTCGCTGCCGAGGCCAATGCCCGGCTCGGCTCTGAGCGGGCCAGTTCGGCCAGACGAGCGGCTTCGTTGACCGGCTCGCCGATGACCGTGTACTCGAAACGTTCCTTGGCGCCGACGTAGCCGGCGACCACATCGCCGGAGGCCACGCCGATCCGGGCCGGGCACTCCGGGACCTCCAGCTTGAGTCGACGGGCCACGGCGCGGGTCGCGGCCAGCGCATCGCTTTCCGGGTTGGCCAGGGTGACGGGCGCTCCGAAGATGGCCAGCGCGGCATCGCCCTCGAACTTGTTGACCAGTCCGCGGTGACGATCGACCTCCTCGACGATGACCGAGAAGAAACGATTGAGAAGTTCGACGACCTCCATGGGCGGCCGGGAGCTCACCATCTTGGTGGAGCCGACGACGTCGATGAACAACACGGCGACATGGCGCTCCGCACCGCCGAGTTCGGGCTTGCGCAGTTCGGCCGCCTCGGCGACATCCCGCCCGACATGTCTGCTGAACAGTTCGCGAACCTGCTCACGTTCGCGCAGGCCCTCCACCATCGAGTTGAAACCGCGCTGTAATTCCCCGAGTTCGGTGCCGTCGAACACCACCACGCTGGCCGAGAGGTCGCCCTCCTCGACGCGACGGAGAGCGGCTCGCACCATCCGCACCGGGGTGGCGGTGAACCAGGCCTGAATCCACATCAGGATGAAGCCGAAGACCAGGGCGGCGGCCGAGCTGATCAGAATCGCCACCTCCAGCTGACCCTGGGTGAGATTGCGCAGGATGAGGGAGAACAGCGCGGTGAGGCCGAAGCCGATCAGCGGCAGCCCGGAGCTGACCATCCAGATGGTCATGGTGCGGCCCATGATGCCCGGGGCGAGCCGACGCGGCGGATTCCCGGCGGCCAGCGCCATGGCGGCCACCGGTCGCAGTGCGAACTCGGCGAACAGATAGCTACCGGTGGCCACCAGGACACCGCAGAACAGCACCGCCAGGCCGACACGGGGGATGAAATCGGTGTTGTAGATCCCGTACAGGGTGGTGAACAGGATCGCGCCGATCCCCCACAGCAGCAGGTGGGTCAAGGCGATCCGCCACGGAGTCAGGAAGACGTTGCGCTGATCCGCACTGTTCGGCGGCCGGCCCTCGATGGACCAGCGCAGATCTTTGATGGTGCCGGTGGTGACCCACCAGGTTCCGGTAACCAGCGATCCAACGGTATAGCAGGGGAGCACGATTCCCGGCAGCCAGGCCGGCACATCGGTGAACACGCTGGGAACGGTGAAGGCCACCGCGACCAGCAGGACGACCAGGGCGAATCCAATCACGTTCACCGTGATGGTGAAACCGGTGAGGATGGTCTGGATCCGGGCGCGGCGCCGGACCGGGCTCTCTGCTATCGGGCCCAGCAGCAGCGACCCGTAGGCGGTCGGCTCTGAGAGGCGCGCGCTCTGCCTGGTGACCCGCTCCAGAACCCGGCCCAGCCGCTGCGCCATGCTCGGTGTGGAATTCATGGTGGCGTCAGCCTAATTCGGCTGCGCCGACCCTTAAGCTGAACCGGTGCGACTCGTGATCGCCCAGTGCACCGTTGACTATCGCGGGCGGCTCACCGCCCACCTGCCCTCGGCGCGGCGGCTACTCCTCATCAAGGCCGACGGTTCGGTCAGCGTGCACGCCGACGACCGCGCCTATAAGCCGCTGAACTGGATGAGTCCGCCCTGCCGACTGGTCGAGGATCCTGAGGGCCGGGTGTGGGTCGTGGAGAACAAGTCCGGTGAGCAGCTGCGCATCACGATCGAGGAGATCGAGCACGACTCCAGCCATGAGTTGGGCGACGACCCCGGGCTGATTAAGGATGGTGTCGAGTCCCACCTGCAGGAACTGCTGGCCGAACATATTGATGTACTCGGCGAGGGCTACACCCTGGTGCGCCGGGAGTTCATGACGGCGATCGGTCCGGTGGACATCCTGTGTCGGGATGATCAGGGCCGATCGGTGGCGGTCGAGATCAAACGCCGCGGCGAGATCGACGGTGTCGAGCAGCTCACCCGCTATCTCGAGCTACTCAACCGGGACACTCTGCTGGCACCGGTCAGCGGCGTATTTGCCGCCCAACAGATCAAACCGCAGGCGAGGACCCTCGCTGCTGACCGCGGTATTCGGTGTCTCACATTGGATTACGATGTCATGCGCGGTATGGACAGCGACGAGTTCCGGCTGTTCTGATGTTTCGCAAGCTGGAGACCGGGCCGGACGGTTCGCAGTACGCGGTCGCGTCGATTCTCGGCGCGCGAGCGAACAAGACCTACCGATGTCCGGGTTGCGATCACGAGATCCGATCCGGCACACCCCACATCGCGGCTTGGCGGGCCGACGAGGACGGCGCCGACCGGCGACACTGGCACACCCCCTGCTGGGCTAACCGGAATAACCGGGGCCCCACGCGCAAGCGCTCCTGAGTGGTACCGGGGGAGGCTATCGCCGACGCTCAGCGCTCGGCGGGCTCGACCAGCTCCACCAGCACGCCCCCAGTGTCCTTGGGATGGATGAAGTTGATTCGGGAGTTCGCCGTCCCGCGCCGCGGCGCCTCGTAGAGGAGGCGCACCCCGTGGGCGCGCAACCGGTCGCACAGGGCATCGAGGTCGCTGACCCGGTATGCCAGCTGCTGGATACCCGGCCCGCGTTTGTCGATGAACTTCGCGATGGTGCAGGTCTCGTCCAGCGGCGCCATGAGCTGCACCTGGGCGCCGTCCCGGGGGGCGCCGCGGACGGCCAGCATGGCCTCCCGGACGCCCTGCTCGACATTGGTCTCCTCGTGGACCACGATCATCCCGAGGTGGTCGTGATACCAGGTAATCGCCGCATCAAGATCCGGCACCGCGATACCGACGTGGTCGATGGCGGTGACCAGAGCGCTCGCCAGAAACGGACGCGCATCGACCTGTTCGGTACTCATAACACAACGGTAACCTGACGGCGGGAGACGCGCTGTGCCGATCGGCCAGATCACTCGACAACCGCTACCTGGGAGGTAGAAATGACGACCTCGGTCATCGTTGCTGGGGCCCGCACGCCGATTGGGCGCCTGATGGGTTCGCTGAAGGACTTCTCCGGGGCTGACCTCGGTGCCGTCGCCATCCGGGCGGCGCTACAAAAGGCCGACGTCCCGGCCGCACTGGTGGAGTACGTAATCATGGGGCAGGTGTTGACCGCCGGTGCCGGCCAGATGCCGGCCCGTCAGTCCGCGGTCGCCGCGGGAATCGGCTGGGATGTGCCTGCGCTGACCATCAACAAGATGTGCCTCTCTGGAATCGATTCCATCGCGCTGGCGGATCAGTTGATTCGGGCGGGTGAATTCGACGTGGTGGTGGCCGGCGGGCAGGAGTCCATGACCAGGGCCCCGCACCTGCTGATGGATAGCCGGGCGGGCTACAAGTACGGCGATGTCACGATGCTCGACCACATGGCCTACGACGGGTTGCACGATGTCTTCACCGACCAGCCGATGGGTGCGTTGACCGAGCAGCGGAACGACGCCGATAAATTCACCCGGCTGGAACAGGATGAGTTCGCTGCCGGCTCGCACCGCAAGGCCGCTGCCGCGTGGAAGGACGGGGTGTTCGCCGATGAGGTTGTGCCGGTGAGCATCCCGCAGCGCAAGGGGGACCCGATCGAGTTCACCGAGGACGAGGGAATCCGGGCCAACACCACCGCTGAGTCGCTGGGCGGCTTGCGCCCGGCATTCCGCAAGGACGGCACCATCACGGCCGGCTCCGCGTCGCAGATCTCCGACGGCGGTTGCGCGGTCGTGGTCATGAACAAAGCCAAGGCGCAGCAGCTGGGTCTCAGCTGGCTGTGCGAGATCGGGTCGCACGGCAATGTCGCGGGCCCGGATTCGACCCTGCAATCGCAGCCGGCCAACGCCATCGCCAAAGCCGTCGCGAGGGAAGGTATCGGCACCGACCAGCTCGACGTGATCGAGATCAACGAAGCCTTCGCCGCCGTCGCACTGGCCTCGACCCGCGAGCTGGGGGTGGACCCGGACAAGGTCAACCGCAGTGGCGGGGCCATTGCCATGGGTCACCCCATCGGTATGTCCGGGGCGCGGATCACGTTGCACGCCGCGTTGGAACTGTCCCGGCGCGGCTCCGGCTACGGGGTGGCTGCGCTGTGCGGTGCCGGGGGTCAAGGCGATGCGTTGATCCTGCGGGCCGGCTAGCCAAGGGGCCGTTGCTGGGGCGGCTCGCACGCATTACTGCCCGCCGATGTGATGTTGGTCATACGTGCTGACATGACAGAATCGAACGCGTGACTCGACCCCGTCCCAGAGCGGCACCGGCAATGGCTGGAGCCGTCGACCTCTCCGGTCTCAAGAATCGAAACCAGTCCGGTGATGCCGGCGGGGCCGGACGTGCCGCGGGCGTCGAGGTCACCGAGGTCAATTTCGAAGCCGAGGTGCTGGTCCGGTCCAACCAGGTCCCGGTGGTCGTGCTGCTGTGGTCCCCGCGCAGTGAAGCCTGTGTTCAGCTCGTCGATGCGCTTGCGGCGCTGGCCGCCGGCGACGGCGGAAGGTGGTCGCTGGCGACGGTCAACGTCGACACAGCGCCGCGGGTCGCCGCCATGTTCGGTGTGGAGGCGGTTCCCACTGTGGTCGCCTTGGCCGGCGGGCAACCGGTGGCCAGCTTCGAAGGTCCGCAGCCGGCCGAGCAGTTGCGGCGCTGGGTTGACTCGCTGCTATCGGCCACGGCCGGGAAGCTCGGCGCCGAACCCAGCGACGAACCGCCGGCGGATCCGGCACTCGATGCGGCCCGCGAGCTGCTTGATGCCGGTAATTTCGACGCTGCCCTCGCCGCCTATCGGGAAATCCTCGATGCCGATCCCACCCACGTCGAGGCCAAGGGCGCACTGCGTCAGATCACCTTTCTGCAGCGGGCTTCCGCGCACCCGCCGGAGGTCTTGGCGAACGCCGAGGCGGCGCCTGACGATATCGACGCGGCCTTGGCCGTCGCCGACGTGCAAATCCTGAGCCAGGACATCGCCGGTGCTTTCGAGCGGCTGATCGCCCTGGTCAAGCGTAGTTCAGGCGAGGACCGCACCCGGGTCCGGACCCGATTGATCGATCTGTTCGAACTCTTCGATCCGGCCGACCCGGACATCATTGCAGCCCGGCGAAACCTGGCCAACGCGCTGTACTGACCGGCGCGAGCGGAGTCCATCTTCCCTAATTCGGGCTATCGGCCCGGGAGTGCGGTGCGCGACGCCGATCTGGGTCTCGCCGCTGCAGAACCGGGTTTCGGGAGCTGACAAAACCACCACCCGCGGTGGCTCCATGCCTAGGTATGAGACAACTCAGTCTGCACCTCGGTCCTACCGGCCTCCCAGAGCCTTACTCGGCGGGCTCGAGCCAGATCGCGGATGTGGGCGGCAAGACCAGTTGCGCCGAGGCGGGGCGGCCGTGCCAGGGCTCGTCGGTGGCGTGCACGACGCCGAGGTTGCCCACACCAGAACCGCCGTACACCTTCGCATCGCTGTTGAGCACCTCACGCCAACTGCCGGAGACCGGAAGCCCCAGCCGGTAGCGGCTGTGCTCGCTACCGGCGAAGTTGAAAATGCACGCGAGCACCGACCCGTCGGCTCCGTAGCGCAGGAAGCTCAGGACATTGCTGGCAGAGTCGTTGGCGTCGATCCAGGAGTAGCCCTCCGGTTTGGTGTCCTGACTCCACAACGCCGGGTGGGTCCGGTAGATCGCGTTGACGTCGGCCATGAAACGCTGGATCCCGCCAGAAAAGCCGTTCTCGTCGAGTTGCCACCAGTCCAGGCCGCGTTCCTCCGACCATTCGGCCCGCTGCCCGAAATCCTGGCCCATGAACAGCAGTTTCTTACCGGGGTGCGCCCACTGGTACGCCAAAAGACTACGAAGCCCGGCGGCCTTCACATGGTCATTGCCGGGAATCCGCTCCCAGAGGGTTCCCTTACCGTGGACCACCTCATCATGGCTGATCGGTAGTACGTAGTTCTCGCTGTAGGCGTACAACATGGAGAAGGTCATCTCATGGTGGTGGTAGCAGCGGTAAATCGGATCCCGGCCGATGTAGTCCAGGGTGTCGTGCATCCAGCCCATATTCCATTTCATCGAAAACCCGAGGCCGCCGAGTGTGGTTGCACGGGTGACACCGGGCCAGGAGGTGGACTCCTCAGCGACGGTGACAACTCCTGGCGCGATCTTGTGCACCGTGGCATTCATCTCCTGCAGGAACTGCACCGCCTCCAGATTCTCCCGACCGCCGTAGACATTGGGCGTCCAGTCGCCGTCCGGCCGGGAGTAGTCCAGATAGAGCATCGAGGCCACCGCGTCGACCCGCAGGCCGTCGATATGGAACTCCTGCAGCCAGAAGAGGGCGTTGGCGACCAGGAAGTTGCGCACCTCCGGTCGGCCGAAGTCGAAGACGTAGGTGCCCCAGTCGAGTTGTTCGCCGCGGCGCGGGTCGGAGTGCTCGTAAAGTGCGGTTCCGTCGAATCGGCCGAGTGCCCAGTTGTCCTTGGGGAAGTGCGCCGGAACCCAGTCCATGATGACACCGATTCCGGCCCGGTGCAGTCGATCCACCAGGTGTCGGAAATCGTCGGGCGTGCCGAACCTCGATGTCGGCGCGTAGTAGGACGTCACCTGGTACCCCCATGAGCCGCCGAACGGATGCTCGGCGACGGGCAGCAGTTCCACATGGGTGAAGCCTTGGGAGACAACGTATTCAGTCAGATCAGCGGCAAGCTCGCGATAGGTCAGGCCGGGCCGCCAGGAGCCCAGGTGTACTTCGTAGGTGCTCATCGGTGCGGACACCGGGTTGCCCGCAGCGCGGCTGGTCATCCAGTCCTCGTCGTCCCACTCGTAATGCGAGATGAAGACCGTTGAAGCGGTATGGGGCGGCACCTCGGTGGCGAACGCCATCGGATCGGCACGGTCGGTGACGCTGCCGTCCACTCCGTACACCCGGAACTTGTACATGCCGTCGAGTGCGAAGCCCGGCCAGAACAGCTCCCACACTCCTGACGAGCCGAGAACCCGCATCGGTGCGTCGCGGCCGGCCCACCCGTTGAACTCGCCGATCAGGCTGACACCTCTGGCGTTCGGTGCCCACACGGCGAACGACACTCCGGCGACATCGCCGTCGGGGGTGGTGAACGTGCGGGGGTGGGCGCCGAGAATCTCCCAGAGCCGTTCGTGCCGGCCCTCGGCGAACAGGTGCAGATCAATCTCGCCGAGCGTCGGCAGGAAGCGGTAGCCGTCCGCCGAAACATTAGTGTGGGTCCGCCCGTCGGCACCCGGATAGGTCGTCTCCAACCGATAGTCGACCAGGTTCGTGTAGGGCAGCGACACCGCGAACAGGCCGGCCTCGAGGTGGGTCATGGGATAGCGCCGACCGCCGACCAGCGCGGTGACTCCGAGAGCATCCGGGCGCAGGGCTCGGACTACCGTCTGCCCGTCACGCTCGTGTGCACCGAGGATGCTGTGCGGATCGTGGTGCACGCCTGCGACCAGTCGGGCCACATCACCCGGATCAGGGGCCAGTCCGGTGCTGGTGCGCTTGCGGCTCATCGGGTTTCATTCCCTCCGTAAGAGCGCGGCGCGCTGGTCCTCGGGGATCACAGGCATGTTCAGAATGTGCGCGACAGCTTTTGCCGGCTCAAGACGCACGTAATTCGCCTGCCCCCAATGGTATTCCTCCCCGGTGATCTCGTCACGGACCCAGAACCGGTCATACGGGTGCATACCCAGTGCGCCCATGTCCAGCCAGAGGGTTCCCTGCTCGGCGGCAAAGGGATTGAGCGTGACCACCGTAAGAACCGTGTCCCCGCTTACCGGATCGAACTTGCTGTACGCCAGGATCGCATCGGTGTCGACGTGGTGGAATCGGATGGTCCGCAACTGGCACAGTGCCGGATGGATCCGCCGGATTTCGTTGAGCCGGGCCAGAAACGGTTCCAGTGAACGACCCTCTGCCAGTGCGGACTCGAAGTCGCGGGGGCGTAGTTGATACTTCTCCGAGTCCAGGTACTCCTCGCTGCCGGGGCGCACCGGTAGGTTCTCGAACAGCTCGTAGCCGGCGTACACGCCCCAGGACGAGCCCATGGTCGCGGCGAGAGCGGCGCGGATGGCGAACATGCCCGGTCCGCCGTTCTGGAGACTCTCGTGCAGGATGTCCGGGGTGTTGACGAAGAGATTGGGCCGCGCGTAGTCGGCGTGTTCGGCGATCTGACGGCCGAACTCCTCGAGCTCCCACTTGGCGGTCCGCCAGGTGAAGTACGAATACGACTGGGTGAAGCCGAGTTTCGCCAGCCCATACAACCGGGCCGGCCGGGTGAAGGCCTCCGAGAGGAACAGGACGTCCGGATCCGAAGTCTTCACCCGGCTGATCAACCATGACCAGAAGTCCGGTGGCTTGGTGTGTGGGTTGTCCACCCGGAAAATTTTGACGCCGTGGCGAATCCAGTGCCGTACTACCCGCAGCACTTCCTGGTAGAGCCCTTGCGGGTCGTTGTCAAAGTTCAGCGGGTAGATGTCCTGGTATTTCTTGGGTGGGTTCTCGGCATAGGCGATGGTGCCATCGGGTAGTTCGGTGAACCAGTTCCGGTGCGCCCGGGCCCACGGGTGGTCCGGGGCGCACTGCAGGGCGAGGTCCAGGGCTACTTCCATACCGTGGCCGCGCGCAGCGGCGACGAACTCGTCGAACTCCTCGATGGTCCCCAGATCCGGGTGCACGGTGTCATGCCCGCCCTCGGTGCTGCCGATCGCCCAGGGTGAGCCGACATCGCCCGGTTCAGCGGTCACCGAGTTGTTGCGGCCCTTGCGGTGCACCGTTCCGATGGGGTGGATCGGCGGCAGGTAGACGACGTTGAATCCCATGCCGGCGATGCGCGGGAGCGCAGCGGCGGCGGTCGCGAAGGTTCCGTGCACCGGACGGCCGTCGGCGTCGCGCCCGCCGGTGGATCTTGGGAACATCTCGTACCAGGCGCTGCAGCGGGCCAGCGGCCGGTCCACCCAGATACCGTGCTGGCGGCCGCGGGTGATGAGCTCGCGCAGCGGGTAACGATCCAGCAGTTCGGTCACCTGGTGCGAGAGCGCCGACGCGGCCCGAGTCAGTGGGTCACCCGGGCGGGCGAGTGCCGCCGCAGCGTCCAACAGCGGGCTGCGATCAGCCCGTGGAACCCCGGTCGCGGCCCGTTTGAGCAGCGCGGCCCCCATCATCAGGTCGTTATCGAGATCCTGCTCGCTCTGACCGGCATCGAGCTTGGCGGTGACGGTGTGGCGCCAGCCGGCGATGGGGTCGCCCCAGCCGTCGACCCGGAAGGTCCACAGGCCCACCCGGTCGGGGATGAACTGGGCATGGAACACATCCTCGGTACCACCCAGACTCATCCTGTGCTGTGTGGGTCGGATTCTCGGCGGGGTGACGACTGGCTCGCCGCCCTCTGCAGACCGGTGCCCGGAGCCGTGACCGGGGTGAGGGTAGGCCGTCCCGAGATAGCGCACCACCAGGGTGGCCGCCACCGCCTCGTGGCCTTCCCGCCACACCGTCGCGCAAACCGGCACGAGTTCACCGACAACCGCTCTGGCCGGATAGGTGCCGTCGGAGACGACGGGTTCGACATCGTCGATCTCGATCCGGCCCGGCACCTGGGCACCCCTTTCTCCGAGTCCGCTGCTGGTTCACACCGTAGTGGCCGAGCTCACCTGTCCGGGGCCGAAGCACGCACGGCGCGGCAGGCCGAACCTCAGTAAGGTCACTGCCTGTGAAGGCTCTCCGCAGATTCACCGTTCGTGCTCACCTGCCGACCAGGATCGCCGCGCTGGGTCAGCTGTCGACGAACCTGCGCTGGTCGTGGGATATCGGCTGCCAGGAATTGTTCGCCAGCATCGACCCCGACCTGTGGGCCAGGATCGGTCGCGACCCGGTGGCGCTGCTGGGCGAGGTCGACCCTGCGCGGCTCGACGAACTGGCCCGGGACCACGAGTTCACCGAGCGACTGGACCGTCTCGCCGCTGAGCTCAACGACTACCTGACCAAACCGCTGTGGTACCAGCAGTTGCAGTCACGGGCCGATTCGGCGCTGCCAGTGGGTATCGGCTATTTCTCGATGGAGTTCGGTGTCGCCGAGGTGCTGCCCATCTACTCCGGGGGTTTGGGGATTCTGGCCGGTGACCACCTCAAGGCTGCCTCGGACCTCGGCTTGCCGCTGATCGGGGTCGGGTTGAACTACCGCTCGGGTTACTTCCGGCAGTCCCTGACAGCCGACGGGTGGCAGCACGAGAACTACCCGGGTCTGGACCCTCAGGGCCTGCCACTGCGACTGCTGGCCCACCCAGGTGGGGAGCCGGTTCTCATCGAACTGGCCATGCCGGAGGCGCGCACGCTCCGGGCCAGGGTGTGGATAGCACGGGTGGGCCGAATCCCGTTGCTGCTGTTGGACTCCGACATTCCTGAGAATGATCACGATATGCGTCAGGTCACCGATCGGCTCTACGGCGGCGACCAGGAACACCGGATCAGGCAGGAGATCCTGGCCGGGATCGGCGGCGTCCGGGCGATCCGCGCCTTCACCGCCCTGGAGGGCCACCCGGCGCCGGACGTGTTCCACATGAACGAGGGGCACGCCGGGTTCCTCGGTCTGGAACGTATCCGGGAGTTCATCACCGCCGACGGCCTCGACTTCGATACTGCGCTGGCCGTTGTCCGGGCCAGCACGCTGTTCACCACCCACACCCCGGTTCCGGCCGGGATCGACCGGTTCCCGGTGGGGTTGGTGGAGCGCTACTTCGGCAACGGCAACGGCAACGGCAGCGGCAGCGGCAACGGCAATGGCAGCGGCAGCGGCGACGGCAAGGGCGCCGCCGCGCCGCTGCTGCCGGGAGTACCGGTGGAACGCGTTATCGGCTTCGGTGCGGAATTCGATGACCCCGGGAAGTTCAATATGGCGCATATGGGGTTGCGGCTCGGGCAGCGGTCCAATGGGGTCTCCCGGCTGCACGGTCGGGTCAGCCGGGAAATGTTCGAGGAATTGTGGCCGGGATTCGACGCCGCGGAGGTGCCGATCGGCTCGATCACCAACGGTGTGCACGGTCCCACCTGGACGGCCCCCGAGTGGATACAACTCGGTCGCGAACTGACCGGGTCGCCCGAAGGGCCGGGCGAGACGTCTCAGTGGCAGGGTCTGCAGCAGGTGGACGCCGGACATATCTGGTGGATTCGGTCTCAACTGAGGGCCACGTTGGTGGAGGACGTCCGGCGGCGGCTGCTGAAGTCATGGCTGGAGCGTGGAGCGTTCGAGGCCGAATTGGGCTGGATATCAGATGCTTTCGATCCCGGTGTGCTGACTGTCGGCTTCGCCCGCCGGGTGCCCACCTACAAGCGGCTGACGCTGATGCTGCGCGATCCGGAACGGCTGGAGGCGCTGCTGCTCGACGAGAGCAGGCCGGTCCAGCTCATCGTGGCGGGCAAGTCTCACCCCGCCGATGACGCCGGCAAGGCCCTGATCCAGCAGATCGTCCGGTTCGCTGACCGGGCGGAGGTCCGCCACCGTATTGCCTTCCTGCCGGACTACGACATCTCGATGGCGCGGCTGTTGTACTGGGGCTGCGACGTCTGGCTGAACAACCCGCGGCGGCCGCTGGAGGCCTGCGGAACATCGGGGATGAAGAGCGCGCTGAACGGCGGATTGAACCTCTCCATCCGGGACGGCTGGTGGGACGAGTGGTTCGACGGTGACAACGGCTGGGAGATACCGACTGCCGAGGTGACCAGCGATGAGCGTCGCGATGATCTGGAGGCCGGCGCACTCTACGACCTGCTCGAGAACGCGGTGGCGCCGAAGTTCTACGATCGCGACGAACGCGGCGTACCGGTCCGCTGGGTGGAAATGGTCCGGCACACCGTGCAGTCACTGGGCCCCAAGGTGCTGGCTTCCCGGATGGTCCGGGACTACACCGAAAAGTACTACGCGCCGGCGGCGGTGGCACTGCACCGGTCCATCGAACCGGTCGACGGCCAGCCGTTCGGCCGGGCCCGCGACCTGGCGGAATACCGGCAGCGGGTCGGCGCGGCCTGGCCGCATGTGGCGATCACCGATGTCGACAGCACCGGACTGCCCGATATCCCGGTGCTGGGCTGGGCCCTGACGCTCACCGCCACCGTCGCCCTGGCCGGACTGCGTCCCGACGAGGTGGTGGTTCAGGCGGTGCTGGGTCGGGTGGATTCCGGCGACACGTTATTCGAACCCGCCTATATCGACATGGTCCACACCGGGTCCGGCGAGGGCGGCAACGAGGTCTTCTGTACGACGACCGCACTGCCCAAGGCCGGGGCGATGGGATACACGGTGCGGATGCTGCCCCGCCACCCGCTGCTGGCCTCGGTTGCGGAGTGGGGGCTGGTGAGACTGGCCGGCGACAGCGCGGTGAGGGACGGAACGGGGGACTCCGCGAACGGCGGGACCACGCACCTGTAGTTTCGCTCTGGGGGGTGTGCGGAGGTGACGATAATGCCCGGGACGAAGCGTGTTGCAGGGCTGGTGGCAGCGGTATGTGCCCTGGTGACGGCCGCGCCGGCGCTGGCCGAACCCGATTCGGCCGACACCGAGGTCACAGCCTCCGCCGCAGCGGCCGGGCCTGAGTTCGTGCCGGTTGTGGCCACCGACACCACCGGTGCGGCCGAGGCCGTGGGCGACGCCGCCACTGCCGGCGATGCGGCCGCCGCCGGTGATGCCGAGGAGCCGGTTGAGGACGGAGTGCCCGTCGATGACGGAAAGGTGGCGTCGAGCCCCCCGCAGACGACGACCGCACCGGACGGCTGGACGCTGACGATCTCCTCGGAGGACGAGACGCAGGTGGCGGTGGCACCGTTGACCACCGCGATCTCGACCCGTGAATACGCCGTCGGCGGGGTGTTCAACGGAACGCTGGAGGGCCCCGGCGGCGAGGTGCCCGAGGGGGTCTTCGAGGTCGGCTATCAGATCGGCTGCGGTATCGATATGACCACTTCCAACGGCGTATCGCTCACCGGTACCGCCGGGGTCAACCCGTCGATTTCGTTGCTGGGTATCGACGCCTCGTCGGTCCCGGTCGACGGGATCATTCCCGGGGTGGGCGCCAACTTCGGCGGCGCTATCACCGTCGGCCTCAAACCGGGCCTCATCAGCATCGTCCCGGTGACCAAGAAGCAGTACCGGGGCGCCGAGCCGTGGATATCGATCAAGAATTTCCGGACCAAGATCGACGGGTGCGTCGGCGAGTCGTTCATCCGCTCCTACGCCACGCTGACCCGGGAAACCGATGAGGGCGAGGCGATTCTGTCCTGGTACGGCGTTACCAAGGCGGTGTGACCGGTCACGGGAACCGGTTGAAGCAGGCTTCCTCGTCCCCGAGCACACCCACCCGGAAGGCGTCGATGCGGGAGAAACCGGCCGGCACCGGGTCGCCGTTGACATCGCCGGCCGCCAGACCATTGGTCAGCAGTCCCGATACCGCTTCGTCGATATCCCCGGCGGTGAGCGCGACGGTGTTGCCGTCCGGGGTGGTGATTTCCTCGGACAGCCTGGTGGTCGCCACCCCGGTGAGGCAGGCGGTGCGCAACCCGGCCTCGGCGTTGTCCAGCGCCATCCCGCCGCGTTCGTGTTCCACCGCCAGCATGTATCGCGACACCAGCACCGAATAGGCGGTGTTATCGCCCTGCAGGGGCGGGCCCTCATAGCCTTCGGCGGGAGCCGCCATCGCCTGCAGGCCCGGCAGGTCCACGGTGATGGTGTTCTTCGCCGGACAGTAGGACACCGGCGAACTGGGCCGGGCGTCCGGGCAGGACGACGCGGATTCGGCGTCGAAGCTCACTGCCGGACGGTTCGCCGTCGGGAACAGGACGTTCATCGCGTCGAGAAGCGATATCACCGAATCCTCGGTGACCGGCAGTTCCCCGGACTGGTCGACGGCCAGTGCCACCGGCAGCTCACCGCGACGCTGCTTGATCTCCTTGAGAGTGATGGCGGTGCAGGCCGCGGCACCGTCGGTGAAACCGAACTGGAACGCCGAGATGCGCTCGAACGCCGAGCCGTGTTCGTCGCCCATCCCGTAGTAGTCCTGATCGACCGGCGGGTCGCGGAACGAGATCATCGCCGCCAGCAGGTTATTGAGCCCTTCGCCGGTGCTGAGGGTGAAGCGGGGTGATTTACCTTCGGCGACCCAGCGCAGGTACACCCCGGACAGGCAGTCGGCCTGTTGTTCGGCCACCAGTGTGGGCACCCCGGGGGGATTCAGCGGTACCTGCTCCTGGATGGCGTGGCCGTACTCGTGGGCCAGCACCATGGTGATCGCCATATCGCCGTAGGCGTCCCGCAGGGCCGGCATCAGCACTGTCCGATCCCAGCCGATGGTGCTGTTCAGCTCGCAGTAGCCGGCATTGACCAGTCCCAGGGTGGTCTCATCGCAGAACGTTCCGCCGGCCGCGTCGGAGTCCCAGGAGATCAGCTCACCGATCGGGGTGAACTCGCCTCCGAAGGCATCCGGATAGGCGAACCTCCAGAACTCCTCCAGATCGCTGACCGACTGGCCCGCCAGTTCGTCGATCTCGCCACCATCGGTGCCGTTCACCGACCGGGACTCGGCTTTAGCGTCCGGCCGCAGGCCGGTCGGGCCGTCGACGGATTCCAGTCCGCCGACCTTGAACGGATCGGCGAACACCGAGACCGCAGTGCCGGAGACCGCCGGACCGCAACCGGTCAGCAGGGCGGCCGCACCGATACCGGCAAGCAGACATGTGCTGGCCCGGCGCATGGCAACCACCATAGTTCGCCGTTCGGTCAGCCGTCGGGCGGCGTGTGGAGGCGGCGCAGAGCCTTCCGGACCAACCCGGGATCGGTGGTCGTCCAGAACGGCGGCAGCGATGCGCGCAGGTACGGGCCGTACCGGGCGGTGGCCATCCGGGAGTCCAGGACGGCCACCACCCCGCGGTCGTCGGTGCGGCGTAGCAGCCGTCCGGCGCCCTGGGCGAGCAGCAGGGCGGCGTGGCTGGCGGCCACCGCCATGAACCCGTTACCGCCCCGGGCGGCCACAGCGCGCTGCCGCGCCGTCAGCAGCGGATCATCGGGTCGGGGGAACGGGATGCGGTCGATGATCACCAGCGATAACGAGGCACCCGGGACGTCGACCCCCTGCCACAGCGACAAGGTGCCGAACAATGATGTGGCCGGGTCGGCGGCGAACTGCTCGACCAGCGCGGCGGTGCTGTCGTCACCCTGGCACAACACCGGGGTGTCCAGGCGGCCCCGCATATCGTCGGCTGCGGCTCGCGCGGCCCGCATCGATGAGAACAACCCCAGGGTTCGCCCGCCGGCGGCGTCGACCAGCCCGGCGATCTCCTCGAGTTGCCCGGCGGATCCCGCTCCGTCACGCCCCGGTGCCGGCAGGTGCGCGGCGACGTAGAGGATTCCGGCCCTCGCGTGGTCGAAGGGTGAGCCGACATCCAATCCCCGCCAGTCCGGTCCGGCGGAAAGTCCCCAGGCATCAGCCATCGCCTCGAACGACCCGCCGACGGTCAGCGTCGCTGAGGTCAGCACCGCGGTGGCGGTGCCGAACACCCGCGCGGCGAGCAATGGCGCCACCGACAGCGGCGCCACTCGCAGCACCGCCCGGGCCGCCGGACCCGATGCGGCCGGCCGAGTGGAGCCGGCGGCTCCGCGCTGCTCCTCGTGGTCGAGCCAGACCACCTCCGTCCGGTCCGGGATGGCCGGAGCGAAGGAGTCCAGCACTCGGGCGGCGGTGTCGGTGACCTCGTCGAGTGCGGCGATGGCCTCGGCCCGGGCGGCCGCGGCCTTCGGATCCCCCGGGGCCGGGTTGATTGCCGAACGGGCTGCAGCCGCTGCATCCCGCAGTGCGGTCAGGTAGGTCCGGAGCTCATCGTCGAGGACGTCGATTCGGCCGGGCTGCGCGTCATGGATCGCCGCGGTAAAGGTGGTGACCGCCGCGTCCAGTCGCTCGGTCAGCTCCGGTCCGATCAGCCGGCCGGTCCGGCGCACCGTCACCCCCAGCGGTCCGCCGGTGAGTTCGCCGGTGGCCACCGAGGTCACCCGGTCGGTGAGTTCGTGCGCCTCGTCGACGATCAGGAAATCGTGTTCGGGCAGTACGTCGGCGTCGGCGAGTGCGTCGATTGCCAGCAGCGCGTGGTTGGTCACGACGATATCGGCGCGACCCGCCACGCCGCGGGCCTTCTCCGCGAAGCAGTCCGCGCTGTGCGGGCAACGGGCCGGGCCGAGGCACTCCCGGGCCGAGACGCTGACCTGGGACCAGGATCGCTCCGGCACCCCGGGCCGCAGGTCGTCACGGTCTCCGGTGTCGGTATCCGAGGCCCACTCGGTGAGCCGCTGCAGATCACGACCCAGGGTGCTGGTGGGGATGAAGAGCTCCTCCTGCCCGGCTTCCTCGCCTGCCTCAGACCCGTCATGGATCTTGTTCAGGCACAGATAGTTTCGTCTTCCTTTGAGCAGTGCGAAGGTCGGCCGCCGGGGCAGCATGTCGGCCAGTGCGTCGGCCAGCCGGGGCAGGTCTCGATCGACGAGTTGGCGTTGCAGCGCGATGGTCGCCGTCGACACCACCACCGGCGCATCATCGGTGACGGCGCGGGCGATCGCCGGCACCAGATAGGCCAGCGACTTACCGGTCCCGGTGCCGGCCTGGACGGCCAGGTGCTCGCCGGTGGCGAATGCGCGCTCCACCGCATCGGCCATCTGCACCTGCCCCGGCCGCTGAGCACCGCCGAGGGCGTTCACCGCACGGGCCAGCAGGTCCGCCGCGGCGGGCACCTCGCTCACCGCGCGGGCACCAGCCTGGTCGGGATGGCGGGCTCGCCGCGGGACAGAGCCAGGCCCTCCCACGGCAACCCGGCCAGCCCGGCGGCCACACGCTCGCGGGCGGCCTGCAGGTCGGGTCGGGTCAGCAGTTCGCCGCTGCGCATCAGCGGCCGGGTCAGCTCGCGGGCGCCGGTGCCGGTTTCGGGAGGCGCCCCGACCCGGTAGACCAACTCCTCGGTCACCGTCCCGGACGGCCGGGCCAGTCGCAGGGCTGCCTTGCGGCCGCCGTGTGACTGCTTGTGGCTGCTGCGCTTGCGCACCGGCAGGCCGTCGACCTCGACCAGTTTGTAGACCATCCCGGCGGTGGGGGCACCTGAGCCGGTGACCACCGAGGTGCCAACCCCGTAGGTGTCGACGGGCTCGGCGCGCAGCCCCGCAATGGCGTACTCGTCCAGGTCGCCGGACACCACGATCCCGGTGTCGCGCGCGCCGAGGTCATCGAGTTGTGCGCGCACCTGACGGGCCAGCACGCCCAGGTCCCCGGAGTCGATTCGGACCGCGCCCAGCCGGGGCCCGGCCACCGCGATCGCGTTGGCCACCCCGCTGCGCACGTCATAGGTGTCGACCAGCAGCGTCGTCCCCTCTCCCAGGGCGGCGACCTGAGCGCCGAATGCAGCCCGCTCCCAATCGTCGGTGGTTGAGTCGCCGGCCGTGGTGTGCAGCATGGTGAACGCATGCGCCGAGGTTCCGATCGCCGGTATCCCGTAGCGGTGGCTGGCCTCCAGGTTGGAGGTGCCCTCGAACCCGGCCAGGTAGGCGGCTCGGGCGGCCGAGACCGCGGCCTGCTCATGGGTGCGGCGCGAACCCATCTCGATCACCGGCCGGCCGGCGGCGGCGCTGACCATCCGGGCGGCCGCGGAGGCCACTGCGGTGTCATGGTTGAGAATCGACAGTGCCAGGGTCTCCAGCACCACACATTCGGCGAAGGTTCCGGTGATCGACAGCACCGGCGAACCGGGGAAGTACAGCTCACCCTCGGCGTACCCGTCGATATCGCCGCCGAACCGGAAACCGGCCAGGTAGTCCAGCGTCGGCGGGTCCAGGAAATCGGCGACCGCCGCCAGGGCCCCCTCGCCGAAGACGAAGTCGGCGACCGACTCCAGGAAACGCCCGGTTCCGGCGAGCACCCCGTAGCGGCGGCCGTCGGGAAGCCGGCGGGCGAACACCTCGAAGGTCGTCAGCCTGCTCGCGGTGCCGTCGCGCAGTGCCGCCGAGAGCATGGTCAGCTCGTATTTGTCGGTCAGCAGCGCCACAGGGGTAGCCGCGGTCATCCGGCAACCGTAACGGCCTTCGTAACGGCCTTGCCGCAGTGGGAGCGAATATTGGCGTCGGCTCGCTATCCTGGGATGCATGAGCGCGCCATCAGCACCGACCCGGCCGGGCACCGGGGGGCTTCGCGAGACCGACATTCTGGAAGCCATCGACACACCGTGGGTGACCATCGTCTGGGATGATCCGGTCAACTTGATGAACTATGTGACATTCGTCTTCCAGAAACTCTTCGGCTACAGCGAACCGCACGCGACGAAGCTCATGATGCAGGTCCACCAGGACGGTAAGGCGGTGGTGTCGGCCGGCAGCCGCGAGTCCATGGAGGTCGACGTCACCAAACTGCATGCGGCCGGTCTGTGGGCCACGTTGCAGCAGGACCGCTGAGCCGGGGACTCGGTCGGCGCACGGTGCGTAAATGGAAGCGGGTAGCCGCTGCCGACGGGCCCCGTTTCGTTTCGGCGCTGGAGCCGCACGAGGCGGCCTTGCTCAAGAATATGGCGACCTCGGTGCAGCAGATGCTTGGCGACCGGCAGTCCGCGGCGCCGTCGGACCCACTGGAGCAGATCACCGGCATTCGCGTCGGCAACTCCGCCCCGCCGCAGGATGCGACGGTACGGCGGCTACTGCCGGACTTCGTACGTGATCAGCGCGGCCGGACCGATGACGACGCCGCCTCCAACGATGCCCTGCGCAGCCTGCATGAGCCGCAGATCATCGACGCCAAAGTCGCTGCCGCGCAGCGGCTTGTGGACACCATTCCGGATGGCGGTGGCCGACTGGAGTTGACCGAGGAGGACGCCAACGTCTGGATCTCGGCGATCAACGACATCAGGTTGGCGCTGGGGACGATCCTGCAGATCGGCCCGGATACCCCGGATCGGTTGCCGGCCGGTCATCCGATGGCCGCTCACCTGGAGGTCTACCACTGGCTGACGGTGCTACAGGAGTATCTGGTGCTGGGCCTGATGGGTAAGCCCATTCGGTGAACCCCGGGCAACTCGGTTCGATCACCGACGTCGGCGGGATCGCGGTCGGCCACCATGATCGCTGTGATGACGATGCGACGGTGGGCGGACCGTCAGCGCCGGGTACCGGATGGGCATGCGGGACAACCGTTGTCATCGCGCCGCCGGGGACGGTCGGTGCAGTCGATGTCCGCGGCGGGGCGCCCGGCACCCGGGAGACCGATCTGCTGGATCCGGCCAACAGTGTGCGCCATGTCGACGCGGTTGTGCTCAGCGGCGGTAGTGCGTTCGGCCTGGCTGCCGCCGACGGTGTCATGACCTGGTTGGAGGAACGCGGCCGCGGAGTGCAGATGACCGGGGGCATGGGCACGGTGCCGGTGGCGCCCATGGGCACGGTGCCGATCGTGCCCGCCGCGGTGATTTTCGACCTACCCGTGGGGGCCTGGTCGAGCCGACCGAATGCCGACTTCGGCTATGTGGCAGCAGGCGCCGCGGGTCCCGACGTGGCACTCGGCTGTGCCGGTGCGGGCGTAGGTGCGCGCGCCGGTGTGCTCAAGGGCGGGGTGGGCACCGCCTCGACCACGCTGCCCTCCGGTGTGACGGTCGGCGCGATCGTGGTGGTGAACTCGGCCGGCGAGGTGCTCGACCCGGGGACCGGACTGCCGTGGATGGCTGAACTGGCCGAAGAGTTCGGGCTCAACCCTCCGTCACCCGGTCAGATCGCCGAATACGCCGCACTGCATCGAGATTCCAGCCCGTTGAACACCACCATCGCAGTGATCGCCACCGACGCCGCCCTCGATCCGGCGGGCTGCCGGCGCGTTGCGGTCGCCGCGCAGGACGGGCTCGCCCGGGCCATCCGGCCGGCCCACACCCCACTG
Organism: uncultured Mycobacterium sp.; assembly: GCA_964555915.1. Lineage (GTDB taxonomy): Bacteria > Actinomycetota > Actinomycetes > Mycobacteriales > Mycobacteriaceae > Mycobacterium. The sequence goes on from CAZKUK010000046.1 coordinate 23,825, forward strand.
GACGGCGACACCGTGTTCGTGCTCGCCACCGGTGCGGTCGAGGTGGCGCCGGCACCGGACACCCCGGCGGCGATGCTCCCGGAGACCGCGCTGGCCACGGCGGTGGGAGTGGCGGCTGCCGACTGTCTGGCCCGCGCGGTGCTGGCCGGGGTGCTGGCCGCGGACCCGGTGGCCGGGATCGCCACCTACCGCGAGGTATTCACTACCGGCTAGCCCGCGAGCGTGCGTGTCGGTACCGCGACATGCCGCCCGGGCGGGCATTTTGTGCACGTTCACGCGGGAATCCGGGGCGGTAACCTGTGAGCATGCCCGAAACCGCGCCCGCCAGATGGCCGGCGTGGAAACTCGGCGGCGCCACCATGCTGACCTTCGTGGCGCTGCTGTACCTGATCGAGATCGTCGACCAGTTGACCGGGCACTCGCTGGATCGCAACGGCATCCGACCGTTGGAAACCGACGGGCTGTCGGGCATCCTCTTCGCACCGATGTTGCATGCCGACTGGTCGCACCTGCTGGCCAATACCGGTCCGGCTCTGGTGCTGGGTTTCCTGGTGACGCTGGCCGGGATGTCCCGGTTCGTCTGGGCGACCGCGATCATCTGGATCCTCGGGGGTCTGGGCACCTGGCTGATCGGCGGTATCGGCAGTTGCCGCATGGAGACCATCCACATCGGCGCCTCCGGGCTGATCTTCGGCTGGCTGGGATTCCTGCTGGTATTCGGCTGGCTCACCCGGCACATCTGGCAGATCGTCACCGGTCTGGTGGTGCTGTTCGTCTACGGTGGCATCCTGTGGGGTGCGGTTCCGGTGCTGGATCGCTGCGGTGGGGTGTCCTGGCAGGGCCACCTGTGCGGGGCCATCGCCGGTGTGCTCGCCGCCTACTGGCTGTCCGGCCCCGAGCGTGAGTCCCGACAACGCACCAAGACGGGCCAGCTTCCCGGGCCGGCGGTGTGAGTAGGCACGGCGCGCCGATCGGCATCTTCGACTCCGGCGTGGGCGGGCTGACGGTGGCCCGGTCGATCATCGACCAGTTGCCCGATGAGGATGTCATCTATGTCGGTGATACCGCACACGGGCCGTACGGCCCGCTGAGCATCCCCGAGGTTCGGGCCCACGCCCTGGCCATCGGCGATGACCTGGTGGATCGCGGGGTCAAGGCACTGGTCATCGCGTGCAACACCGCATCGGCGGCGTGTCTGCGCGACGCCCGGGAACGCTATGACGTGCCCGTCGTCGAGGTGATCCTGCCGGCGGTGCGGCGTGCGGTCGCGACGACCCGGACCGGACATATCGGGGTGATCGGCACCCGCGCCACCATCTCCTCCCACGCCTATCAGGATGCCTTCGCCGCCGCACGGGACGTCGAGGTGACCGCGGTGGCCTGCCCGCGGTTCGTCGACTTCGTCGAACGCGGTGTCACCAGTGGACGGCAGGTGCTGGGTTTGGCCGAGGGTTACCTCGAACCGCTGCAGCGGGCCGAGGTGGACACCCTGGTGCTGGGCTGCACGCATTACCCGCTGCTGTCCGGGGTGATCCAACTCGTGATGGGCGAAACCGTCACCCTGGTCTCCAGCGCGGAGGAGACCGCCAAGGATCTCCTGCGGGTGCTCACCGAACGGGACCTGCTGCGTCCGCACCCGGAGCTACCGGGGACACCGCCGCCGGCCCGGATATTCGAGTCGACCGGTGACCCGGAGGCGTTCACCGCACTGGCCGCACGGTTCCTCGGCCCGGTGGTCACCGGGGTGCACAGCCCCAGCCCGTCGTCCTGACGCGCGCAAAGTACCAGTTTTCCCATCCGTAACGTGGCAAGCTTGTGCTGTGCGACTGACCGTCCTGGGGTGCTCGGGCAGTGTCGTCGGGCCTGATTCGCCCGCGTCGGGGTATCTACTGACCGCCCCTGACACACCGCCGCTGGTCGTCGACTTCGGTGGGGGAGTGCTCGGGGAGTTACAGCGCTACGTCGACCCCAACGAGGTTCATGTCCTGCTGTCCCACCTGCACGCCGACCACTGCCTGGACCTGCCCGGGCTGTTCGTCTGGCGGCGTTACCATCCGGTCCCGGCCGCCCAGCGCGGAATCATGTACGGCCCCAGCGATACCTGGACCAGGTTAGCGACGGCATCGGCTCCGGTGGGCGGGGATGTGGACGATTTCACCGATATCTTCGACGTACGTCAGTGGGTCGACGGTGAGCCGGTCCGGTTCGGTGGGTTGACCGTCCTGCCGAGGCTGGTAACCCATCCCATCGAGTCTTTCGGGCTGCGGGTCACCGACCCGAACGGTGCGACGCTGGCCTACAGCGGTGACAGCGCGATATGTGATTCGCTGGTCGAACTCGCCCGCGGGGCCGACATTTTCCTGTGTGAGGCGTCCTGGACCGACTCCCCGGAACGGCCCAAGCATCTGCATCTGTCGGGTGCGGAGGCCGGCCGGATCGCCAAGCGGGCCGGGGTGGGTGAACTCCTGCTGACCCACATTCCGCCGTGGACCTCCCGGGAAGACGTGATCGACGAGGCCAGAGCGGAGTTCGACGGTCCGGTACGCGCGGTGGTGCCCGGGGAGAGCATCGACATCTGATCTCTGTCGCTCGTGGCGTCGACTCGGTAGGCTACACACATGTCTACGTCGACGACGACGGTGAGAGTCTCCGTCCAGACCCGCGACCGTCTGGCCGCACAGGCGCGCGAACGCGGAATCTCGATTTCAGCCCTTCTCACTGAATTGGCTGGTCAGGTGGATCGGGAGGCGATGTTCAGCGCCGAACGGGAGGCCACCCGGGCCGAGTCGGCCGCGCGGGCAGTCCGCGACGAGGATCAGGACTGGGATGCAGCCGCCGCAGATGGTATCGACTGAACCGCACCGCGGGGAGGTGTGGCTTGTCGCTTTCGACGCGGCCCGCGCCGGCGAACCCGGGAAGCATCGGCCCGCCGTCGTCGTCTCCGCCGATGAGTTGCTCGTCGGCGTCGAGGACGAGTTGGTCGTGGTCGTCCCGGTGTCGAGTTCCCGGTCTCGGACGCCGCTGCGGCCTCCGGTCGCACCGACTGAGGGGGTGGATGTCGACAGCGTCGCGGTCTGTCGCGGTGTCCGGGCGGTAGCTCGGGTGAGTCTGGTGCAGCGCCTCGGGGCTGTCAAGGCCGAGACTATGCGTGACATCGAGCGCGCGTTGGCCGACATACTCGGACTCGGTGGTTAGCCGCCCGCCGGTGGCCGCGCGTTAGGGTCTCGGAGTGACTTCACGACAGGACGGCAGGGAAGACGACGAGCTACGGCCCGTGGTCATCACCCGTGGCTTTACCTCGCACCCCGCCGGTTCGGTGCTGGTCGCCTTCGGTGAGACCCGGGTGATGTGTACCGCGAGCGTCAACGAGGGGGTGCCGCGCTGGCGCAAGGGCTCCGGGCTGGGCTGGCTGACCGCGGAGTATGCGATGCTCCCGGCGGCCACCCACACCCGGTCCGCCCGCGAGTCGGTGAAGGGCCGCCTGGGCGGACGTACCCAGGAGATCAGCCGGTTGGTCGGGCGATCGCTGCGGGCCTGTATCGATCTGGCGGCACTGGGGGAGAACACCATCGCCGTTGACTGCGATGTGCTGCAGGCCGACGGCGGAACCCGCACCGCGGCGGTCACCGGCGCCTATGTGGCGCTCGCCGATGCGGTGACCTACCTGGCGGCGGCCGGCAAGCTCTCCGACCCCCGGCCGCTGTCCTGTGCCATCGCCGCGGTCAGCGTCGGGGTGGTCGACGGCCGGGTGCGTGTCGACCTGCCCTATGAGGAGGACTCCCGCGCCGAGGTGGATATGAACGTCGTCGCCACCGACACCGGAACGTTCGTGGAGATTCAGGGCACCGGGGAGGGGGCCACCTTCCCGCGCTCGACGCTGGACAAGATGCTCGACGCGGCGATGGGGGCCTGCGATCAGCTGTTCGCCGCTCAACGCGACGCCCTGGCGCTGCCCTATCCGGGCGTGCTTCCGGAAGGGCCGCCGCCGAAGAAGGCGTTCGGAAGCTGAGTGTGAACGCGCTGCTGGTCGCCAGCCGCAACCGCAAGAAACTGGCCGAATTGCACCGGGTGCTCGACGGGGCGGGTATCACCGGGCTGGCGCTGCTGACACTCGGTGATGTCCCGCCCTACGACGAGGCACCCGAGACCGGAGCGACGTTCGAGGAGAACGCGATCGCCAAGGCGCGCGACGGGTTCGCCGCCACCGG
>CAZKUK010000047.1:0-27822 GCA_964555915.1 uncultured Mycobacterium sp.
CGAGGTCGAGGGCCGCGTGGTCGAGCCCCTGCCCAATGCGATGTTCCGCATTGAGTTGGAAAACGGCCACAAGGTGCTCGCCCATATCAGCGGCAAGATGCGGCAGCACTACATCCGCATCCTGCCCGAGGACCGGGTTGTGGTGGAACTGTCCCCCTACGACCTGACCCGGGGCCGCATCGTCTACCGGTACAAGTAGGCCGGGACGAACCCGGGCCACCCGCCCGAACGAAACCAGCGCTCAACCAGACCAGCGCCTGACCAAACCAGCGACGAATGAGCACGATGTACGAGAACAGGATCAACCAGCCGTGAAGGTGAACCCGAGCGTCAAGCCGATCTGCGACAAGTGCAGGGTGATCCGCCGGCATGGGCGGGTCATGGTGATCTGCTCCGATCCGCGCCACAAGCAGCGGCAGGGCTAGCACCCGACCGCCACCGGGCGCGGAACACCCGCCACCGGAAGCGGAACAACTGAATAAGAACCTCCCAGTACCAGTGAACGGCACGGCGCTCAGGCGCCACGGAGAATTCCACCGGCATGACGCCGTTCACCCACGCCCGGACCGGAGGCCGGGCCCCGCAAGCGCGCGGGATCGGACTGGGAACAGACCTCCGAACGAAAAAGAGGAATAGCCACCCACATGGCCCGTCTAGTAGGCGTCGACCTGCCGCGCGATAAGCGGATGGAGATCGCGCTCACCTATATCTACGGTATCGGCCGTACCCGCTCCCAGGAGATCCTGGCGGCCACCGGCATCGACCGGGACCTGCGTAGTAAGGACCTCACCGACGATCAGCTGGCCCAGCTCCGCGAGTACATCGAGGCTGGTCTGAAGGTAGAGGGCGACCTGCGCCGTGAGGTACAGGCCGATATCCGCCGCAAGATTGAAATCGGTTGCTATCAGGGTCTGCGACACCGTCGCGGGCTGCCGGTCCGCGGCCAGCGGACCAAGACCAATGCGCGTACCCGCAAGGGCCCGAAGCGCACCATCGCCGGGAAGAAGAAGGCCAAGTAATGCCACCGAAGAAAGCCACCCCGTCCGGCCCCAAGAAGGGCCAGAAGACCCGGCGCCGGGAAAAGAAGAACGTTCCGCACGGGGCTGCGCATATCAAGAGCACGTTCAACAACACGATCGTGACGATCACCGACCCCCAGGGCAACGTCATCGCCTGGGCCTCGTCGGGGCATGTCGGGTTCAAGGGCTCCCGCAAGTCGACGCCATTCGCCGCGCAGCTGGCAGCTGAGAACGCCGCCCGCAAAGCCCAGGAGCACGGCGTCAAGAAGGTCGACGTGTTCGTCAAGGGGCCCGGCTCGGGCCGGGAGACCGCGATCCGCTCGCTGCAGGCCGCCGGCCTCGAGGTAGGCGCTATTTCCGATGTCACCCCGCAACCGCACAACGGTTGCCGCCCGCCGAAGCGGCGCAGGGTTTAGGTCGGGATCGGGAAGGAAGAAGAAGACTCATGGCTCGTTACACCGGACCCGCCACCCGCAAGTCGCGCCGCCTGGGCGTCGACCTCGTCGGTGGTGATCAATCGTTCGAGAAGCGTCCCTACCCGCCCGGTCAGCATGGCCGCGCGCGGATCAAGGAGAGCGAATACCGCCAGCAGCTGCAGGAGAAACAGAAGGCTCGCTTCACCTACGGCGTGATGGAGAAGCAATTCCGCCGCTACTACGAGGAAGCGAACCGGGCGGCCGGTAAGACGGGCGAGAACCTGCTGCAGATCCTGGAGACCCGGCTGGACAATGTCGTCTACCGTGCCGGACTGGCGCGCACCCGGCGGATGGCCCGGCAGTTGGTCAGCCACGGTCATTTCACCGTCAACGGTGTCAAGGTCAACGTGCCGAGCTACCGGGTGACGCAGTACGACATCGTCGATATCCGGGACAACTCCTTGAATACGGTGCCGTTCCAGATCGCCCGTGAGGTCGCCGGCGACCGGCCGATTCCCGGCTGGCTCCAGGTCGTCGGCGAGCGTCAGCGAATCCTGGTGCACCAGTTGCCCACCCGCGAGCAGATCCAGGTCCCGCTCGCCGAGCAGTTGATCGTGGAGTTCTACTCGAAGTAAACACACACTCGGGGGGTGAACCCCCCGAGATCCCCCCAAAAACTGCAAATTGTTTCGGCGTGAACCCCCCGAGATCCCCCCAAAAACTGCACATCGTTTCGGGGTGAATCCCCGAGATCCCCCATCGCGGGGCACGAAGTAACACCCAACGGCATCAAATAGCGGGTGCCGAGAAGGAGAGAAAACGAATGCTGATTTCTCAGCGACCAACACTCAGCGAAGAAGTCATCGCCGAGGACCGTTCTCAGTTCACCATTGAGCCGCTGGAACCGGGCTTCGGTTACACCCTCGGCAACTCGCTGCGCCGGACGCTGCTGTCGTCAATCCCCGGTGCGGCGGTAACCAGCATCCGCATCGACGGGGTGCTGCACGAATTCACCACCGTCCCGGGTGTCAAGGAGGATGTCACCGACATCATCCTCAACCTGAAGGGCCTCGTGGTGTCCTCGGAGGAGGACGAGCCGGTCACCATGTACCTGCGCAAACAGGGCCCGGGTGCGGTGACCGCCGGCGATATCGTGCCGCCGGCCGGTGTCACCGTGCACAACCCCGATATGCACATCGCGACCCTCAACGACAAGGGCAAGCTGGAGGTCGAGCTCGTCGTCGAGCGTGGCCGCGGTTATGTGCCGGCTGTGCAGAACAAAGCCTCCGGCGCCGAAATCGGCCGCATCCCAGTCGATTCCATCTACTCCCCGGTGCTCAAGGTGACCTACAAGGTTGAGGCCACCCGCGTCGAGCAGCGCACCGACTTCGACAAGCTGATCCTCGATGTGGAGACCAAGAACTCGATCAGCCCGCGCGACGCCCTGGCCTCGGCCGGTAAGACCCTGGTCGAGCTCTTCGGCCTGGCGCGGGAACTCAACGTCGACGCCGAGGGTATCGAGATCGGCCCGTCACCGGCCGAGACCGATCACATCGCCGCGTTTGCGCAGCCGATCGATGATCTCGATCTGACGGTGCGGTCCTACAACTGCCTCAAACGGGAGGGTGTGCATATCGTCGGCGAGTTGGTCGCCCGCACGGAGTCGGATCTGCTCGACATCCGTAACTTCGGCCAGAAGTCGATCGATGAGGTCAAGATCAAACTGCACCAGCTGGGTCTGGCCCTGAAGGACTCGCCGGCGACCTTCGATCCGTCCGAGGTGGCCGGCTACGACGTGGCCACCGGCACGTGGAACAGTGATGCCGCCTACGAACTCGACACTGACACGGATTACGCCGAAACCGAACAGCTTTAACAGCCACCGGCCTGAAAAGGTCGGCCCACCTAGGAGATAGTCGCAATGCCCAAGCCCACGAAGGGGCCTCGCCTCGGCGGGTCGTCCTCGCACCAGAAAGCGCTGCTGGCCAACCTGGCCTCGTCGCTTTTCGAGCACGGCCGGATCAAGACCACCGAGCCCAAGGCTCGGGCGCTGCGGCCCTACGCGGAGAAACTCATCACCCACGCCAAGAAGGGCACGCTGCACAACCGGCGTGAGGTGATGAAGAAGATCCGCGATAAGGACGTGGTGCACGTCCTGTTCGCCGAGATCGGGCCGTTCTTCGCCGACCGTGACGGTGGTTACACCCGGATCATCAAGGTCGAAGCCCGGAAGGGCGATAACGCCCCGATGGCAGTCATCGAACTGGTTCGGGAAAAGACGGTGACCGCCGAGGCCAACCGCGCCAAGCGAGCGGCAGGCAACGCCGCCAAGGCCACCGCAGCCGCGGCGCCGGTGGAGGTTTCCGCTGATGAGGCTCCCGCAGCGGAGACTCCACTGCAGGATCTCGAGGCGGAAGACGCGGGGATCGCCGACGCCCAGACTGCCGAGGCGGCCACCGAGGAGGCTGCCGAAGGTGCCTCTGAAGAGGCAGCCGAGCAGACCGGGGATTCGGACTCCGAGAAGTCCTGATGCTATGAGCAAGACCGTGCCCGCCGCCGACACCGGCGGCGGGCACGTTCGTCTACGGCTCGAAATCGCCTACGACGGAACGGATTTCACGGGCTGGGCAGCCCAAGACGGGCAGCGTACGGTGGCCGGCGTGCTTGACGGTGCGCTGTCGACGGTATTCCGCGAATCGGTCCGGGTCTTTGCCGCCGGCCGCACCGACGCCGGGGTGCACGCGACCGGGCAGGTCGCCCATCTCGATGTGCCCGCCGACGCCTTGGGGCATGCCTATCCACGGCACCACCGGGCCGGTGATCCGGAGTTCACCGCTTTGATTCGCCGGCTGGGCAGGTTCCTGCCCGAGGACGTTCGCGTGACCGGAATTCGCCGTGCACCGGCTGGTTTTGACGCCAGATTTTCCGCTCTGCGCCGCCACTACATTTACCGGATCTCATCGGCGCCCTACGGCGTTGCGCCGCAGCAGTCCCGCTTCGTGACACCCTGGCCCCGGCAGCTGGATCTTGACGCGATGACTGCGGCTTCCGCAGACCTGCTCGGGCTGCACGACTTCGCCGCGTTCTGCCGGCACCGGCCCGGGGCGACCACAATCCGTGAGTTGCAGCGGTGCGACTGGGAACGCGACGGCGATCTAATCACCGCCCACGTCAGCGCCGATGCGTTCTGCTGGTCGATGGTGCGGTCGCTGGTGGGCGCACTGCTGGCGGTGGGAGAGGGCAGACGTGAACCCGGTTGGTGCGCGACGTTGCTCGGTGCCAGTCGGCGCTCCAGCGATTTCGCGGCGGCCCCGGCCCGCGGGCTGACGTTGATCGGAGTGGACTATCCAGCCGACGAACAGTTGGCGGCGCGGATCGCGGTGACCCGGGAGCTGCGACGTCTCGGCTAGAGCCGCGCCGCGACGAATGAGGCGGCCTGATCCACCAGCCCCGAGTCGACATAGGCGCCGTACAGGTGGGCGGACCAATTGCCCGCCCAGGTTTCGGGTTCCAGGTTGTCATTGCAGACCGGGTCGTTGGCTGTGCACAGGTCGATGGTCTTCGCGCCCCACAGCGGGCTGACATCGGATACCGGACCGAGGATCTTGCGGGTGCCGTTGCCGAATAGGGCAACCGCGGCGATATGGTCGTTCATGCCCAGGGGCAGCGGGTTGGTGTAGCCGAAGATTGCCGACGGCACTGCCAGCACCACATCGGTGACCGCGGCTCCCAGGGAGTATCCGCCAAGGACCAGATCGGTATTCGGGCATTTGGCGGCCATGGACTGGATGCGGCGGCTCATATCGTTCGCGCCCAGCATGATCTCGGTGTCCGCGGGGTAGTTCACCGCGTAGTACCCGACATTCTTATCGGTCTTGGTGCGCAACGCGTTGATGAAGGCGGTACCGATCCGTCCGGTGCCCGGCGGCTCGACGCGGCCCCGGGCGAACACCACCTCGACCTCGGGACAGGGGGCAGCGCTGGCAACCGGAAGTGCAGCCGGCGCCACCAGGAGGGACGCTGTGACCGAAATCACCAGCGACATCATTGTGCACATCTGCCTCACGCGCATCACGCTATGTTATCGGCACACCGCGACCGCGGCCAGATAAGAATTATCTGGCAGGCCTTAGAGCAGGCTTGTTATGAATCCTGCCGCCTGGGTGACCAGCGGACTTTTCTCGTAGCCGGTGTGAGCCAGCGGGTTGCGTCCCCGTGAGCAGATCGGGTCGCCGTCGTTACACAGGTCGATGGCCTTGCCGGCAAACGGCGCAACGGCGCGCGAGACCGGGTTGCCGAATTTGGTCGCCGGGTTGCCGAATACCGCGACCGCAGCCACCCGGTCGGCGAGGCTGTAGGGGAGTGGCGGTGCCGAGCCCACATCACCGACCTTGGCGCCGAGGGGAGGAACCCCCATCAGCATGTCGACGACCGCCGCGCCCTGGGAGTAACCGCCGAGTACGAACCGGGTGGACGGGCAGCTCCTCGCCATCTCGGCAATCCGGTTGGTCGCATCGACGGCACCGTCAGCGGCGGCCAGAAAATCGTAGCTGGCGGGGTAGTTCACCGGATAGACCGTTGCGTCTGGGTGCTCTTTAGTGAGCATTAGGCGCTCCTCTTGCGAGGTTCCTCGGCGATGCGCTCACGCGGCGTCGCTTTGGTTCTGCCCTCACTGCTCGCGGCCGCCGTTTGACGGGCGGTCTTAGGCGAACTCCCCAGGCGGTCGGTCGTGCCGACTGTCTGAGCCGCCGTCTCCAGGGCCGTCCCTGGACCTGCTGACGGGCGGGGGCGACGCCCTGACTGGGCGTCGACTGGCAGCTCCGGCCAGTCGCGGAGGTTGCGGGCCGCGTTGATGTCGCGGTCCACGTCTTCACTGGTGATCGGGCAGCGAAGGACTTTGTCCATCTTGATCTTCCCCGAATCCCGCTTGCTTTCCAGCCGGCACGGCGAACCGTCGGACCAGAAGCAACCGTGATGGATCTGGCTGGAGGCAAACCAGCGATCCGCCACCGTGAGGGTTGCGCCGTGGCGGGCGGTTTTGTAGACCAACTGCGGTCTGACCAGTCCCATCGCGGCGTCAGAGACAGCGCGGCGGAAAGCCCGCCGGCCCATGCTCCGTTTCATGGCGGCCACGTCGAGATCCTCGATCACCACGTGGCCGTACTCACTCGCCAGCTCGGTGGTGAGCTGGTGAGTGGCTTCCCGCCGCAGGTGCACGCACCGGCGGTCCAGCCGGGTCAGCTTGGCTTTCGCTGACATCCAGCCGCGGGAGCGGGGAATCCGGCGGGAAAGTTGTCGACCGGTCCGGCGGCGCTCACGCAGAGACGCCCGAAGCGGAGCCGGGTTCGCATACTCGACGATGGTCTGCTCGCCGGTACTCGCATCGACGGTGGCCACCGTCGCCAGGGTGCGCAGGCCGAGGTCGACACCCGCCCGAACCGCCGGACTCCTCGGCGCCGCAGCGACATTCGGGGTGCGCACCGAGTAGTTGACCGAGACGAACAGCCGACCCCACTGTTCAGAGAGGGTCATGTTCAAGATCCGGGCCCGCCCGCAGGCCAGGGGGCGCTGGACACGGCGGGTGTTCTCCATGGCCCGCAACGCTCCGATGACCGGCACCACAATGGTGCGACGGTCGTCGTCAAAGCGCATCGTTCCGGTGGTGAACCGCACCCTCGGGCGGTCGGTCCGCAGCGACTTGAATCGCGGGAACCCCACGCGTCGTCCCTTGCGGGTCCCGGCCTTGCTGGACTTCCAATTGTTCAGCGCCGTCACCGCATCAGCGATCCCGGTGGAGTAGCACTCCTTGCTGTTCTCCGACCACCAGGGGGCCACCTGGTCTTTGACCTGGTTCCACTGCTTGCGCAGCGCCCCGAGTTCCCAGGCCACCGACCGGTGGTCGGGGTTGAGGTTGCGGGCGTCCATGTCGGCTTTAACCTGGCCCAACGCCCAATTGAACGCTTTGCGGCGGGCACCGAAATGCGCGCGGATCGCCGACCGGCGCGCAGGGTCGGCCGGCCACTGCAGCTCGAACTTCGCCGCGGTGGTCGACCATCCGGTAGGCAGCGGCGCCCCCCACTCGCCCGCCTCGGCGTAGCCAGCGGCGTCCCCGGAATACAGCGCGAACAGTGTCGACACCGCCTCCACCGCAGCGCGGTGGGGCTCGAAGTCAGCCCCAACATCGACCCACCGCGACATCGACACCGCACCATCGGGTCGCGGGCGGCCCACGAGCTGAACACCGCCAGTTGCCTGGGCAACTTTGGTCGCCTGGGCGCAGGTCCGCATCTCGACGATCACACCGGCTCCACGAGTTCGGTGTTCATCCGCGCGAGCCGGTCTCTGTGTTCCACAACTACGATGGTCACCTCGGGGTCTGACAACAGCCGCCGCGCTTTAGCCCGTGCTGTCGGCGGCACGTGTGCGCCGTTCATGCCCGAACCCACCTCGGCTTCGCTACGGACAACGCGGTGACCCGCCTGCGCAGCCCACGCAGTGAGCCTGGCTGCCTGCCGCGCCAGGTCGTCCTTCTGGTCGCGTGAGGACACCCGGGAGTCAAGGCCCACACCCTCGACCGGCACCGCGGTGACACCTTCAGGATTTACCAGGATCAATCTCGTCCCGACTCGTTGAGCAGGGACGGGCAACGTCCCCTCACGGAACATCCTGTATGCCGTCTGCGGATGAATCCCCTGTGCACGCGCCCATTCCTTCAGATTCACCGCTGGAGGTCCCGCACCTTCTGCCAGGTACCGAAGTCCATCCCGTCGCGGGCCTCGTGGCTACCCAGATACTCGGCCGCCTCGTTCAGCAACGCGGTCAGCGCTGATGGCGAGGTCCACGCAGCATAGGTGTCTCCGTGGCGTTCACCTAGCGCATCCCTGACTCCCCACGGGCTGGCCGCCCTCCCGCCAGTGCGTGGCCCCAAAGTGATGAGCTGCAAGCCTCCCAGACCAGATAGCACGGCGCGGGGCCAACGACCCGGACCACGCTTCCTCGTCGCTCGACTGCGGGCGGCTCAGACGGCAGCACCAGCGCGCACTCCTCATCAGAGCCGGCAGGAACACGAACCGGTTCAAAACACACCACGCAGGGACGGATACGAGTCAAACTCCGAGGCATGCAACAACCGAACTACAACACGCCTATTCGTACTTAATCGCACTAGAACTGAACCAGCTGCGACCCCGAGGGTGCGTCCGTCCAGGTTGGCGGCCAACTGTGTGCGCAGCGCCTGACCGACCCGGCCGAGGCCGGCCGGTTCGCTGGTGCCACGGGCAAACACCAGTTCAACATCCGGACAGGTTGCGGCCCGGGCGGGTACGGCCGTGGTGATCGAGGCCGTGGTGATCGAGACTGTGGTGATCGAGACTGTGCCGACGGCCATCAGTAACGTCGACAGCCCGGCGATGAACCCCCTGCGGTGCATTGTCAGAGCAGGTTGGCGACGAAGGCGGCCGCCTGGCCGGCGGTTCCGTCCGGACCGTAGCTGCGGTGAGCCGGAACATCATCACCCGGCGAGCAGATCGGATCGCCCGGGTTGCACAGGTCGATGGCCCGGGTCCCATAGACGGGGCTGGAGGTGAGCGGAATGCCGATCTTGGTCGAGGGATTGCCGAAAACCGCAAGGGCGGCGATCCGGTCGGAGACGGTGGGCGGCAGCGGATTCTTGAACCCGATTACCGGAAACGGCACCGCGGCGAGGACGTCGATGATGGCCGCCCCCTGGGAGTAGCCACCCAACACCAGTTTGGTGTTCGGGCAGCTGTTGACGACATTCTGGATATAGGTGCTGGCGTCATTCGCGCCGTCGGCGGCAGCCAGGAAGTCATAGCTGGCCGGGTAGTTCACCGCGTACACGCCAAGGCTGCGCCCGCCCACGAGTTTGCGCAGATCGCTGACGAAGGCCTCGCCGACCCGGCCGATACCCGGCGCCTCCTTGGTGCCGCGGGCGAAGACCACCTGGATGTCGTTACAGGCCACGGCCTGTGCCACGGGCGTGCCGACGGGGGTGGCCAGGGGTGTCGCGAACGCTGCGGATGCGACCAGCGCGGCCGCGATCGCGGGCAGGGGGAATGACGGCAGGGGGAAAGACACGGAGAAAAACCTCACGGATAGTGATCTGACGAGCCGACGGTCAATTTACCGTGAACCGACGGGTGTGCCACCCGGCAGCACTTCCTCCAGGGGTCCCGTGTCGGGCCATGTCGCCGATGTCACAGCGGGGCTGCGGTCTCCCTGCCGGGCCAGTGCCAGGCCTGCCAGCACCACGGCCCCGCCGAGCGCCTGTGTGGGTCCGACGCCCTCTCCCAGCAACAACCAGGCGGCGAGCACGGCGCAGAGCACCTCGCCCAGGCCCACCAGGGAGGCGAAACTCGGCCGCAGTCGGGCCACTCCGCTGATACCCAGGGTGTAGGCGATCGCGGTGGAGATTACACCGAGCAGCAGCGCCGGGACCAGCCAGGGAAACGTCACACCGGCGATTACGGTGTCGTTGGCGGTGAAGCGCAGCGGCATCAGCCCGGACAATCCGAGTGCACCGATGGCAATCGAGGCCACCACCAGGCCGCCGGCCGCCAGGGTCACCGCGTGCAGGCCGCTGCCGTCAGCGCTCACACTGTCGGACATCATGAAGTAGCAGACCGCGCAGATCGCCGCGCCCAGGCCCCAGGCCACCCCGACCGCGTCGGTGCGGGTGTCTCCGGAGGATGTGGAGAACACGTCCAGGACGACGGTGACGCCGACGACGGCCAGCGCGACTCCGGCCAGGGTCAGGACCTGCGGACGGCGCCTTGTCGTTGCCCACACCCAGGCGATGACCAGGACCGGAGCGGTGTACTCGAGAAGCAGTGCGACGCCGACCGAGAGATGTGAAACGGCGTTGTAGTAGCAGAGTTGGGCCCCGGCGACCGGGATCAGCCCGTACAGCACCACGGTGCGGCCGTGGTTGCGGGCCTCCCGAACCCAGTCCGGCCGGACCATCGTGGCGACCACGGCCAGTACCAGAGCGCCACCGGCAAGCCGGGCGGCGACAGCGGCCGTCGGTGACCAGCCCGCGACCATCAGCGACTTCGCCAGCGGGCCGGACAGCCCGAAGCTGAATGCCGATCCGGTGGCGAAGAGCAGGCCGAGCCGAAACTGATTCAGACCTTTGATCCCGGACATCTGCCTACCTCCCCGCGCGTTTCATGAGTAAAATTAGGTTCGGTCATGACACTAGGTCCCGAGGGGGTCACGGGTCAAATGCGTTTCACTCATGACACGGAGCTCACACTGCGGGCTGCCGGTGTTCTGGTCAACAGCAACCGGGTCAATGGCGAACAGCTCGCAGACCAGGCCGCGCTGGACGAATTCCTCGAGGTCTACGGCTGGACCGGCCGCCGCGACCACGACGATGCCGAACTGGCCGCGGTGCACCGACTCCGCGACCGACTCGGCCGGATCTGGGCAGCGGCCGATGACGAGGTCCGCACCGTAGACGCAGTCAACGCGCTGCTGGCCGATACCCGCGCCTCGCCATGGCTGACCCGCCATCCGGAGATGCCCGAATGGCACCTGCACCTGGCCGGTACCTCGGATCCGCTGGCCAAGCGGATGGGGGCCGAGCTGGCGATGGCGCTGGCAGACGTGATTCGCGCCGGGGAGTTGCGCCGGCTCAAGACCTGCGCTGCCCCGGACTGCGAGGCGGTGCTGATGGATCTTTCCCGCAACCGGTCGAGGATGTTCTGCGACACCGGTAACTGCGGTAACCGTCAGCACGTCGCCGCCTACCGGCAACGCCGGGCCAAGGGTTGCTGAGTGCCGGCGGCGCGCGGGCCACGGCCCCGTGCCGGGTACGCCTGGGGATAGCGGTCTTGCGGGCCGGCCGGCGCGACCTAGCCTCACGATATGGCCAGCGGCGCCGGGTCGACCGTGCTGGAAGTCGGGCCCGGTACCGTCCGGGTGCTCGTCGGCGGGACCGGACGGCCGGCGTCTCCCGCATTGGTCGCTGCCGCACTGGACTGGATTGACGATCCTGTCGGGCTGCTCGAGGGATCACCGGTCGCGGTCGCCGACCTGTGGTTCGAACTGATGGCGGCCATTATCGGCCGGGATTGCGATTCGGTGGTGGTGGTTCATCCGCCGGATTGGCCCGCACCGCGGGTCGGCCGGGCCCTGGCGGCGGCGAATGCCTTTGCCGACCGGGTGGTAGCGGTGAGCCGAAACGAGTGGACGCCGGCCGGTCCGGGAACCGATCCGGGAGGCGACCGGGAAGCCGGTCCGCCCGAGCCGACCCCCGGGCCGCGGTGTAACGGTCGACGGCTACTGGCCCTACCGGGCCTCCCCGGCCGGTCAGCGCTGCTGGCCCCGATACTGGCCGCCGCACTCGCTGTGCTCGGTGGGTTTGGTGTGTTCGGCATGCCGCGTCCCGGCCCCGAACCGACCGCCCCCGAACCGACGGCCCCCGAACCGGCCGCCCCCGAACCGACCGCCCTCGTGGAGGGGCGCGTCGTGGTGCGGGTCCCGCCGGACTGGACGATCCAGCGGATCACCGGCGGGCCGGGGTCCCGGCGGGTGCAGGTCAACTCGCCCTCGCAGCCCGGGGTTGCGTTGCATATCACCCAGTCCTACGCGCCGGGGACGACGCTGGCCGACGCCGCCGACCTGATCGGACGGGCGATCGCCGGCCAACCGGCAGGTGTGTTTGTCGACCTCCGGGCCGCGGATAACGTCGCCGGACGCTCGGCGGTGACCTATCAAGAGGTCCGGCCGGGCCGGGTCATCCGGTGGACGGTGCTGCCCGCCGGGGCCGTCCGGATCGGTATCGGTTGCCAGAGCCCGCCGGCCGGGGAGGATGCGGTCCGGGCCGCCTGCGCCGAAGCGGTGCGCTCGGCGCGGGCATTGGGAACCGAAACCGGGCGTTGAACGTCGAACCTGAGGTATCCGGCAGCTGTGCGGGTTCCGGTGGAGGAGAGCCGTCGGCACCGCACAGCAGCCGGATCATGGAGTACGTTTTGACCTGCGCCGATCAGCGCCGGTAGCATACCCGGTTGACGTGCGGTACCCGCGGGGACACTCGCTGGGTAAACCGGAAACTCGGGTCACTGTTGGTCGCCGAGAACACCCGACCGCCGACGTCTGACCGGCACCCGGCCCCGCCCGGGATCAACCCCGAAAGAGGAGAGGTACCCACCCGTGCCCACGTACACGCCGAAGGCGGGTGACACCACCCGCTCGTGGTACGTCATCGACGCCACCGACGTGGTGCTCGGCCGGCTCGCCGTTGCTGCAGCCAATCTGCTGCGCGGCAAGCACAAGCCGACATTCACGCCCAATGTCGACGGCGGCGATTTCGTCATCGTCATCAACGCCGACAAAGTCGCCATTGGAGGAGACAAGCTCAACAGCAAGCTGGCCTACCGCCACTCGGGGTATCCCGGTGGTCTGCGCTCGCGCACCATCGGGGAGCTCATGGCGAAGCACCCGGAGCGGGTCGTCGAGAAGGCGATCCTCGGGATGCTCCCGCACACCAAGCTCAGCCGGCAGGTGCAGAAGAAGCTGAAGGTCTACGCGGGTCCGGATCATCCGCACACCGCTCAGCAGCCCATTCCGTTCGAGATCAAGCAGGTGGCGCAGTGAGCGACGAGAACGTGACAACCGAGACGGTCGACGATCCGCCGGTCGAGGCCGCCGCCGAGGTCGCCGTGGAGTCCGCTCCCCGCGAGCGGGTGCTCATGGACCGGCCGGTCCAGACCGTCGGCCGTCGTAAAGAAGCCGTCGTACGGGTTCGTCTGGTACCGGGTACCGGCGAGTTCAACCTGGACGGACGATCGCTGGAGGCGTACTTCCCGAACAAAGTGCACCAGCAGCTCATCAAGGCCCCGCTGGTCACCGTGGACCGAGTCGATCACTTCGATATCCACGCCCATCTGGACGGCGGCGGCCCGTCGGGTCAGGCCGGGGCGCTGCGCCTGGCGATCGCACGCGCGCTGATTCTGGTCCAGCCCGAGGATCGGCCCGCACTGAAAAAGGCCGGCTTTCTCACCCGTGATCCGCGGGCCATCGAGCGCAAGAAGTACGGGCTGAAGAAGGCCCGCAAGGCTCCGCAGTACAGCAAGCGCTGATCGCCGATCTGCGCATCCCTTTCGCCGGGCGTTATCCGCTGTGCGGGAAACGCCCGGCGAATGGTGCGCCGTTGGCGGTGTTGTGGCTCGGTATGAGCCGGTAGGTATGAGAGGTTTGACCGCATGGGCCGACTGTTCGGGACCGATGGGGTGCGCGGGGTCGCCAACCGCGAACTGACCGCCGAACTCGCCCTGGCACTCGGGGCCGCGGCGGCGCGGCGGCTCGCCGCACCGCCGGGATCCGGTCACCGGTTCGCGGTGGTCGGTCGTGACCCGCGGGCCAGCGGTGAGATGTTGGAAGCGGCGGTGATCGCCGGACTGACCAGCGAAGGGGTCGACGCCCTGCGGGTCGGGGTGCTGCCGACACCGGCGGTGGCACATCTGACCGCGGCCTACGGTGCCGACCTGGGCGTGATGATCTCCGCCTCGCACAACCCGATGCCCGATAACGGCATCAAGATCTTCGGCCCCGGCGGGCACAAACTCGATGACGATGTCGAGGACCGCATTGAGGAACTCCTCGCCCAGGGGCCCGGCCTGCGACCGGTCGGGGCCGAGATCGGGCGGGTGCGGGGCGCGCCGGATGCGCCGGATCGCTATCTTCAGCACGTTCTCGCCGCGGCGCCGACCCGGCTCGACGGGCTCACCGTCGTCGTCGACTGTGCCAACGGTGCCGCCGCCGCTGCCGCCCCCCGCGCCTATGCCGCCGCCGGCGCGCGGGTGGTTGCGATCAGTGCCGAGCCGGACGGGGAGAACATCAACGCGGGTTGCGGCTCCACCCATCTCGAGCACCTGCGGGGCGCGGTACTCGCCGAGGGCGCCGATCTGGGTCTGGCGCACGACGGCGACGCCGACCGCTGCCTGGCGGTGGATGCCGGCGGCCGGGTGGTCGACGGTGATGCGATCATGACGGTTCTCGCGCTGGCCATGCACGAGGCCGGGGAACTGGCGGCGGACACGTTGGTGACCACCGTGATGAGCAACCTCGGACTGCACCTGGCGATGCGGAAGGCGGGTATCGCGGTGCGCACCACCGCGGTCGGGGACCGCTACGTCCTCGAGGAGATCCGGGCCGGCGGGTACACGCTCGGTGGCGAGCAGTCCGGGCATATCGTGATGCCGGCGTTCGGTACCACCGGTGACGGTATTCTCACCGGTCTGCGGCTCATGGCACGGATGGCCCAGACCCAACTGCCGCTCGCGGCACTGACGGCGCCGATGCAGTCGGTGCCGCAGGTGCTCATCAATGTCGAGGTTGCGGACAAGGTCGGTGTTTCCGAGGCGCGAAGCGTGCGTTCGGCGGTTGCCGAAGCCGAAGCTGAACTCGGCGAGACCGGTCGAATCTTGTTGCGGCCCTCCGGCACTGAACAGATCGTCCGCGTCATGGTGGAGGCGGCCGACGAGGACACCGCACGACAGGTGGCCCGCCGGGTCGCCAGATCGGTCACCGCCGCGGGCTGATCGGGAACCGATGTCGGCGCCGCTGCGTCGAATCCGGTATGGGCACCACGGCTGGTACGAACACCATGGCCGCTGTGCGGACGGCCGCGCTCGACAGAACGACGGCTGTCGATCCGTCGGCGCTACCGATAGCCGCCGCCCGCCTTGATGCCGCGGCCGATATTCTGCATGCGATCCGGCGCGTCCACCTTGCCGGACTGCGCTCGCCGGTGCGGGTCGAGGAGCTGATGGCCGCGGTCGCGGGTTGGGAAGCTGCGGTTGGCGAAATCGCCGCGGCCCTTCGCGCCGCCGCGGACCGCTACATCGAGTCGGAGGCCCGGTCGGCCGCGGCCCTGCGATGACGGGGCTCGAGGCGCTTGCCGCCGACCATGCGGGCCTCAGCGCTGCCGGGGCGGCTGCCGAGGATGCGCTGTGTCTGCAGCAGCAGGCGCTGGCCATTCTGGCCGAGGGCTGGGGCGGTGAATCCGGTTCGGCTGCCGTCGACCTCGTGCAGCAGGAGTGTGCCCAGGGGGTCGAGATCGTGGCGGAGTTGCAGCGGGTTGCCGGTGAGGTGGCCCTGCTGCGGGACCGACTGGCCGACGAATCGGCCCCGGCGGCATTCGATATACCGGTTGCTCAGCCGCCCATGCCGCCCGTGCCACCGGCTCCCGCGCAGACCGCCGCGGCGCCGCAGGCCTGGGCGCCGGCCGCGATGCCCCTGCCCGATATCGGAGGGGCGCTGCTGGGACTCGTCGCTCAGATCGCCGACTCCCTCGGGCCGGATCTACCGGTGGACACCCTGATCGACGTCCCGGCCGACGTGCCGGTCGACGTACCGGTCGAATCGGCGCCGGATAGCGCCGACCCACCGCAGCCGGAGGATGATCCACCACCGGTCCCGGTACCAGTCACCGCATCCGATCCCGCCCCACCGGCCGCCGACCCGCCGCTCGCCGCTCCGCCGCCTCCGGTTAACGCTGAGGCGACAGCAGATCCGGACGCCCTGCTGGCCGCCGAATCACCCCCGCCGGGTGAAGCTCCTCCGGTGAACGCGGCTGCCGACCCGGATTCCGATCCTGCGACCCCGTGTGAGATCGCCGCCGACGAACTCCCGCAGGTCGGCGGGTAGCCGTCAGGGCATCAGTTGCCGCAGCTGCTCGACGAAATGGACGTACTCGGCGCCGTCGGCGGCCACCGGGGCGGCCAGCAGTGTGGTCACCCCCGCCTCGGCGAAAGCGGCGATCCGCTCTTTGACATAGCCTCGGGGGCCGATCAGCGATACGCCGCGCACCAACTCGTCAGGCACTGCCGCTATGGCTTCGGCCTTCTGACCGGCGAGGTAGAGATCCTGGATCCGGTCAGCGACCGCACCGAACCCGTAGCGGGTGGCCACGTTGTGATAGAAGTTGCGCCCTTTGGCACCCATACCGCCGATGTACAACGCCAGCTGCGGTTTGGCCCACTGCAGCCGGTCCTCGACATCGTCACCGATGGCCAGCGACACACCGACCATCACGTCGAGGTCACCGAGTTGCGGGTCGCGTTTGGCCCGACCGGCTCGCAGCGCCTCGCCCCAGATCCGGTCGGCACGCTCGGGGTAGAAGAAAATCGGCTGCCACCCGTCGGCGATCTCAGCGGTCAGCTCGACATTCTTGGGACCCAGGGAGGCGATGCTGATCGGAATACGCTCGCGCACCGGCTGATTGATCAGCTTGAGTGGTTTGCCGAGTCCGGTGCCGCGGTCCGGCGGAAGCGGGATCTGGTAGCGCCGGCCCTGATGTGATAGCCGCTCGCGGCGCCACACCTGGCGGCAGATATCGATGACCTCGCGGGTGCGCCCCAGCGGGGCGTCGAACGCCACACCGTGGAAGCCCTCCATCACCTGGGGGCCCGAGGTGCCGATACCGAGCTGGAAACGGCCGTCGGAGACGTAATCGAGTCCGGCTGCGGTCATCGCCAGCAGAGTCGGCGTTCGGGTGTAGAGGGGAAGGATTCCCGAACCAAGCTCGATCGTCGAGGTCTTGGCCGCCAGATATCCGAGTTGGCTGACAGCGTCGAAGGAATAGGCCTCGGCCACTAGGACGATGTCAACACCCTGTTTCTCCAACTCGGCGACCTGGTCGGCGGACTCGCGGAAGTTGCCCGCGTAGGACAGGGAGACACCGGTACGCATACGGCGGACGCTACCGGAACAGCGCGACGATCCGGTCCTCGTCGGTCACCGGAGTCGCATCGGGGTCCGGCCGACCGGTGCCGGGCAGATCGGCCTCCGGGTCGGCGAAGGCCCGGTAGTCCTTGTCGCCGGCCAGATGAAAGAGCAGGAACCCGGTCAGCAGAGCCCGGACGGTCCGCTGGGTGCGGGTGCTCGACCCCGGCAGGCCGAGCAGACCCGCGATACGCCGTTTTTCGGCCAGCTCCCCGGCAGCTGCCTTGTCAACGGTCCGCACCACCGCCCCGGTCCAGTTCGCGCCGATCTCCAGAGCATCGGTGCGCAGCGAGGTCGCATCGTCGGGGGTGGCCAGCACCAGCCCGGGCACCGCCAGCCCGGCGGCGGCGGCCTCGGCTGAGGGTTTGGTTGCCGACGGAAACACCGCGGCCACCGCCTTGGGGCGCACGGTTCCGGACGCGGCCAGCACCGCCGCCGAACCGCCGAAGCCGTGGCCGGCCAGGCCGAGTTTCCCGGGCGCGACGCTGATCTGGCCGGTACCCAGCCGCACCCCGCTGATCACATCGAGGGTGGCGGTCAGATCATGGCTGAGGCCCAGCACCGAGGGCATCGGGCCGCGCTGGGTATCCGGAGCCGCGGCGACGATGCCCCAGCTGGCCAGGTGCTCCAGGGTCCGGCTGTAGTTGCCGGAGTCGGTGAGCCACTCGTGCCCGAAGGCCACACCGGGCAGGTGGTAGCCGGAGGCCGGGGTGTAAACCGTCCCCGGAATCCCGGCGAAGGCCAGGTCGCCGCGCAGAACCCGGTGCGGGCCGCGTCGTTTCAGAGTGGTGAACAGGCTGCGGGTACGGGCCACTCCCTGACGGTAGCCGACCGGTCCCACGGGTGCGCTGGACTACCCTGAGGACGATGTGCGGAATCGTGGCTTATGTGGGGCATCGGCCCGCCCGCGATGTTGTGGTCGACGCGCTGCGCCGGATGGAGTACCGGGGCTACGACTCGGCGGGTCTGGCTCTGCTCGACGATGCCGGCGGTCTGACGGTTCGCCGTCGGGCGGGCCGGCTGGCCAACCTGGAGGCAGCGCTTTCGGAGACCGACAGCGGGGCGTTGACCGGAACCGCCGGTATCGGCCACACCCGCTGGGCCACCCACGGCCGGCCCACCGACCGCAACGCGCATCCGCACCGGGATGCCGCCGGTGAGTTCGCCGTGGTGCACAACGGGATCATCGAGAACTTCGCCGCGCTGCGCTGCGAGCTCGAGGCCGCCGGCGTGGAATTCGCCAGCGACACCGACTCCGAGGTCGCGGTTCACCTGGTGGCCCGGGCCTACCGGGACGGTGCCACTGCCGGCGATTTCGTGGCTTCGGTGCTGGCGGTGCTAAGGCGACTGGAGGGCCACTTCACCCTGGTGTTCGCCCATGCCGGAGACCCGGGCACCATCATCGCCGCGCGCCGTTCCACGCCGCTGGTCGTCGGTGTCGGGGCAGGGGAGACATTCCTGGGCTCCGATGTTGCGGCTTTCATCGAATACACCAGGGAGGCCGTCGAACTCGGCCAGGACCAGGCTGTCGTGATCACTGCCGAGGGATACCGGATCACCGACTTCGACGGTAACGACGACGCGGGCAACGCCCGCACGTTCCATATCGACTGGGATCTCTCAGCCGCCGAAAAAGGCGGATACGACTACTTCATGCTCAAAGAGATCGCCGAGCAGCCCACCGCAGTCGCCGAGACCCTGCTCGGCCATTTCGCCGACGGCCGTGTCATCCTCGACGAACAGCGCCTCTCCGATCAGGAACTGCGCGAGGTGGACAAGGTCTTCATCGTCGCCTGCGGCACCGCCTTCCACTCCGGTCTGCTCGCCAAGTACGCAATCGAGCACTGGACCCGGCTGCCGGTGGAGGTCGAACTCGCCAGCGAGTTCCGCTATCGCGACCCGGTGCTCGACCGCAGCACGCTGGTGATCGCGATCTCACAGTCCGGTGAGACCGCCGACACCCTGGAGGCGGTGCGGCACGCCAAGGCCCAGAAGGCCAAGGTGCTGGCAATCTGCAACACCAACGGCAGTCAGATACCGCGTGAAGCCGACGCCGTGCTCTACACCCGGGCCGGCCCGGAGATCGGGGTGGCGGCCACCAAAACCTTCCTGGCCCAGCTGGCCGCGAACTATCTCGTGGGCCTCGCGCTGGCTCAGGCCCGGGGCACGAAATACCCCGACGAGGTCGAGCATGAGTACCGCCAACTCGAGATGATGCCCGAACTGGTGGCGGCGGTGCTGGACCATATCGGTCCGGTGTCCGAACTGGCCAGGCGGTTCGCCGGATCCTCGGCGGTGCTGTTCCTCGGCCGCCACGTCGGCTACCCGGTGGCACTGGAAGGAGCACTGAAACTCAAGGAACTGGCCTATATGCACGCCGAGGGTTTCGCCGCCGGCGAGTTGAAACACGGTCCGATCGCGCTGGTCGAGGAGGGGCTGCCGGTCATCGTGATCATGCCGTCGCCCAAGAACGCCGCGATGCTGCACGGTAAACTTTTGAGCAATATTCGTGAGGTTCAGGCCCGCGGCGCGGTCACCATCGTGATCGCCGAGGAGGGCGATGACACGGTGCGCCCGTATGCCGATCACCTCATCGAAATACCCTCGGTGTCAACGCTTTTCCAGCCGCTGCTGGCCACCATCCCGTTGCAGGTGTTCGCCGCTTCAGTGGCCCGGGCACGCGGCTACGATGTGGACAAGCCGCGCAACCTGGCCAAGTCCGTCACCGTCGAGTAGTGCACTGATGCGGCACTACTACACCGCCGGGCAGATCCGGGCCGCCGAGGCCCCGCTGCTGGCCCGCCTGCCCGATGGTGCGCTTATGCGGCGGGCCGCCACCGGGCTCGCCGGGGCGGTCGCCGCCGAACTGCGCCGCCGCACCGGCGGGCTGGCGGGGCGGTCGGTCTGCGCGGTGGTCGGATCCGGGAACAACGGCGGTGACGCGCTCTGGTCGGCTGCTCTGCTGCGCCGCCGGGGTGTGGCCACCAGTGCGATTCTGCTGAACCCCGAGCACACCCATCCCCAGGCGCTGGCGGCGTTCCGGTCCGCCGGGGGTCGCGTGGTGACCGGTCCGCCCGGGGCGGTCGATCTGGTGATCGACGGTGTGGTCGGGATTTCCGGCACCGGGCCGCTGCGAGCGGCGGCAGCGGAGATCTTCGCCGAGGTGGCGGCCGCCGGAATCCCGGTGGTCTCCGTCGATATCCCCAGCGGCGTGGACGTGGCCACCGGTGCGATCACCGGGCCGGCCGTCCGGGCGGCCCGCACGGTGACCTTCGGCGGTCTCAAACCGGTGCACGCGCTGGCCGAGTGCGGCCACGTCGACCTGATCGATATCGGCCTGGACCTGCCCGCTACCGATCTGGTCGGTCTGGACGCGGCAGATGTCCGGGAGCTGTGGCCGTGCCCGGGGCCCCACGATGACAAATACACCCAGGGGGTGGTCGGCATCGTCGCCGGCTCGGCGGCCTACCCGGGTGCCGCCGTCCTGTGTGCGGGAGCCGCGGTCGCGGCCACCTCGGGGATGGTTCGCTATGCGGGCCCCGCCGCGGCGGAGGTGGTCTCGCATTGGCCGGAGGTGGTCGCCGCCCCCGGCCCCGCGACGGCCGGTCGGGTCCAGGCCTGGGTGGTTGGGCCGGGGCTGGGCACCGGACCCGAGTCGGTCAGCGCCGTACGGCATGTGCTCGGCAGCGCGCTTCCGGTGCTCGTCGACGCCGACGGGCTGACCATCCTGGCGGCTGACCCGGACCTGCTGACCGGCCGTACCGCGCCCACCGTGCTGACACCGCATGCCGGTGAGTACCAGCGATTCGGTCTCGGCGACGTGGGTGCGGACCGGGTGGCCGCCACCCGGCGGCTGGCTGAGGCCACCGGCGCCACCGTGCTGCTGAAGGGACATGTCACGGTGATCGCCGCTGCCGGGGCAGGGCCCACGTTCCTGAATCCGGCGCATGGCTCCTGGGCGGCCACCGCGGGCTCCGGTGATGTGCTCTCCGGCATCATCGGGTCGCTACTGGCTGCCGGTGTGACACCGGTTCGGGCCGCCGCGGCGGCGGCCTTCGTCCACGCCCGGGCCGCCAACGCCTCGGCCGCCGACCCCGGACCGGTGCCCGTCCCGACATCGGCGTCACGCATCCTGGCGCACATTCGTGAAACCCTGGCAAACCTGTAAACCGCAACCCGAAGGACAACCTATGCCGCACGTCAACTACGAGTCGCCCTCGATCTACCCGGCCTACACCGGGCGGTTATCCACCGATCCCATCCCGTCGCTGCGGCTGCCGAACGAGGCCATGGAGCCGGCCGCGGCCTACCGGTTCATTCATGATCAATTGATGCTCGACGGCAGCTCCCGGCTGAACCTGGCCACCTTCGTCACCACCTGGATGGATCCCGAGGCCGAGCGTTTGATGGCCGAGACGTTCGACAAGAACATGATCGACAAGGACGAGTATCCCGCCACCGCCGCGATCGAATCCCGCTGTGTGTCAATGGTTGCCAGCCTCTTCCACGCCGAGAATCTGCGCGATGACGATCCCGCCAGTGCGGTCGGGGTGTCCACCATCGGTTCCTCGGAGGCTGTCATGCTGGGCGGCCTGGCGCTGAAGTGGCGCTGGCGGCAACGTGTGTCGGCCAAGGACACCGACGCCTGGAAGGGTCGCACCCCCAACCTGGTGATGGGATCCAACGTCCAGGTGGTGTGGGAGAAGTTCTGCCGCTACTTCGATGTCGAGCCGCGCTATCTGCCGATGGCCGAGGATCGCTACGTCATCACACCCGAGCAGGTGGTCGAAGCCGTCGACGAGGACACCATCGGGGTGGTGGGGATACTGGGCACCACCTACACCGGTGAACTGGAACCGATCGCCGAGATCTGCGCGGCGCTGGATGCGCTGGAGAAGGAGACGGGACTCGACATCCCCGTTCACGTCGACGCCGCCAGCGGCGGGTTCGTCGTTCCGTTCCTGCACCCCGAGATCGTCTGGGACTTCCGGCTGCCCCGGGTGGTCTCGATCAACGTGAGCGGCCACAAGTACGGGCTGACCTATCCGGGTATCGGCTTCGTGGTGTGGCGTAACGCCGATCAACTGCCCGAGGAACTGGTCTTCCGGGTCAACTACCTCGGCGGGGATATGCCGACGTTCACCCTGAACTTCTCCCGTCCCGGGAATCAGGTCATCGGCCAGTACTACAACTTCCTGCGGTTGGGCTGGGCCGGCTACACCAAGGTGATGCAGACGCTGTCGGGGACCGCCCGCTGGCTGGGCGACCATCTGAGAAGAAGCCGGCATTTCGAGGTGATCACCGACGGCAGCGCGATCCCGGTGGTGGCCTGCCGGCTCTCCGGTGATTTCGGCTACACCGAGTTCGACGTGTCGGCGGCGCTGCGCAGCTACGGCTGGCAGGTGCCGGCCTACACCATGCCCGACGGTGCCGGGGACGTCACCGTGTTGCGGGTGGTCGTCCGGGAGGGGTTCTCCGCCAACCTGGCCCGGTCACTGAGCCAGGATCTGGAGTCGGTGCTGGCCAAGCTCGACGCTCTCAAGCCGGGCGGGAAATTCGTCGAGGAGCACTTCGCACACTGACCGTGCCGGGGCAGCTTCAGGCGGCGGTCTGGGACAATCGACGGCGGTGACATGAACATGCACACGACATCGGTGACCCCGACCACGCAGACCCGGCCCGGTGTCAACGGCGAAGCCGTCGTTGACCTGGGGGCCATCGCGCATAACGTCCGGGTGCTGTGTGAGCATGCCGGACCGGCCCAGGTCATGGCCGTCGTCAAGGCCGACGGGTACGGCCACGGTGCCGCCGCGGTGGCCCGGACGGCCGTCGCCGCCGGCGCCGCCGAACTCGGTGTCGCGACCATCGGGGAGGCGCTGGAGCTGCGCCGGGACGGCATCACCGCTCCGGTGCTGGCCTGGTTGCACGCCCCGGGCACCGACTTCGCGCCGGCACTGACCGCCGGTATCCAGATCGGCGTCTCCTCGGTGCGTCAGATCGCCGATCTGCTCGAGGCGGTGGCGCTGACAGGTCGCACCGCAGATGTCACCGTGAAGGTCGATACCGGTCTGAACCGCAGCGGGGTGGGTGTCAACGAGTACCCGGATCTGCTGGACGCGCTGCACCGCGCCGCCGCAGCCGATGCCATCCGGGTCCGCGGCATCATGTCGCACCTGGCGTGCGGGGACGAACCGGACAACCCGGTCAACGATCTTCAGGCGCAGCGTTTTGCCGCGATGCTCGCGGGGGCCCGCAGCCGCGGTGTCGACTTCGAGGTGGCCCACCTGTCCAACTCGCCGTCGGCGATGACCCGGCCCGATCTCGGTTTCGACATGGTGCGGCCCGGGATCGCGGTGTACGGGCTCAGTCCCATCCCGGATCGCGGCGATATGGGGTTGCGGCCCGCCATGACGTTGAGATGCCCGGTGGCGATGGTCAAGTCACTGTCGGCCGGTGACGGTGTCTCCTACGGACACACCTGGATTGCGCAACACGACACCACTGTGGCCCTGCTGCCGATCGGGTACGCCGATGGCGTGTACCGCGGGTTGAGCGGGCGGATCGAGGTACTGATCAACGGGCGGCTGCGACCGGGGGTCGGGCGGATCTGCATGGACCAGTTCCTCGTCGACCTCGGGCCCGGTGCCGTCGACGTCACCGAGGGGGATCAGGCCATCCTGTTCGGGCCGGGCGGTTCGGGGGAGCCGACCGCCCAGGATTGGGCCGACCGGCTGGGCACCATCCATTACGAAGTGGCGACCAGCCCGCGTGGGCGGGTGGTGCGGCGTTACCGGGAGGCCGGTTCCGATGACCGCTGAACCCCCCACGGATACGGAGGCCCATCCCGGTGTCGGAACCCGGCGGAAGGCCGGCCTGATGGCCGGCGTCGCGGGACTGTCCGCGGTCGGTACCGCGGCGGGGGTCTCGGCGGCCCGGGCGCTGCGGCACCGTAAGGCCATCCGGGATGCCTACGAGGGTGAGGACTTCGAACTGCTCGAGGCCGATCGTGGTTGTGTGATCACCACCTCCGACGGTGTGCCGCTGGTCGTGCGGGAGGTGGGCCCGATCACCGCGCCGCTGACCGTGGTGTTCGCCCACGGGTTCTGTATGCGGATGGGGTCGTTCCACTTCCAGCGCGCGGCCCTCGCCGAACGGTGGGGCGAGCAGGTCCGGATGGTGTTCTACGACCAGCGCGGCCACGGCCAGTCCGGGGGAGCGCCGGTCCGGACCTACACCGTCGAGCAGCTCGGCCGGGATCTGGACACCGTACTGGCGGTGATGGTTCCGAGCGGACCGGTGGTGCTGGTCGGTCACTCGATGGGCGGGATGACGGTGCTGTCCCATGCCCGGCAGTTCCCGCAGCACTACGGCCGGCGCATTGTCGGTGCGGCGCTGATCTCCTCGGCCGCCGAGGGTCTGCCGCGTTCGCCGCTGGGTGAGATCCTGCACAACCCGGCTCTGGAGGCGGTGCGTTTCGCCGCGCGGTACGCACCCAAGCTGGTGCAGCGCACCCGCGGCGCGTCCCGGTCGGTGCTGCGGCCGATCCTGCGGACCGCCTCCTTCGGGGACGAGACCATCAGCCCCAGTGTGGCCGAGTTCAACGAGGCGATGATCCACGACACCCCGATCGACACCACCGTCGCCTTCCTGCATGCGCTGGAGGTCCATGACGAGAGCGCGGCCCTGCCGGTCCTGGCCGGCATCCCGACCCTGATCGCCTGCGGTGATCAGGACCTGCTGACTCCGGTCAAACACTCCGAGGATATGGCGGCCGCCCTGCCGGATTCACTCCTGGTGATCGTCCCCGGTGCCGCGCACCTGGTGCAGATGGAACGCCCCGAGGTGATCAACGACGCCCTGATGCGGCTGGTGGAGCGGGCCACCCCCTCGCGGCTGGTCGCCTTCGCCCGCCGGCTGCGGGAGCGGGCCCGTGACTGAGGTGGGCGCAGCGGCCGGTACGGCGGTGCTGCCCACCGTGGCCGACACCCTGGCACTGGGTGAACGGCTGGGACGCGGATTGCGGGCCGGTGATGTCGTCGTGTTGTCCGGTCCGCTGGGCGCGGGGAAGACCGCACTGGCCAAGGGGATCGCTCTCGGTATGGACGTCGAAGGCCCGGTCACCTCGCCCAGCTATGTCCTGGCCCGGGTGCACCCGGCCACCCGCGCCGGACATCCGGCGATGGTGCACGTCGACCTCTACCGACTGCTCGACCACGGAGGCCTCGACCTGATGGCCGAACTGGACTCGCTGGACATCGACACCGACCTCGACGATGCCGTCGCGGTCGTCGAGTGGGGCGAAGGTCTGGCCGAGCGGCTCTCCGAACGCCACCTGCTCATCGCCCTGGAGCGCCAGCCCGATGGCGAGACCCGGACCGCGAACTGGCGGTGGAGTCGGTGACGGTGCGGACGGTACTGGCCGTCGACACCGCGACCGACGCGGTGATCGCGGGGGTGGTGCGCCGCGACGACGACGGCGGTCTCGACACCCTCGCCCAGTGCACCCAGGCTGGTTCGCGCGCTCACGCTGAACTACTCACCCCGAGTATCGTTGCCGCCGTGCATGATTCGGGTCTGTCGCTACCGGGAATCGAGGCGGTGGTGGTGGGCTGCGGTCCGGGGCCGTTCACCGGCCTGCGAGTCGGAATGGCCACCGCCGCCGCCTACGGGCATGCGCTGGGGGTGCCGGTGTACGGGGTGTGCTCCCTGGATGCCATCGGGCTGCGCACCACCGGTGAGGTCCTGGTGGTCACCGACGCCCGTCGTCGGGAGGTGTACTGGGCCCGCTACCGTGACGGTGTCCGCCTCGACGGCCCCGGGGTGGCGGCCGCCGCCGACGTGCCGACCGGCGGCGCCCAACGGGTGGCCGGTTCGGCGCAGCACTGCGCCCTGTTCGACCTGCCGGCGATCGGGCCCGCGCATCCGGGCCCGGAGGGGCTCGTCGCCGCGGTCGCGGACTGGCGATCCGATCCGGATCCGCTGGTGCCGCTGTATTTGCGCCGGCCGGATGCCCGGACGCTGGAGGAGCGGGCGGCGGGGCGATGAACATCGGATACGACGAACTGACCCGACACGACGCCGCCCGCTGCGCGGAGCTGGAGACACTGCTGTTCGGCGGGGACGATCCCTGGCCCGAGATGGCCTTCGTCCGCGAACTGGCCGCCCTGCACAACCGGTACGTTGCGGCCAGAGCGGATGACGCACTGGTCGGCTACGCGGGTATCTCCCGGCTCGGGCGTCAGGCACCCTTCGAATACGAGATTCACACCATCGGGGTCGACCCGGCATATCAGCGGCGCGGTATCGGCCGGGCCCTGATGGTCAGGCTGCTCGACCATGCCGATGAGGAGGCCGGCCGGGAGGCGGCGGTATTCCTGGAGGTGCGTACCGATAACGAACCCGCGATGGAGTTGTACCGCGGTCTCGGGTTCGTCACGGTCGGGCTGCGTAAGCGGTACTACCGCGCCAGCGGTGCGGACGCCTTCACCATGCGGCGGGGGGAGGCCGGATGAGTTCCCCCTGGGGGATGGCGGGGTTGACCGTCCTGGCCATCGAAACCTCCTGTGATGAAACGGGAGTCGGTATCGCGCGGCTCGGCCCCGAGGGCGCCGTGACACTGCTGGCCGATGAGGTGGCCTCCAGCGTGGCCGAGCATGCCCGGTTCGGCGGAGTGGTTCCCGAGGTGGCCTCTCGTGCCCATCTGGAGGCGCTCGTGCCGACTATGCGCCGGGCGTTGGCGGCTGCGGACATCGATCGGCCCGACGTGGTGGCGGCCACCATCGGTCCGGGGCTGGCCGGGGCATTGATGGTGGGGGTGGCCGCCGCCAAGGCCTACGCCGCGGCCTGGGGTGCGCCGTTCTACGCCGTCAACCATCTCGGCGGACATCTGGCCGCCGATGTCTACGAGCACGGGCCGCTACCGGAGAGCGTGGCGCTCCTGGTCTCCGGCGGGCATACCCATCTGCTGCATCTGCGGTCGCTGGACCGTCCCATCGTCGAACTCGGCAGCACCGTCGACGACGCCGCGGGTGAGGCCTATGACAAGGTGGCACGTCTGCTCGGGTTGGGCTACCCGGGTGGACGGGTGCTCGACGATCTGGCCCGCACCGGTGACCCGTCGGCCATCCCCTTCCCGCGCGGGATGACCGGACCCCGGGATGCGGCCTACGTGTTTAGTTTCTCCGGGCTCAAAACGTCGGTGGCACGGTATGTCGAGGCGAATCCGGATGCCGCGGTCGCCGATATCGCCGCAGGCTTTCAGGAGGCGGTGGCCGATGTTCTCACCGCCAAGGCGGTGCGGGCGGCCACCGACCTGGGAGTGTCAACTCTGCTGATCGCCGGTGGGGTGGCGGCCAACTCGAGACTGCGGGAACTAGCCGAACAGCGCTGCGCCGCAGCAGGTCTGGAATTGCGGATTCCACGGCCCCGGTTGTGTACGGATAACGGTGCGATGATCGCCTCGTTTGCCGCCCACCTGGTCGGTGCCGGGGCGGCCCCGTCGCCGCTGAATGTCGCCAGCGATCCGGGTCTGCCGATCGTCACCGGGCAGGTGAGGTGACCGAGGACCGGGCAGCGGTGCTCGATCTGCTCTACCGCTACGCCGAACTGATCGATGCGGGCGATTTCGAGGGGCTGGG